>JAGATD010000043.1 GCA_017621415.1 Clostridia bacterium
AAATCGCTGTTAAGGGTATTAAGCGCTCTTCTGAGCGTAGGCAAGCACTCATCGGGAGTTACCGATTTGAATTCGAACACAGATGAGCGTGAGAGCAGAGCGTTATAGACAAAATAATATGGATTTTCTGTAGTTGATGCGATTAGGGTAATTTTTCCGTTTTCGGTAAATTCAAGAAGAGACTGCTGCTGCTTTTTATTAAAATACTGAATTTCATCAAGGTAAAGAAGTGTTCCGTTATCGGCAAACATATTGTCTGTCGATGCCATCACCTCTTTAATATCGGCAAGAGAGGCGGTTGTAGCATTGAATTTAAATAGCTGCATTCCCGAAATGGAAGCAACAATATTGGCAACGGTTGTTTTTCCTGTACCTGGAGGTCCGAAAAATATCATATTCGGAATTCTGCTATTGTTTATCAGCTTTCTGATAATTCCTTTTTCTCCAACAAGATGCTTTTGTCCAACAACCTCGTCAAAGGATTTGGGACGGAGTCTGTCGGCGAGAGGTTTGTTTGCCATCTTTTTATTTGCCTTTCTGATCATGAAATGGTAATTGTGTTTATTCTAATACGTTTTTCTATTTCTTTATGTAATAGCTTATGGTCGGGTGAGCTAAGGGTGGGGTCTTTTGAAACAATTGTTTTTGCTGCATTAAACGCCTTTTCAAACAAGTCGGTTGAGTCGCACTTTGATGCAAACTTAAACTCAAATCCACCGCTCTGCCTTAAAATATTGCTGTTATTTTGAGAAAAGAAATCTCCGGGACCTCTCATAAGCAGGTCTTTTTCCGCTATCTCAAAGCCGTCGTATGTGGTTTTCATTGTTTCGAGGCGGTCTCTTGATTTTTCGCTTTTCATATCCGAGACAAGAACGCAGAATGATTTTCTTGTTCCGCGGCCAACTCTTCCTCTTAACTGATGAAGCTGTGACAGTCCGAAGCGCTCTGCGTTTTCAACAATCATAAGCGATGCGTTGGGGACATTTACTCCAACCTCGATTACGGTCGTAGATACAAGGACCTTGGTTTCTCCCGAAGAAAATCCTGCCATTACCTCGTCTTTCTCCTGCACTTTCATTTTTCCGTGAAGAACATCGATTTTTATATCAGGCAGGGCACTTTTTAATTCCTCGGCATATTCTACCGCATTTTTCAGATTAAGTGAATTTACATTAACAAATCCGCCGCCTATCGAATCGGTAATATATAGCTCCTCGTTGTTTTCGCCCGGCTCAATGGAGGGGCACACAATATAACACTGTCCGCCTGTTTCAACCTGACGGCGAATAAAATCGTTAAGTCTTTTTCGGTAACTCTCATCAACAACAAAAGTATCAACTCTCATTCGACCCTTAGGCATATCGGTTATTCTTGAAACATCAAGGTCACCGTACATAGAAAGAGCAAGAGTTCTCGGAATGGGAGTTGCGCTCATAACGAGCATATGTACGTTTTCTGTTTTGCTTTTAAGAAGCGAGCGTTGATTAACACCGAAGCGATGCTGCTCGTCGGTAACAACAAGCCCCAGCCTAGAAAAATCCACATTATCAGATATCAGCGCGTGTGTACCTATTACAATGTCGCATTCGCCGCTTTTAAGAGATGAATATATCCGCGTCTTTTCTTTTTTTGCGGTAGAGCCGAGTAAAAGCTCGGTTTTTATACCAAGAGTTCCAAGAAGCTCTTTTATATCCGAATAATGCTGTCTTGCAAGAATTTCAGTAGGAACCATAAGAGCAGCCTGATAACCTGACTGTACCGCAATATACATTGCCATAACCGCACATATGGTTTTTCCGGTACCTACGTCTCCTACAAGTATTCTCGCCATAGGAGAGATCAAACCGTTGTTTCCCAAAACGGTGTCTTTATAAATATCGTTTACCGCAGCCTTTTGAGACGGAGTAAGCTCATAGGGCAAAAGGGAAGTAAGAGGTTCGAGAGAGGTTTTTTTAAACTTTATTCCATTTCCCTCATTCTTGCGCATAGACGAAAGAGAAATACCAATGCCAAAAAGCATAATTTCATCAAATGCCAGTCTTAAAAGAGAACGCGAAAGTGCATCAGCACTTTCGGGAAAATGGGCATTTTTTATGGCATATGATAGAGTTGGTAAATTGTTTTCAATTCTTAAATTGTCAGGAATATAGTCGATAATATCAGGCAGAACATCATTTAAGGCTACTGTGACCAGCTTTTCTATTTGCTTTGACGAAAGGGAGTCTGTTGAATGATATATCGGAATATAATCGGGTAAAGCAACACCCTCAAGGTATGGCTCATATTTTGGGTTTGCTATTTGAAGCTTGTTTTTTGAAGCGGTGACCTTGCCGTATATTCTGAATCTGTCACCGATGTGAAAAACATCCTTTACGTAAGGAGAATTAAAGAATACAATTTCTATATTTCCGCTGTCGTCAAATGCGCGGAATTTTGAAATTGTAAGCCCCTGCTTTATTTTAGCCGTACTGACCGATGAAGAAACGGTTATAATGTACGAGGCAGGGCAATCAAGAGAAAAATGAGAAAGAGGGAGTACATTTCCGCGCATTTCATGTGCTCTGGGAAAATAAAAAACAAGGTCTCCTACGGTGAATATACCTAGCTTTTCAAGCTTTTCCTTGCGAGCTTTGCCTACACCGGGTAGTTCGGCAACGCTTGTATCTTTTGTCAAACGATTTAGCATACTTCCTTCCTTTCTCTAGTTTAATATCTATATTTTACAATAAATCCGGGCACTTTGCAACACCAAAAAGCAAAAAATGTTTGAAAAAGTGCTGTTTACAATTATTTTACATTATTTTTATTTTATTTCTTTACAAAAATATTATTTTATGTTATAATTATATGAATTAAAAGAAAGGAAAGCGGAATGAAAACGGAATTAAGATCGGATAAATCATATAAAGCTTCTATTACTTTGTTCTTCATTCTCACATTACTGTCGCTTGTCGGTACTGCGGTAGTGGGAGAAATACTTTTACCTATTACGGCGGCTTTTTATGCTTTGCTTTTTGTTTTTGAAAAAAATAAACATGTATTATCTATAATTTGCGCGGCTGTCAGTGTTGCTCTTCTGCTTATTCCCGTTTCGATTCTGCCTGTTTGGTGTGCCGTATCCGTCTTGTGCGGATTAGTGCTCGGATTAGCTTATCGCTTTGGTAACTCAAAATGTGATACGGCAGTAATCCTAACATTGTTTATCGCCATAGCTATTATTTTTTCATTTGTTTTAATTGCCTTTGTTAAAACAGGTGACTATTCCCTTGATAGTGCTTTTGATTTTTACTCGGAGCTTTACAAAAGAATACGTACCGATTTTGTAAACGGTATGATGCAGGCTATGGATTCCGTAGCTGTTGAGGGTATCGAGCAAATTGAGTTTACTCCGGAATATTTCGGAGCCTTAATCGACGGAGTTGTTAATTTACTCGTGTCTTATGTTTTCATTATTTCATTTGTTTTAGCGGGATTAACTCTTAAAATTTTCACAGCCGTTGCAAAACGGTTTGCTGATGAAGAGAACGAAATTAAAAATTGGAAATTTGCTGTTCCGTCAATATACGCATATCTGTATATTGCTGTGTACCTTTTATCCTCCTTTGCATACGGAGACGGTTTGTTTGACCTTTCTGTACTGAACCTTTCGGGCATTTTTGCAACCGTTTTTGCCTATATCGGCTTGAAGGCTGTGCTTGAGCTGTTTTCAAACAAAAATCGCAAAGTTCTCGGTATTGTCATACTTGCTGTCGGTTTTGCCTTGCTTGGCGGTATGGCTCTCGATGTGGTTTCGGTATTCGGTGTTGTATACACAATTCAACAAAACAAATTATTAAAAAACGGACAGGGCACAGGCTCTGGTTCTTAAGGAGTTGTATTTTATATGAAGCATGATAATAACAGAGCCAATATAATTCATATCCCTTATGCGTCGCGTTTTGAAATTGTTCTTTACGTCTCGCTGGCGTGCTTTAATATTGCGCTTGTCTCTGTGCTTATTTCGATTTTCCCGGGTCAGGCTGTACTTCCCGCTATTCTTGTTACGCTGGGCTATCTCGTTGAGGTGGCGATTGTTGCGTTCAGACGGGGTACAAAAGCTGAAGCTGTTCCCAAAAAGAATATCCATATGCTTCTTTCGGAGGACAGCAGCATAGTATTTAAGAATACAACATCGCCTGTTATAGCTTTTAATTCTTTGGGCACAATTCTTTGGTACAACGATGCTATGCGTGAAACCCTTGACAGCTATGAAAATTATGTTGCTAAGAACATAACCTCTCTTTTTGGGATAACACCCGATAATGTCTCGGGAAGAGATGTTATTGTAAATCTTGAAAAGTCGGTTTACAAGATGGAGGGCTTTGCGGTTTCGGATAAGGGCGACGGGCTATACATCGCTTTGCTTACCGACATAACAGAGCTTCGTGAAACCGAGCGTAAGTATCTTGATGAAAAGGTTGCTGTTGCTTACATAGCAATAGACAATGTTGAAGACGTTCTGCAGTATGTACACGACAAATATGCAGATGCGGTTACCAGAACAGAAGAAAAGCTCAAGGCGTGGGCAGCCTCTATGAACGGCATAATAAAGTCCTATGACAAGGACAAATATATCATGCTTTTCGACTCTGTTTATCTTGACAAATGTATAGAAAACCGTTTTTCAATACTTGACGAAATAAGAGATTCACGAGTAGGTGACGGAGTTTCTATCACCGTTTCTGTCGGTGTTTCACGCAGCCGTGATACTCTGTCTCAGCGTGAGCTTGACGCAAGAGATGCTATTGACCTCGCACTCCAGCGCGGAGGCGACCAGGCGGTTTATAAATCTGAAGACGGAACCGCATTCTACGGCGGACGTACAAAGACGGTCTACAAGCGCTCTAATGTAAAATCCAGATCCTTTGCCAGCCAGCTTACAGCTCTTATGGTGCGTTCCGACAATGTTGTTATTATGGGTCACCGTTATGGCGACTTTGACTCTATCGGCGCGTCTGTCGGTGTAGCACGTCTCGCTATGCTTTGCGGTGTTAAGGCAAACATAGCAATAGACCTTCATGATAAAAACCTCCGTCCCTGTATTGAAATGATGCAGAAGACAAATATGTATTCGGAGGTCTTTGTAGATAACGCATACGGTCTTGACCTCCTTGGTCCGGATACACTTGTTATTCTTGTTGACCACGGCTCGGTCGGCAGAGCGCAGTTCTCGGATATTGCCGCAAAGGCGGGCTCTATCGCCATAGTCGACCATCACAGAAAGACCGACAATATATCGGATGTTATAAAGCTTTCGTATATCGAGCCCTCGGCTTCGTCTACATGCGAGCTTGTAACCGAGATGCTTGAGAGTACTGTCAGCTCCCAGAACCTTATTAAAGAGGAAGCAGACCTTCTTCTTGCGGGTATTCTTCTTGATACAAAGCAGTTTACAAGAAACACCGGTACACGTACTTTTGGCGCAGCACAGTACCTAAGAGGTGCCGGAGCTAACCCCACAGATGTCTATAATCTATTTAAGACTGTTCCCGAGGATCTTTCAAAGGAAGCGAGATTCCACACCTCGATCACGATGTACCGCGGTTGTATCGCTATTTCCTCCTGCGACGGCGAAACTGACGAAAGCTTCCGTATCATAGCCTCAAAGGCAGCTGATAAAATGCTTACGCTTCGCGGTGTTGAGGCTGCGTTTACCCTTGTCAGAATAGGTGAGCAGATCCATATTTCAGCCCGTTCCTCGGGTCAGATAAATGTTCAGCTTATCCTTGAACGTATGGGCGGCGGAGGTCACTTTGACGTAGCCGGCGCGCAGATAGTATCCGATTCTATTGCGGCAGTGCTCTCAGAGCTTAAGTACAGTATTGATGCGCAGTTTAATGACTGATAATTTTTGAAAATAATTGCACCGCGATGCGGTAAAGGAGAAACAATGAAAGTTATATTATTGTGTGATGTAAAAGGACAGGGAAAAAAAGATCAGATAGTTGAAGTATCTGACGGTTATGCTCGCAACTTCCTGTTCCCTCAGAAAAAGGCTGTTGCAGCTGATGCAAAGGCAACAAGTGAGCTTAAAAGCAAGGAAGAAGCAAAGCAGTATAAGATAAACGAGGACAGAAAGGCGGCTTCCGCTCTTGCCGAAAAAATCAAGGACACCGAGATAGATATTATTATGGATCACGGTGCCGACGGCAGACTTTACGGCTCTGTTACCGCAAAGGATATTGCTGCCGAGCTTTCAAAAAAGCTCTCTGTCGATATTGACAAGCGTAAAATTCAGATAAAAGAAGCTATAAAGGCTTATGGTAAATACTCTGTCGAAATAAAGATTCTTGCAGACATAAGCGCAAAATTTGTCGTAAACGTACATCAATAATTTTCACTAAAATCAGAAAGGACGTAGCTTAATATGGATTCTACCAGCGATATCATAAGACAAATGCCGGTTTCCATAGAGGCAGAGCAGGCCCTTTTAGGTTCTATTATTGTTGATCCCGATTCCTTTGATAAAATCGGCGGAATGATCACGGTTGATGACTTTTATCTTGCTGAGCATAAGCATATTTATTCAGCTTTTCTCGCTATGTATTCAAAGAGCAAAACAATAGATATTGTAACTCTTGTTAATGCGCTTGTAGAGCAGGGTGACCGTGATGAAACGGGTGGCATACAGTATATTAGACTTCTGGCTGAATCTGTCCCATCGGCATCTAATGTCAAGGATTACGCAAGAATCGTTAAAGATAAATCAACTCTTCGCCGTCTTATCAATATCTGTGATGAAATAAGCACAGATGCATACAGTGAGGAGGAAGAGGTACGCACGGTTATAGATAATGCCGAGCAGAAGATCTTTGATATATCTCATAATAATGATACAAAAGAGTTCAGGCACATTCGTGACGTTCTTCAGAACGTCTATAAGGACATTGAGACAATGTCCGAAAACAAAGGTGCTGTAACCGGAACCAAAACAGGCTTTTCAGGACTTGACAGAATGCTTATTCAGATGGGAAAGGGTGACCTTATTATACTCGGTGCCCGTCCCGGTATGGGTAAAACATCTTTTGCGCTTAATATTGCGACAAATGTTGCAAAGGCTACTAAAAAGGCTGTTGCAATATTCTCCCTTGAGATGTCGGGCGAGCAGCTTGTCAGCCGTATTATTTCAAGTGAGGCTCTGGTTGATTCAAGAGCTCTTCGTACAGGAGATTTAAAGCCTGAGGACTGGAATAATATTGTTGATGTTATTTCAACCCTCTCAGGTTGTGATATTTATATTGATGACACATCTGCAATATCCACGACCGAGATGAAATCCAAGCTGAGACGACTTCCTAATCTTGGACTTGTGGTTATCGACTATATAGGTCTTATGCAGACTACCGCAAATACAGATAACAGAGCTCAGCAGGTTGGTGAAATATCAAGAAATCTCAAAATTATGGCAAAGGATTTTGGAATTCCTATTGTATGCTGCGCCCAGCTTAACCGTGGAACCGAATCCCGTCCCGGAGCTGGTAAAAGACCTACGCTTGCCGACCTTCGTGACTCGGGTTCTATCGAGCAGGACGCGGATATAGTTCTTTTCCTCTACCGTGATGAGTATTATAAGGATATCGGCGGTGCGCAGGCTGATGACTCCTCGGCTGCCGATACGGCAAACACCGCAGAGGTTATAGTTGCCAAAAACCGTCATGGCTCTGTCGGTAATGTTAAGATGGGCTGGATAGGCCAGTTCACAAAGTTCAGAACACTTGAGGAAGATTTAACTATAAATGGATAAAAAAATCTTATCTCTGTTTGCGACAGCTCCCGGAAAAGATATTTATTCCTTGGCGGTATCTTCGATAGAAGAACTCGGTATGGAAAAAATGATAAAAAAGGGAGTTCTTGTCGGTTTATCGGGCGGCGCTGATTCTGTTATGCTTTTGTGCTTTTTGATTGAATATAGGCGTAGAACGGCAGATTTTCCTATCCTTGCCGTGCACATCAATCACTCAATCAGAGGCGAAAGTGCAGATAGGGATGAAACCTTTGCAAAGAGAATGTGCGCATCGCTTGGTGTTGAATTTATTTCTGAAAAAATAGATGTCCCCTCTATCGCGAAAGAAAACGGACTTGGTATTGAAGAGTGCGCGAGAAATGTGAGATATCAAGAATTTCAGAACATAATACAAGGCAGAAAAGATATTAGCTCGATAGCTGTAGCTCATAATGCCGATGATAATCTGGAAACCGTAATATTCAATATTTTCAGAGGAACTGGGCTTAGAGGTGTTTGCGGAATACCCCCTGTAAGAGATAATATATTTCGCCCGCTTATCGGAGTAAAAAAATCCGATATAATAAATGCGCTTGTCTGTGCGCAAATCGATTTTGTTACCGATGAAACGAATAATGAAACCGAGTACCGAAGAAATTATATCCGTCATAAGATTGTACCTGTAATTTCGGGCATATGCGACGATCCCGCTTTGATGGTGTCAAGGCTGTCGTCAAATCTCAGATATGACGATGAATATATTTCGACCTGTGCGGACAACATAATCGGAGATGATACTTCTGTAAAAGTAAATAAGCTCCGAGGGCTTCACAGAGCAGTTTTGTCAAGAGCGCTTATTAAATTTGCAAAAAATAACGGCGCAGAGCTTTCGGCCGTCATAACCAATTCGCTTGTATCTCTTATTCAAAAGGATAATTTTTCCTACAATCTCCCCGGAGAAAAGGTTTTTGTATGTGAGTCGGGTAATTGCAGAATTGTTTCGCAGAGAGAGCTTTCCTGCTATAATTATTTTTTCAAGCTGACCGATGAAAAAAATGTTCTTGAGGGTTTTGATGCCGATTTTATTGTCAGCAAAACAAAATTCGACAAAACTTGTTTAAATGTTTACAAAATATCAATACAAGCGAAAATTTCATCTGCTATAATAGTAGGCGATCTTGTGCTTCGTTCGCGAAGAGACGGAGACACTATTTTTTATGGCGGTATGACGAGAAAGGTTAAGAAGCTTTTCTCTGATTTAAAAATTCCGAAAAGCTATCGTGAAAGCATTCCGCTTCTTTGCGATGACAGAGGAGTTGTCTGGGTACCGGGTCTCGGTGTCAGGGATGACGGAAATAAAGACGGCACAGAATTATACGTGTGCCTCGGTATCGGAAAGGGCGAGAGTTTATCGAAAATCAGAATGCGCTCGACATCCGAGTTTAAGCCTCAAAAGGCTTGAATTTTATATTGTTTTTTTAGAGAAAGGCATGGAAGATACTTAAATGAAGGCAAATTTTAAGAGCATACTTCTGCTCATTATTCTTGTTGGAGCAGTCATTGTGGGCGTTTCCTTCTTCTCATCTCAAAATGAAGAAGAGGATTTTGTTTACAGTGATATGATTCAGATGTTCAAGGAGGACAGGGTCACATCCTTTGTTGTTGATTCCGACAGCATTATACATCTCACCGTTCTTGAAGTTCAAAGAAACGAGCTTAACGAGATTGTTCTCGACGAGAACGGAAATCCCAAATATGTTGAAAAAGAGTATAGTTACGAGTTTACCTATACAACTCAGATTGATGAGATAAATGCTATCGCCAGGGAAAAATACGAGAGCGGAAACTCTAATCTTAAAAAATATGACTACGAGGCTCCTGAGGAAACACCTTGGTACGTAATGTATCTTCCTTATATCATTACTGCGGTAGTAATTATCGGTCTTTGGATATTCCTTATGAAGCAGACCACAGGCGGCGGAGCAGGTAAGATAGGCTCCTTCTCCAAGTCTAAGGCAAAGGTTGTCACAGGTGACAAAAATGCCGTTAAGTTTGCGGATGTTGCAGGCGCTGATGAGGAAAAGGCAGAGCTTGAAGAGGTTGTTGAGTTCTTAAAGGACCCCGACAAGTTCGTTAAGCTTGGCGCAAGAATTCCGAGAGGTGTTCTTCTCGTAGGCCCTCCCGGTACAGGTAAAACCCTGCTTGCTAAGGCTGTTGCAGGAGAGGCGGGTGTTCCGTTCTTCTCAATTTCAGGCTCCGACTTTGTTGAAATGTATGTCGGTGTCGGCGCATCAAGAGTAAGAGACCTCTTTGATAATGCGAGAAAAACTCCCGCAAGTATTATATTTATTGACGAAATTGACGCAGTTGGACGTCACAGAGGTGCAGGTCTTGGCGGCGGTCATGACGAAAGAGAGCAGACCTTAAACCAGCTCCTTGTTGAAATGGACGGCTTTGGCACAAACTCGGGTGTTATTGTTATGGCTGCGACAAACCGTCCTGATATACTCGATCCGGCGCTTCTCAGACCAGGTCGTTTTGACAGACGTGTAACAGTAAATTATCCCGACATCAAGGGCAGAGAAGAAATTCTTAAGGTTCACTGCCGTAACAAGCCTCTTGAGGAAACCGTTGACCTTAAGAAGATTGCCCAGACCACAATAGGCTTTACAGGCGCTGAGCTTGCAAACCTTATGAACGAGGCAGCGCTCCGCGCGGCTAAGAAAAACAAGGCGCTTATCGGTATGGTTGATATTGAAGAGTCTTATATGAAGATTCTTCTCGGACCTCAGAAGAAATCTAAAATCAGAACCGATGCCGACAATAAGCTTTGCGCTTATCACGAAGCAGGTCACGCGGTTGCTTCCTATTACTGTAAGCATACCGATCCTGTTAAGCATATCACCATTGTTCCCGCAGGCTCTGCAGGCGGTGTAACCCTCAGTGTTCCTACCGAGGACAGAATGACAACCTCTAAGAACGCAATGCTTGACCATATTGTTTTAAGCCTTGGCGGCAGAGTTGCCGAAGAAATTATTCTTGACGATATTTCAACAGGCGCATCAAGCGATATTCAGAAGGCTACCTCCATTGCCCGCAATATGGTAACCCGCTACGGTATGAGCTCAAAGCTTGGTACTGTGCTTTACGGCTCAGAGCATTCCGACGATGCAGTGTTCCTCGGCAGAGACTTCTCCTCGGGTAAGAACTATTCCGAGAAGACGGCTGCTGATATCGACGATGAAATTCGCGCAATCATTTCATCTTCTTATGACAGATGTAAGTCAATTCTCACCGAGCATATAAACAAGCTTCACTTTGTTGCGGAGTTTCTGCTTAAAAACGAGTCTATGGACGAGGAGCAGTTCCGCGCGGCTATGGAAATGGAGAATCCTACAATAGAGTCTATCGAGGATATTGCTTTCAGAAAGAAGCAAAAGAGTGAGGAAGAAAACCAGACAGCTCACGAAAATAATGCAAAAGCCGAGGAAGAGGAACGTATCCGCCGCGAGGAGCTTTCTAAGAGAATGGCAAACGGCGAGCCTCTGTCCGATGAAATGCTTCATGATATTTTCGGAAAGAGTCATGTTGATGAAACCACCGACAAAACCGAAAATAACGAAATAAAGCCCGAAGAGGACTTAACCGAGACAAAGGCTGATGAAAAATCCGAATCAGATGATAGTGAAAACAAGTAATTTTAAGCACACGCAGGATAAATCTTGCGTGTGCTCTTTTCTATTGACGTACATATTAATTTATGTTATAATAAAGAAAAAAGGAGTCATAATGTATGAATAGTAAAACAAGCAAAACGCTTTCATTGATACTTATATTATCAATTTGTATCCTCGCTTTTACTTCGTGCGACCCTGGAATTGCTTGCTTTTATAAAGAGGATTTTGATAAACTACAGGCCGTTGAGCTTATTTATTATGATAATCCTAATTCCAATGAGAGAAATTTCAATTGGGGAAACAGTCACATTTATGACCTTGTTGATGTTGATGTAAATAAATTTGAGATTATAGAAACATTATCGGAAGAAAAGACAGAAAGCTTTGTTGATGCAATTACAGAAAGAGATTATTTTATAGATTATCATTCGGTAGATTCGCCAAGCGGATACTGTGTTCGTTTGCTTTTTGAAGACGGTAGCTTTATTTTGTTTAAAACAGCGCTTTACTCCAGTTTTTCCGGTCATTATGATTCAAACGGAAAAGCCACCTATGTTTACGGTATTCCGCCGCTTACAGACGAGGAGGTTAATAGCTTCTTTAACTTCCAAATTCCTGTATCAAAGCCGAAAGGCTCTATTTGGGACTCCTTGTTTGAATGATTTTTACTTTTGTATAGTTTCTAAAAAATGGGGCTGTTGCTTTTTGCAACAGCCCTAAAACATTATATGGATTAGATAGCGTGAACGCCGTCTTTTGCGCTTGCGTTTTCGTCAAGGTTGTACTTCTGCTGTTTTCTCCAGTCGAAGAACTTGATAGCAACCTGCTCAAAGAGCGCGAGGGAGAGAAGGTCCTCGTCCTGCTCCTTGTATGGAGCAACTCTCTGGCGAAGAGAATCAATCTCGGGAGCAATCTTATCAGCGGGCCTGTAATCAATAACCTCGTCGTCACCGATGATCTTCTTCTTGAAGTCCTCGGAAATGGGAGCAGGGCATCTGCCGTACTCACCGCGAATAAGTCCCTTAAACTCCTTAGTAACTCTTGCGTATCTGCCCTCGTTAGCAAAGAGCACATTGTTTACTGCCTGTGTACCAACGATCTGGGAGGTAGGAGTAACAAGGGGAGGGAAGCCTGCGTCTTCACGAACGTTTGCAACCTCTTCAAGAACCTCGTCGAGCTTGTCGGACTTACCTGCCATCTTAAGCTGGCTGATAAGGTTAGAGAGCATACCGCCGGGAACCTGGTAACGAAGAGCATTTACGTCAACCTTAAGAACCTTGGGGTCGATAAGACCGGACGCAAGGTAGTTTTCTCTAATCTTGTTAAAGTGCTTTGCAACAACATCAAGCTTAGCAAGATCAAGACCTGTGTCATAAGGTGTACCCTGAAGTGTTGCAACCATAGCCTCGGTGGGAGCATGAGATGTACCCATAGCAAGAGGAGAAATAGCGGTATCAACAATGTCAACGCCTGCCTCAATAGCCTTAAGCAGAGTCATAGAACCAAGACCTGCTGTGTAGTGGCAGTGGAGGTTAACAGGGATTGAAACGGTGTTCTTTATGGTCTTAACAAGCTGATATGCCTCATAAGGCTTAAGAAGACCGGACATGTCCTTGATACAAATGGAATTAGCGCCCATTTCCTCAAGCTGCTTTGCGTACTCTGCAAAGCCCTCGTTTGTGTGGAAGGGGGATGTGGTGTAGGAAATAGCGGCCTGAACGTGACCCTTTTCCTTAATAGCCGCCTTAATTGCGGTCTCGAGGTTTCTCGGATCGTTAAGAGCATCGAATATACGAATAATATCAATACCGTTAGCGATAGATTTCTGAACAAAGTACTCAACAACGTCATCTGCATAGTGGCGGTAGCCAAGAATGTTCTGACCGCGGAAGAGCATCTGAAGCTTTGTGTTCTTTACGTGATCCTTAATAGTTCTGAGTCTTTCCCAGGGATCCTCGTGGAGGAAGCGGAGGCAGGAGTCAAATGTAGCTCCTCCCCAAGCTTCAAGAGAATAATAACCAACTTTATCCATATCCTCGAGAACGGGAATCATCTCTTCGGTGGTCATTCTTGTTGCCGCCAAGGACTGATGCGCATCTCTGAGGACAGTTTCTGTAATTAAAACTTTAGACATTTTAAATTTCCTTTCTGAAATATTCCTTCGTAATTATGCGAAGAAGCTGAGGAATACACCTGCCGCAACGGCAGAACCGATAACTCCGGCAACATTGGGACCCATAGCATGCATAAGGAGGAAGTTTGAAGGATCATACTTGCGTCCCTCATCCTGAGCAACTCTTGCTGCCATAGGAACTGCCGAAACACCCGCAGAGCCAATAAGAGGATTAATTTTTCCTCCTGTAAGCTTGCACATAATCTTACCAACAATAAGACCGCCGCATGTTGAAATGCAGAATGCGCAAAGACCGAGAATTATAATGAAAATAGTCTGGGGCTTAAGGAAGTTTTCTGCATTTGCGGTTGCGCCAACCGATACACCGAGGAATATTGTAACAATGTTAATAAGCTCGTTCTGTGCAGTTTTTGAAAGTCTGTCAGCAACACCCGAAACATTAAAGAGGTTACCAAGCATAAGGAAACCAACAAGGGGAGCAGCATCGGGAATAATGAAGCAGACAATTGCTGTAACTACAATGGGGAACACAATCTTTTCAACCTTAGAAACAGATCTGAGGTTGCCCATCTTGATTTTTCTCTCTTTATCGGTGGTAAGAAGTCGCATAAACGGAGGCTGAATAATGGGAATAAGAGCCATGTAAGAGTATGCGGCAATTGCGATAGCACCGAGAAGCTGAGGAGCAAGCTCTTTTGTTACAAGAATTGCTGTAGGGCCGTCTGCACCGCCTATGATACCGATAGCACCGGCCTCAGCAGGAGTGAAGCCGATGAAGAGAGCAAAGAGGAACGCAACAAATACTCCGAGCTGCGCGCCCGCACCCATAAGCAGGGACTTGGGGTTAGCAATAAGGGGAGTAAAGTCGGTCATAGCACCAACACCCATGAAGATAAGCGAGGGATAAACACCAAGCTTAACACCGAGGTAAAGAATGTCTACAAGACCGCCGTTGTTGATGACTTCCTTGATCACATGGGACATTTTGATATGTATAAGACCCTCGGCATCAAGAGTGGCACCGGGTACATATGACTCGAAAACACCCTGAATGTATTCAAGATCCATCGAAGGAGCAGCTTTGAAAATAGCATCAAGATCTATGCTTAAAGCATTTTCTGATAATGTAAAGAATGTCTTATCTCCACCGAGAAAACCGTGGATAAAGCTTTCAACATTCATTGCAAGCGTACCCGCAAGCTCACCGTTTTCAACAGCTATATAGTAATCATCAAAGAAATACTCAAGATGTATAAGGTTTGCACCGGGGAGGTTGGCAAGCAACATACCAAATGCAATGGGCATCAAAAGCAGGGGCTCAAACTTCTTAACTATTGCCAAGTAGAAGAGCGCGCCAATGATAACGTACATTACAAGGTACTGCCACCAACCGGGCTCAGCAACAAGCTTTGCTATGCCTGTTGTGCCGAGAAAGTTTGTGATAGCGTCTAACATTTATTAGTACCTTTATCTTTCTTTGGTATTAGTTAAGAGTTACGAGAACGTCGTTTGCAGACACAGATGCGCCCTTCTGAACATTAACAGAAGCAACAGTACCGTCGCAGGGAGCGGGAATATCGTTTTCCATCTTCATAGCCTCAAGAACGCAGATAACGTCACCCTTCTTAACAGCCTGACCAACAGAAACCTTTACATCAAGGATGGTACCGGGCATGGGAGCTGTTACCTTGTTTGCGCCGGCTGCGCCTGCGGGAGCGGGAGCTGCCTTGGGAGCTGCAGGAGCTGCTGCGGGAGCCGCAGGAGCGGTAAATACAGGAGCTGCGCTGGGTGCTGAGCCTGCCTCTTCTACTACAACCTCATAGGTTGTGCCGTTTACTGTGATGTTATATTTTTTCATTTTAATAAAATTCCTTTCTGCCTTGAATTATTTTCTTTTAAATGAAACTACATTAAATTTAATTCCGCCGGATTCTGACTCCGCCATAGCGATTGCAGCTGCAAGAACTGCTATAATTTCTGTATCAGCGGGTTGTGAGTCGACTGTTTCCTGAACAGGAACAACTGTTGATACCTCAGGAGCTTTTGCTTTTCTTTCGGGTATGTCATGGAAGAACACCTTAAAGAGTACAAGACATATCCAAAGAAGAATAAGCACCGCAAATACGGTAGCCATACCGATAAGCACCATAGCTCCGCCGAAGCCGAGAGCGCTTACAAGATCAGAAACCTCAAAGTTCGCAAAGTCTACAATCGGGCTGTTGTAATCAATACCAAACATAATTTAATTCCTCCGTAATTACAAGGGAAGAATTTTACGGCGGGCTGTAAGCGAAGCATCGCCCTTAGCCGCAAGCATAAGAAGAGCAGAGCAAATTCTGGCTCTCATTTCATTTACGCTGATTATGTCATCGATTTCACCGCTTGAAGCAGCATTTACGGGAGAAGAAACAGAAGCTCTCCAATCCTCAATGAGAGAATCACGTGTAGTTTCCTCTGTAATGTACTTGTCCCAAGCAAAGGCAACTCCGCTTTCGGTTGCGAGAGCTCCAATCTCGGAGGAGTCGGTTGCATAAACAAGGTCTGCGCCGAGAGACTTGGAGCCAAGAAGAACAAATGCGGCTCCGATAGCATGACCTGCTATAACTGTAATTTTAGGGCAGGTGGAAGAAGCATATGCGGTAGCAAGCTTAGCAAGCTCGGGAGCGAATCTGGTCTCATTTTCCTTATCAATTGCAAGACCGTAGGAGTCAACTATTGTAATAACAGGAATCGAGAAGCTGTCGCAAAGGTTGACAAATTTAGCAATCTTTCTTGCCGCGTCAGCAGTAATTCTACCCTCATTCTTAGCAAAGGATGTTGCGACAACACCGCACTTTACACCTGCGATGGTTGTGAAAGCGGTAACCGAGGCAGGAGCATATGAGCCGGAAAGCTCGATAAATACGCCGTTGTCAGCAATAACAGATATGGTCGAAAGAGCTTCGCCTGCAAAGTCGAGATTGCCGAGCATTCTGTTAAGGTTATCAGAGCAGATATCCGAGCACTGAATTCCAACAGAGGAGTTAGCAGGAAGGAATCCTACAATTGTTCTGATAAAACCTGCGCACTGGTCAAGAGAACCGGTGTAGGCTGCGATAGCATCCTGCGCATCCTGAGCGCCTGTAAGAGCAGGGGAGGAAACATAGAGCAGAGCAGACTCTTCTTTTACAACAATGTCAAACATTGATGCAACAGCAGCCGCTGTTCCAATGCACTTACCCGCAACAAATGCAATCTGAGGAATTACACCCGATGCCTTGGAAACAACGCTCATAACCTTTCCGTAAGCGGCAAGGGCAGATGTACCCTGGAAGATGTCAGCACCGTTAGAGTTGAAAATACCGATAACGGGTGCGCCGTTGCTCAAAGCAAGTCTGTAAAGCTCCACGATCTTCTTTGCGTGGCGCTCGTCCATAGCGCCGCCCATTCTCGATGCATCCTCAACAAATGCAAACGCGAGCTTACCGTCGATAGCACCGTATCCGGTAATCACTCCTTCAAATTCGCAGGATTTTTCGGTATTCAAGAAATCCGAAAAGCCTCGTTTTGTGTACGCCCCTGTTTCAACGAAGGTTTTTTCGTCAAAAATAGCTGTGATCTGCGCTCTTGCATCTGAGCTTGCGCTCTTGTCAAGATTTGCGCGCAGTTCTGCGGCAGTGGGCAGCCCGCAGAATGATGGTTTTGTGTATTTGTCCAAAACGAATTCCCGATTTGCCTAATCTAGCAAATCTCTCCTTCCTTAAAAATAACTGTTACTTGGCTACTTTGGTAAACAAACCAAATTTCACCACATATAATATACCACCAAATTTGTGGTATGTCAAGAGAATTTGACATTATTTTTCATTAATATTAATATAATAATAAAAACACCTCGCAAAAGAGGTGCTTTTATAGGCCGATTAGAAAAGTAATTTCCTATTTAGTTGTTAAACTGATCTATAAGTGTCATTCGTTTTGCGGAATATTTGTAGGCGTTTTCAAAATCGGCAAGCTGCTTAAAGCAGGTTTCCATATCGGTGTAAAGCGTAAGAACAAGATAGGCATTATAATTTTTCTGGTTCTTTGCTGATTCAATCTCTCTTAAAATCGCAAGGGCATCTATGTACTTTCTTTCCTTAATAAGCTGTTTTGCGGCAATATGCATAGAAAAAACGCGATCTGAGTAATTGTGAGACATATCTCCGGTTATAAATTTGTAAAAATCTAATTCAAAGCTATGTAAAACGGTTTTTTCAAACCGTTCTGTGTCAAGCTCAAGAAGAGGTGATTTAATATTCATAGCCAATGACAAATAAAGCTCCACTAAACACTCTATTCTATCCGAGCGATAAATAGTACAATCCATTTCCTCTTTTGCGAGTGTGAGCAGTTTCATAGCGCTCTTTAACGAGCCCTCAAGTGTCGCCTGCTTTCCAAGCTCAAAATAACAAACCGCAAGAATATAAGAAAGCTCATCGTCTGTTTTTTCGAGAGTTTTTATGGATTCAATACATTTTTTGTACTTTTTTTCATTAAAATTGCTTTTTATCGAGGCGATTTTCTCTGATTTTTTGTAGAAGAAAAGGTCGTCGCTTTCCGAAACAAGGTAAGACATAGGCAGCTCAAGAGATAATGCCAAAAACCTTAGTGTATCAAGGGAGGGGGTAGCTTTATCATTCTCAATTTCGCTGAGCATATTTCTTGTTATTCTGCCTGCGCACAGAGCCTCTTGGGTGATTTTTTTGTTTTTTCTTTCTGTTTTTATTTTTTGTCCTAAAGTCATAAAACACCTAAAAATTAAAATATTAAGATATAATATAGGGCAGAGTTATTTTTTGTTTTCTATAACAACATCCGAGAGTGGATTTGCATCAACTGCGCTTTCAAGATTTGCGCTTGTTAAGTGAGTATAGATTTGAGTAGTGTTAAGCTGCTCATGACCGAGCACATCCTTAAGAACCCTTATATCTACCTTTCCGCTTTGGTACATAAGAGTCGCTGCCGTGTGCCTTAATTTATGGACAGAGAGCCCTCTGTCACCAAGTCCCGCAAGGTCGAGATATTTATAAATAATCCATTGAACTGTTTTGTTCGATATGCGCTGCTGTCTTTTGCTTAGGAAAAACGCTTTGTCTGATGTTCGGATAAATCTTGGATCAAGTCTAACTTTAAGATAAGATTTAACAGCCAGCTTCGCTGCATTGTTAAGATAAATAATGCGCTCTTTGTTTCCTTTACCAAGAACCTTTACCGTATTTAGTTCTGAGTCAAAGCTGGATAGATTTAATCCTACAAGCTCTGATAAACGCATTCCGGTATTCAGAAAAAGAACTATTATTGCGTAGTCTCGCTCAAGAGTTTTTGACTCCTTGTCGGATTTAACCGTTTCAAGAAGACGTACAGCCTCTTCAACATTTAAAAATTTAGGCAGAGTAGAGGCCTTTTTAGGCGGTTCGATTTCAACCGTCGGATTTGAATCAATATAGTGCTTTTTATCATGTACAAATTTATAAAAGGATCTGAGAGCTGAAATTTTTCTCATTCTGGTTGATGAATTATTGTCAAGCGAGCTTCGCGTATAGACAAGAAATTCATAAATAGATGCCGTTGTAACACTGCCTATTGTTTCAATGCTGAGGTCGGATATTTCTACCTTTTCAAGGTCCTCGCGCTCGTATGACAGAATATCATCCTGAACCTTATAATATCTGAAAAATGTTCTTAAGTCAAGAAGATATTCGCATACGGTTTTTTCGCTGTTGCCTTTAACCGTTGACATATATCCTGCATACTCCCTCATAATAGGGGGAAATGTTTTAAATTCGCTGCTTTTAAAGGTTAAAACTGCCATTTTTCCTCACAAAAGTCTTTTTATAACCCTATTATACAAAATAATTTCAAAAATTTAGTGGATAAAGTGTAAACTTTTCTGAAGTAGTCTTGTTTTTATTTTTGTATATGTTAAAATTAATAAAAAGACTTTTTAGAGATTGGTGGATTTTTTTGTGAAGCATATAAAAAGTAATTCTTATGAAATCGTAAGACTTGTGATAAATCAGGTTGGAATATCGATTTTTGCCCTGGTTCTTTATATTTCAATGAATATTGCGGGGGAGAGCAGCGAAGAGCTTGGTTTTTCGCTTAACCTTGTTGCTTCGGTTTTTTCTATTTTGTTTTATTGGGCGCTTCTATATTCTGTTGTCTGGGAAATAGGCGCAAAGGACAGAATAAAAATCGATAGCGGTAAAAACGAGAATTTCCCTCTCAAGGGCGCTCTTCTTTCGCTGGTTGCTAATGTTGTCAACCTTGTCTTCGCCGCAGTTATTATAGTCGGTGAGCTTGTTCGTGTTTTTGCGGGAAGTGATGCGATGAACGGTATTGTTGCTCTTCTCATTGTTGCGGTTCGATTTACATCAGCAATGTTCTTACGCACTGTAAACGCTGTTTGCTTACCGTTTGGCGGTGAAATTAATATTCTGGCGCAGGGTGTTGCCTATCTTATATTCTTTATTTTGACCGTGGGAGTTTGTCAGCTTGCGTACACTCTCGGAATGAACAATTTTAAAGTTTTCGGAAACAAACAGAAAAATAAGTAATATTTTAACAAAAACCTCCATATAGTTTTTTAAGCTATTGGAGGTCTTTTTTATGCGCTGGTATATTATAAATGTAAGAAAACATAAATTTTCTGTCGCTTTATTAAGCATTGCACTGATTCTTATAATCACTCTCGCTGTTACGGTAAGCGCCGTGGGCAAGGTGTATGGGAGCGAGCTGTTTTTAACTGCGGGAACGGATATTAACAACGAAAAAATCATAATAATAGATGCAGGACACGGCGGTGAGGACAGCGGTGCGGTAGCAAAAGACGGCACCCTTGAAAAGGATATTGCTTTAAAAGTCGCTTTCGCCGTTGGAAACGCCTTTAGCGATAAGGGGTATGCCGTTGTTTATACGCGAACAGAGGATAAGCTGCTTTATGAGCCCGAGGAGAATATAAAAGGTATACGCAAAATTTCCGATTTAAAAAACAGGTGTAAGCTTGCCGAGCTTTACCCGGAAGCCGTTTTTGTAAGCATACATATGAATTCCTTTGGCGATTCAAAATATTCGGGACTTCAGGTTTACTATTCCGAAAATAACGAGCAGAGCCGCATTATTGCCGATTCTGTACAAGCAAGGGTTAAAAAAGATGTTCAGACAGAAAACAACAGAACTACAAAAAAAGGAAAAGGAATTTATATTCTTGAGAACATAGAAAATCCCGCAATACTCATAGAATGCGGATTTTTAAGCAACGAAGAGGAGTGTAAAAAACTTTCGGAAAAAGAATATCAAAATATGTTGAGTTTTTCGATAGTTTGTGGTATTATAGATGTGTTAGAATAAGTAAAATTTAAGGATGTTAAAAATGAAGGGTCCTAAAATAGTTTATGTTTGCAGAGAGTGCGGCAAAGAAAGTCCCAAATGGCTTGGCAAATGTCCAGACTGCGGAGCTTGGAATAGCTTTGACGAAGAAGAAATAATAGAAAAACCTATAAAGCAGGGTTTAAATTCAGGCAGAAGTACAAATCACGAAAAAGCCCAAAAATTTTCAGAGCTTGAATTACCTACATATATGCGTACAGGCACAGGAATGGGTGAACTCGACAGAGTGCTCGGCGGAGGACTTGTTGATCGGTCGGTTGTGCTGCTTTCCGGTGAGCCGGGAATAGGTAAATCGACTCTTCTTTTACAGATTTGCTCGGAGCTCAGCCGTACAAGAAAGGTTTTGTATGTCTCAGGCGAGGAATCAAAGGGACAGCTTAAGATGCGTGCCGAGAGGCTTGGTATCATTGGCGATTCTATTTATCTTCTGACCGAAACAGATGTTGATGCAATTCTCGATGAATGCTCATCACTGAAGCCCGATGTTATAATTATCGATTCTATTCAAACTCTGTCATCAATGCGTTTTACATCCGTACCCGGCAGCATAACCCAGGTTAGAGAAAGCGCTATGGCCCTTATTAATTACGGCAAGACAAACGGTTCTGCGGTTTTCCTTGTAGGACACGTAAACAAAGAGGGCGGTATTTCCGGTCCCAAGGTTGTTGAGCACATGGTTGACGCGGTTCTTTATTTCGAGGGTGAAAGAACTAACTCTTATCGCATTATAAGAGCTATTAAAAACAGATTTGGTTCGACCAACGAAATAGGCGTTTTTGAAATGGGCGACAAGGGGCTTGTTGAAATACCCAACCCCAGCGAGCTTGTTATGGCAGAGCGGCCTAAGAACACAAGCGGCTCATGCGCCGGATGTGTTATGCAGGGCTCAAGACCTATGATATCAGAAATTCAGGCTTTGGTTGCTAAAAGCGTTTACGCCACAGGAAAACGAACATCAGACGGCTTTGATTACAACAGAATGTGTTTGCTGATTGCCGTGCTTGAGAAGCGTATGGGTCTTAAATTCTATGAAAATGACGTATATCTCAATGTAGCGGGAGGTATAAGGCTTGATGAGCCCAGCGCCGACCTCTCTATCGCTATGGCGCTTATCAGCGGTATCACCGACAGGGTAATTCCCGATAATTTAATTGCCTTTGGCGAGCTCGGTCTTTCAGGCGAGGTGCGCGCTGTATCTCATATAGAGTACCGAGTAAAGGAAGCTATACGGCTTGGCTTTACAAAAATTCTTCTACCGGAGAAGAATGTTACAAAATCTCTTAAGGCTCCCGCGGGAGTTCAGATATGCGGAGTAAGCAATATATACCAGGTTCTTGCGCATATGCTCGCAAAGCCAAATTGATTTTAATGTCAGAGCAGGGCAAAAATATCATTTTTTAATAACTAACGCGGCTTTCTTTGTGCATTTTTTACAAAGCGGAGTCGCGTTTTTCTACACTCAGAATGCGCGATTTTTCTTGAAATATAAAGGAAAATAGTGTATAATTTAAGCAGATGTTTTTGCGAAAGTTCGCATTGGCAATTAATTTTTTCACAAGGAGTATCTTCTCATGGACCAGGTTTACACCAAAAGTATTCGTAACGTAGCCCTGCTTGGACACAGCGGAGGCGGAAAGACATCGCTTGCAGAGTCAATGCTCTATATTTCAAGACTTACAGACCGTCTTGGAAATATTGCTGACGGAAATACAGTATGCGACTACGATCCCGAGGAGACAAAGAGAGGCTATTCTATTTCTGCGGCTACCGCTCCTCTTCTTTGGAACGGTGCTAAAATAAATATTCTCGATACCCCCGGCTTCTTTGATTTTGAGGCTGAGGCAAGACAGTGTGTCAGAGCTGCGGATGCGGCTATTATTGTTATAGACGGTAAGGCAGGCATTGAGGTCGGCTCAGAGCTTGCGTGGAACCTCGCTACCGAGGCGGGAATTCCCAAGGCATTCTTTATCAACCGTTTTGATGACGGCGAAGCAAGATTTTACAAGGTATTTGGCGCTATTCGCGAAAAGTACGGCGTTAATGTATGTCCTATCCAGATTCCTATCATCGACGGTGATGCTGTTATCGGCTTTGCTAACCTTGTTGAAATGTGCGTTTACACATTTGAGAAAACAACAGGTGAGTATATTCGTAGCGCAATTCCCGATAAGTTCAAGGATGTTTGCGACGAGTATCACGCAATGCTTGACGAGGCGATAGCGCAGACAAGCGACGAGCTTATGGAAAAGTTCTTCGGCGGTGAGCCCATCTCCCGTGAGGAGGCGCTTGAGGCTATTCACCAGGGAATAATTACAGGTGATATCGTTCCCGTATTCTGCGGCGCGGCTCTTAAGAACTGGGGAATTAAGACATTCCTTGACACAATTGCAGAGTCCTTCCCGAGACCTACAGCCCGCAAGGTTGAAAAGCTTATTGATGCCGACGGCAACCTTACGGATGTGGCTATCGATCCGGCAAGTGCCGATACATCTCTCTTTGTATTTAAGACAGTCGCTGACCCGTTTGTCGGTAAAATGTCCTTCTTCAAGGTTATGAACGGTACTCTTAAGAAGGATATGGTGCTCAAAAATACAACAAGCGGCGCGAACGAGAAATTCAACAAGCTTTTCATTCTCCGCGGTAAAAAGCAGATAGATGTAGACGAGCTCGTCTGCGGTGATATCGGTGTTGTTGCAAAGCTTTCCGCAACAAATACAAACGACACCCTTACAACTCTCGCGGCAGATATCAAATATGCACCTATCAAGTATCCCAGACCCTACCTCACCATGGCTATCAAGCCTATGGCAAAGGGTGATGAAGACAGAATTTCCACCGGTATTGCAAGACTTCTCGAGGAAGACCTTACAATTAAGTATGTTAACAATTCCGAGACTAAGCAGCTTACAATCTCCGGTCTTGGCGATATTCACCTTGATATAATCGTTTCCAAGCTTAAGAACCGCTTTGGCGCTAATGTTGAGCTTACAACACCCAAGATCGCATACCGTGAGACAATTAAGAAAAAGGTTGATGTCGAGGGTAAGCACAAGAAGCAGTCCGGCGGCTCCGGTCAGTACGGTCATGTAAAAATTACATTCTCTCCCGGTGAGGCAGAGGGACTTACATTTACCGAGTCGGTATTCGGCGGCGCGGTTCCCAAGAACTTCTTCCCCGCGGTAGAGCAGGGACTTAGAGACGCAATGCAGAAGGGTGTTTTGGCAGGTTATCCTGTTGTTCATCTTGCCGCTAACCTCTACGACGGCTCTTACCACGATGTTGACTCTAACGAAATTTCCTTTAAGCTTGCTGCTAATATTGCATACCGTGACGGTCTGCCTCAGGCTAACCCCGTGCTTCTTGAGCCGGTTGGCGACCTTAAGGTTTATATTCCCGATGCTTATGTCGGTGATGTTATGGGTGATTTAAATAAGCGCCGCGGAAGAGTTATGGGTATAGAGCCTGCAGGCGAGGGTACACAGGTTGTTCTTGCGGAGGTTCCTTTCTCTGAAATGACAGATTATGTTATTGCTCTCAGAGCAGCTACTCAGGGACGCGGAAGATTTGATTTCAACTTCATAAGATACGATGAGGTTCCCGCATCTCTTACCGAAAAAATAGTTGCTGAAGCTAAGCGCGAACAATAATCAGCCATACAAAACAGGGCGGTGTGCCAAAAAGCACCGCCCTAAATAATTTTTATTAAACAATATTCTTCAAAACTATTGAATTTTTTAAAAGTTAATGCTATAATATAATCGTATTTTTATATGTATGCATTTTTGCTTTTATGAAAGGACTATGTATGAATAAGGCGTATATGACCGCACTGAAGGTAGTTGCTTTGGTGCTTACATTTGTTTTGGGTATGCTTTCTACGCTCGCTCTCATTATCGGTGTCGGCGTTGTCGCAGCAAAGGATATATCTCTTAACAAGCTTGAGGAGATGGGTATTAAAATTGATACCAGCGAGCTGTTAGATGACGATATTGAAAGACCTGTTAGAGATATGCCTCTCCTTACCCTTATCGAGGAAATAAACTTCTTGGGCTCTATTCCCGATACAGTAAGCTTTGATTATCTTTCTAAATATTACGGTTTAATTCTCCCGCCTAAAGGTCAGAGTGATTTCTTTGACGCAATGAGAGTTACTCCTTTCTCTATCCTGTTCACACAAGAGGGTGTTGATCAGATGATGGAGGTTCTATTGCTTGGCGATCTTATCGGATATCAGCGAGTTGATAATCCCAACTACAATCCCGATGATGAAGAATCCGGTGAAAGAGAGAAAACCTGGTATGACCCTGTTACGGGAGAAAATGTATGGATAGTTGAGTCTATAATTTGCGATTACACTCTTTATCAGCTTGTTTACGAGGGAATTGATGTACCCACGATTCTTGATCAAGTTCCTATCGGTGAAATCTTCGGCTATCACCCGGATGTTGATGGCATATGGAAGGACAACTCCGGCGAGCCTGTTCACGGTGTTATGTCCGTTATCGCTGACAAAACGCTTAACAATCTCGAAGGCGCTCTTGACGATGAGCCTATGGGTCACTTGCTTGAATACCGTTTTGTTGAGGACAGCTCTCATGAAAACGGCGGTTATTGGATTAATCCCAATGCCGAGGAAACCGAGGTTGCTCCCTTTATGCAATATGTAGCAAGCAAAAAATTCAGTGAGCTTAACGGTTTGTATGATGAAATCACAATTGCGGATATCATTCCCGCAGATGAGCGCACAGGTTACATATATCTTGTAAGACCCGATACACATCTTTCAGAAATCTCCGGAGAAGTAAACCGTGTGTTCAGAGAAGCTACTCTTGAACAGCTTGTTGATTGCGGAGCTATAGAGCTAACTGCAGAAGAAGCAGCTTCGCTTGAAAGCAAGCCCGAGCTTAAAACCATGACAATGAAACAAATGCTTTCGTACATTCTTTTACCTCCAGTTCCCATTCCTTAAATAACATATAAAAAAGAACGCCCAGCAGGACGTTCTTTTTTTGTTTGAAAAAAGTATTAATATCCAACCTTTTCCCAGCACTCGAAGGGAGCAGCAAGCTCTTCGGAGATGTAAACCTGGGTCTTCTTTGTCTGAAGCATAGAAGAGGGAAGGTAAGGAGTGATAGGACCGTGTGTGCAAAGACGGCTGGTCATTCTCTGCCAAGAGGAGAATGTGCCGCAGGTTGCAAGTGCGTGAACCTCAATTCTTTCCTTAGCGCGCATTACGTCAAGAGGACCGATGGTTGCAGCGCAGGGAGGAACGTTAGCAATATCACCGGACTGACCGAATGTACCGTTAAGAGAGTTCTGCATAATGGTCATGGGGTGAAGCTTAACGATCTGAGCGGGCTGGTTAAGCCACTCATCGATGTCGCCTGAGCCGATGAACTCGGGAATGGGGTCAACAAATGCCATGTGGCCTGCCCATCCGGGAGAGGTAGAAGCGATATCAGCACCGGTACCCTCGGTGATATCATCGATTATCTTAGAGTAATCCTTGATATTTGCGTTAGTGGGGAAGTGAACATTCTCCATGGGCATTCTGAGCTTCTCGTCGATCTGGTAGTAGAGATACTTGATCATAGAGTGAGCGAAGCCTGCCTCGTATGTAATAGGAGCAATGTTGCCGTTCTCGTCAGCCCACTCGTCCTCTGCAACAAGGTGTACCTTAGAGCAGTCAACCTTGAAGTAGTTGATAAGCTGAGCAAGAGGAATGTAGGTGTCGGGCTCGGGGTTACCGAGGATCATGGTAAAGGACTTGCCAGCCTCGGATGCTGCCTTAAGACGTGTAAAGAGGGTGGAGATGAGAACGGGGTGGGGGTTCATCATAACCTTAACCTCAAATTCAGGGTGCCACCAAGCTTCTCTCTTCTCGAGATCCTTGCCGCTGAGGCTACGAACATACTCGCAAACCTTCTTGTCCTTGAAAGGAACGAAATCTGCGGGCTGGAAGTCAAACTTGGTTGCGGGATCGGTAATGAAATTCATTTCTTTACTCTCCTTTATGTTAATTTATTTGTGGATCTTTTTGATTGCTTACCACCGGTAAATAAAAATATAACGCAAAAACCGTGATAAACGTAATGCATACGAAATTAAAGTATAAGTAAATTATAATACATTCGAGCGGCGTATGTGTATAAGATAAATCACAATTTGTACAATATAATTCTCTCCTACTATGTTTATGTCGTGTATATTTTAACACCAAGCTCTCTAAGAGCATCAAGCTCTTTTTTGTTTTCTGACGGATTGGTTACAAGAACATCCGTCTTTGATGCGTCGGTAATTCTCGCAAAAACACCTTTTCCAATCTTTGTGCTGTCCGCAACAACGATTAATTTAGATGATAATTCAATCATCTTTCTGGCAAGAGGAGCTTCGTTTGAATAATAGAGCGTAAGACCCGCATCCGCGCTTATACCGTCAACAGATAAAATGCATTTTGCGGCATGATAATTTTCAAGCTGGCGCTCGGCATCTGTTCCGTGAGTAAACTGATATTTTGAATCAAGCTCACCGCCAAGCAGAATAACATTGAATGAGGGGTAAAGTGCAGCCTCTGTTGCGTTTTGTACAGAGTTTGTAACAAGATTGATATTCTTCTTGTTTCGAATAGCTCGTAAAACATAAGTAAGAGTTGTGCCCGCGTTCATAAAAATTGTGTCATTGTCATCAACGAACTCGCTTGCAAGCTCCGCCAAAGTTTTTTTAGCTCCCGAATTTGTAAGATATCTCTCGCTTAAGTCCATATCAATATAAAGCTTGTTAAGACCAACAGCGCCTCCGTGAACACGTCTGAGCTGTCCCTGCGCCTCAAGTGCCTCAAGATCCTTGCGAATAGTTACCTCAGATGTGTTATATTGCTCGCTGAGCTCCGAAACCTTAACCTTACCGTTTTCGTGAATCAAGGCGGCAATTCTCGAGCGCCTATCCTCGGTTGTAAGCTGCATATGCTCCCCCCTCTGAATGTTTTTAGCAATACTCTAACCACATTATATCATACTTTATAAAAAAAGGCAATAGATAACTCCAAACTATTTTATCCTTATATTTATAATATACTCTTGACATTTGACGATAATTGTGGTATCATATAAGTAACGAAATCAAACGTCAAACGAAAGCAAAACGAAACTTCGAAATTTCATTTTTGTCTTTCGAAAGCAGGAGGAATATGGCACAAGTTAAGAAATATCTCGGAATTGATATTGGTACAACCTCGATGAAAGCGGCTGTTTTTGATAAAGACGGAAACAGACTTGCTCTTAAAAATGTAGATTATACCCTTGATACAGATGCCACAACCGGCTTTATTGAATTCGAAGCAACAAATTATGTTGATATGTGTAAAAGGGTTATTGACGAGCTTACAGAGGAGTGCGGTCAGATCGATGCGCTTTCAATAGATACACAGGGCGAGACTTTAATTTTCACAGACGAGAACGGTGTGCCTCTTTATCCCGCGATTGTCTGGCTTGATAACCGCGCTGTTGATGAGGCTGATGCAATTAAGGCTAAATTCGGCAATGAGCTTGTCTATAATGTGACAGGGCAGCCCGAAATTACCGCAGGCTGGCCCGCATCAAAGGTTTTGTGGATGAAAAATCATGAGCCTGAGGTGTTTGATAAAATCAAAAAGATTTTTATGCTTGAGGACTACATACTTTACAGTCTCTCGGGCAGCTTTGTAACCGAGCCCACTATCCAGTCCTCAACCATTTATTACGATGTAGTAAAGGGCGGCTGGTGGCAGGATATGCTCGACTTTGTCGGTATTGATTCATCAAAGCTTCCCAAGGTTGTCAAATCCGCATCCTGTGTGGGCGAATACAAGGGTATCAAGGTTGTCAGCGGTATGCTTGACCAGATCGCGGGTACTCTCGGAGCCGGTGTTTCTGACGAAACAAGAATAAGCGAAATGACAGGAACGATTATGGCTATCTGCGTTATGACAGATAAGATGCCAAAATACAATCCCAACAGTATTATTCCTTGCCACCTACATGCGGTTGACGGTAAATATTGCCTTATTCTCTGGTCCTCAACAGCAGGAATGGCTCTTAAGTGGTTTAAGAATAACTTTGCTGAGAATATGTCCTTTAAGGAGCTTGATGAGCTGGCAGAAAAAATTGCGCCCGGCTCTGACGGACTTACAATGCTTCCTTACTTTACAGGCTCAACAATGCCTAAATACAATCCCGATGCCAGGGCTTCTTTCTCAGGACTGAACCTTTCACACACACGCGCACATTTTGCGAGAGCGATAATGGAGGCTATCGCCTTTACATTAAAGCAAAATCTTGAATATGTGGGTGAGGATGCAATTAAAGAAATTCGTATAACAGGCGGAGGCGCATCAAGCCCTCTTTGGTCTACCATTAAATCCGACGTAACAGGAAAGGTGCTTAAAACTCTTTCCGAGAGTGAAACCGCTTGTCTCGGCTCGGCTCTTGCTGCTGCGGTTGGAGTAGGAGATTTCGCATCTCTTAAGGAAGCTGTTGACTCTGTTGTTAAGGTTAAGCGTACATATGAGCCCACGGGAGCAGATTATACCAAGGCTTACGAGGCATATTGCGAATTGGACAAACTTTTGAATTAAGCTAATAATTCAAGGCAGAAATATTATAAACAAATTTTACATAGAAAGGCGAAAAAGATGTTAAAGAATTACAAAATCAAAGCACCTTATTTCGAAATCGGCCCCAAGTGCTTTATGTGGGGCGAGAGAATGCTCAAGCTTGCTAAAGCGGTTGACAAAATCGCAATCAAGTATGACCTTGATGTTATTCTCACTCCTCAGTACACCGACATCAGACTCCTTGCTGAGAACACAGAGAGAGTTCATATCTATGCTCAGCATATGGATGCTCTTGTTCCCGGCCGTGGACTCGGCTCGGTTCTTCCCGAGGCGGTAAAGGAGGCCGGCGCAGTTGGTGTTATGCTCAACCATGCTGAAAAGAAGCTCACTCTTGATGAGATCAAGGCAACTATTGCAAGAGCGGATGAGGTTGGTCTTGCTACCATAGTTTGCGCTGACTCTGTTGAGGAGATCAAGCAGGTTGCTCTTCTTGCTCCTAACCTTATTGTTGCGGAGCCCACCGAGCTTATCGGTACTGGTGTTGCAAGCGATATGGGTTATGTAAGAGACACAATTGCCGCAGTTCGTGCAATCAATCCCGATATCATGGTTCTTCAGGGCGCAGGTATCTCCGGTCCCGACGATGTTGCAAATGTAATCAGAGCAGGCGCTCAGGCCACAGGATGCACCAGCGGTGTTATGAAGGCTGCTGACCCCGAGGCTGCCGCTGAGGAGATGCTCTATACTCTCCGTAAGACCTGGGATGAGGTGAACGGTAAGTAATGGAAAACAGTTTAAATTATGCTTTTGACACCTTCCGCATCGAGGCTGAGTCTCTTGCCGAGACCGCAAAGGTTCTTGACAGGGAAGAGGTAAGACGCGCTGTTGAGGCGCTTGCAAAGGCTGAGAGAATTGCTGCCGCAGGCTGCGGTCACTCGGGTATTGCATGCCGTCATTTTGCTCACCTTATGTGCTGCGCTGAGAGACCCGCGAGATTCCTTTCTCCCGCGGAGGCGGTTCACGGCGGTCTTGGCTGTATGAAGAAGGGCGACGTTATGGTTCTTGCTTCCAGAGGCGGAAAGACCGATGAGCTTATGACCATAATCGACGTTTGTAAGACAAAGGGTGTAACAATTATCGGTGTAACCGAGAACCTTGCGTCTCCTCTCGGCACAGAATCGGATATTGTTCTTGCTATGAAGGTTACCAAGGAGTGTGATAAATACAATTGCCAGGGAACAACAAGCTTTGCGGTTACCTCCGCAATCTTCGATGCTCTCCAGGTTGCTCTTATCGAGTACACAGGATATCAGAAAATGGACTTCGCTCTTATTCATCCGGGCGGAGCGGTCGGAAAACGACTTAACAATAAGTAATTAAATTTTTTATATAAAAGGAGAACAAAACAAATGGAATTTAAGGTTTTTCAAAAGGAAATTGAGCTTCAGTCAAGAGGTTGGATCCCCACCTTCCACGACGTAACAAGCGACATTCTTCACATTGTTGAGGAGTCCGGCATTAAGAACGGTACCGTATGTATCGCTTCTCACCACACCACCTGCTCGGTAATGGTTCAGGAGTGCTCTCACGATATCGATTCATTCGATCTTGAGTATCTTCAGCATGACCTTCTCGACATAATGAGAAAGATGATTCCCGACTTTGCAGAGGAGCATCAGTACCGTCATCCCGGTCCTATCCACTCTCAGTTCGGCAGATACGTAAACGAGCCCGGTGACTACACATCTATGAACACAGACGGCCACCTTCGTTCCTGCTTCTTCGGCAGAAGCGAGACCATGACCATTAAGGACGGTGTTCTTGACGGCGGTGAGTTCGCTCACGTTTACTTCATTGACTGGGACCACGTAAGAGCGCGCAGAAGACAGCTTAACGTAACCGTAATGGGTACTCCCGAAGCAATCAATGACAGAAAGTACAATGGCGGTGAGGTTGTAAACACTCTTCGTAAGTACACCGATGAGGAAAAGGCTTACGATGTTCACTACGAGCTTAACTGGAAAACAGGCAGATAATTAAAGGCAGATTAATTGATTTGATATGAGAATTTTACTTGATACAGCAAATTTAGACGATATTCGTTACTTTAATACATACTACCCGATAGAGGGTGTAACAACAAACCCTACAATTCTTGCAAAGGAGGGCGGAGACCCTCTCGCAACTCTTAAGGCTATTCGTGAAATTATAGGTGAGGATAAGGAGCTGCATGTTCAGGTCACCGAGCATGATTTTGACAGAATAATCGACGAGGCGCGCGCCATTGTTGATTATCTTGGCATAAATACCTTTGTCAAAATTCCGGTTACCGATATAGGGCTCAGAGTTACAAAATACCTTTCTGACAGAGGAATAGGTGTTACAGTAACCGCCGTTCTTACCGCTGCGCAGGCGATGCTTGCATCAAATGCCGGTGCTTCGTATGTTGCGCCTTATATCAGCCGTTCAGAAAACCTTTGCGCAGACGGAGTAGGTACTGTTGCGGATATTGCAGATATTTTTGAGGTTTCGGGTACCGATACTCAGATACTTGCAGCCAGCTTCAAGACTGCAAAAGAGGTTCTTGACGTTGCGGTTGAGGGATGCCATGCGGCAACAATAGGCTCTGGCATTATGAAAATGCTTCTCTCCCACACTACGACCGATACCTCTATTGCAGGATTTGAAAAAGACTGGAAAGAGGCTTTCGGAGATACAACTCTTCTTAAGCTTATAACAAAGAAATAAATTAAAGGAGCTTTTTTAATGGCAACATTGGTAATCATGCCCCGACAGGGACAAAGCGTTGAAAGCTGCATTATTACCGCTTTTAACAAAAAGGTTGGCGATACTGTTGAAGCAGGCGAAATTCTTTTCTCTTACGAAACAGATAAGTCTTCCTTTGATGAGCCTGCTCCCGCAGCAGGTAAAATACTTGCAATCTTCAGAGAAGAGGGCGATGACGTTCCTTGTCTTGAAAACGTACTTGTAATCGGTAATGATGGAGAGGATATCTCTGAATTCGTACCTAAAACCGAGGCAGAAGCTGCTCCTGCTGTCACCGAGGCTGCACCCGAGGCTCCCAAGGCTGAGGCTGTGCCCGCTGTAGAGGCTGTGGCGACTGCATCTGTAAGCGGTGAGTTTGCAATTTCACCAAGAGCAAGACTTCTTGCCGAGAAGACCCACGCAGACCTCCTTAAGGCTGTTCCCACAGGTCCTAACGGCAGAATAATTGAAAGAGATGTTCAAAAGCTCGTTGATATGGGTCTTACCGTATCTCCCGCGGCTAAAGACGGTTATTCGTCAGCAGTTGAGGGCAGCGGCATCAGCGGCAAGGTTGTTCTTGCTGATCTTAACGCGCCCAAGGCTGAGGAGGCAGCGGCTGTTACAGCGGCACCCGCGGCAGAATACGAGGATGTTAAGCTTCCCAATATCCGTAAGATTATTGCTAAGTCTATGCACGCATCTCTCTCTACTATGGCTCAGCTCACTCTTAACACATCCTTTGACGCAACCAAGCTTCTTGCTCTCAGAGCATCTCTTAAGGCAGGAGCAGAGAAGATGGGTATCGGAAACATCACCCTTAACGATATGGTGCTCTTTGCGGTATCCCGCGTTCTTCTTAATCACAAGGACCTTAACGCGCACTACCTTGATGACACAATGAGATACTTCTCTAATGTTAACCTCGGCGTTGCGGTTGACACTCCTCGCGGACTTATGGTTCCCACACTCTTTGCGGCTAATAAGATGACTCTTAACGAGATTTCAAAGTCTGCAAAGGTGGTAATCAACGCAGCTCAGGAGGGAACAATCAATCCCGATCTTCTTAAAGGCGGTTCATTTACAGTAACCAACCTCGGCTCCCTCGGAATTGAGAGCTTTACCCCCGTTATCAATCCTCCTCAGACCGGTATTCTCGGTGTTGATACTATTACAAAGAGAATAAAGGAAGTAAACGGTGAGGATGTAACCTATCCCGCAATGGGACTTTCTCTTACATTCGACCACAGAGCGCTTGACGGTGCTCCTGCGGCTAAGTTCTTAAAGGAGCTTGTATTTGCTCTTGAGAACTTTGACCTTCTTCTTACAAAGTAATAGGGAGGCCTTTGAAAATGTATGATTTAATTATCTTAGGCGGCGGTCCTGCAGGCTACAATGCGGCAGAAAGAGCTGCACACGGCGGACTTAAAACTCTTGTTATCGAAGAAAGAGCCCTTGGCGGTGTATGCCTTAACGAAGGCTGTATTCCTACAAAAACTCTTCTTTATTCCGCAAAGATCTATGATTACGCAAAGCATAGCGCAGACTACGGTGTAACATTCGGCTCTGCATCTATCGACCACAACTTTGTTGTTGAGCGTAAAAACAAGGTTGTAAAGCAGCTTGTAGGCGGCATCGGCGCAAAGCTTAAGAAAGCAGGCGTTGAGGTTGTATCGGCAACCGCTGCTATCAAAGAAAGAAATGCCGAGGGCTTTGTTGTTACCGCGGCAGACAAGGAATATGTAGGTAAGCAGCTTCTTATTTGTACAGGCTCTTCCGCAGCAATTCCTCCCATCGACGGACTTAAGGATTCTCTCGCTTCCGGCTTCGCTCTTACAAACCGCGAGGTGCTTGATCTTAAGGAAATTCCTAAAACCATCGTTGTAGTTGGAGGCGGTGTTATCGGTCTTGAGATGGCATCCTACTTCAATTCGGTAGGCTCTAAGGTTTATGTTCTTGAAATGCTTGACCATATCGCAGGCGCAACCGATGGTGAGATTTCTAAAATGCTCCAGAAGGAGTATGCATCCCGCGGTGTTGAGTTTATTCTCGGCGCTAAGGTTACATCAATCAAGGATAAGGCCGTTTCTTACGAAAAGGACGGCAAGGTATCAAAGCTTGATGCGGATTATGCCCTTGTTTCTATCGGCCGCCGTCCCAGAACGCAGGGAATAGGCTGTGAGAACATCGGTCTTAAGCTTGAGAGAGGCGCTATCGTTACGAATGAGTACGGTAAGACCAACGTGCCCGGTGTTTGGGCTGCAGGTGACGTAAACGGCAAGTCTATGCTTGCCCACACCGCATACCGTGAGGGCGAAGTTTGTATCAACAACATCCTTGGTAAAAAGGACAGAATTAACTATAACTCCATTCCCTCGGTTATTTACACCAACCCCGAGGTTGCATCGGTCGGTGAGACAGCAGAGTCCTGTAAGGCTAAGGGTCTTGACGTTAAGATCGACACAGTAACACTTAAGTACAGCGGCCGTTATGTTGCCGAAAACGAGCACGGCAACGGTGTTGTAAAAATCATCACCGACAAGGCTCACAACAACATTATCGGCGTACATATGTACGGCACATACGCATCCGAGATCATCTACGGCGCTGCTATGATGGTTGAAACAGAAATGCGTGTTACCGATGTTCAGAAGCTTGTATTCCCGCACCCCACCGTTTGTGAGGTTATCAGGGAAGCTATGTTTATGTAATAATCGTCGCATTTTCGCAGGGGAGGGGCTTGCTCCTCCCGCATGAAAACTAAAATAAATAAAGGAGAAAATACAAAATGCCAAAGAGTCAATACGTAGACCCCGGTAAAGCCTTTGACGCAGGTTTTATCCATTTTGAGGATATTCCCGTATGTCAGTACAATAAGACACTTACCGAAGAAAAGAAAATTTATACTAAGGACGATTTCCTTCGTATCTACCGTGACATGGCCATCATCCGCGAGTTTGAGACCATGCTTAACGATGTTAAAACAAAGTCCGCCTACAATGGTGTAGAGTACAACAACCCCGGTCCTGCTCACCTTTCTATCGGTCAGGAGGCTTCGGCTGTTGGTGAGGCATACTGCCTTGATATTAACGACTTCTCCTTCGGCTCTCACAGAAGCCACGGTGAGATCCTTGCTAAGGGACTTTCCTCTATTCATAAGCTTACCGATGAAGAGGTTTATGATGTAATGAAGGAGTTCCTCGGCGGCGCAGTTCTCTCTGTTGTTGAAAAGCACATGAACGCAGGCGGCAATGTTAAGGAGCTTGCTATAAATTTCCTCCTTTACGGCGCTCTTGCTGAGATATTCGCTCGTAAGACAGGCTTTAACCGCGGTCTTGGCGGATCAATGCACGCATTCTTCATTCCTTTCGGACTTATGCCCAACAACGCAATAGTTGGCGCATCTGCTCCTATCGCACTCGGTGCGGCTCTTTACAAGAGATCTAACAACAAGCCAGGTATCATTATCTCCAACTGCGGAGACGGCGCTACCGGCAGAGGTCCCGTTCTTGAGTCCTTTAACTTCGCTTCTATGGACCAAATCACAAAGCTTTGGGGTATGGACGGCAAGTACTCTGACGGTGGTCTTCCTATCCTCTTTAACGTATTTAACAACCACTACGGTATGGGCGGTCAGACCCGCGGCGAGACCATGGGCTTTGATATGGTTGCCCGCCTTGGCGCAGGCTTCAATCCTGAGCAGATGCACGCAGAACGTGTTAACGGTTACGATCCTCTTGCAGTTATTGATGCTGTAAGCCGCAAGAAGGAACTTCTTCTTGCAGGTAAGGGTCCCGCACTTCTCGACGTTGTTACCTACCGTGTATCCGGTCACTCTCCCTCTGACTCTTCCACCTACCGTACTGCTGAGGAGATCGAGGCTTGGAAGGCAGCAGATCCTATCCTCGCATTCAAGAACAAGCTTGTTAAGGGCAAAATCGCAACCGAAAACGAGATTGCAAAGATGCACGAGGATATCACCGCTCGCATGACTGAGGTTATGAAGCTGGCTATCAACGATGACATTTCTCCCAGAATGGACCTCAATAAAGAGCCTGATGCAATTTCTTCCATCATGTTCTCCAACCAGAAGGTTGTTTCTATGGAGCCCGAGCGCAAGGCAGAAATGCTTATGCCTAAGGAGGAGTGCCCCAGAGTTAAGGAAATCAAGGGCAAGATCCGTACCGCAACCGATAAGGACGGCAAGCCTGTTTCCAAGATGAAGATGTACAATGTTACCGATGCGCTCTTCGAGCCGATTATCGACAAGTTCTATGATGACCCCACACTTATCGCTTACGGTGAAGACAACCGTGACTGGGGTGGAGCATTCGGTGTTTACAAGAAGATGACCGAGGCAGTTCCTTATCACAGATTCTTCAACTCTCCCATCTCCGAGTCTGCAATTGTTGGCTCTGCGGTAGGTTACGCAATGTGCGGAGGCCGTGCTATTGTTGAGCTTATGTACGCTGACTTCATCGGATGCGCAGGCGATGAGATCTTCAACCAGATGGCTAAGTGGCAGGCTATGTCTGCCGGCATTCTTAAGATGCCTATCACTCTTCGTGTTTCCGTAGGTTCTAAGTACGGAGCTCAGCACTCTCAGGACTGGACCGCACTTTGCGCTCATATTCCCGGTCTTAAGGTTGTATTCCCGGCAACTCCTACCGACGCAAAGGGTCTTATGACATCTGCTCTTGACGGAACCGACCCTGTTGTATTCTTCGAGAGCCAGAGAATTTACGGCTTCGGCGAGCAGTTCAACAAGGACGGTGTTCCCGAGGGTCACTTCGAAATTCCTTTCGGTGAGCCTGATATTAAGAAAGAGGGTAAGGATGTTACAATTCTTACTATTGGCGCAGTTCTTTACAGAGCTCTTGAGGCAGCAAAGATTCTTGAAGAGAAGTACGGTGTATCCGCCGAGATCATCGACGCTCGTTCTATCGTACCCTTCAACTACGAGAAGGTTATCGAGTCTGTTAAGAAGACAGGTAAGATCATCCTTGTTGGCGATGCTTGTGAGAGAAACTCCGTAATGAGAGATATGGCTTCCAACATTACCGAAATGTGCTTCGATTATCTTGACGGTCCTGCCGTTGTTGTAGGTTCCCGCAACTGGATAACTCCCGCATTCGAGCTCGAGAAGTCCTTCTTCCCTCAGGCTGATTGGATCATCGACGCTCTTCACGAGAAGATCATGCCTCTTCCCGGACATGTTCCCACCAACAACTTTACCGATATCGAAAAGGTAGAGAGAGCTAAGCTCGGTTTGTAATTTTAAATAAGGCAGTTACATTTTTGTGAATGCTTGATAAAGCCTTCTCCTGTGGGAGAAGGGGGACCGCATAGCGGTGGATGAGGAGTAGGCTATGCCTAAAGAACATCACCGTCAAACTTCGCGAGCCGCCCTCCGCCTGCCGGGGAAGGCTTTTAAAATAAAACAAATGAAAATTGCCATTATAGGAATAAGGGATTTATGAAATTCTTATTATTACACTCAACTGACCCGTATCACAACCTGGCTGTCGAGGAATATGTGTTTGAAAAAACGCAGGATAACGTATTTATTCTTTGGCAGAATGATAAAACTGTCGTTATCGGCAAAAATCAGAATATAAACTGCGAGCTTGATTTTGATTTTGTTAAAGAAAATGGAATCAAGGTCGCAAGGCGCATTACAGGCGGTGGAGCAGTCTACCATGACCTTGGTAATCTTAATTACAGCTTCATTTCATCCACAGGAAAAGAGGGCATAGATTTTGCCTATTTTACAAAGCCTATAATTGAGGCTCTTACCGCCCTCGGAGTCGATGCGAAATTGACAGGCAGAAACGACATCGAGGTTGAAGGGAAGAAGATTTCCGGAAATGCCCAATATTCTAAAAACGGAAGAACTCTTCACCACGGAACACTTCTTTTCGATACCGATTTATCTGTGCTTTCATCTGCACTTCACGTTGATGAGGAAAAATTTAAATCAAAAGCAATAAAATCCACAAGATCCAGAGTCACAAACCTTAAATCTCTTATTCCTATAAAGGATATAAACGAATTTATAGACTATCTATGTTGTTATATCATCAATAAATATTCTCCCGAGATTATCTCCGAGCCTACAGATAAATATATTGAAGAACTAGCGCAGAGAAACAAGACCGAGGAGTGGCTTTTCCCGAAAAGCTCCTATCTTTCCGCATTTACGGTCAGAAAAAAGAAAAAATTTGACTTTGGACTCCTAGATATCGAGCTTTCTATGAACGGCGATATAATCTCGGATATTAAAATATTCGGTGATTTCTTTGGTACAAAGAATATAGATGAACTATGTGCTAGCCTTATAGGCAGCGATATAAATTCCGTTGATGAAAAGATAATTAGCATTAACATTTCCGAGTATATTCTCGGAATGACTTCGTCTGAGTTTTCGGAGCTTATAAAAACGGGATAAAAAAAGTGCAATCGAAATGATTGCACTTTTTTATGTTAATATTCAAATTAACCAAGCTTAGCGTAGTTAACCTTAACGCCGGGGCCCATAGTTGTTGCGATAACGCAGCTCTTAATGTACTGACCCTTAGCAGCAGCGGGCTTAGCCTTGATAACAGCGCCAACGAGAGTGTTGAAGTTCTCGGTGAGCTTCTCAGGACCAAAGGATGCCTTACCGATGGGGCAGTGGATGATGTTGGTCTTGTCAAGACGGTACTCGATCTTACCTGCCTTAGCTTCCTGAACAGCCTTAGCAACGTCGGGAGTAACTGTTCCTGCCTTGGGGTTAGGCATAAGTCCCTTAGGACCAAGCACCTTACCAAGTCTACCGATAACACCCATCATATCGGGAGATGCGATAACAACGTCAAAGTCGAACCAGTTCTCGGTTGTGATCTTCTGTACCATATCCTCAGCGCCTACGAAATCAGCGCCTGCTGCGAGAGCAGCCTCAGCCTTGTCGCCACGAGCGAAAACAAGTGTTCTAACAGTCTTACCTGTACCGTTGGGGAGAACGATAGCACCTCTAACCTGCTGGTCAGCATGACGGGAGTCAACACCCAAACGAATGTGAATCTCAACAGTCTCGTCAAACTTTGCCTTAGCAGTCTGGCAAACGAGAGCAACAGCCTCGTCTACATCATAGAGCTTTGCCTTATCAACAAGCTCAGCGCTTGCATTATACTTTTTACCGAATTTAGCCATCTGTCTGTCCTCCTATCACTCTTCAACAGTAACGCCCATAGAACGAGCGGTACCAGCCACCATGCTCATAGCAGCCTCGATAGAAGCAGCGTTGAGGTCGGGCATCTTTGTTTCTGCAATCTTGCGAACCTAATCCTTAGTAAGAGATGCAACCTTAGTCTTGTTAGGAACTGCGGAAGCGGTCTCAATGCCTGCAGCCTTCTTAATAAGAACTGCTGCGGGGGGAGTCTTAGTAATGAATGTGAAGGAACGGTCTGCGTAAACGGTGATAATAACAGGAATAATAAGACCGATATCGTTCTTAGTTCTCTCGTTGAACTCCTTAGTGAAGTTGGGGATAGATACACCGTACTGACCGAGAGCGGGACCTACAGGGGGCTGGGGAGTAGCCTTGCCGGCAGGAAGCTGCAGCTTAATGTAACCTTGAATTTTCTTAGCCATAATTAAATAAACCTCCAAATGTGGTAATTTTTGTCGGGAGAATTCAAAAAATATTTTTCTCCCTCCCACGTGTGCTTCAATATATGAAGCGATAAAAAGCGGAATAATTAATCCGCAAGAGCAACATCCTTGGTTTCAACCATAATAGGAATGTCACGTCTTTCAGTAACAGCAAGAATGGTAAGAGACTTCTTATCATCGCTGATTTCCTGAAGAGTACCCGAATATCCCTCAAAGATACCGGACACAACCTTAACCTTGTCGCCGATCTTGAATTTCATTTCGTCAGAGACAACCTCTACGTTGAACATTTCGATTTCAGCATCGGTAAGGGGAGTAGGTTCAGACCCGGGTCCTACAAAGCCCGTAACTCCTGTAATGTTTCTGACAACGTGCCAGGATTCGTCATTCATGGTCATTTTGATAAAGACGTAGCTTGGGAAGAGCTTTGTTTCAATAACCTTTTCCTCACCCTTATCATTAACCTCAACAGTTTCCTCAACAGGAACCTTGATGTCGTAGATAAGATGACCGAGTCCGCGGTTTTCAACAATCTTCTCAATGCTGTCCTTTACCTTGTTTTCATAGCCCGTATATGTGTGAGCAACGTACCATCTGGGACCTTGGTTTTTCTCATTAATGTTACTCATTTTGTTATCCGATAAGGCCGGCTATAAAATTGATGAAGTAAGAAGAAGATACATCAATTATTGCGATAGCAAGGCCAACTGCAACAACAGTAGCAACCACGAGCTTGAAGCTTTTAAAAACTTCGCTTCCGGAAAGCCAGGTAACCTTTTTCATTTCGCCCTTAGTGTCCTTAAAGAACTTAAAGAGCTTTGAGAACATGCGAACAATGAAGTTGGGCTTCTTGGTCTTTGCCTTAGCTTTTTCTTTTTCTTCCACCTTTTTAACGTTTACGTCATCGGTAGAAAGATTCTTGTTTTCTTCTGCCATCTCGTTATCCTCTCGAAATTATTTTGTCTCTTTGTGCAAAGTATGCTTGCGACAAAAACGGCAATACTTCTTCATTTCAAGTCTGTCGGGATCGTTTTTCTTGTTTTTCTTTGTGTCATAATTTCTTTGCTTGCAGTCAGAGCAGGCGAGTGTAATTTTGACTCTCATTATTTCGGCACCTCCTAGTAGATTTCGGGCTTTGCCCGCTTTAATACCTCCCTCAATGCTGTGGGCTAAACGCAATGTCCCAAAATTGCGCAAAAAAAAGGCCCTCCAACAGAGGTATTGACATTATAACACATAATTTTCGATTTGTCAATAGTTTTTCCATATTTTTCTTTATATATTTATTATTGTAGCATTTTATTGACTTTTTATTTGCGTTATAGTAAAATATATTAAAACACACTTTGAGGTCTGAATATGAAAATTGTAATACTTGACAGAGCATCCTTAGGTGAGGATACACCTATCGAAAAGCTGCGTGAATTAGGTGAGCTGACTGTTTATGATAGCTCATGTGCCGATGAGGTTTGCTCCAGAGTAAAAGATGCCGACGTTGTTATTTTAAATAAGGTTAAAATAACACGTGAGGTACTTTACAGCGCCGATTCATTAAAGCTTGTTTGCGTTTTTGCCACGGGCTTTGATAACATCGATATATCTGCGGCAAAAGAGCGGGGAATTGCGGTTTGCAATGTGCCCGGATACTCCTCTGACAGTGTCGCCCTCTTTACTGCGGCAAAGGTTACTGCGCTGTGCAGCCATCTTTTTGAATACAAAAGGTTTGTAACAAGCGGTGAATACACAGACGCAGGCGTACCAAACAGACTTACACCTGTTTACCACGAGCTTGCGGGAAAAACATGGGGCATTGTCGGCTACGGCGGAATAGGCAAGGCTGTTGCCAAAATCGCAAGAGGCTTTGGGGCTAAGGTTTTGGTAAACAAAAGAACACCCGTTCCCGATGTCGAATGCGTTGACATTGACTCGCTTTGTAAAAACAGTGATATAATAACCCTCCACTGTCCCTTAAACGACAGCACACGCGGACTTATCTGCAAGGAAAAAATCGCTTTAATGAAAAAGGATGTAATTATCGTAAACGAAGCAAGAGGCGCTGTTGTTGTTGAATCGGACATTCGTGATGCGCTAATTAATGGAGATATAGGCGGCTATGGCTGTGATGTTTATTCGACAGAGCCCTTTTCAAAGGAGCACCCCTATAACGATATAATGGAGCTTGATAATGTAATACTTACTCCTCACGCGGCTTGGGGCGCATACGAGGCAAGAGAGCGATGCCTGGATATTATAATAGATAATATCAAATCTTTCTTTGACGGAAAATTTTTAAATAGAGTAGATAAATAAAAGCAGAACTAAACAACGGATAGAGAACAGTGCCTCTATCCGTTTGTCTTTTATTCTCGGTCAACAGTAATTACACAGAAATGGTTTGGCTTCTTTTCTGAAACACTAGACTCAATTTTTGACACCAGCTCTTTTTCGGTAACAGATGAATCAAAAGGCAAAACAACATCAAATATTAAATTTGTATGTGTATTTCCGATAACAACTCTGAAATCGTGGATATGATAATTAAATCCCAGCTCCGCCATAACCTCATCTATAAATTGTCTCAGTCTCATAACGTCCTCATCATCCGTTGCAATAGGGTCGAGGTGTATGGTGCAGGCTATGCCCAGCTTTTCCTTAATCTCGCGCTCTGCGTTGTCTATCATATCGTGGAGCATATAAATATCCTTAGCTCCATCTACCTCAGCGTGAAAAGAGGCTATAAATCTGCCCGGACCGTAATTATGAACAAGCAGGTCATGCATGCCTATAATGTCGGGGTATTGCTCTACAACATTTTTGATATCATCAACAATTTCCTGCACAGGCGCTTCGCCAAGCAGGGCATTTTTTGTTTCGTTAAGTATTTTTATACCGGCTACAATGATTATTACAGAAACACCAATACCCACAATGGCGTCGAGAATAACAAAGCCCGTAAGCTTAATTATAATAGATGAAGCAAGAACAGCTCCTGTGGAGATAGAATCGGTTAAAGAGTCCAGCGAGGTTGCTAAAATCATCTTGGAGTCAATTTTTTTACCGATTTTTCGGTAAAAGATGCCCAGCCAAAGCTTTAATCCAATCGATATCGCAAGAATGATAAAGGTTAGGTTATTTATTACTGTATTTTCGCTCTCTGACAGTCCCAAAACAACCTCAAACGAGCCGGAAAACAGCTCAAAGCCAACAAGAAGTATAAGGAACGAAACTATCATTGAGGCGATGTACTCAAATCTTGCGTGTCCAAAGGGGTGCTCCTTGTCGGCAGGCTTTGCCGAGAGCTTAAAGCTGATAAGAGTTATAAGCGATGAGCCTGCGTCAGACAAATTATTAAAAGCATCGGCAACAATCGCCATTGATGAAGCAAGCAGTCCCGCAAAAAGCTTTATTAAAGCAAGAATAAGGTTTGTTACAATACCAACACCGCTTGATACTGTTCCATATTTTTTTCTAACATCCGGATTTTTGTAATCCTTGTGATTTTTTACAAAAAGTTTTGATATTAATTCTGTCATTATTTCTGCCTTTACAGTATTTACTTTTTAGAAAATATATGTTAAAATATATTAGAATATTATTGCTTTAGGAGAGTTTTGGGCGTGAAATACAAGGTAATTGAGATAGAAAGCACCTGCACAGATGATGCTGCCGTAGAGATGCGCTATGCTATCGCCAGCGCAAGAGCAGGGGGAGCCGAGCTTATTCGCTTTGACATTCCCGTCACGGATGATGAAAAGGAGTATAAAAAGCTTTTTAACTCGCTTGTCCGTTTGTTAAAGGGAATGAAGGAGGAGCGGCTTATTCAGTTTTATGCAACAGAAAAGAGCTTTTCGGATAAGGCGACAGAAAGCGCGTTCTTATTAAACAAGTATCCAAGTGTTTTTATCTGTGGATTAACAGATAACCAACGAGCAGGATTCATATACGTTAAAATTTAGAACTTCGAAGATAAAGGTTGCTTCTGTAAATTACCAAAAGCAACCTTTTCTTATTTAACAATTATATACAGATTAAGCCTTAGACTCGAGGTAATTAACAACATCGCCTACGGTAATAAAATTACGCAGATCGTCATCGTCAATTTCAACACCAAACTTTTCTTCACAAGCATATACAAGATCAGCAAGCTCGAGAGAATTGATGCCGAGATCACCGGTAAGCTCAGCTTCCATAGTGATAGAATCAGCATTAACACCCAGTTCATCAACCATAAACTTCTTTAAAGTTTCGAACATAACTATTCCTCCTTTGTTAGTTTCGTCTGTCTACGCTTCAAATATAATACTATATCTTTCAAAATTTGTCAAGAGTTTTTTGCTAAATCTTAACTTTTGAACCTAAAATCAGCAAAAAATATGTCAATTTTTGTATATAAACAATAAAATTATTTGTCACAACAGTAAATTGACGGCAGCTTTATTGACAAATATACTTACTTATGCTATCATTAAATTGATAAAATTATACGGAGGTTTTGACTGTGATATACGGATGGTATTGGATAGCTGTAATAGTTATCGCTATTATTGCCGAGCTTGCTACCGAGCAGCTTATTTCTATTTGGTTTGTTCCGGGCGCTATCGCTGCTGTGATTCTTGACTTTTTCTACCCCTCGCTTGCGGCGGAGATAATTCTGTTTCTTGTTTTATCGGGTGCAGGCATTATACTTACAAAATTGTTCTTTACTAAACACAAGGGTGATACAAGAACAAATATCGACGCAATTATCGGTGAAAGATGTATCGTAACCGAAAAAATCGATAATTTCGCAGGCTGCGGTCAGGCTCGTGTCAACGGACAGATCTGGTCGGCGAGAGGCTCTGCCGAGAATGATGTTTTTGAGGTTGGCGAGTCGCTTACCGTTGTAGCTATTGAGGGTGTTAAGCTTATTTGTAAGAAATAAATTAAACACAAATGTGTATACTAATATAGAAAGGTTGGTAATTGATTATGATTAACGGTTTTGCGCCGCTCCTTGCGGCTATGCCCATTCCTATTGTATTTGTTATTGTTTTACTTGCGCTGATAGTAATAGTATTGCTCTTAAATATTAAAATTGTTCCTCAGGCAACAGCTCAGGTTATTGAGCGCCTTGGCAGCTATACAAAAACCTGGCATACAGGTGTTCACTTTAAAATACCGTTTATTGAGCGCGTTGCAATGAAGATTACCCTTATGGAGCAGGTTGTTGATTTTCCGCCTCAGCCCGTTATTACCAAGGATAATGTAAGAATGCAGATAGATACGGTTGTGTTTTATCAGATAACCGATTGCAAGCTTTATGCCTACGGTGTAACAAACCCGCTGATGGCAATTGAAAATCTAACCGCAACCACTCTTCGTAATATTATTGGTGAGCTTGACCTCGACCAGACCTTAACCTCGCGCGACATTATAAATACAAAGATGCGCTCAATTCTTGACGAGGCAACCGACCCGTGGGGTATTAAGGTTAACAGGGTAGAGCTTAAGAACATCATTCCTCCAAAGGAAATTCAAGACGCAATGGAAAAGCAGATGAAGGCGGAGCGCGAGCGCCGAGAGCTTATTCTTAAGGCGGAGGGAGAGAAGAATTCAACTATCCTTATCGCCGAGGGTAACAAGCAGCAGCTTATTCTTGCAGCTGAGGCGGAAAAGGAGTCTGCGATTTTAAGAGCCGAGGCGGCAAGAGAGGCTAAGATAAAGGAGGCCGAGGGCGAAGCTGAGGCAATTCTTAAAATCCAGGAAGCAACAGCCAGGGGAATAAAGATGATAAACGATGTCTCTCCAAGCGATGCCGTTCTTACCTTAAAGAGCCTTGAGGCTTTTGAAAAAGCAGCCGACGGCAAGGCAACAAAAATCATAATTCCCTCAAAAATACAGGGACTCGCAGGTCTTGCAAGCGCTCTTACCGAATCGGTTAAAGACACCGACGAATAAAATAGTTGAAGCTTATTTTAAGAAAACAAAAAACCGCCTGAATTCAGGCGGTTTTTAAATTATGGGGTGAGATATGGGATTCGAACCCACGGCCTCCAGGGCCACAACCTGGCGCTATAACCAGCTTAGCTAATCCCACCGCAAATGGCGTGCCTTGAGGGACTCGAACCCCCGACCTACTGCTTAGAAGGCAGTTGCTCTATCCAGCTGAGCTAAAGGCACATGCTTGACAACGACCATTATTATAACAGAACATTTGTTTTTTGTCAAGACATTTTTTCATTTTTTTATAAAAAAGTGCAAATTATGTACTAAATTATTTATAAGGGGTATCACACATTGCCCCTTGCGCATACCATTATATGGAAACATCATATTATAAGCCGTATTTTATAAATTTTAATATTTTGTTGACAACGGTTGAATTTAGTGCTATAATGTGATTGTAAATCTAACTTAGGAGGTTTGTTATGGAGACTTTAAAGAAGTTTTTCCCGCTTTCATGGAAGTATTCTAACGATGTTGCTAACGTTATTATTGGTATAATCGTTCAGCTTGTTGTTGGTATTCTTGCAGGTGCGTTGATCTTCCTTTCCACCCTTATTGTCGGTTGGATTCCTGTTGTTGGCGCACTCGTTGGTTGGGTTCTTGGTATCATTGGCTCTCTTATTGACGTTTATGTTCTTGCGGGAATTATCATCCAGCTCCTTGTTTTCTTCAAGGTTATTAAGTAATTTTTAAAAAAAGATGCGGTTTTTTCCGCATCTTTTTTCTTTGTATACTTTCATTTTACAAGCAGTGTATCACTGATTTTATAGCTTAATTTTTCATTTTCGGCATCAATATCTATTTTTAAATCGCCGCTGTTCATTTTTTCAGATAAAAGACGGGCGATGTTATTTTCAATATCAGATGCAATCAGTCTAAGCAGGGGACGTGCGCCAAGCCCTTTTACCTCAGAGCTGCCGGCAATATATTCTATTGCGTTTTCGGAAACATTAAGCTCTATGCCTCTGCTATCAAGCTTTCTTTTTAGTTCGTCGATTTTCGCTTTAGCGATAACCTTAAGTGCTTCCTTGTTTAACGGGGAGAAAACAACAATATCGTCTATACGGTTGATAAACTCACTTGAGAAGCTGCCTTTAAGGCGCTCTGCTGCGTTTTCCTTTTGTTTATCTGCCGCAAACCCTATACCGCCCTTTGATGATAAGGAGCCTGCCGCATTTGATGTCATTACAATATATGTGTTTCTAAAATTGATTTTTCGCCCCTTAGAGTCGGTAATAAATCCGTTATCAAAAATCTGAAGCAGCAGGGAAATAACATCCGGGTGTGCCTTTTCAATCTCATCAAAAAGTACAAGTGAATTTGTATGAAGCCTCACCCTTTCAAGAGCTGAGCCGTATTCCTCATATCCAACATACCCGGGAGCTGACCCGATAAGCTTTGATACTGAGAATGATTCGGAGTATTCTGACATATCAAACCGTATAAGCGAATCCTTGCCAAACATTTCATCAGCAAAAGCCGCGGCAAGGGCGGTTTTTCCAACTCCGCTCTCTCCGACAAACATAAAGATTCCACGGGGTCTGTCCTCAGCAGAAAGTCCGGATCGCGTTCGCCTTATCGCCACACCGAGCTTTTCTATGGCCTCGTCTTGGCCTATGATTTTTTGCTTCAGTCTTTTTATTATTTCATCGGTTTCATCAAAGGAATAAAGAGATATATCAAACCCCAGCATTTCGGACATTACATCTATTACCGTTTTTTCATCTACATTCGACGTCTTTATAGGCAAAACACAGCTCTGCTCAATTATATTATCTGTATTTGATGTTTTTAACACTTTATTCCTTTGGTTTACATTAGCCATAGCGCACGCTTCGTCAAGAATATCAATTGCCTTATCGGGAAAATGTCTGTCTTGAATATATCTGTTTGAAAGCTCTACCGCGGCAACAAGCGCAGAGTCGTCAATCTTTATTTTGTGATGCTCCTCGTACCGTCGGCTTATTCCTCTCATTATATCAAGCATTTCTTCCTTTTTCGGCTCATTAATTACAACAGGCTGAAATCTTCGCTCAAGCGCTGAGTCCTTTTCAATATATTTTTTATATTCATCAAGGGTGGTGGCGCCGATTAGCTGAATGTTTCCTCTCGCAAGCTCGGGCTTCATTATATTTGACGCATCTATCGCTCCCTCGGCTGAGCCTGCGCCTACAATACTGTGAATTTCGTCAATAAACAGAATTACCGACTTGTTTTTTGCCGCCTCGTCAAGAATGTTTTTTATTCTTTCTTCAAAATCGCCTCGGTATTTCGCTCCGGCAACCATTGCGGAAAGGTCAACCGATATTATAATCTTTCCAAGCATGGAGGAGGGAACATCTCCCTTGGCGATTCTCTGCGCAAGTCCCTCAACAATTGCCGTTTTACCAACGCCGGCTTCTCCTATGAGGCAGGGGTTGTTTTTTCTTTTTCTTGACAGTATTCTTATAATACGGTCGGTCTCCTTTTCCCTGCCTATTACAGGGTCGTAAACCCCAAGGGCTGCCGCTGAGGTCATATTAACGCCGTATTTTGTAAGGTTCGGGATATTTATATTTGCTGGCTCTGCAATTTTTATAACCTCTCTTTGCGTCAGCCTTATATAACCTATAATATCATCCCGCAAAGCGGATATATTCGCATCGGATTTTAAAAGTATTCTTCCCGCAACACTGTCCTTTTCTTCAAGAAGAGCAGAGAGAAGATGCTCTGTCCCTGTAAGCTCTGTGCCATATTTTAAGGATATTTTATATGCCTCTTCAATTATTTTTCTAAGTCTTGGTGTAGTGTCATGAGAGGTAAGAGTACTCTTTGTTCCAAGTCCGGAATATTCCTTTATTGCGGCGCGGAGCATTTTATCGTTTATCTTATTCTTTGCCAGCAGCACCGCGGCATATGTTCCGGCCTCGGTGGCAAGAGCAAGCAGCAGGTGCTCGGTACCAATATACGTATGTCCGAACTCCTCGGCAAGAGTTACCGATTTGTTCAGTACATTTTCTGCCTTTTCTGTAAATTTACTACTCATTTTATCTCCGTATGGTTTCTTTTATCGTGATTATACCCGCCTCGCAAAGAAATAAAACAGTTAATATCCATTTTTTGGACTTATATTTTTACAGTCGGATATAATTCTTGAATATAGCTCTTTATCAATTCCGCTAAAATTCTTGAGATTATATATCTGCCTTGTTTTTTCTATGCATAATTCGGTTTCTTTGGAATAATAGGGCGATGAATGCATTCGATGGAATATTCCGTAAAAATCTAATATTGCCGCTATTTTTTTGTTAATATCACGTATATTTTCACCGTAGCTGCCCGGAAGAAGCGGGAATTTCATATCATAATCGCTATCCTCCATAGCAATATAATCCTCATACAAAAGCTCAAAGGTCGCTCTGTCAACCACCCCCGATTGATTTATTCCCTTGTTTTTTTGAAATAATAATACCTCATTGCGAGTATTTTCATCATAAATGCCGCTTAGGGGAATATGATTATCCGAAATTTGAAACAAATAACGCTGTATTTCCTTAACAGCATTTCTTTTATCGCTTATATCGTACACAAGTATGCTCCTTTATGATATATCGTATCCGGGATACTGTCCGGAGGCGGCTCTGTTACCTGTATAAAGGTCGTCATATACACTTGTAACAGCATTCCAAGTTGGAGCCGAAACACGGTCGGGCTCTCCCGTAAGATTAAATATTTCTTTAAACACACGAACCTGCTCTGCGGTTGCGCTTCCGAATATTCCGTCTACATTAACCTTTGGTATCTCGGGGTAGCTTTCGGCAATAAAGTTTAAATACTCCTGAAGAGCTCTTACATCGTTACCCTCGGTTCCGGGTCTCAGAATTCTGCCTGGAAAGGGAAGAATTCTGCCGCTGTAAAATTCATAATCAATTTCGGCAATAAAGCTTTGGTAAACGCTCTCAATTTTATTAAAAGTCTCTCTGTTAACCGCTCCTGTTTCAGGCAGACCGTAGGTTTTCTGAAAGGAGCGGACCGAAGCTTCTGTTATTGGGCCGAACGAGCCGTCAAAGCCAGCGGATAAAACGCTCTGTACAAAAAGAGCAATGTAGCTTAAATAGTACTGTACGGTAAGCACTCCGTCACCCGTTGCGCCTGAGCTAAGCTCGCCTGTGTATCTTGATGTAATATCCTCAACCGTCAACCCCTCCGAGCTTACTGTATACAGCTTTTTCACCGCGTTATATATCGCCTGTATTCTATTCCAGGTTGCGCGACCCACAAGACCGTCGGGAGTTAGGTTAAATACCTCTTGAAATTTTCTTACACTGTTCTCGGTACTGCTGCCGAAAATACCGTCAACAGGATAGATTTTAGGTATTCCCGGGAAATTTGCGGATATTCTGTTAAGCCGCCTTTGTATAAGCTCAACCTCAAAGCCCGAGTCTCCGGCTCCTAAAGTAACAGAGGGAGCCAGGGCAGGGGAATCTCCTACAGGAACATTTTCTACAATACTTATATCATTACCGTAATATCTTTGCAAAATAGAGAAGTAATCGAGCCCCTCTTCCGCAAGTCTTACGCTGCCCCATTGCTCAAGTCCGTTGCAGCTGACCTCAACACCGTCGCAGAACTCGGCAAAAAGAGGCTCAATATTTCCGTCACGTCTTATATAGCTGTTGAATATCTCGTCAACAAGCTGCGAAATATTAGAATAAATTTCCCTTTGATATACATATGTCTGGTCGTAGGCAGGGGAATTTGTTATATCAAAGTTGTAGCCTCGGTTTCGGTAAAATCCGGTATAAAAGCGGTTAAGCGCAACCGAAATCTGTGCCAGAATATTTGCTCTCAAAGCCTCCTCGGGCCAGGTAGGATAAATTTCGCTTGATGCAACATTTTTTATGTATGATGCAAAGCTCTCTGTTACGTTCATAGCATCCGAATCGGGCGAGCCGAGATGTATAACGATTTCTTCGGGAATTATAGGTTCAAAAGCCATTGTTTACTCCTTTGTTATTTTTATATCGGTGCAAGGTCTTCATTAGCGTTTATATTTCCTAATGGGTAATTTCCGCCACCCTGCGCAGACGGAATCATTGCTATAAGCTGCTCGGAATTTATTCCCTCAAATACAGGTACGTTGTATAATCTTTTTGTAAAATATCCGTCCTTTACGATTTCTATGTCATAAACCGCAAAGGGAACCTCCGACGGAGACGGAGACTCGGACAGCTCTCTTGCAGGCGCAGGGAGGCTAACCCTGTCTGTAACTCCGTCTCTGTCTGTTAAGAGAGAGTATACTACATTGCGGTTTTCCTCCTCGGCGCCTCTTATTCTAACTATTGCCCCCTCCACAGGCAAAGCGCCTCCTGCGGTATAGGCCCTGACGGTCATATAACCTGTTTTGTTTAACATTTGAAATACCTCCTGCGTCAAAATTCGATTATTTGTGCTTCTTTTTGGTGTTATTTCTATTGACTTTACCGATTGAATAATATATAATATATGTGTATGACTATTTTATTTTGAATGGGAGATTTAAAATGAGGGAAAATATGTACGGTGAGCTTAGTGTTATCGGCATGAAAGGCTGCGAGGAATTCGCAAATCAGGTTGATTTTTACCTTAAGGAGTGGCGTCGCCATGATAATGACGGGACATTTCTTGTTGATGCTTGCTGCCCAAGATTCGGCAGCGGTGAGGCAAAGGGAACTATAAAGCACTCTCTTAGAGGAAATGACGTTTATATTATTTGTGACGTTTTTAACCACGGTGTAACATATAAGATGTACGGCAACACCGTTCCAATGAGTCCTGATGACCATTTCCAGGACCTTAAGCGTATTATCGGCGCTATTGGCGGTAAGGCACGCAGAATCAGCGTTGTTATGCCTATGCTTTACGAGGGCAGACAGCACAAGCGCTCAGGCAGAGAGTCTCTCGACTGCGCTCTCGCGCTCCAGGAGCTTACAAGCATGGGTGTTACCAATATTATCACCTTTGATGCTCATGACCCCAGAGTTCAGAACTCTATTCCTCTTAACGGCTTTGAGGATGTCCGCTCCTCTTATCAGATGATAAAGGCAATGCTCCGCAAGTACCCCGACATCAACATTGACCCTGATACAACTATGATAATTTCTCCCGACGAGGGAGGTATGGGCAAGTGTATGTACTACTCCTCGGTTATGGGTATCGACCTTGGTATGTTCTATAAGAGACGCGACTATTCTGTCATTATCAACGGCAAGAACCCCATTGTCGCTCACGAGTATCTCGGCCGTGATGTTAAGGATAAGGATGTTATCATTGTTGACGATATGATCTCCTCCGGCGACTCTGTAATCGATGTTGCGAAGCAGCTTAAGGACAAGGGCGCAAAGCGTATATTTGTATTTGCTACCTTCGGTCTTTTCTGCAACGGTCTTGAGAATATGGACAAGGCCTTTGAAGAGGGTGTTATAACTCAAATATTCACAACAAACCTTGTATACAGAACTCCCGAGCTTCTTGCCAGAGATTGGTACACCGAGGTTAATATGTGCAAGTATGTTGCATATATTGTTGATACACTCAACCATGACAGAACCATAAGCCACCTTCTTGATCAGTCCAAGAAGATCCATGCTGTTCTTGACAAGCATAAATCCGGCAAATAATACATATTCAAGTGAGGCGCGCACTGTGCGCTGCGCCTCACTTCTTTTTTAGAAAAAGGGGGAGACTCCATGAGAATAACCTCAGAGTCTGATTACGCGCTCAGAATTCTTGCGTCTATAGCTATGCACGATGGCGTAACCGATGCTAAAACTCTTTCTGACGAGACCTCTGTTACCCAGCGCTTTGCGTTAAAGATACTGCATAAGCTTGTAACAGGCGGTATTGTTGAGTCCTACAAGGGCTCAAGGGGAGGATATAAGCTTAAACGAGGCCCCGCGGAGATAACTCTTAAGATGGTTATTGAGCTTATAGACGGACCGATAGCAATAGCAAGGTGTGTTGATACTGCCGAAAACTGCTCTCTCAATTGCGACAAGACCGCCTGCGCGTTTCATCATATTTTTGACTCCATAAGTACAGACCTTGCATCAAAACTTGAAAAAATTTCTATATCAGATGTAATAAACGGAAGCTACCGCTAGCCGTAAGGAAATTGAACTAATAAGTCTTACGTCTAGGCAATAAAGAGCCATCCTAACCCGCTCTAAAGCCTTAATTTTCAGAGCTTTCGGCACTTATCACTTTTGCAAAGTGCCAGTCGGTAAAACAAAAACTTTTAATGGAGAATTTTATGTTAAGAATTTCTACTATAAGCTTTCCGGGGCTTGGCATCGGTGATTTTAAGGTTGACAGCGTCGCCTTTGAGATTTTCGGTGTGACCATCGCCTGGTATGCTTTAATAATAACTATGGGAATGGTTGCGGCAGTCGCTTACACCGTTGTCCAGGCTAAAAAAATCGGAATAACATTTGAGGATGTTATTGACATAGCGCTTTTCACAATTCCTATCGGAATATTGGGCGCAAGACTTTATTACGTACTCACATCTCTTGATAAATTCAAAACCTTAGCCTCTGTTTTTGATATCAGAAGCGGCGGTCTTGCAATTTACGGCGGAATTATCGCAGGAGGTATAACCGTTCTCGCGGTTTGCCTCTATAAAAAGATTGATTTCCTTGCGTTTGCCGACTGTGTTGCTCCCGGTGTGCTTTTGGCACAGGGAATTGGCAGATGGGGCAACTTTATGAACGGTGAGGCATACGGCGCTCCTACCGATATATTTATTCGTATGGGTCTATATAACGCAAATACCATGACCGATGGCAAGCTTATCGAAGCTGGCGCCGATGTTACCGAAATGGTATTTGTTCATCCAACATTCCTTTATGAATCGCTTTGGAATTTACTCGGTGTTCTTTTGGTTTACTTATTTGCAAAATTCATACACAAACAATATGACGGTCAGCTCTTCCTTATGATATTCGGCTGGTACGGACTTGGCAGAATGTTTATCGAGGGTCTCAGAACAGACAGCCTCTATTTCGGTCCCGAGGAGTGGGGCATACGAGTTTCTCAGGCTCTTGCGGCATTGATTTTTGTTGCGGCAACAGCGCTTCTTGTATATTTCCAGATAAAAAAGCCTAACCGCCCATTCTATCATAAGGACAACTCAAAAGCAAAAAAATCAGCGAAAGGCAAGAAATAACATGGCAGAACTTATAAGCGGCAAGGTTGTATCGGCTAAAGTAAGAGAAGATATAAAAATCGAGACCGCAGCTTTTAAAAAAGAATACGGCACAGCCCCGGGGCTTGCGGTAATAATGGTTGGAGACAATCCTGCTAGCGCAGTTTATGTAAGAAATAAGCACAAGGCATGTCTTGAGGTTGGTATGACCTCATACGAAATTAAATTTGATGCCGATATATCCGAGGATGAGCTTTTGAATAAAATCGATGAGCTTAACGCTGATGATAACGTAGACGGCATTCTTGTTCAGCTTCCTCTTCCAAAAACCATTGATGAGCAAAAGGTAATTAACCGCATATCGCCCACTAAGGACGTTGATGCCTTTCACCCCCAAAATGTTGGAAAAATTATGATTGGCAATTATACATTCCTACCTTGCACCCCGGCGGGAATAGTTGAGCTTCTTAACTATTATAATGTTGAAATCGGCGGCAAAAAGTGTGTTGTTATCGGAAGAAGCAACATTGTAGGCAAGCCTATGGCGCACCTCCTTATGGAACGCAACGGCACTGTAACCGTGTGTCACTCCAGAACAAAGGAGCTTAAGGAATATACCAAAGATGCCGACATCCTTGTGGTTGCCATAGGTAAGGCAGAGTTTCTTACTGCTGATATGGTCAAGCCAGGCGCTGTTGTTATCGACGTTGGCATTAACAGAAGAGATGACGGCACACTTGCGGGTGACGTAAAATTCGATGAGGTTGAAAAAATCGCGTCTAAGATAACTCCCGTACCCGGCGGTGTCGGTCCTATGACAATAACAATGCTTCTTAAGAACACTCTTACCGCTGCAAAGCAGCATAAAAATTCTTAAGTTTTTTTCGATTTAAAAAAATATCTAAAAAACTGTAAAAAAGCTCTTGACAAATATTGTAAGATGCTTTATAATAATTAAGTAAAAATTTTGAGATTTATATCTCTTTGCACAGCGAAGGGAGGGGAAATAAAGATGGCAGAAATCAGAGTTAAAGAAAACGAGACTCTCGACAACGCGCTTCGTCGTTTCAAGAGACAGTGCGTAAAGTCCGGTATTCTTACCGAGCTTCGTAAGAGAGAGCATTACGAAAAGCCCAGCGTTAAGCGCAAGAAGAAGGCTGAGGCAGCCAGAAAGCGCAAGTTTAAGTAATTTTACGAGAGCGGATGTAATTTTGTTACATCCGTTCTTTATTTTTCCACATATATTTTTTTGAGGTTTACAAATGTTATTAGTAAGTAAAAAAGAAAGATATATATGTATGAAAGGCTTTTTAAAAAAATTTACGGTATTATTTTTAATTTTATCTCTTTTATCTGTACCCCTGTCAGCAAAAGCAGCAGAGTGTAAATCCTGGTATATAAAAAGAAACGGAAACAAAACACCTATCTTTCCGGCAGACGCCGAGGAGCTAAAGGAGTACAACTGCTACTTTATCGACGAGAAATGCGCCGACCTAATGGAGCATCGCCTGTATCTTACCTTTGATGCAGGCTACTCAAACGAAAGCTTTGAAAAAATACTCGATATTCTTAAGGATGAAAAAGTACCTGCGGCATTCTTTCTTCTTGACAATATAATATTAAAAAATACAGATTTGGTTAATAGGCTTGAAGATGAGGGGCATCTTGTATGCAATCATACAAAAAATCACAAGAATTTATCCTTTTCGTCAAAGCAGGAAATTGCCGAGGATCTGTCAGCGCTTGAAAATATTTACAGAGAACAAACAGGCAGGGAAATGACAAAATATTTTAGATTTCCCGAGGGAAAATATAGCCTTGAGGCAATAAAATCGGTAAACGAGCTTGGGTATACTACCGTGTTCTGGAGCTTCGGTTATGACGATTGGGACAACTCAAGACAAATGAGTCCCGAAAAGGCAAAAATGAAAATTTTAGAGAATACTCATGACGGCGCCGTGATTTTACTTCATCCCACATCAACCACAAACGCAAGCATTTTAAGAGACCTGATTCACGCCTGGCGGGATATGGGATATGAATTTTATTCTTTAGATGATTTTGGAAAATAAAAAAGAAAAAGGATAGAACAAAAAATTCTATCCTCTTTTTTATCATTGTATATTATTCTTCATCTTAATTTCTTCAAGTCTTTCTCTTTCGGTTACATCATCGCGCATAATAACCTCATCATAGCTTTCCTCCTCGGGGTAAAGCTCAGGGTGTTCAGCCTTGTAGGGGTCAATTATTATCTCCTTGATTTTGAAGTAAGCTGCATAAACCTTCATATAAGCAGAAAGCGAGAAGAAGATTATAAGCGGCATAGCAACGGCAAAGGACATAAGAATTCCGCCGGGTACAAATAAGAACATAAGCTCAAGGAAAATAAGAAGAGCAATTCCTAACAGAGCAAGAATATTACGCTTAAGTCCGATTAGCGAGAAAATAAATGAGTTCTTTATAATCTTGAAGAACGATAAATTAAATGACACTATCTGAACATAGAAATAGTATCGCATAGAGAAGTAAATAAGCATAATAACAACAGTTGACCAGAACATAAGCGAAACAGCAAAGTTCTCAGCAGCCATTGTAGTGTACAGGTTAAAGATAAGAAGCACATTTACAAGTGCATCAAAGATACCAAAGGGAATAGCCTGCTTCAGGTTGCGCTTTACGCTGTACCAAAAGTCTGTCCATACAAACACAGGCTCACCCATAGCAATATTTCTTAGTACATACGCCGTTCCCGTATTCACAATACCAAAGGTTAAAAGCGTAAGGGCACCGATACCGTAAAATACATATGTAAGAACTGAGTCAACCAAGACAGGCTGCTGAAGCCCCGCAACCGCATATAAAGACATATTAGCAGGAGTTTTACCGGCAATATCAATAAAACCGAAAACATTCTGCGCAATATCGCTTACGGGAAGAAAGACTGTATTCTTTGTATACCCCGAGAGAGTCGCAATAATAAAGAGCAGAGGCAAATTACCAAGCACCATTATAATATTAACAAGAATAAGCTTGTTGAAGTTATCCTTTACAGTAAGGAAAAATCTTTTAAGTCCGGATGGGCTTAAAGGCTCTTTTTTACTTATTCCTTTACCGTCTCTCGCAATATCAAGCTTTAAAATTTTATTTTTATTTTTTTCTTTCAAGGTGACATACCTCCAAGTTAAAACACATATATGATACCACAAACCGACATTAAATACAAGATGATTTTGAAAAAAGTTTCAATTCTGTAACATATGATGACAAAAATCCCTGCTTTTTTACGAATATATTTGAAAACACACAAATATAATAAACTAAACAAAAAGGACAAGGGAGAGTTATATGAAAAAAACAGTCGTAATATTAACTTCATTTTTACTTATCGCTTCATTGCTATGTGTAAACACTTTTGCAATATCCGCTAAAAAAAGCAGGGCAGACGACGTAACCGCAAATCTGGATTTTCCGAAATTCGAAACAGGAGACGAAGCCTTTTCGACCTATCTTATCGAGGCATCTACTGGAAAGGTATTGCACGCGGATAATGAATTTGCATCTGCCGCTCCGGCATCGGTTACCAAAATTATGACACTGCTGCTTATTTGTGAGGCAATCGATTCGGGTAAAATCAATCTTACCGACACAGTCAGCATAAGCGCAAATGCGGCATCAAAGGGCGGCAGCCAGGTATTTTTAAAAGAGGGAGAACGTATGAGTGTTCTTGACCTTTTAAAAAGCACGGTAATAGCCAGCGCAAACGACGCAGCCGTAGCTCTTGCCGAGCTTGTTGCCGGAAGCGAGGCCTCGTTTGTAAAATTGATGAACAAGCGCTCATCTGAGCTCGGGCTTAAAAACACAGCCTTTGAAAATCCAACAGGGCTTGATGACACAACCACAAATCACTACACCTGCGCTGCTGATATCGCTACAATGTCGCGTGAGCTTATTAAACACAATATTATACTTGAATACAGCTCTATGTGGCAGGACAGTATCCGAAATGGAGAGTTCGTTTTGACAAACACAAATCGTCTTGTAAGATATTATGACGGCTGTAACGGCTTAAAAACAGGCTCAACCGACAAGGCTGGCTTTTGTATCAGCGCCACAGCAAAAAGAGGCGATATGCAGCTTATAGCCGTTGTTATGGGCTCGCCGACAAAGGATGTAAGAAACAATATCGCAAGGCAGCTTTTAGACTTCGGATTTGCTAATTTCGGACTATATTCCTCTCCCGAGGCTTTTCTTGAAAAAGTTCCCGTAACAAAAGGAAAGATTAGGGAAGTTGGAGCGATATGCTCTGAATTTACCATAGTAGTACCCAAATCCTGCATCTCCGAAATAGAAAGGGTTTACGAAATTCCCGAAAAGATAAGCGCACCGATGAGAGCGGGTGATGTGATTGGTAAGGTCATATATAAATTTGGAGGAAGTCAAATAGGATTTTCGGATGTTTTTATAGAAGAAGAGATTTCACAAATCAAATATTTTGATGTTTTTGGCGAAATATTGAAAAAAATTTTCTGTGTATAGGTGTTTTTTAAAAAATCTATTGAAAAAAATCAGTATTAGTTGTATAATTGAAATGTAAAAAATAAAACATAGGAGCATAAAAATGAGTGTAAAATTAAATTGCAAATTCACAGAAGGATTTGTTGCAGCCCACGAGATTGATTATATGATGCCATTTGCCAAGACAGCCCATAAAATGCTGCTCGACGGCTCGGGTCAGGGAAACGACTTTACCGGTTGGGTAAATCTGCCCGTAGATTATGATAAAGAAGAGTTTGCCCGCATCAAGGTTGCTGCCGAAAAAATCAAAAAGAATGCCGATATCCTTGTTGTTATCGGTATAGGAGGCTCATATCTCGGCGCAAGAGCCGTTATTGAGTATATAAAGAGCCCTCTTTACAATAATCTGAAAAAAGATACTCCCGACATCTATTTTGCGGGTAATAATATTTCAACAACCGCACTTACCGAGCTTCTCTCTATCTGTGAGGGCAAGGATATTGCCGTAAACGTAATTTCTAAGTCGGGTACTACAACCGAGCCCGCCATAGCTTTCAGAGTATTTAAGGCGCTTTTGACCGAGAAGTACGGAGAAGCCGGCGCAAAGGACAGAATCTTTGTTACAACCGATAAATGCCGCGGAACATTAAAGAAGTTCTCGGATGAGGCGGGATATGAAACATTCGTTGTTCCTGACGATGTTGGCGGAAGATATTCTGTGCTTACAGCTGTTGGTCTTCTTCCCATCGCGGTTGCGGGAATTGATATTGATGCTCTTATGGCAGGCGCAGCCGATGCAAGAAAGAAATTTACATCCGATGATACCGAAAATAACGATGCTCTCAAATATGCAGTAATGCGTAACATCCTTTACAGAAAGGGCAAGACAACCGAGATACTTGTTGGATACGAGCCCTATCTCCTTATGCTCAACGAGTGGTGGAAGCAGCTTTACGGTGAGAGCACAGGTAAAGACGGCAAGGGGCTCTTCCCAAGCTCTGTAATCTTCTCAACTGACCTTCATTCTCTCGGTCAGTATATCCAAGAGGGTCAGCGCAACCAGTTTGAGACCGTTATTAATGTTCTTGATTCGGGCGCAAAGTTTGTAATCCCCGATGACCCCGCTAATGTTGACGGACTTAACTTTATTGCCGGCTGTGAGCTTGATTATGATAACAAGACAGCAATGCTTGCAACTCTTATGGCTCATAACGACGGCGGTGTTCCTAACCTTATGCTTGAGGTCAATGATAAGTCGGAGTACTCTCTCGGATATCTTATTTACTTCTTTGAGTTTGCCTGCGCTATGTCCGGCTATCTCCTTGGTGTAAATCCCTTTGACCAGCCCGGAGTTGAGGCTTATAAGAAAAATATGTTCGCTCTTCTCGGCAAACCCGGCTACGAGGAGCAAAGAGCAGCCCTTGAAAAAAGGATATCTGATAAATAATTGAGCTTATAATTGTGAAAGTTCAACAAATATGAATTTTAAGAAAGAAAAATGCAATAAAACTATTGCATTTTTCTCTTATTTCGTGTACAATAGTGTTAGAGGATGTAATGTCTTCAAAATACAGGAGGAATTAGAAATATGATTAAGTTATTCATCGGTGGCAAAGGCTCGGGTAAAACCAAAACCCTTATAGAAATGGTTAACAATGCAACTTCCGCATCTAACGGAAATGTTGTTTGCATTGAGAAGGGCGACAAGCTTATCCACGATATTACATATAAGGCAAGACTTATTGATACAGATGCTTATTCTGTTTTTGATGCTGACGCGCTTTACGGCTTTATTGCAGGTATTCTCGCATCCAATGCTGATATTACCGACATCTTTGTAGACTCCGCTCTTAAGATCGTTGGTAACGATACCGCGGCGTTTGAGAATATGCTTAAGAAGCTTGAGACCATTACCAAGGACGTTAACCTTGTTATGACTGCTTCTATCGCTGTTGAGGAGTGCCCCGAGGCTATCAAGGCTTACGCATAATTACAAAATATTAGCTTATTTATCTCCCCGCTTCATTGCGGGGAGTTTTTTTGTAACCTGTTTTGCTTTTTTGACATAATATGCTAATAAGATAGGTTTTTTCCTATCGAATATTGCATAAGGAATGGTCATAACAATGCAAGAAAACAAAAACACATCCTTCTGCCAGAGCTCATGCGGCCACGGCGGTGGAGCGATTTGTATAGACACTATGAGAGTTCTTGACGGTTGCCGTGATAGAGACTGTTTCGAGGACGTAAGAGTATATCTCAGCGCGTGCGGTGAGCAGATTCTCGCCAATTCAACCAATGTAAGAACCCGCTCAGCAAAGCTTCTTTGGGCATTTGTAGGTGTTAATGAAGTGCCCTTTAACAACGGATTTTATCAGATTACGGTAAGATACTACATCGAAATCGAGTTCGAAGCATGCGTTGGCAGCGGCAGAAGCCAGTGCTTCAAGGGACTTGTAGTAGTTGAAAAGGACGTAATCCTTTACGGCGGCGAGGGCAGGGCATACAGCTTTAAATCAAGCCCTGAGTCGAGCTACTGCGCGATGCCCGATTATAACAACTGCGGAAACAACGACCCCGTTGCAATCGTAGAGACCGTTGAGCCCATCATTCTCGGTACTAAGGTTGTAGACTGCAATTGCGCCTGTGTATGCACATGCAATGAGTATTACGACATTCCCGAGGGTGTACGTAATGCATTTGGTGAGGAGCTGCTCGTAAATACCGACGGTCCTAAAATTTATGTTTCTCTCGGTATCTTCTCGGTTATCAGAATTGTAAGACCCGCTCAGCTTCTTGTTCAGGCAACAGATTACTGCGTTCCCGATAAGGAATGTACTGCGGCTACAAACAACGATAACCCCTGCGCACTCTTTAAAAATATAGCATTCCCGATAAATCAGTTTAAGGGAACAGGCGAAGCACCCACCCAGTCTCACGCTGACCGTGGCGGCGGATGCGGTTGCAAAGGATAAAGATAGCGTATAAGAGAAAACTGCCACGTTTTTGTGGCAGTTTTTTAAATATTACTTGTTTTGTCGTCTTATTTCATAAGCAAACATTGTAACTGCCGACGCAGCCGAGAGCGATGCTCTGAACTCTCTTCCGTAATCAATTTTAACAAGCATGTCGGCAAGAGATAATACACCTTTTGAAATTCCGCGTTTTTCTCCGCCTACAATAAGCAAGATAGGCTTTTTCATTTCGCAGCTTCCCAAAACATTGTCTGTACGTTCATCGGCGCAAACGACAGTGTATCCCTTAGCTTTAAAAATCTCTGCCGCATTTACACCCGATGATGTATACATACAAAGCATCTCAGAGGCTCCGGCGGAGCTTCTGGCAACAACTCCGGAGGCGCTCATCCAGTTACGCTCGGTAAGAATAATTCCGTCACAGCCCATAGCGTATAGCGACCTTAATGCGTAACCGAAATTATAAGGGTCCTCAATACCTTCAATCATAGCGTAAAAACCGTTTTCTAAGATAGGGGAATCGGGGGTAAGGCAGGGAATAGTTCGGTCGGTTGATATGGCGATTATACCTCCGTGGGACGTTCCCAGAGTGAGGCTTTCAATTTCCCCGCTGTCTGTTTCAACGACCGTAAATCCGTATTTTTCAGAAACTGCCTTTAAATATCCTATTTCTTTCGCATTTTTCTTGATTTTTTCTTTATCAAAAAGAATTTTTTCGATACGTCTGTCAGAAATGCACGCATCCATAGACTTTATAATTGCCCGTACCGAAGTCATTCCTTCAAAAACCAAAGAATCTTGAAATTTTATAGCTTCCTTTTGCATTTTATTAAAAGGCCTTTCATATAATTTATTAAAAGTATTGTATATTGGAGATAATTATGATAGATTTATTAGGCAGAGAGCGAGCAGAGGTGCTGGGCGAATATGTTCTAGACACAGGCGCAACAGTACGCGCAGCCGCCGCAAAATTCGGAGTAAGCAAAAGCACAGTACATAAGGACCTTTCATACAGGCTGAAAAAAATTAATCCGGCACTCGCAGAGCAGGTAAGAGAAGTGCTTGCCCACAATAAATCCGAAAGACACCTAAGAGGCGGGGAGGCCACAAGGCAAAAATACAAAAGAGAACGTGAAAAAATTAAATAAAATTGCAGGGAAGCGCCCTGCCCCGATTTTTCTACGCAATTTTTGATTTTTTGCGTTTTCAAAAACATTTTTTTGCTCACACATATATTATACTTGATTTTCTTTTTATTTTCAAGTAATATTATTAAATTTAAAATTATCCGATAAAATAAATTTATAATCCATTAATATAACATCCGATATCAAATTGAATATCCGATAAAAAGCTACGTACAGCTTATCGCATAAAACAAAAATAAAGCTCCGATAGACTGTACATGAATTAATTTTAATATAATATGTAAAAAACATATTCACGCACACAAATATAATCAGCGCAATAAATCTATACAATATAAATAATTGATAATACAGTCAGATACTAAAAAACAAGCACCAATTTAATAAATGAAAAACAACCTCAAAACCGACCATAGTCAGTCTTATTAAGAAAAAAGGCTTATCCGACTTCCCTCTATTATACAAAATTTTCCTTTTGTATAATTGCTGATATAATTTTTTAGTACCCTGCTGGGTACTCACTCCGGGACTATTATACTTTGTACTTTCTCCTTTTGCAAGGGGTAAGGCGGTGTTTGGGCAAGATTTGCAAGAAAATTGGTGCTAACATTGCGTTTGTTAACCCTCTACCTCACCTCTTTTTATTATAACCCGCTTGTCAAGAGTCAAGATGAACGGCTGCGCCGCTCTTGACTTCGGGGTTCTTTGCCTCAAAAAGTGAGGTATTGATTATGAATTCTTGGTTTTGGGCTTACAGACGATTGAAAAAGGGGCTTGAAGCTCCAGAGAATATATCGAGCACTCCCGACTGGCAGAAGCTCGATGCTCTGGCCTCAGGTCTGACTCGCCCGGTGTGGCTCAAAGGCGATGGCTTGTTTTCGAGGGCTAAGAATTGGTTAAACCGTCAGCATGACGAAGTTGAGTTTGTTAAGCTTAATTGGCAAGGAGACGATGAATTCACCACAGCTTTCCTGCTGGGTCTCGAAGTCGCTTTCGGCTGCGCTCTCAACGAGCTGAATTATCTCGAAAGAGTTTCGAAAGAGAAAAAGGGGCGATAATGCCCCTCTCTTTTGTTATGTTCGGGCGGTGGTTTCATCGCTCCGCTCCTTAGCAGCTGCGACCCTTGCCCCCACCTGCCCCGCTTCTCGTTGTACCGCTCGCCCTTTTCTTTGACTCTGGCTTAAGAGAGTAAGAATCTCCGAGAGCTTCAATCACCATTTTAACAAGCAGCTGCATGTCTCTTCTTTTGAGAGGCAACTCTGCATTATCCCCGGTCGACCAGTCGGCAAAGCTGTAAATTTCGGTAGTGGCTGCGTTGTTATGCTGCAGTGCCTCTTGAACTGCTTTAAAGCCCTTGTCTCGGTAAAGCTCGACCGCAAACACCTTTCTCATTGTGTGCGGAGATATGCCATTAGGGTCAAGCCCTGCCCTATTTGCGGCCGCCTTTATCCTCGCCCACACCGCCTGCCTTGTAATGTGTTCTCCCGGCTTATATGGCGAGGGGAAAAGCCATTTTCCCTTTTTGGGGAGTGCTTGCCGGAGCTCCGCCGATATTTTTGCAATACCGTTTTTTTGTGTTTTTTGCGCTCGGTAGTGTATGCCGTCTTCTTTTACGTTTGCCCGACGGATTCTCACGACATCGCCCACTCTGAGCCCTGTTTCCAGGGAAACCCAGAGCGGCAAAAAAGCCTCTCTGGTGGTGTGGTCTCTGAGCTCTTCTACCTCGTTTGCCTCAATGTACTTACTTCTCAACTTTTTACTTTCCCAAAATGTAAAATTTGGTTGTCACTTTGTGCGTGACAGTCCGTTAAATAGTGCACTAAATGTATGACCATTCCCAATACCTTACCCCCTTTATCGGCTCTGCCTCTGATTGCCAGGTGGGTCTGCCATAGGCATCGTTTTGAAACTCCGTTTCACTATCTCCGTAAAGACAAATAGGCTTTTGGAGAGACCCGCCATGCAAGAAAAAGCGCCCGCCTATTTTTTCGCCTGTTTGCTTACCCATATACTTGAAGATGTATTTTGAAACCGCCTCTCTATCCTCACTTTTTTCACCGACTAACTCTGCGGTAGAAAAGCCGTGTTTCCAATTTGTAATGTTGAAGATAGGGCGATTATTATGCGAGAGCGGTCTCCCGGTATTTGCAGACCTTGCCCGCTCTAGGTCAATCGCCTTGCTATTACAAATTGCATGGAAGTGTATCGCTCCGCTTTTGTGCCTCTCGGGCACTAAAACGTATTTAAGGTCTCGTCTTTGTACTCCGTTTGATAGCCAATTCTTCAATTTGTCATAGCAGTCCTCATAGCTGAATTTATCTACAACCGATTCGGGGGAATAAGTTAGAGTACAAAAGGCGTCAAGGTCGGAATTTGAGAGAATGAGGTCAAAAGCTGATGATTTTGCCCTGCGAAGAGAGCGCTTTGCATTTTCCTCGGGGTTTGATTCGTGCTCATCTTCAAAGGGGAGTTCTTTGGGTGCTCTGCCGTCATTCCGAAGCTCATACCCTGCGGGTACAAAAGTTGGTATTGAGAATTTTTGAATACGTGCGAGGCGGTAGCCGTGAGGGGTCGGTATGTATACCGCCCTTACGTTTTTTTTGGTGGTTGCGAGGTTATCTAAAAAGTTGTTTTTCGTTGCCGATGTGATGACATTCTGTCCCATATATCAAGTAATAGGAATTACATCTTGTCGAATGTTTTTTCGGCGGAATGTACTATCGTAATTTCGCCGATTTCCGAAAGGTCAGCCACAGCGGGACCTTTCGTTGTAGATACATAAGGCTTAATAAATTTTGCAGCTGCTGCAGGGTCATCAAAATCAAAAACGACAACCACATTTTTGCTTGTCTCAATGACCCACTTTTTGCATAATTCGAATAACATAATTTTGCTCCTTTCAGTTTAGCCCACAGGTGGGCTTGCCAATATGGAGTGTTTGGCAAAATTATGTCAGCTCGTAGAGGTAAGCTTTGCGGTGTTGGCTTTGTTTTTTTGCCCGCCCCCGCCCCGCCTACGGCAGCGTGCAGTAGCGCCTCTGCCTAGGTCGCTTCGCGCAGTTCGGGGTTCGCGCCCCGTTCGTCGCTTCGCTCCTCCGCCCCGCCGGGAAGCTCGCTTCGCTCGCCTTTTATTTCTGCCTCTGCCCTTTGCTTGGTTTCGCTGCCCTTCCTCGCCCCGTGTTCGGCTCTCTCGCCCTCAGGGCAGTCGCTTTCGCTCCAATGCCCTAAACGATGGCTCGCCCCGCCGCCCAGGGGGTCGGTCGGTTGCTGCATAGCAAAGAGTTAGCTTTGGGAAAAGGGGGCGGCGGTTTCATCGCTCCACTCCTTTCGGTCAAGACCTCTGCCCTTGCCCGAACCGCTTCTCGTTGTACCGCTCGCCCCTAGGGTTGCGCTCTGCGGAGCGCTTCGCCTCTGCTGAGGCAAGAGAACACTCCCCCCCGCCCCTCTCAAGAGGGGAGTGTCCTACCGAGATTGTGCCCTCTGTTTGCGGAAACAAAAAACACCCCACATTGTTCGTGTGGAGTGTTTGGCGGTGGCTCAGCGGCGCAAGATCTTCTCCCCGCAAGAGAAGTTGGCATGGCAACGTAATCGCTGAGCTTGAATGGTTGTGCACCATCCCGTATAGGACGTACTCATTATAGCACAGCTTTAGTTAGCTTGTCAACCCCTTTCGGAAACAAATTGCGATTTACTCCCTCGCAAAAAGGAGAAAGATGTTTGTGCGGGCAATTACAAGCCCCTACGGGTTACAAAACGAATGTTTTTGTATAAAAGCCTAGTTTTGTTGCCTTTCTCCTCTAGCCTCAGGAGGAGAAAGCCCTCGGTTGCTTTTATACAAAAAACAATCCTTTTGTATAATTGCTGTTATATTTTTATATACTGCCCTGTTAAGGTATTTCAGGGGATTTGGGGCAGATTCTACAAATTTCAGGCAGGGGAGTTTTCCCTGCAATTTTTAAATAAATACAAAATCTATTGATTTTTACTTCAACATATGGTAGAATATATATAATAAAAACAGAAGACATTTTCTCTGTTCTGTTTTTGTATTTTACTTTTGGAGGATTTTTATTTATGAGAATGCGTGTTCTTACAAAAACAAGCAAAGGAAAGCTTCTTGCTATTGCAGACGAGGTAACTAAGCTTATCGAGGCTGATAAGGCTACCGATGTAATTCCCTCTGCTTACCCCTGCGACGGTGAGCGTCTTGTTGTTATTGTTGCAACTGCAAAGCCCGAAATGCCCGAGGACTTCTGCCGCTTTGTTCGTTCGCTCAAGAGAGCTATGACCGCAAATGTTGCTTTCATTATCGACGGTACTCCCGAGAATGCGGCAAAGATTGTAGAAATGGCAAAAACCGGAAATTCCAATGTATTTGAGGATAAGATTCTATACATAGAAGGCGGACTTCCCTTCAAGTTCCTTTCTAAGGTTACACCCGAGGAGATGGAAAAGGTTCGCGCCTGGGTTGCTGACATAAGAGCTAATCTTGCATAATTAACTTTTTGGGGCTGCTTCATTTAGGCACAACCGAAAAAGAGCAAAGATGTCAAAAAATACTAGGCATCTTTGCTCTAACTTTATGTTTTTTTGTTTGTAAGGTTGAAATTCTACGAATTTCTTCTTTTTTTATGCTCTTTTTCTATCG
>JAGATD010000044.1 GCA_017621415.1 Clostridia bacterium
AGCCCCGCGAGGTAGATGCGGATACCGCCCACGCGATTGGTATTCAACTCGCCAACGAGCTATGGGGCGAGGACTTTCCCGTTATCGTTGCAACACATATTGACAAGGGGCACGTACACAATCACTTCTGTCTATCGGCAACGGGATTCTCGGGTAAGCGGTATCACGATTGCAAGGCGACCTACAAGCTGATGCGCGACACCTCGGACAGACTTTGCAGGGAGTATGGTCTGTCGGTCATCGAGAAGCCAAAGAAAGAAAACCGAAAGCATATTGCAGAGGTTCACGCAAAGCAACAAGGCATTCCCACGATACGAGATCAGATACGCGCGGACATTGATAACGCTTGCCAAGGTGTTACCGAGTTTGATCTATTTATTGAGCGACTTGAACGGCGAGGTTACACGTTAGAACGGCGAGGAAGTTTCCTTCGCGTTCGCCCCGACGGCTACAACAAATTCTTTCGGTTGGACAAGCTCGGATACGGATACAGTGAGTCTGATATTCACTATAAGCTCGATGTCAATTATTATGATAGGAACTGCCACTTGCCAAAGCCGTACCGCCCGATACTGAGAGAAAAGCCAAAAGGTCTGTATGCGCTCTATCTTCACTACTGCTATCTGCTTGGTGTAATACCCAAATCCATTCCATCGAACCGTGAAGCATACGTTGCGCTAAAGGAGGACGTTCGTCGCGCCCGTATGTATAACGAACACGCAAAGTTCCTCGGCAAATATAATCTGAACACAACGGACGATCTGCAACGGCACAAGCAGATGGTAGATGCGCAAATCTCAGCCTTGTGTAAGGAACGGCAGGCACTCCGTAACAAGCTCCGTTGGATGAATGACACTGAGAAGATGCAACCGATACGCGAGGAAATCTACGCCATATCCGCGAAGATCAAGCCGCTACGGAAGGAGAAGAAAATGTGCAAAGACATTTATGAGCGAAGCACCGCTATCGCAAGAACGGTTGAGCAGATTGAGTTCCCGAAGCCGCCCGAAAAGACAAAGCAACAAACCCGAAATCACGGTTGGGGTTCAAGATAAAAATATCGGTCTTGACCGTACAAATTTGCTACCGCCCGCGAAAGCAGTTTTACGGTCTTGACCGAAGAAAAACGGCATTTTTCTGTTTCTGACACCCTAAATCGTATCCTACACCACAAAGGCGCTTTCTATTGGAAAATCCGCATTTTCCTACGCTCTTGACCGTGCCTTTTTGACTGAAAAACGCCTTACTTCAAAAAACAACCCACATTAGGAGGACTTTATGATTACAAATAAGAAAAAGAATGAAAAAACAACAGAAATCTATTTTGATGAAACAGCCGCGCCCGTAGTGATACGGACGCACAACACCGCGTTGAAGAAGCGGCTGCTTGCCTTTGCCGAGAAGTTCCCAAATCTCTGTCGGCTGACCGACGATGACGAGCTTGGATGCCTTTCCTTTGAGATCGACAAGAAAAGGTTCGCTTACCGCATCACCGATCCCTACACCGAGGAACGCAAAGCGTTGGCAAGAGCCAAGATGAACGAAATCAACAATAAGGAGGAAACGATATGACACCCGAACAGGAAAAATATTTAGAAGAAAAGTTGGTAGAGTTCGAGCAGAGCTTGATAGACAATCCAATAATACCAAAATCGCCCGTCGTTGATACACAGCGAGAGAAGGTTCACGTTCGTTATAATGTGCCCGATTCCACGTATAACTTGGAGGAAACGGAAGGTCATACGACCTACGAGGTGGTCGGGCATTTCAATCCCGATGCAAGTGAAAATCTCTTACAAAAGATTTTTCGAATGATGAAGGAGGAAAAAAGTTTACAATGACACGCAGACTTTATCGTTGTAAAGTGTTGAAATCTTTTCAAAAATATGATATAATACAGACAAGCGATAATACTGTATCGGTTGTCGGAAAGGAGCATATTTGAACAGACAACTGAATAAAAACAGAATTACGGCTCTCTACTGCCGTCTTTCGCAAGACGATGGGCGTGAGGGTGAGAGCAACAGTATAGTCAACCAAAGAAATTTGTTAACGGAGTTCGCTCGTAAAAGTCATTTCAAGAATCTGCAATATTTTGTGGACGACGGATACTCGGGGACTAACTTTGACCGTCCCGATTTTCGCAGAATGGAGCAGATGATTAAGAACGGAGAGATCGGCACGGTTATCGTTAAGGATATGTCCCGTCTTGGCAGAAACTTTCTCCAAGTGGGATTATACACCGATATGCTGTTTCCCGACAATGACGTTCGCTTCATAGCAATCAACGACGGCGTTGATTCCGCGGTACAGACCGAATTCGATATGACACCCATCCGCAACTTCTTCAATGAGCTTTTCGCAAGAGATACGGCGAAGAAGATTCGTGTTACCCTTAAAATGAAGGGTGAAAGCGGAAAGCCTCTATGCTCTAAGCCGCCTTACGGATACGTTAAGAGCGCGGAGAACAAGGACGTTTGGGAGATCGACGAGGTTGCCGCAGAGGTGGTTAGAAAAATCTTCAAGCTTTGCATCAGCGGCTATGGTCCCGCTCAGATTGCTAAAACGATGAAAGAAGAAAATATCTTAACTCCCGCCGCTTATGTAGCCGAAAAGGCAGGTAAACCCTACAAGGGCAATCCTTATAAGTGGGATCACGCGACAATCGGTCGTATCTTGGAGCGACTTGAATACCTCGGTCATACGGTCAACTTCCGAACGACAAACAAAAGTCCTAAGAGCAGCAAGCGTGTAAACAATCCCGTAGAGAAGCAGATGGTGTTCTTAAACACACATCCTGCCATCGTTGATGAGAACTCCTATGAGATCGTACAGAAGATACGCGAAAACAAGCGCAGACCGACGGCAACTGGAAAGATCAGCATCTTCTCCGGCAAGGTTTTTTGCGCAGATTGCGGATCAAAGCTCTATTATTGCACTACCAAAGATTTCGATGCAAGCAAAGACTTCTTTAACTGCTCTCAATACCGAAAGGACACGAGTACGTGCACGGTGCATTATATCCGTCAGCAAACGCTCTCAAATTTGGTATTCAAGCATATTAAGGGAATGCTCACCTATGTGCAACAGTTTGAAGAAGCATTTGTAAGCCACGAGATTGAGAAAGCGGACAGAGTGCGAGAACGTACCATAGCGAATGCAAGGAAAGAGATTGCGAGCTTGAAGGAACGCGACAAAACACTTGATTTGATTTTCAAGCGTACCTACGAGGATATGGTAATGGGGAGAATTACCGATGCGAAGTTTGACCTTCTTTCTTCTGAATACGAAAAGGAGCAAGAACAAGTCAAGCGCAGAATTGCCGAGCTTGAAAACTTGATTGAAAACGGCGAGGAGCAGCTAAAGGATTTGAAGCGACTGCTTGCTAACGTTCGCAAGTACACCGATCCCGAGGAGCTTACCGCAGAAATGCTAAACGATTTGGTTGATAAGATACTCGTCCACGCTCCCGATAAGAGCAGCGGACACAGAAAACAAAAGATTGAGATTTACTACAATGCTGTCGGCATTATCAACTTGCCTACTGCCAAGAAGGACGATTGTGTCGTTCTCCACGGCAGAACCAAGGGCACACAAGAAGCCGTATAAAACAGCAAGAGGTATTGTGACCAAAATCGGTCACAATACCTCCTACATACAAAACTTCCTTATGGGGCGGCAACTTCGGTTGTCGCACTTTTTATTTTCTTGAGAGGATTTTAAAAATGGAAATATATCGCATTTGCTTTTGCGGTCACCGAAAGATTTACGGATACAACGACCTTGAAGATAAATTGGAAGAAATTGCCATAAATGCTATGCGTGAACATTACTATGTAGACTTTTACGTAGGAAGAAACGGTGATTTTGATATTTCGGCTGCATCAGCTGTAAAAAGAGCTCAAAAAAGGTATGGAAACCATAACAGCTCGCTTATTCTTGTTCAACCCTACCCGATGAGCGATGATAATGATTACAAAAGCTTTTATGACGAAATCATTTATCCTGTGGAAAAAGGTGTTCATTTTAAGCAGGCTATAACAATGCGCAACCGCTGGATGATAGAAAACTCCGATTTATTCATTTGTTTTGTATCAGATGAGAACAACGGCGACGCAACAAAAGCTTTGAAATACGCAACAAAAATCGGAGCAGAAATAATAAACATGGCGGATTTTCATTTTGATAACGAGGAAGAAGCGGAAATATGTTTCGGGGATGATAGATATCATAACGAGGATGAAAAAAGATACAGTATAAACAAGATAAAGGCTCTGCTCTATATCAGAGCGCATTATGAAGAGCTTACGAAAATAGCTAAAATAAAAAAGGCATACAACATAATGCTTGATGAAATTATACGCGAAAACTCTCTGTATTCAGATAACAAAATTCTTACTCAAGTTACAGAAGAGGCACGTGACGACCAAAATACAGGTCTTGATTTTCTGATTAAAACCGAAGAATATAAAAATATTGAAAGATATAAAAACCATGCTGCATTCGCTGTAAGGTACATAAAGAACTACTACAAATAAATGCTGTAAAAATAATTAAAAAAACTTTCAAAAAAAGGGTTGACAAATCGCAAACTTTATGGTAATATATATAAGCACGAAAACGAATGCGAGTGTAGTTCAATGGTAGAATTCCAGCCTTCCAAGCTGGTCGCGTGGGTTCGATTCCCATCACTCGCTCCAATATGCGCCCTTAGCTCAGTGGATAGAGTGCCCGGCTACGAACCGGTAGGTCGAAGGTTCGAATCCTCCAGGGCGCGCCACAGAAAAAACACCCCAAAAACGGGGTGTTTTTTTCTGTCCTGTGGCGTGCTCCTGTTTGGATTCGAGCCTTGCGTGTCAGCGCTGAAGGTTCGTTTATCCCAACCGAAGATCGAAGAGCTTGCTCTTCAGGCGCAGGTTGTGGATATCTTCGCCAAGGGCGAATACCCTCCGGGGCGCGCATTTAAAATATTGGCTAAGATTTATCTTTTACCGCAAATCAATCCCTCCGTCATTTTCCTAGGGAAAATGCCACCTCCCTTTACACAAAGGAGGCTTATTTGCGGCATACCCTCCGGGGCGCGCCCTTGCGGTGTCTTTTTTGCTTTCTTGTGGCGTGCTCCTGTTCAGATTCGAGCCTTGCGCGTCAAGCTTGCTTATAAGCGGCAAGCGTGGATATCTTCGCCAAGGGCGAATACCCTCCGGGGAATGCTTTTCTTTCGGGTGTGTGTTTTGCTACGCAATAATTAAGTTTTTTTCGCACATATTGACAAAACACAACTTTCGTGTTATAATGATAACGGAGAGCACCGATGACGGTTGCTTCCAAACTGAATGTTAAAAGAATTAACCGCTCAGCTTTGGTCGGCAGAGGCGGTTAATTCTTTTTATTATGATTGTCTATGTATGTCAAAAGAGCTATAATAAATCCTGCGAACAAGAATAATAGTTCCCAAGTAACGAACATCGGCATCACCTCCCCTCTCGGGAAGGCAAAAAAGAATCTGCGTTCCCGACAAAGGGAAGCAACCGCCACCGTATGGTGTTCTCCGGATACTTTCGTACCGAAGTTATTATACCATATTCGACATACTAAGTCAATATATTATTTTCAGTCGCCAAGGCGGATATTTATCCCGCCGTCATCTCTGCCGTTTGATATATTGATGTATGGAGAAATTGCCTGGGCGGTATGTATAATGGGCATAGACTGGATATAGACCTTACCGGGTCCTGTTACTCTTGTATGGAAGAGTCCCTCACCGCCAAGGAAGATGTTTTTCGCCCCCTCGACCACCTGTATATCCATAGTACAGCCCTCGGTCATCGCGGCCAGATACCCTGTATCAATTATAATGCTCTCGCCTACCCCAAGCTCATACTCCTTGCAGTATCCGTCAATCTCCAGGAACACAAGACCGTCGCCCGAGATTTTTTGCATAATGAAGCCCTCGCCGCCAAAGAAGCCGCGGCTTAACTTTTTCTGAAAATAAACAGACAAATCAAGCCCCTTTTCCATAGCGAGAAAGCCCTTTTTCTGCACGATAATGCCGTTACCCGGTGTTACCCTGTAAGGAATTATTGAGCCCGGAAAGCTTGATGCAAAGGCAATTGTTCCCGTCTCCATCATTGCGGTATATTCATTTATAAAAAGCGATTCGCCCGAAAACATTCTGCCAAACAGCTTTTTTATTCCACCGCCTGTGTTGGTTGACATTTTCATATTTGGGCTCATCCAGCTCATAGCTCCGCTCTCGGTAACAAGAGTTTCGCCGGGCTTGGGGTAACAAATTACAACAGGCAAATTTCCGCCCTCAATTACATATTCAATCATAAAGACCTCCTAGGGTGTTCTATATTTTAATTATAGCATAAAAAGCTCAGAAAAACAATGCCGCGAATAAAAAACTTGAAATAGGCAAAAAGTTATGCTAAAATAGTTATACGGGAGGTGAATTTATGAGGCACGAAGAAAAGAGAAAAATAACAGACAACTCTTCCCTTGCCGTACTGTTTTTACACGGTATTGTAGGAACTCCTAACCATTTTAATAAATTCATTGAGGCTCTCCCCGAGGACATCTCTTACCACGCGATATTACTTTCGGGCCACGGCGGAGGTGTCAGAGATTTTAGCAAAGCAAAAATGGATTTGTGGCGGACTCAGGCAGAGGAAGCGACAACCGCCTTGCTTAAAACTCACGATAGACTTATAATTGTCGGCCACTCGATGGGCACGCTTTTTGCAATACAACAGTCGGTTAAAAATCCTGACAAAGTCCCTGCGCTCTTCCTTATTGACACACCGCAAAGGGTCTATGTTCACCCTGTAATGCTAAAATACGCATTTTACTTTCTGAGAGGCAAGGCGCCAAAAAAGGACAAAATCGCACAGGCGGCCCTTGAATCTATCTCGGTAGACAGAGACTTGAAAATTTGGAGATTTCTTGGCTGGATACCAAGGTTTTTAGAGCTGTTTTCGGAAATCAGAAAAACAAGGCGGCTCTTACCCGAAATTAAAGCAAAAGCCTTGGTCTTTCAGTCAGTCAAGGATGAGCTTGTGAGAAAATCCTCCCTTAAGCATCTTTTGCCACATAAAAATATAAAAACAACTATGCTTGAAAGCTCTACACACTTTTACTATTCCGACAAAGAAACCGAGCTTATGCTGTCCGAATTTGCTGCATTAATCTCTGAATACAAATAACAAAAAAACGGCTTTACCGAGGGATAATCCAAGGCAGAGCCGTTTTATACATATTAAACTTAGAATTAATATCTCTTAAAGCAAGCAGAGGCCAAAGGCTCGCTTATCATTAAAATTATTTAACAACTATATTAATAATCTTTCCGGGAACGACAATCTCTTTTACAACAGTCTTTCCCTCAAGAGCTGCGGCTACCTTTTCGTCAGCCTTAACGGTTGAGAGAACGGTATCCTTGTCCGCATCCTTTGCAATAACAACAACCGAGCGAACCTTGCCGTTTACCTGAACGGGCATCTCTATTGTATCATCAACACACTTAGCCTCGTCATACTTGGGCCAGGGCTCGTACGCGAGAGTTTTATCGTGACCGAGAATCTGCCAAATTTCCTCGCCCACGTGGGGAGTGATACAGGAGAGCATCTTAACAAAGCCTTCCGCATATTCCTTAGGACAAGAGCCGTTCTTGTAAGCCTCGTTAACAAATACCATCATCTGAGCTATTGCGGTATTAAAGCCGAGGGTTTCAAAATCGGATGTAACCTTTTTAACGGTCTGGTGGTAAATTTTTGTCAGCTTGCCGTCATCTGTATCGGTGATATTACCCGGCTCGGTAAAGAAGTTCCAAACACGGTTGATAAACTTTCTGGCACCCGCAACACCCGACGAGCTCCAGGGCTTTGAAACCTCAAGCGGGCCCATAAACATCTCATAAAGGCGAAGAGTATCCGCACCGTACTCACGAACAATATCGCTGGGGTTAACAACAAACTCGGGGAAGCGCTTACCCATCTTTATGCCGTTTTCACCAAGAATCATTCCCTGGTGCACAAGCTTCTTAAAGGGCTCCTTAACAGGTGAAATGCCCTCGTCATAAAGGAACCTGTTCCAAATTCTTGAATACATAAGGTGACCTACCGCATGCTCGGGACCGCCCACATAAAGGTCAACGGGGAGCCAGTACTTAAGAAGCTCGGGGTCGCAGAGAGCCTTATCGTTATTTGGGTCAATGTATCGCATAAAGTACCAAGAAGAGCCTGCGGAGCCCGGCATTGTTGAGGTCTCACGAATACCCTTTATGCCATTTCCCTCATATTGCTTCCACTCGGTTGCATTCTCAAGAGGCGCCTTTCCGTTCTTGCCCTTATAGTCCTCAAGCTCAGGAAGAATAAGAGGAAGCTCCTCGTCTGGGAGGAATACGGTTTCGCCATCCTCGGTGTAAACGCAAGGAACAGGCTCGCCCCAATAGCGCTGACGTGCAAAAATCCACTCACGGAAGTGGTAATTAACCTTACGTCTCGCAACTCCCATATTCTCAAGCTTTACGGTAATAGCTTCTTTAGCTTCTTCAACAGTAAGACCTGTAAATTCCTCGGAATTTATAAGCTTACAGCCCTTGCCGAGATAATCCTGCTTTTCAAAAGCGCACTCGGATACGTCACGTCCCTCGATTACCTGAATCATAGGAATGTTATGAGCCACAGCATACTCAAAGTCACGCTGGTCGTGGCTGGGAACTGCCATAACTGCGCCTGTACCGTAGTTTGCAAGAACAAAGTCACCGATAAATACGGGAACCTCCTTGCCGTTTACAGGGTTTATAGCATAAACGCCCTTAAGAGGACAGCCTGTCTTTGTCTTGTTAAGCTCGGTTCTGTCCATATCGCTCTTTTTAAGAGTTTCGGCAATATACTTATCAACCTCCGCTCTGTTCTCTACTCTGTCAAGGAGAGACTGGGTAATCTTTCCGTCAGGAGCAAGAACCATAAAGGTAATACCGTAGATAGTCTCGATACAGGTGGTATATATAGAAAATTCTCCGCCGCCCACAAGCTTAAAGTCAACCTCAACACCGGTGGACTTGCCTATCCAGTTGCGCTGAATTTCCTTAGTAGACTCGGGCCAATCAATCTCATTAAGTCCGTCAAGGAGCTTTTCGGCAAAGGCAGGCTGGTCGATAACCCACTGCATCATCATTCGCTTTTCAACAGGGTAGCCGCCTCTCTCTGACTTGCCGTCAATAACCTCGTCATTTGAAAGAACTGTACCGAGAGCCTCACACCAGTTAACAGGCATCTCGATACGCTTAGCAAATCCTGCCTCATAAAGCTTTTTAAATATCCACTGAGTCCACTTGTAGAATGAGGGGTCAGAGGTTGCTATCATCTTTGACCAGTCATAGTCAAAGCCTAACTCGCGCAGCTGCTTCGAGAAGGTCTCTATATTCTGCTGGGTAAAGCCGTTAGGGTGATTGCCTGTGCTTACTGCATACTGCTCGGCAGGAAGACCGAATGAGTCATAGCCCATAGGGTGAAGAACATTATAGCCCTGCATACGCTTCATACGTGACATAATATCTGTCGCGGTATAGCCCTCAGGGTGTCCTGCGTGAAGACCCACGCCCGACGGATACGGGAACATATCCAAAACATAATACTTAGGCTTTGAGAAATCCCATACGTCGGTCTTGAATGTTTCGTTCTCTGCCCAATATTTTTGCCACTTGGCTTCAATATTTGAATGCTCGTAATTCATTGTGTCTTTCCTCAATTCTTATTAATTTCAAATTTTTCGTCTACTTCTTTAACAAGGTGAGATATGTCAACCTCGCACTCCTCGGGAAGATGGCGGTCAAGGTTGTAAAACTCGCGGGATGCCTTGTCAAAAATGTTGATTATTACATCACCGTAGTCAACAAGTATCCAGGCGCCGCCCTGTCTGCCCTCTACTCTGAGAGAATTTCTGCCCCTGTCGGAGAAGTTGTCCGCAAGCTCGTCTGCAAGAGCCGCAACCTGGGTTGACGAACGGCCTGTCGCGTTTACGTAATAGTCTGTAATGCTGGTTGTTTCCTTTACATAAAAGAGCTTTACGTCTATTGCCTTTTTCTCAAGAAGCTGCTTTACCGCCTCAGCCGAAAGCACCTCCGATGATACACTTTTTAATTCTTCGGTCTTATTGATTTCCATTTTAATTTCCTCTGGATTGTTTTTCTATGCTGTTTATTAATGACTCACGCGTTTTGTGCGTCAGGGTGTGAACAGGCTTTCCGTACGCCTTAAGATGAGAGAGTGTGCGGTCTATCGAAGAAACCACAGCAAGGTCAAGAGCATGTCGAGAGTCCTGGCTGTTCCCTCTTGCAAAAGTTAGATACAGCTCCTCTCTTATCTCCTTGGAGGCCTCGTATCTTCGGTTTTCCTCAATAAAATCCGCAACAAAAAGAATTTTATTAAGGAGCCCCATATTTGGCGAGCCTGTTGTATGAGTCCTAATTGCGGAAAGTATTTCAGAATCTGCAAACTTAGGAAAATGCTCCCTTATATAAGAGCAAGCGGTAAGCGCATGAAGAGTTTCGGGAGACATTCTGTCATCATCAGATAGGCTTAGCGAATATCTGCCCACAAGCTCCCACTGCTTCATCTCCTTTGTAACATCGTGTAAGAGGGCGCAAATTCTTGCCTTTGCCGTAAGGGAAGGACAAACCGCCAGGGCGATTTTTTCAGCAGCTGCGACAACACCCAGGGTATGGGTGAATCTGCGCTCCGACATAAGCTCCATTACCTTTTCGGAAAGCTCCTTTTCAGCACCGCCCGACGTACCGTAAAGCGAGTGAGCGAAAATGTACTCGCATACGTCCCTTGTGACATATATGGAAAGCTCCCGTGCGTCGGCAAGGCTTCTTACATCGGTTGATGAGATTTCATGAACCTTATGATTGATTTTCACAATCTTAGCTCCAAGTTTTTCATACTGCCCGACTTTTTCATCTATTTTTACATCATTTTCACTATCGCTCTCGCGTCTTGCGTAACATATAGTCGCAAGTGAAAAGATGTATTCATACCTTTTCCATAAGTCAAAGGTTAAAATCATATCCGTTCCCACAAGGAAGAAAATATCTGTATCGGGATGTGACAGCTCCTCGAGAGTAAGATATGTATAGCTCTTTCCGCCCCGCTTAATCTCCATATCGGAAATATACGTGTTAGGGATATGCGAAAAGGCAATACGGCACATATTAAGCCTATCGATAGGGGTTGCGCCGTCGCCTGACTCCTTATGGGGCGGCAGAAATGTTGGTATAATAAGAAGCTCATCAAGCTTCATCTCACGCATAAATGCCTCGGCAGCCTCTATGTGTCCCTTATGTGGCGGACTGAATGTGCCGCCGTAAATTCCAAGACGTTTTTTTGCCATTTTAATCAAGCTCTATGCGTTTTTTCTTTACTGATTCCTTATAAAGGACAAACTTTGTTCCGACACAGGATACAACATCGCATCCGACAGCCTCGGCAATCTCTGCCGCAGCCTCCTTCGCGGTATATCCGCTGTTATCAAGAACTCTCGCCTTTATAAGCTCTCTTGCCTCAAGGGCATTTCCTATCTGTAAGCATATCTCCTCGGTGATACCGCCCTTTCCTATCTGAAAAATGGTATCAAGGCTCTGCGAAAGAGAGCGGAGATAGGCTCTTTGTTTACTTGTAAGCATATTTTTTACCTTTCAAAGAGTGCCGAGGCAAATTCGGAAGCGTTAAAGGGCTTCATATCGTCAATCTGCTCTCCCACACCGATAAACTTAACCGGTATTCCGAGCTCCTCACGGATAGAAATTACAATTCCGCCCTTTGCTGTTCCGTCAAGCTTTGTAAGAATGAGTCCTGTAATTTCAGAAGCTCCCTTAAACTCCTTTGCCTGATAGATTGCGTTTTGTCCTGTTGTAGCATCAAGAACAAGAAGAGTATCCTTTGCCGCAGAGGGAAGCTCACGGCGGATAACTCGGTCAATCTTTGCAAGCTCATCCATAAGGTTCTTTTTGTTATGAAGTCTGCCTGCGGTATCAATGATAAGAACATCTGCCGAACGGCTCTTTACCGCATTTATCGCATCAAACACAACGGATGCGGGGTCTGCCCCCTGCGCCTGCTTGATAATATCTACCCCTGCTCTCTCGCACCAAACCGTAAGCTGCTCGGCAGCGGCTGCGCGGAATGTATCGGCAGCGGCTACCACTACCTTTTTGCCCTTAGACTTTAGGTCGTTTGCGATTTTACCGATAGAGGTGGTTTTTCCCACCCCGTTTACTCCTATAACAAGGATTACGGCAGGCTTTGTGGAAAGATCAAGCGGCTCATGCTCGCCTATCATTCGCCTGAGAATTGAGAAAAGCTCTTCCTTAACAGCCTCAGGCTCCTTGATTTTATTATCAATTACACTTTCCCTCAGCTCATCAAGAATTTTCTCGGTAGTGTTTACTCCGATGTCGGCGGAAATGAGAAGCTCCTCAAGCTCATCGAAGAGCTCCTCATCCACCTTTGTGAACATCTTAAACACGTTATCAATTTTATCAACTATCAGGGACTTGGTTTTAAGAAGTCCGTTTTTCAATCTGTCAAAGAACCCCATCAAGCAGCTCCTTTTGTCTTCCTTCAATTTCGTTTACGTTAAGCTCTATCGCCTGTGAAATACCTCGTTGAGGCATTGTTACGCCGTAAAGCCTGTCGCCTATCTCCATAGTACCTCGTCTGTGAGTAATGAGAATAAACTGTGTTCCGTCATCAAACTTCTTAATATATTCGCCAAACCTGAATACGTTAACCTCATCAAGCGCCGCCTCAATCTCGTCGAGAATACAGAAGGGCGTTGGATTAACCTTAAGTATTGCGAACAGAAGCGCTATTGCGACAAATGACTGCTCACCGCCCGAAAGGAGCGAAAGGCTCTTAATAATTTTTCCGGGAGGCGCCGCCTTAATTTCAATTCCCGAGGTGAGAACATCGTCAGGCTCGGTAAGCGAAAGCTCGGCGCTGCCGCCGCCAAAGAGCTCACGGAATGTTATTCCGAAATTACGGTTTATCGCGTCAAAGGCGGTAACAAAGCTTGTACGCATCTCGCTCTCAAGCCTTACAATAATGTCGGTAAGCTCCTCATAGGACTTTGTAAGGTCGGAATACTGAGTCTTGAGATTGTCGTATCTCTCCTTAACCTGAGCATACTCTTCAATTGCCCCGGGGTCATAGTTTCCGAGAGCGCGAAGCTTTGAGCGGCAGGAGGACTGAACCGCAGCAACCTCATCACGGTTTTCCGCAGTAACGGTAGGATAATTTAAAGCTACCGCCTCCTCATAGGTAATCTCATAATCGTCCCAGAGCTGAGAGCCGAGTTTATCCTGCTTTTCAACAAGCAAATTAAATCTGTTCTCATGCTTTATAACAGACTCGTAGGTGGTCTGTCTTGCGGCATTTTTATCTTTAATTCTCAGTCTTATCTGATTTAACTCGCGCTCAAAGTCGTCATTACCGTGCTCAACCTCTACACGCTTCTGCCTAAGATTTTCAAGCTCTTTTTCAAGCTTTTTGTATTCGTCGGTATCCTCAAGCTTCTTAACATCAAGCCCCTTGCGCTTTGATTCAAGCTCAGAGATGCGTAAAAGCTGAGCCGATTTATTGTTATCAAGCTCTGCAATTCTATCGTCAAGGCCCAAAATCTGCATATCAACATTGTCGATATCCTTTTTCTCCTCGGCAATCTTAATAGCAAGCTCTGAAGCCCTCGAAACAGACTCGTCATATCTTTCGTCAAGGACACCCATTTCCTCGCCCTTGCGGCTTCTGTGATGGCGAAGAGCCGCAATTCTCTCAAGATTTGCTTCATACTCGTGGGTTAAGAGTACTATCTCCTCGTCAGCCTTTGTCTGGCTGTTTTTAAGTCCCTCAAAGTCACCGCGCAGCTTTTCTATAATCTCGCGGTTTGCGTTATACTTTGCATTAGCATTGTCAAGAGCCGCAAACTGAGAGCGTGACAGGGTCAAAAGAAGCTCCTTTTCCTGCTCCGCATTTTTTGCGGTATCCTTAAGCGAAAGAAGCTCGCTTTCATACCCCTCGGCTTCCTTAGAAAGCTTTGTTATATCGGCGGAAAGCCTTTCGGCATTCTTTGTAAAGTCCGCAATAGTATTAAGACGTGAAAGTATTCCGCTGTCTCTCTTTGCGCTACCACCGGTAAATGAGCCGCCGGCATTGATAACCTGTCCGTCAAGGGTAACTATCTTTACCTTATATCCAAGGCGCTTTGCAGCCGCGGATGCGGAGTCGATATTATCAAACACAAGAGTTCTGAGCAGCAGCCACTCAACAACAGAGCGGTATTTGTTATCGGAGGAAACAAGTGTGTCCGCTCTGCCAACAAAGCCCGCAATGCTCTTTGCGTCTCTGATCTCGGGAGTCTCTGTCGCTGCCTTTATTGCTGTTATGGGATAAAATGTCGCTCTGCCCGCGGATGCGCTCTTAAGAGCACCGATAGCTGCCTTTGCGGTAGCCTCATCCTCAACAACAATGTTCTGAAGACTTGCCCCAAGGGCGGTCTCGATAGCGGTAATATATTTTTTGTCAACCGAGATAAGCGAGGAAAGAGGTCCGTATATTCTGCCCGAAATTTTCCCCGCAGAATACTCTTTCATTACAAATTTAACACTCTCCGCATAGCCCTCAAAATGCTCATTCATTCGCTTAAGCACATCTACGCGCTGCAGAATACTGTCTCTTTCAAGCTTCTTTGAATTTATATCCCGGGTAAGGCTATCATATTTCTCGGTTAAATCGTCAATCTTTTCCTGACAGTCAGAGATTACCGCATCCTTTTCGGCAAGAGAAATTTTAAAGCCGGATACGTTCTTGTCGCATCTTTCGGACTCAAGGCGAAGCTCCTCGCCCTCTTTTTCATACCGCTCGATTTCAGCCTCAATATCGTGAGACTTTGTACCGTCGTTTACCTTAGAGTTTTTAAGAACTCCTATTCTGACATTAAGGCTTGTTGCACTATTCTCCTCGACTGTAAGCTCGTCAAGCGCCTCATCAAGCTCTCTCTTTATTTTCTCAATTTCAGAAACAAGCTTTTGCTGCTCGGCAAGGAACTCAAGCCTCTCATCAAGCAGGGTCTTAAGCTTAGCTTCAAGAGCTGCCTTTTGTCCCTCCTGCTCGTGCTTATTTTTAACAAGAGATTCCTTATTTCCCTCAATCTCGGTAATTCTCAGCCTGCACTGCTCAATAAGCTCGGCTGAATGGTAGAAATCCGACTCGGCAACACGAAGCGCGTTGTCTAACTGGTGGAGCCTGTCTGTTGTGGTTCTAATCTCCTCAAGAAGCCTTTCGGAAAGAAGACGGTTCTCCTGAGCTCTGTTATAAAGAGTTTCATTCTGAGCTTCAAGACCCGCGATAATTTCATCGGCTATCTCAAGCTCATGGCGGGAGAGCTTAAGGGCCTTGTCCGCCTCTTCAACATCCTCTCTTATCTTCTTTGTATCAAAGAGCCAAAGAGAAACGTCGGCTCTCTTCTTTTCCTCATAGAGAGCAAGTCCGCGCCTTGCGCGCTCGGCATCCTTTTCAAGCGGGCCCACACGGCTTTCAAGCTCGGTGAGAATGTCATTTACTCTGTCAAGATTGTCCTGAGTAGCCTTAAGCTTTCTCTCGGACTCCTCTTTTCTGTGTCTGTATTTTGAGATGCCCGCCGCTTCCTCAAAAATGTTACGACGCTCATCGCTTTTTTTCGAAATAATTTCGGCTATTTTACCCTGACCGATTATAGAATATCCCTCACGGCCGACACCTGTGTTCATAAACAGCTCGTAAATATCTCTCAGACGTCTTGGCTGTCTGTTAATAAGGTATTCACTCTCGCCTGTGCGGTAGTATCTACGGGTTACAACAACCTCGTCAAACTCGGAATCAAGACGGTGCTCCTTATCTGTGTTATCAAAGGTTACCGAAACCTCGGCAAAGCCCATGGGTCGGCGGTCGTCAGTTCCGCCGAAGATAACGTCCTCCATCTTTGTTCCTCGGATATTACGGCTTGAAAGCTCACCGAGAACCCAACGCATAGCGTCGGAAATGTTAGACTTTCCGCTTCCGTTAGGGCCTACGATTACGGTAGCGCCTCTCTCAAAGGAAAGCACAGTCTTATTCGGGAAGGATTTAAAGCCGTGAAGCTCCAGTGATTTTAAGTACATTAGATATCCTTTCTTACCTTTACGGTCATTTCCCCAAAGCCAAGGCTCTCATCGGTCGAAAAGAGCATGTCCTTTAGGTTAAACCTTTCCATAAGGTAATTCTTGTTATGTTTTTTCTGCCCCAGGGCCTTGGATAAATCCCCCGAGGGAACGGTTATATAAACCTTTGTATCGGAGCTGAGAGTATGCTTTTCAAGCTCCGCTGTAATTTTGTCTAAATATATTTTGTTTTCAACAAGCTCGCCAAGAGACGGGTGATTGGGACCGGCGAAATAGGTGTCGGAGGAGGAAAGCCCCTCTGATGCCTGAAGTCCTATTCTGATAACTCTGAGTCCCGATAATCTAAACAGCTTTACCACCTCGGCAGACCGTCTTACCGCATCCTCAAGCGAAAGCGGTATATAGTCACCCGACACAGCCATTGAGCAAAGCTCGGTATCACGAAAAACAACTGTTGGATAAACTCTGGCTCCCGACGCTCCGGAATTTATAATAAATTCCGCGGTTTTAATCTCGTCTAAAGGAGTCGAGCCGGGAAGCCCTATCATCATTTGCCCAACAAGCTCAATTCCCGCCTCGGTAATAAGCCTGCATGCTCGCTCTTCATCATCGAATGTGTGGTTACGCTTTGTAAGCGACAGCACCTTGTCTGATGTTGACTGAAGCCCAAGCTCAACAACATTGACCGAGTACTTTTTTAAAATACTTATGATTTCCTCGTCAATATAATCGGGTCTTGTTGAGCAACGGACAGACTTGACCCTGCCCGCCTTTACGTAAGAATAGGCAATTTCAAGAAGCTCTGTCATAAGCGCGCGGTCAATACCCGTAAAAGAGCCGCCGAAAAAGGCAATTTCGGTAAAATCCTCTTTATCTACCGTTGAGAGCGCATCATCAATAGTTTTAACCACCGATAAAGAATCAAAGCTTTTTACACCCGAAATTGTTCTCTGATTACAGAAAACACACTGATTTGGGCAGCCTAGGTGCGGAATAAATACGGGAATATTAACATGCCTCATATATTTACCCCAAAAAGGCTGAGAGCTGCTGCCGCCGCCTGCATTTCAGCATCCTTTTTACTTCCTGCCTCGCCTCTGCCAACCTCGTTATTGTTGATAAAGGCAGCAACGGTAAAGCTTTTTTTATGCTCAGGTCCTGTTGTTTTGATAATTCTGTATTCAAGAACCGACGAGCCGTCCTGCTCAACAAGCTGCTGAAGCCTGGTTTTACAGTCGGTATTCTGCACAGAGCCAATAAGATTAAATTCATCCTTGTAAAGAGAAATTATAACCTCCCGCCATGTGTCACCAGCTCTTCCGCAATCGAGATACACAGCTCCGATAATAGCTTCCATAGCATCGGCAAGCAGCTTTGGCCTCTTTCGGCAATCGGTAAGCTCCTCACCGTGTCCGACATTGATATAATCACCAAGATTTAATTCTGCCGCGATTTTTGCCAAGGTTTTTTCACAAACGAGGTTTTGACGCATTTTGGTAAGCGCTCCCTCGCGGTGCTTTTTAAATTCAGAATAGAGATATTCCGAAACACAAAGCTCAAGAACAGCATCACCGAGAAATTCAAGTCTCTCATTAGATGAAACATTTATTCCCCTTGAGCGCTGCTCGTTTGTGTAAGAGGTGTGGGTAAGAGCCAGCTCAAGGTATGAAATATCTCTAAAGGTATATCCCAGCTTTTTCTGAAGCTCGACAATTTCTTTACCTATTGCCACTCCTCTTACCTCCTTTTAAACAAAACTGATTTTAATTAAACGCTGCCGAACATCTTCTCGGCATCCGAGAACATCTTTTTATCATCATAATCCTCGGCAAATATCGCGATATCATCGTTAATACCTGTTTCAACAAAGAATATCGCCTGTCTTACGGCACTCTTGATAGCCTTGGCATCCGAAGAGCCGTGAGCCTTGATTACAGGCTTTGAAATACCGAGAAGAGGCGCGCCGCCGTGCTCTGAGGTGTCAAAGCGCTTTCTCATTTCCTTAATTTTATCATACATTGTGAGAGTGGAGACCTTGGTGGCAATATTTGCGGTAAGCACCTCTTTAAATGCCGACATGACAAATTTGCTGACACCCTCAACACTCTTTAAGAATATGTTGCCCGAAAATCCGTCTGTAACAAGAACGTCACATACGTCAAAGGGTGCTTCCTTTGCCTCAACGTTACCTACAAAGTTAAGTCCAGATTCAGAAAGAATCTGATATGACTCGGTCTGAAGAGCGTTACCCTTGTTATATTCGGTTCCGTTGTTGAGCTGTCCTATTCTCGGGCGCTCAATGCCGTATATTTTTTCCATATACTTAGCACCCATAAAGGCAAACTGAGCGATATTATCAGAGTTTACGGTAAGGTTAGCGCCCGAGTCCATAAGCAAAACCGGACATCCGAGAGGAAGAACCGAGGCAATTGCCGCGCGGTTGATACCTCTTATACGTCTAACAATAATTGTAGCTCCCGTAAGAAGCGCACCGGTATTACCTGCGCTTACAAACGCGTCTACCTCACCCTTAGAGAGAGCCTTGAAGCCAACGCTCATTGAGGAATCCTTTTTATCCCTGACAACAGAGAGCGGATTATCCTCCATTGTAATAACGGTATCCGCGTGGATTATCTCAATACCCGCAAGGTCAATTTCATTTTTTACGGCAACGTCGGAAATTACATTCTCGTCACCTACAAGAACTATTGTATGGTCCTTAAATTCTTTGGCTGCCAAAGCGGCGCCCTTAATTATTTCGAGAGGCGCGTTATCACCGCTCATAGCGTCAATGAGTATTCTCATTATCTGCAAAAATACCGTACTTCTCGCGTATTATATCAAGCGAGCGCGAGGCATATGCCTCGTTGCGGCATTTTTTTCCTCCTTTAATTTTTTTATCAAAAGGCGCAATAATACCGAAATTCGCATTCATTGGCTGAAAATTCGAGCTTACTCCGCCAAGGCTTACATAATGGCTAAGAGCGCCTATCTCTGTCTCTCTCGGGAATATGACCTCTTCTCTGCCGAGAGCCGCCATCGCGGCATTTACCCCTGCGACAAAGCCGGAGGAAGCAGACTCAACATAGCCCTCAACACCCGTCATCTGTCCCGCAAAGAAAAGTTCGGGGCGTGCCTTTACCGCATATGTCGGGGTCAAAAATCCGGGAGAATTAAGATAGGTATTTCGGTGCATTACACCGTATCTGAAAAATTCCGCAGATTCAAGCCCCGGAATCATTCTGAACACCCTTTTTTGCTCAGCGAATGTAAGATGGGTCTGGAAGCCAACAATGTTGTACATTGTGCCCTCTTTATTTTCACGTCTTAGCTGCACCGTCGCAAAGGCATCCTCACCGGTAGACGGAAGAGGCAGCCCCACAGGCTTCATAGGTCCATATCTTAAGGTATCATATCCTCTTTTCGCCATAACCTCAACAGGCATACAGCCCTCAAAGACCACAAGCTCATTTTCCTGATACTCCTTGTCAAAGGACTTGAGGGGTGCAGCCTCGGCATTAATAAGAGCATTGTAAAATGCGTCATATTCCTCTTTTGTCATAGGACAGTTAAGATAATCCTCGGGATTGCCCTTGCCGTACCTTGACGCAAAAAAGGCTTTTGACATATCCACGGATGAAAAATCAACAATAGGAGCCGCTGCGTCGAAGAAATGCAATTCACTCCCCCCAGTGAGAGAGGATATCCACTCCGCCATAGGCTCGGAGGTAAGAGGACCTGTCGCGATAACGGTTATAGAGTCATCCGAAACCTTAAAGACCTCCTCCTCTACCACCGTGATATTCGGGTGCGACTTGATTTTTTCTGTAATATAGCTGCTGAAAAGCTCACGGTTTACTGCCAGAGCCGCGCCTGCGGGAACCTCGGTAGCAAGAGCCGCCTCCATTATCAGCGAGCCCATAAGCCGCATTTCCTCTTTAAGAAGTCCCACAGCATTATTTAACTGATTTGAGCGCAGCGAGTTTGAGCAGACAAGCTCGGCAAAGTTTTCGCTGTGGTGGGCGGGCGAAAGCTTTTTAGGCTTCATTTCGTAAAGAGTTACCTTGACACCAAGCCTTGCAGCCTGCCACGCTGCCTCGCAGCCCGCAAGACCTGCACCAATTATTTTAACCGACGGCATATCACACATTATTCAATCACCGTCATCTCTTCGTCACGCTTATAGGAGCAGTTCTTCTCCTTGCAGATTACACTCTTACGGCTCTTTCTGTAATAAAGGGGCGCGCCGCAGTCGGGACATGTCTCATTTATTGGCATATCCCAGGTAGAAAAATCGCACTCGGGATATTTTTCGCAGCTGTAAAAGAGTGTGTTGCCCTTGCCGTGCCTTGCGACTATCATAGATGAGCACTTGGGACACTTAACTCCGGTCTCGGTAATCTTCTGCTTTGTAAATGTGCACTTAGGATAATTCTGGCAGGCATAGAATGTGCCGAATCTGCCTCGTCTTACAACCATTTCACCGCCGCAAATCTCGCACTTAAAGCCCGCAAGCTCAGGCTCGTAAGCCTTGGGCTCAACTACCTTTCCCTCTTTGTCAAGAGCCTTTGTATTCTTGCACTTAGGGTAGCTCGGACAGGCTAGGAATTTACCGAATCTGCCATTTTTATAAACCATTTTTGCGCCGCACATCTCACATACAACGTCACTTTCCTCAGGCGGGGGCGCAAATTTGGACTTGTCAACATTTTTATTAGTGTATTCGAGGTCCTTTTCGAACTTCTTATAAAAGTCGGAAATAACATCAACGATTGTAGTCTCGTTATTCTCGATAGAATCAAGCTTTTCTTCCATCTCGGCGGTAAACTCATAGTCGATAATATCCTTAAAATACTCGCGCATAAAGTTTGTTGTAGCCTCACCGAGAGGTGTTGCCGCAAGGAATTTACCGTCGCGCTTTACATAATCACGTGAAATGATTATTGAAATAATGGGTGCGTAGGTAGAGGGTCTTCCTATGCCGTTTTCCTTAAAGAAATCAATAAGAGATGCCTCGGTGTATCTTTGAGGCGGCTCGGTAAAGTGCTGCTGAGCCTTGGGAGCATCGCCCAAGAGCTTCTCCCCCTCTTCAAGACTCGGGAGCCTTGACAGCTTAAGGTCGTCCTCGTCAAGCTCGCCTGCATCCTTGTCAGCCGAGTCGTAAACCGAGAGATAACCGCGGAATTTTATTGTATATCCACCTGTCTTAAACACATAGCCACTATTTTCAATATCAACAGAAACGGTGTCAAGAGCGCAGGACTCCATCTGGCTGGCTATAAAGCGCTCCCAAATAAGCTTATAAAGCCTAAACTGGTCGTTTGTAAGCTTCTTTTTAAGAAGTGCCGGTGTAAGCGCGGGGGTTGAGGGTCTGATTGCCTCGTGGGCATCCTGAGCGCCTGCGTTTGTCTTATATACTCGCTTTGATTTAGGAAGATATTCATCGCCAAAGCTTGTTTTTATATATTCCTTTGCAGCCTCCTCGGCAACCTTGGAAACACGTGTAGAGTCGGTTCTCATATATGTTATAAGACCCTGAACTCCGCCAAGCTCATGTCCGATATTCAAGCCGTCATAAAGCTCTTGTGCAACCTTCATAGTCTTTTGCGACTGGAAGCCAAGCCTTTTTGACGCCTCTTGGAGAAGCGAGGATGTAGTAAAGGGGGGTGCGGGAGTCTTATGCTTTACCGCATGCTTAACAGAAGAAACCCTAAACTCTCCGCCCCGAAGCTTATTTAATATCTCGTCAGCCTCCTCGGCAGAGGATATTTTAACCTTTCCCCTCTTGTTACCGAAGAACTTGGCAACAACTGTCTCGCCCTTGCCGTTTGTAAGCTCAGCATCAATGGTCCAATATTCCTGAGGAACAAAGGCACGTATCGCCTCCTCGCGCTCGGTAATTATTCGGGTTGCGACAGACTGCACACGTCCGCCCGAAAGCCCGCTTTTAAGATTTTTCCAAAGGACCTCGCTGAGATTAAATCCTACAAGGCGGTCAAAGATTCTTCTTGCCTGCTGGGAATTAACAAGGCTCTCGTTAATTTTTCTCGGGTTCTTTATAGCCTCTTTAACAGCGCCCTTGGTTATTTCGTTAAAGGTTACTCTGCATTCCTTATCCTTTGGAATACCAAGCTCCTCAGCGATATGCCAAGAAATTGCCTCTCCCTCACGGTCAGGGTCGGTTGCAAGGAATATCTTTGTTGCAGCCTTAGCCTCGCGCTTAAGCTCCTTGATAACATCGCCCTTGCCTCTAATGTTTATATAATGAGGCTCAAAGCCATGGTTTACATCAATGCCGAGAGTGCTCTTAGGCAGGTCGCGAATATGTCCCTTAGAGGCTATTACCTTATAGTTCTGGCCAAGATAGCCTTTAATCGTATTCGCTTTTGCGGGAGACTCAACTATTACAAGATTTGCCATATATTTTGTATCGTTTGCCTTTCTTATTTGGATTTGCGTTTTACAAGCTCACCGGGGCACATTTCAACAAATCCGCCCATCTCGAGCTTAAGAAGAGACTGCATTAAAACCCTCATGGATATCTCGGAATCCACAAGCTCCTCGATAAGAACCGAGCCTGATGCAGGAATTTTCTTATACACCTTTATTGCGTTTTTATCAAAGCTCTCGGGCGGCTCCGAGACAACTGTAGGCTCGGTGCTGACCTCTTTAGCTTTATCGCTTATTCCAAGACCTAACTGTCCTGAAAGTTCCTTTTTCTGTCTTGCGGCAGGGTCTATAAAAATATCATCACCCGGAGCTACCGCTATTACAGAATATTTAGTAAGAACTTCTTTTATGTCCACCTTAAGCTCCCTCGGTAATTTAAAGGGGTTAAGAGCGCCTGTATATACATTTTCAAAATCCTTGATTATATCCTCGGCAGCGGTATAAAGCTTTGCGCCGTTTTTGATAAGGAGATTTGCAGCCTCGCTGTTCCTTGCTCCAACATTTCCGGGAAGAGCATATACCGCGCGCCCCTGCTCTCTTGCATGCCTTGCGGTAATAAGCGAGCCGCTTCGCTCCCTGCCCTCAATAACAAGAGTTGCGGCAGAAAGACCGCTTATTATCCTGTTACGCTTAGGGAAAGTAATTCTTGATGGCGGTGTACCGGGAGCAAACTCGGAAATTACACACCCCTGCTTTACGATAGCGCGAGCCAGAGTTTTATGGTCCTCGGGATAACAGATATTTATACCCGAGCCTATAACCGCAACGGTAGTGCCGCCCGCGTGCAAGGCTCCCGCATGGGCAACACCGTCAATTCCCATAGCCATACCCGAAACGATTATTGCGCCTGCCAGCGACAAATCGTATGCCGCCCGAAAAGCAGACTGCCTTCCATAGTCGGAAAGAGTTCTTGTACCAACTATAGAAAGCGAAAATTGTTTATTAAAGTCGGGAAAAGTTCCCCTGTAATAAAGAAGCACAGGCGGTGTCTTAATCTCCCTTAAGGAAACGGGAAAATTCTCGTCGGGATAAGCAACAATTCCTATATCCTGCTTTACACAGTAATTATAAATCTCCGTAGCTCTTGACAGGTCCTTATCGATAAGCCTTGCTCTGTCGGAGCTTCTTGAGCCTATGTATTTTGAAATCTCGTATGCCTCAGCCTCGTAAACTGCCTTGGCATCCGGAAATGCCTCAATCAGCCTCTTAAAAGAGGTAGTGTCAGGGGTTACCGCCAAAGACAGCCATATCCAATATATAAGCTCGTTCATAACCCCTCCTGATTTTTATTTATTCTGCTCCCACATAAAAATCGCTGCCGCAACAGATGCGTTAAGCGACTCGGTTTTCGGCGAAATGGGAATATAAACACTTCCGTCACAAAGCCCTGAAATTTCACGGGGGATGCCGTGTCCCTCATTACCGATCATAAAAATATCGGTTGACATAAGGTCAATCTCAGACAAAGATTTTGCCTTTTCGGTAAGCTCGGCGGCAAACACACGCCTGCCCGACTCTCTTGCAGCCTTGACAAATGTACCAAGGTCGGATACAACGGTAATCTTAACCGCAAACAGATTGCCCATAGCAGATCTTACCGTCTTTGGATTGTAAATATCGGCAGAGTCAGCTGAGATAACAATATGGTCAACTCCAAAGGCAACGGCGCTTCTTATAACCGAGCCAAGGTTACCCGGGTCTCTTACAGAGCAAAGAGCAATAGCTCTTTCGCCTTCCCCAATAAAAAACTCTTCCTTATATATTATATCCAAATTAGAGAAAAAGTCAAGATATTTTATTACTGTAATTACTCCCTCGGGCGCTTTTTCTGTAGAAATTTTTTCAAAAGCGCTAAAAGATACAATTACCACCTCGGGCTCGCCTGCGCAAAATCCCTCCAAAGCCTTTTCAATCAAAGGAAGTATTTTGTCCTTTTTATCCTCGCAAACAAGTATATGAGTTATCGGAAGAGCATTTCTTATAGCCTCAAAAAGCAGCTTTTCACCCTCCGCAAAAAAGCTCCCAGATGCCGCTCTTTCCTTTTTGTCAGAGAGAGAAGCAACCCATTTTATAAAAGGATTATTACGACTGCTTAAGATTTCCTGCCGAATTTTCATTTTTTTGACAAACGCAAATATACTGTCTGCGTTTTCCTTTCCATGAATATAATGTGAAATTTTAAATAAAAAACACAAAAAAAGAAAACCCGATTAACCAAAAGCGGAAAATCGGGTAAATCTTCTTACTTTGCAAGTGCAGCCTTTGCGCTCTCGCAGATTGCAGCGAAAGCAGCCTTGTCGGAAACTGCAAGCTCAGCGAGCATCTTACGGTTGAGGTCAATGCCTGCTACCTTAAGACCGTGCATAAGGGTGGAATAGTTCATTCCGCAAACCTTAGCCTGTGCAGAAATTCTGGTGATCCAGAGAGAACGGAAATCTCTCTTCTTCATCTTACGGCCGGCGAAAGCGTAGTTACCGCTCTTAAGCACAGCCTGCTTAGCCATCTTGAAGTGCTTGGACTTTGATCCCCAGTAGCCCTTCGCAGCCTTGAGTATGTTCTTTCTTCTCTTGCGCGTCATCATAGCGCCCTTAACTCTTGCCATTTTATATCATCCTCCAAATTTTCGTTGTCTGCCCTATTACTTCTGAATAAGGGTTCTGTAAGTGGGTGCAAAGCATTCGCTAAGAATAGCGCCCTTGCGAAGGCCTCTCTTGCGCTTAGCTGTCTTGAGACCGAGGTTGTGACGGTGGTTGTTGTGCGACATCTTTACCTTGCCGCTTCCGGTAAGAGAAAATCTCTTGGCAGATGCCTTATGTGTCTTGATCTTTCCCATTTTTATACTCCTTTTTCTGGGGTGTCCCCAATTATTAACTATAAATTATTTTTTGTCGGGCTTGACGGGCGAAAGTATAATAGACATAAAGCGACCCTCAAGCACAGGCTTTTTCTCGGCTACACCGGCCTCACGGCAGGCTTCCTCAAACTTTGCTATAACCTCGCGGCCAAGCTCCATATGAGACATCTCTCTGCCCTTAAATCTGACAACAGCCTTAACCTTGTTACCCTCAGAGAGGAACCTCTTAGCATGGTTGACACGTGTGTCAAAGTCGTGCTGTTCGATACGGCAGGAAAGCTGCACCTCTTTAACCTTAACTATAACCTGCTTTTTCTTCGCTTCCTTTTCCCTCTTATCACGCTCAAAGCAGAACTTGCCGTAATCTATTGCGCGGCAAACAGGGGGAGTTGCGTTTGGAACGATGAGAACAAGGTCTACACCGTTGTTGTAAGCATAGCTACGAGCATCGTCAATCTTCATAACACCGAGCTGCTCGTTTGCCGGGCCGATTACTCTGACCTCGGCAGCCTGAATTTCCTCATTGATAGGCAAATCCTTTTGGTTAGTGGGTTTAATGGTCGTGTACCTCCAAAAAAACAAAAAATGCATACAGAGAGAATTTCCGTACGCACACCTTTCCCTTATTAATATAAAGGAAGAAAGTATTAACCATACGCACCCTTGTGGTATGGTGAGAACGAAAATTCTGCTTCATCTGAAGTCTCTTTCAACTTCCTGTAGATTATATCACCTAATTTTATATTTGTCAAGAGGTTTTTTCAGATTTTTTAAAAATCCTCGTATTTTTTTGATTTTTTTTACATTTTCTACTTATTTAACAAACTTTTCATCTAAGAATTGTGAAAAATACCATCTTTACAAAGCGCTTTTTTAGGTGTATAATAAATAGGCAATGTGCGGGTGGAGTATTTCGCCCGTGAATTTGCGCAGTGCGGTTTTAGGTTTCTTAAAGGAGCATCAATCTTATGATGCAAAAACTCTGCGAGAGACAGCGCACACATACATAGAGCTTTTTAGCTCACGGGGAGTTGTCAAATGCAGGGACAGCTCCTTTTTGCTTTCCTTATATAATATTTTCGGCTATCTATTGACAAACGCCCGGAAATGTGATATCATTTTGATATCACTAATGTTAAGGAGACAACTTTAAAATGAATGAAATCGTTTTAACTAACAAAAAGCACGGCATGCGAAGACTTATTCTCACGCTTTTAGCCATGGCTTTGTGCATCGGAATTATTGTTATAGGCGCAATTTATGTTGAGTCTACCGACAATCCCGCAATTTTGCTTGTGGGAATTCTTCTGTTCTGTATATCCTGGATACCACTTGCGGGACTTAAGATTTTGAAGCCGCAGGAAGCTTTGGTCATTACACTTTTCGGTAAATATGTGGGAACACTTAAGGGCGACGGATTTTTTGCCGTAAACCCCTTCTCTTCCTCATTTAACCCCGCCGCAAAGACAAAGCTTAACCAGAGCGGCGATGTTTCAACCCAGCACAGCATAATTCAAGGGGCGCAAAACGGACAGAATGTTGACATATCCGCATCCTCGAACAAAATCTCTCTTAAAATCATGACACTTAATAACAGCCGCCAGAAGATAAACGACTGTCTTGGCAACCCTATTGAGATAGGTATTGCGGTTATATGGAGAGTTGTTGATACGGCTAAGGCTGTGTTTAATGTAGACAACTACAAGGAATTTCTCTCTCTTCAATGCGACAGCGCTTTAAGAAATGTTGTAAGAATATACCCCTATGACGTAGCGCCAGGCATTGACACAACAGGCGACGGTGTTGCCGACGAGGGTTCTCTCAGGGGCTCCAGCGAGGTCGTTGCGGCAAGAATTCGTGACGAAATTCAGTCGAGAGTAAACGAAGCGGGCATTGAAATTATCGAGGCGAGAATTACATACCTCGCATATGCTCCCGAGATTGCGGCAGTAATGCTTCAGCGCCAGCAGGCATCTGCAATTATCGACGCAAGAAGAATGATAGTTGACGGAGCTGTGGGAATGGTTGAAATGGCGCTTGAAAGGCTTGAAGAAAAGGATACAATAAAGCTTGATGAGGAGAAAAAAGCTCAAATGGTTTCAAATCTTCTTGTTGTGCTTTGCGGAAACAAGGATGCCCAGCCCGTTGTCAACTCGGGTAGCATTTACTGATGAAGGATAATCAGAAAAAGCAAATTCCCCTTCGACTGTCACCGAGACTTTATGACGCACTTGTCAGATGGGCTGATGACGAGTTTCGCTCGGTTAACGGACAGATAGAGTATCTGCTTACCGAGTGTGTTAAAAAAAGAGGTGTAAAGGGCTTTAACGACAGCGAGGAAAGCTGACATTTATTCAGAAATCAACATTATATTTATTATAGGACCGCTCTTTTGGGGCGGTCCTTATTTTTTTTGCAAAAACCTATTGACAAATGAGTAAAGCTGTGTTATACTTGTAAAGCAATTTACTTTACACCTTGTTCTAGGCGGTTTTATTATGTTTGAGAAGAATATGAAAATTGCATATCTTTTCGACTTTTACGGTGATGTTCTGGATGAGCATATCGGCTCGGTTATGCGCGCCTATTATGACGATGACCTGTCGCTTGCCGAAATCGCTTCTGAAGTTGGTATATCCCGCCAGGGTGTAAGACACCTTATCAAAAAGGGCGAGGAGCAGCTTTTTTATTATGAAGAAAGGCTGGGTCTTGCTAAAAGAGATGAGGAGCTCGCCGAGGCTTGTAAATCGCTTTCCGAAATAGCCGGTAGGCTTTCCCAAAAGGGATGTGAGTCCGAGGCCCGTAAAATTTCGGAAATTGTCGGAATAATTTCGAAAGGAAGCACAGATGTTTCAGAACCTGACTGAAAAGCTTGCGAACGCCTTCAAGAAATTTAAAAGCAAGGGTAAACTCACAGAGGCCGACGTTAAAGAGGGTATGCGCGAGGTTAAGCTCGCACTGCTTGAGGCCGATGTTAACTTTAAAGTAGTTAAAGAGTTTGTTAAATCTGTTACCGAGCGCGCTGTTGGTGCTGAGGTTCTTGAGAGCCTGCTCCCTGCCCAACAGATCGTTAAGATAGTAAACGAAGAGCTGATAAAGCTTATGGGCGGCGAAACGCCTAAGATCAACATCAGCCCAAAGCCCCCAACAGTCATTATGATGGTTGGTCTTCAGGGTGCGGGTAAAACCACGCATTCGGGTAAGATTGCGGGAATGTATAAGCAAAAGAGTAAAAATCCGCTGCTTGTTGCCTGCGACGTATACAGACCCGCTGCGGTTGATCAGCTTAAAATCGTCGGTGACTCGCTTGGTATACCCGTATTCTCTATGGGTACTAAGATTTCCCCTGTTGAAATTGCAAAGGCGGGCGTTGAGCACGCAAAAAAGAACGGCCACGATATGGTAATTATAGATACTGCCGGCCGTTTGCATATTGACGAGGAGCTTATGGATGAGCTTGTCAACATCAAAAACGGTGTTGACCCTGCCGAAATACTTCTCGTTGTTGATGCCATGACAGGACAGGACGCGGTAAATGTTGCCAAATCCTTTAACGACCTGCTTGACATCACAGGTGTTGTAATGACGAAAATGGACGGTGACACCCGAGGCGGCGCTGCCCTGTCCGTTAAGTATATCACAGGTAAGCCTATTAAATTTGTCGGTATGGGCGAAAAGCTTGACCAGATTGAGCTATTCCACCCTGACAGAATGGCATCCAGAATTCTCGGTATGGGCGATATTCTCTCCCTTATCGAAAAGGCTGAGGCTGCATTTGATGAAAAGAACGCAAAGGAGCTTGAGAAGAAGATGCGTGAGCAGACCTTCTCTCTTGAGGACTTTCTTGACCAGATGCGCCAGCTTAAAAAAATGGGCAACCTTGACCAAATACTCGCTATGATGCCCGGAGCGAATACAGGAGCTCTTAAAAATGCTCAGGTAGACGAAAAGCAGATGGACAGAATCGAGGCTATGATCCTCTCGATGACCCCCTCTGAAAGACTCCATCCCGAGATAATCAACGGCTCTCGCAGAAAGCGTATCGCCATGGGCAGCGGAACTCAGGTTGAGGACCTTAACCGTCTTCTTCGCCAGTTTGACCAGATGAAGAAGATGATGAAGCAATTCTCCGGCAAGAATATGAAAAAGCTTGCAGGAATGCGATTCCCTATGTAATCAAAAAATAAAATATACATTTTTGGAGGAAAAAGAAAATGGCAGTTAAAATCAGACTTACCAGAATGGGTAAAAAGAAGAACCCCTTCTACCGTGTAGTAGTTGCAGACGAGAGATCTCGCCGCGACGGTGCACCTATCGAGGAGATCGGTTACTACAACCCCATGACCGAGCCCGCTGACATCAAGATCGATGCTGAAAAGGCTCAGAAGTGGCTTGCTAACGGCGCACAGCCCACCGATACTGTTAGAGCTCTTCTTAAAAAGAGCGAGATCATTAAGTAATTTCTCGTAGGTATCAAAATGGATTTTGCTAAGATACTTACCGATATTGCACGCGCTATTGTCGATGATCCCGACCAGGTAGTTGTTACCGAGGTTGTAGACGGCGACGATATCGAGCTCACCCTCACGGTTGCTGAGGATGATACCGGTATGGTTATCGGTCGTCACGGCAGAATTGCTAAGGCTATTCGCCAGATTATGAAGGCAGCAGCTAATACCTGCGGCAAGCGTGTAACCGTAGAAATTAAATAATTTCTCAAAATGCTCTCAGACATGGGAGCATTTTTCTGTTTTTTTGCAAAACCGACTCAAATTCCGCCTTTTATATTGATTTTTAAAGCTTTTTGTTGTATAATTAATCTGTTAAAATACACGTTTAAGGAATTTTTAAATGGAATTCAGAAAAGAACACGATTCTATGGGCGAGGTGCTTGTTCCCTGCGATGCTCTTTGGGGCGCGCAGACGCAGAGAAGCAAGGACAACTTTAAAATAGGCGAAAACCGCGAGGTCATGCCTATCGAAATTATCAGAGCCTTTGCTATACTCAAGGAAGCTGCCGCTATGGCAAACCATGAGCTTTTGCCAAACAGAATGACTAAAGAAAAGCTTGATGTTATATCAAGGGTCACAGAGGAAATCAAATGCGGAAAGCTTGACTCCCACTTCCCTCTTGTTGTTTTTCAAACAGGCTCGGGCACACAGTCAAACATGAATGTAAACGAGGTTATCGCAAACCGCGCGAACACTCTTTTGGGCGAAAAGCTAATCCACCCGAATGATGACGTGAATATGTCGCAGTCCTCTAACGACACATTCCCCACGGCAATGCACATATCGGCATATCTTTGCATCGAGGACAATCTTCTGCCTGAGATTAATTCCTTGATTTGCGAATTCAAGAAAATCGAAAACAAGAATAAAGATGTTACAAAGTGCGGCAGAACCCATTTGCAGGATGCAACTCCTATAAGCTTTGCTGAGGAGGTTTCGGGCTGGCGCTCCTCCCTTGAAAGAGATTACAGAATGATTGAGAGCTCGTCAAAGGAGCTGTGCGCACTGGCTCTCGGCGGCACCGCAGTAGGCACAGGTCTTAATGCGCCGAGGGGCTTTGACACGCTTGTTGCGGATAAAATTTCTCTTCTTACAGGCAAGCCCTTTAAGACAGACCCTAATAAATACCATGCTTTAACCTCAAAGGATGAGCTTGTATTTGTTCACGGTGCGCTCAAAGCTCTTGCAGCAGACCTTATGAAAATTGCAAATGATATAAGGCACCTTGCTTCAGGCCCGAGACTAGGTCTTGGAGAAATTAAAATTCCCGAAAATGAGCCGGGCTCGTCAATTATGCCGGGAAAGGTCAACCCCACCCAGTGCGAAGCGGTTACAATGGTTGCAGCCCAGGTTATGGGAAACGATGTTACTGTCGGAATTTGCGCCTCTCAGGGCAATTTTCAGCTTAATGTTTATATGCCTGTGCTTATATACAACTTCTTACAGTCGGTAAGGCTTCTCTCGGATGCTATGCGCTCATTCAGACTCAACTGTGTAATAGGAATTGAGCCAAACAGAGAGAAAATGAAAGAAAATCTAAACAATTCCCTTATGCTTGTAACCGCGCTTAACCCCTACATAGGCTACGAAAACTCAGCAAAGGTTGCAAAGCTTGCTTATAACGAGGGATTAACGCTTAAGGAAGCCTGCGTAAAACTTGGTTTTCTCAGCGCTGAAAAATTTGACGAAGTATTCCACCCCGAAGAAATGATTTAAGGAAAAGAAAAAATGGACATCAGAAAAGAATCTTTAAAAAAGCATTACGAATGGAACGGCAAAATCGAGGTTATATCCCGCGCTCCTATCGAAACGAGAGAGGACCTTTCCCTTGCCTACACCCCGGGAGTTGCCGAGGCTTGTCTCGAAATCGAAAAGGACGTGAACAAATCCTACGAGCTGACAAGAAGAAACAACCTGGTTGCCGTTATTACCGACGGAACTGCAGTGCTTGGTCTTGGTGACATAGGCCCCGAGGCGGGTATGCCTGTTATGGAGGGCAAGTGCGCTCTGTTTAAGGCTTTTGCCGACGTTGACGCATTCCCCCTTTGCATACGCTCTAAAGATGTTGACGAAATTGTAAGAACCGTTGAGCTTATTTCAGGCAGCTTTGGCGGTATTAATCTTGAGGATATTGCCGCTCCCCGTTGCTTTGAGATTGAAAAAAGACTCAAAGAGGTCTGTGACATTCCTGTGTTCCACGATGACCAGCACGGAACTGCCATTGTTGTTGCGGCAGCCCTAATAAATGCCCTTAAGGTTGTTAAAAAGGATATTTCCGCTGTTAAGGTAGTAATCAACGGTGCAGGTGCCGCAGGCTGCGCTATCGGCAGACATCTCCTTAGTGTTGGTGTTAAAAATCTTACAATGGTTGACAGATTCGGAATCATCGCTAAAGGTGACGAGTCACTCTCGGAAGCTCACAAGGCAATTGCCGAGATTACAAATAAAGAAGGACTCACAGGCGCACTTACTGATGCTATGCGCGGAGCTGATGTATTTATCGGTGTTTCAGCTCCGGGAATCGTTTCGGAGGAAATGGTAAAATCTATGGCAGAAGATGCGATAGTTTTCCCTATGGCGAACCCAACACCCGAAATTATGCCCGACCTTGCAAAAAAGGCGGGAGCGAGAATTGTTGGCACAGGCCGCTCCGACTTCCCCAACCAGATAAACAACGTGCTTGCATTCCCCGGTATTTTCAGAGGCGCGCTTGACTGCCGCGCAAGATGCATAAACGAAGAAATGAAGGTTGCAACCTCTTTCGCACTAGCCTCTCTTATTCCCGAAGACGAGCTTAACGAAGAAAACATAATTCCCTCGGCTCTTGATAAAAATGTTGCATCGGTTGTCGCGGCAGCGGTTATCAAAGCGGCAAAGGAAACAGGCGTTTCAAGGATTTAAAAAAGCACTTTTTCATTGCGAGGTTTAACATCACATGACGGATACTTCCAAAGAAATATTTGAAAAACACCAAATTCGTAAAACGAAAAAGCAAAAAAATGCTTTTATTGATTATGTTGGAAAGCTTTCTGACCAGTGGGGCTACACTCATCATATTGAAAAAGGAATGCTTGGCGCGCGTAACATAGTTGTAGGTGATATTAGCACCGCAAAGGTAATATACACAGCCCATTACGACACCTGCCCGGTCCTGCCTTTTCCCAATTTTATTACCCCAAAATGCCTCTCTCTTTATATTCTCTATCAGATAGCGCTTGTTGGAGCATTCTTTCTTGTCGCGGGGCTTCTCGGTGTCGCGGTAGGTGTTTTTACCGCACTTATCGGGGCTGAGCTAATCTATGTTTACGCAGTCGCCGAAGTGATTTATCTGCTTTTATTTTTAATGCTCTTTATGGGCCCCGCAAACAAGCATACAGCAAACGATAACACCTCAGGTGTTACGCTTCTTATTGATATTATGAGTGATCTTCCATCGGAACAGCGTGAAAATGTTGCCTTTGTTTTCTTCGATCTTGAAGAGATGGGACTTTTCGGCTCAGCCTCTTTTGCAAGCGTGCATAAGGCTGAAATGAAAAATCGCCTGCTGCTTAATTTTGATTGCGTATCAGATGGAGAAAACATAATCTTTGCCTTAAAAAAAGGAGCAAAGCCCTACCACCAAGCAATAGAATCTGCCTTTGAAGAAAAAGATAACTTCAAGGTAGAGGTTGCCGATAAGGGTATATTTTATCCATCAGACCAGGCGAATTTTCCTTGTGGGGTTGGAGTGGCAGCGCTTCGCTCTACTAAAAACGGACTACTCTATATGAACAGAATACACACAAAAAGAGATGTTATTTATAAGGAAGAAAACATTGAATTTCTTAAAAACGGAGCGATTGAGCTTTTAAACAATATATAATTTAATAAACAAAGAGCCGAAATGGATCAAACTCCAAATCGACTCTTTTTTATTTTTAACAAACGGTAAATGCCTCGTTAGGCAAGAGAAAATAATCCGAACTAGCTCTAAAGCCTGAATTTTCAGTGCTTTCGGCACTTATCACTCTTGCAAAGTCCGCACTTGGCTGCGAGCTCCAAGCACCAAAATCATCTTAAAATTAAGGCTTTAGAGTTCTTCGAATTTGAAAGATAGCTGATTTTGCGTAAGACAAGGTGAAAATTTGAGATAATATGCGGATATTATAAGGATTTTTACCGAAGTATTACACGAAATCTGCATCTTTCAAACGGGTTCGGATTGTTCTCTCTTGCCTAACGCTAAGAACAACCTTGCCTACATTTTCACCTCGGTAAAGAACCTGCTGGGCTGCGTCTGCTTCTTCTATGGGGAATGTCTTATAAATTTTCAGTTTCATTTCCCCGCTTTCAAACTTACACCAGGTCTTTTCAACAAGCTCGGAAAGAAGCTGCCCCTTTTCTTCCGGTGTTTTGCTTCTGAGAGTGCTGCCGATTATGCGAATATTCTTTACAAATATGTTTCTGAAATCGACGGGAGAAATATCGCCTGCCAGGGTCGCAATCTGAATCCAACGGCAACCTCTCGCAACATATTTCAGACACCTGCCAAGCGCCTCTCCAGCAAGACAGTCAATTGCAATATCAACAGGTGTACCATTAGCCTCCTCTTCACGGAGAACCTCGGCAATATCCTCTTTTGTAGTGTCAACAACTCGGTCTGCCTTAAGATAAGCTACCTCTTTTACCTTTTCTTCGCCAAGAACAGTTGTAATTACCCTGAGTCCGAATGCCTTTGCCATAGGGATTACAGCGCTGGCAAGACCGCTGGCGCCCGCATTCATCAGAAGCGTTTCACCCGGCTTTGCGTCACCTACATAAAACAGATTCAAATATGCGGTCATATAAACCTCGGGGATAGCCGCTGCCTCTGCGAAGCTAAGTCCCTTTGGGATAGGCATAACCATTTCGGCAGGAACACTTACATACTCGGCATATCCTCCGCCGCCAAGAAGCGCGCAGACCTTATCGCCTACCTTCCATCTTGTAACATCGGTAGCAACCTCCTTAATTACTCCCGCAACCTCAAGTCCGGGCCACTCGGGACATCCGGGAGGGGGTGGATAATTACCCTCTCTCTGCAAAAGGTCAGCGCGGTTTATTGCCGCGGCATAAACCTCAATTATAACCTCACCGTTTTTTAAAACAGGATTTTCAACATCGGTATAGCTTAAAGTGTGGTCATTTTTGTTAATTACTATTGCTTTCATTTAATTTCTCCTACATATTTTTTGCACTCTTCGATACAACTTATAACCGCGTCTGTGCCAAGGACAAAATCACAGTTCCAGGGCTCGTAAGCATGTGAAAATAAAATGTTTTTTATTCTACTATCATGCTTTATTTTTTCAAGCGTTTCAAGATACCAACGAGGTGTGGCGAGACTGCATCTGTACTTATCAACTCCTGCCCCCTGAAGTCCGTCTCCCGAAATCAAAGTACCTGTTCTTTTGTCAAGCACACCCAAAAAGTCACGTGTATGACCCGGCATGGGATAAATAATTATATCTTCGTCAACAAAAGATACGCTGTTTATAACCGTTAAATTCGGGTTAAGCTCTAACATCTGTTTGAGTCCCCCTGCGTGGTCGCTGTGATTATGAGTTATAATAACTTTTGAAATATCTCCTACTCCAATTCCGAGGGCGCCCAAAGCGGGAATTATGTAATCATCAACATCTCTTTGGGTAGTAGCGCAGTCAACAAGAATTTTCCCACACACCGCCTTTATCAGAAAGACAGAGGTATAAATATTATCAAAGGGAATTTTCAGCCTGTAAATATTCGGAAATTCCTGGGTAAATTCAGGCATAATTATATACTTCTGTCCCACATAATATGTCTGCCGCCGTCAATAAGCACATTTATGCCGGTATAGAAAGAGCCATCCTCAGAGGCATAATAAAGAATTGCGTTAACAACCTCCTCAGGAGATGCCGCTCTGCCGAGAAGAGTTTTCATATTTGCCATGCTGGCTCTTGTCATAACAGGACCCGGAGAAACGCAAACGCAGCGAATATTATGCTTTGCGCCAAGCTGAGCCATTGATACGGTAAGACCGTTCATAGCACCGCTCTTTGAAGCCGAGTATCCGGGAACATTAGGACCGCCCTCAGCGCCTGTAACAGAGCCGATATGGATAAGAACACCGCTTCTTTGCTCCTTCATAATTCCAAAGACCGCATGGTCAAAATATAGCTGGCTTCTTAAATTCACATCAATGCTCCAATCAAACACCTCGATAGGAATCTTTTCAAAATCAGGCTCGGTAACTCCAAGCATTCTCGTCTCTGCTCCGCCTGCAAAAGGTATGGTAATATCAACTCTGCCGAACTTTTTAGCCGCAAAATCAACAATTGCCTTTACTTCATCGTACTTCCTTACGTCACATACCATACCGTATGCCGCACCTTCACGGATAGAATTTACCTCATCTACCGCCTTGTCGAGGGTCTCCTTGTTTATGTCAGACATAACAATCCTGCCGCCCGACTCTACAAACCTTTTAGAAAAAACAAGTCCCATTCCCGAAGCCGCGCCCGAGATCACAGCAACCTTACCGGAAAAATCAAATACCATTTCTATTTACCTCACTTTATAATTATCAAATTATCTCTTATAGCCTTGCTTGCAGCCAAGGACGGCTGAAGCTTGTATGTAAGCTCGTTATAATGCTCAACGCAAAGACAAATATCCACACCGAAAGCAATTCCGATCTGTCTTACCGTATAAGAATATTTTCCTCCCGAAAGATAAATAAGAGGCTGCTTTATCTCTCTTTTTATCTTTTGTATTACAGCGAGATTTGAAATAAGCTCTTCCTCTGTTTCCGCCTTGGTAACAATCTTTACAACATCGGCGCCGCGTCTTACCTGCTCTTTTGCCTGCCTTAATATTTCCTCTTCGCCAAGATATGTAAGGTGGTGAACAGAATAAAGCACCTCACCGCCCATCGAGTGTATCTTATCGGCAAGCGCCATTTGACGTTTTATGACCTCAGGGTCATCAGAAAATCCGCCCGGTACCTTACCGAACATATCGCACATAATATCACAAAGCACAACACCGTATTCAAGAGCGCACTCAGCAGCCAAAAGAAGATACTCTGCGCACTCCTCATGAGTAAAGCCCGCGCTGTTCACCTCAGGATAAGAATAGAGATAAACAGGTCTGCCTGCGCACATTTTAAAAATCTCTGAAAGGTCCTCTTTATTCCTATGCTCCTTTTTAAGAAAACCAAGCCCAAATCCCAACGCGTCAGCACCGCCGTAGAGCGAGTTTGCAACAAATGCCTGGGCACTTTTCACAGTTTCCTCGGTAACCATAGATACAAGTGTCGGTTTTTTATTATCGGTAAATCCCATTTAAATCACCTCCATGCATATTTGTTGTTTTGATTATATCCCTTTTCTTCGATTATAGCAATAGTAAAAGTAATACATTTTAACATTTTTGATACTAATATTTTCAAAAACATCTTGATATTTCTGTTAATATGTTTTAAAATAGTATTGAAAAGCGAGGTGACATTGCTATGCTTCAAAACGACATTACACTTACTTCAATACTAGGAGTTTTAATAATTCCGGCAAACAAAGACCGATACCTCGAAATAACAAACCGTCCCTGCTACGGGCTTTCTTTCTGTATGGATGATGGATGCATTGTTTATAATAAATCAGGCGCTGTAACAAGGTCAACAAAAAATACAGCCGTTATTCTGCCTATGGGGCAAAGCTACACACTGCGCAACGAGGAGGGCGGCAACTTCCCTATAATTAATTTTTTGTGCGAGGAGTCTTTTACTAAGGATTTTATTGAGATTAAGTTAAAAAATCCTGAAATATACTTAAAAGAATTTGAAAAACTGAGAGCGGCTTGGCTCACAGGCGGTGACAAGGCAAGGCTTTATTCGCTCTTTTACGGTATAATCTCACGGCTAGGAGCAGAAAACGAGCCTATGCACCCGATACTTTCAAAATCTATAAGATTTATTTATGAGAACCTAAGCAACCCCAATTTAACAAATACATGTCTTTCCGAAAAAGCAAAGGTAAGCGAGGTATATTTCAGGCGTCTGTTTAAGGAGCATTTTGGTACAACTCCAAAGCAATATATCCTAAATACACGGATTGAAGAGGCAAAAAGACTGCTAAGCGAGGGCATAAGCTCTATATCGGGCATTTCCGCAGCCTGCGGCTTTTCCAGCGTTTATCACTTCAGCAGAGCTTTTAAGCTTTCGACAGGCATGACACCCACAGAATACGAAAGGCAAAGTTGACAAGAGCCTTTATTTTTGATATAATTTTATAAAAAAGGAATTTGTGTTATGAAAAAATATATAATGGCGCTAGACCAGGGCACAACAAGCTCAAGATGTATACTTTTTGAGAAAAACGGCAACATCGCAAGCCTTGTTCAGCGTGAATTTCCTCAGATATTTCCTAAAGAGGGCTGGGTCGAGCATGACCCGATGACAATTTGGTCAACACAGATTGCAGCCCTTACCGAAGCCTTTTTAAAGCTTGGTACAACTTGGGACGAGGTTGCGGGAATAGGAATAACAAACCAGCGCGAAACGGTTGTTCTCTGGGACAGAAAGACAGGAATTCCCGTATATAACGCTATTGTTTGGCAATGCAGACGTACCGCAGATTATTGCAAGTCTCTTGAAAAGGAAGGCTACGCAAAGCTGATTAAGGAAAAAACAGGACTCCTTCTTGACCCTTATTTTTCCGCGTCAAAGGTTGCCTGGATTCTCAATAACGTGGATGGTGTAAGAGAGCGAGCTGAGAGAGGCGAAATTTGCTTTGGTACAATTGACTCCTGGCTTATATACAACCTCACAGGCGGCAAGGTTCACGCAACCGATTATTCAAACGCGTCAAGAACCATGCTCTTTAACATCACTTCTCTGACCTGGGATAAGGAGCTGTTAAAGCTGTTTAATATTCCGGAAGAAATTCTGCCCGAGGTTTATCCCTCGTCTCACATTTACGGCTACACCGACCCAAAGATATTCGGAGCCTCGCTTCCTATCGCAGGTGTTTGCGGCGACCAGCAGGCGGCTCTTTTCGGTCAGTGCAGATTTTGTGAGGGTGAATTAAAAAACACCTATGGAACAGGCGCATTTCTCCTTATGAACACAGGCGAAGCTCCAAAATTCAGCGAGCTTGGGCTTATCACAACAATAGCCTGGGGTCTTGCGGGAAAGGTTTATTATGCTCTTGAGGGCTCGGTATTTGCCTGCGGCGCAGCAATACAGTGGTTAAGAGACGGTCTTAAGCTTATAGACTCGGCTGCAGACAGTGAATATTATGCTAAAAAGGTTAAGGACTCGGGCGGAGTTGTGGTTGTACCCGCCTTTGCGGGTCTTGGCGCTCCCTGGTGGGACCCTTATGCCAGAGGAACTATCATAGGTATTACAAGAGCCACAACCAAAAATCATATTATAAGAGCTACTCTTGAGTCGATGGCATACCAAACTGCAGATGTTATCTACCTTATGGAGACCGAAACAGGCATTAATGTAAAGGAGCTTGCGGTTGACGGCGGTGCGTCAAGCAACAATCTGCTTCTCGACTTTCAGGCAAACATTTTAGGCAAGCCTGTTGAGCGCCCGGAATGCATTGAGTCAACCGCCCTTGGCGCAGCCTACCTTGCCGGTCTTGCAACAGGATATTACTCATCTCTTGACGAAATAAAGAAAAACAGAAAAACAGAAAAAACCTTTGAACCATACGAAACCGAAGAATGGCGCAAGTCTAATATGCTAAGGTGGCGCAAAGGTGCGCACAGAAGTCTTGACTGGGAAAAATTCTAAAAATCAGCACAAAAAAACGAGCAGATTAATTTTCCGCTCGTTTTTTTGATTAAAAACCGTTAGTTAGGTCCATCTTTTACCACATATTCACTCTTTAACATTATGTCAATAAATCTCAAAGCATCGCCGGGTGAATTCATCGGTACATCGGCAACAAGATTAAAGCCAAATAATGCCGCCAGAGCATTTCCGAGGCTCATTGTTGAGCAGGAAATAGCATCAATATCACTTAGATTATCTGAGGAAATTGCGACCTTAAGCCCACCCTGCCATGTAGGTGTGCTGAAATCAATCGCGTGGCCGAATCCACCGTCGCTCTTCTTAAACGCAAGTATGCTTTTTATGCTTTTTTCAATAGCAACCGCAGCATATGCCTTTGTTTCGCCTGTTTGTTCATTTATTACCACAGGGCGCAACAGTCCGTCGTTAATTAGTTTAATCAACTCTTCCTTATCTTCGCCCTCATAATAATTCTTGATATTGCTTCTTAAGCTGTTAAGCGACGACCACACGTTATAAATAACAAGAATGTTCCCCTTTACAGGCTCGTCGCTGTTTATGCCGAGAAGCAGGCTCTCTGCCGCCTCCCTTGCCTTTGGGTAGGCTATTTTCATTTCATTGTATCTGCCAATTCCTTTAAAGAAGCCGTTGGAATTCTGATAGCCCCATCCGCCAAAAAAGCCGTCGTAAACAGGATTGCCGTCACCGTCATAGTTATTAGTAACCTTGCCGAAAAGTCCCGCGGAATTGATATTATCGTTCATCCACCTGATAAGAATTTCGTTTAATGTTTCTCCATTATACAAAGCCATAGACTTTGAGCCGTAATTTATAACAGTATCGTCACCTGCATATCCGCCAAGCTTTTCAGAACGGTCGGAAATAATTGATGCGGCAGATGATGTATTGCTTATTGCGGTATATGGGTTATTATACGGGTCCTTAGCGAGAAGCCATTCGATAAATGACACGTGGCTCTCAAAGGGCTCGGTTCCGCTTGCAAGCGACAAAAGCCTTGATACAGCTGTGGGCATGGGCTCGGTGAAGCTTTCCTTAAACGAGGTAGGAAGAGCATCTGCCCTGTAAATTATAGGCTTTTCAGCCACGGTAACAAGCCCTGCCTCAACAAGTGATGCCCAATATTTCTCGCCGTCAATTCCGTCGCCTGTAACACCGCCCACACTGTACGTAGGCTTTTCTCCAAGCCTGTCAAGGAGTCCAAGGCATGCGCCACGGTCTCTGCCGAGACGGTTAGAATCTATCGACACTTTTGGCATCTGAGAGACATAAAACTCTCCGTCTGTACCCTGAATACTTTTTATATAATAAACAATTTTATATTTTGCAATATCCGGAAGCAGGTATCTGACTCCCATTCCGTTAAGCATTCCTGTGTTAAAAACATAGCTTAAAGCCATGGATGTAGCCTCGGGTATCGGATATATTCCCTCTGCCCTCTTACCTGAGGCAGACGCATAAAAAAGTCCGGTTGCGGTGTCGTAATTATTTGCAATAAGGTCCACTATCTCGTCGGTAAACATTGTTTCAAAAAAGCTTCTGAATGCCAGGTAAACATCCTCATCACCTATTTTGTTTTTTATATTCTGCCAACGAATTTCATCATTTTCTTTATCTAGCTTATCCTGAAGCTCAATAAGGTTTAAGGTTCCCGACGTTACAACGCCTCTTTCAAATAGAACAGACTCCTTTCCTTTAATACATTCGTCAAAGAAAATATCCGCAACATAAGATGCTATCTGAAGCGAGGTTAACTCATTTTTATCAAAGGCTATTGCAACCTTGCCGCTATCGGCATAAACAAGATATCTCAGGTCGGTTACGGGAGACGCACTTGTCAGCTTTTCAAGCTCCTGATAAGCCTTAAGCGAGGTCTCACGCTCCGGAATATAACCAACGGTAACCTCATTATCGCTCTTTACACTATAATACCCATAATATGCATATCCGTCATCACCTATAACAGCATCTTCAAGATTATAAAGGAGCTTATATGCCGCATCGGTGCTATCCGAATCGGGAGAGGAAATAAACATAATTTCCGAATCCGAACAAAAATAGGTCTGCCCATCATTAAGCACGATATTTTCCCCTCCGTTATCTTCTTCATTATCCTTACCGTTTTCAGACGAGTCGGGATTGTTATTTACACTAATGTGACATGATGTGAACAAAAGCGCAAGAGATAATATAAATGCAAATATTAAAAAGCTGCTTTGCTTCATATTTATGCCTCCTAGCAAAAAGTAACTAAATAGTTCCTAATATAATTATATAACACAAAAAGCGCAAATGCAAGTATTTTAACAAAAAACTCCCTTTTGCCCGCAAAGACACAAGGGAATTTTTTTCTTTATTTCAATGAATAAAGCTTGTTTGAAAGCTCGACAAAATCGAAGGTAGAAAGTCTTTCGCCACGAATTTTCGGGTCAAAGCCGCACATTTTGATAGCCTCGGCAATAGTTTCCTTTGAATAGCCTCGAAGCTTTGCGGAAAGCGCATTCTCAAGAGTTTTTCTTCTCATCTCAAATGCCGCTTTAATGCAGTCACGGAATAGCCCCTCATCCTTTATATCAAACGGACACTCGGGGTACAAATCTATTCTTACGACCGCGCTGTCAACCTTTGGCGCAGGAACAAAACAGCCTGCCGACACCTTAAACAGCTTTTTTACCGTGCCGTAGTAGCCGAGAACAGCAGTAATAGCTCCGTAATCGGCAGAGCCCTCCTTTGCGACAAGGCGGGAGGCAACCTCGTTCTGAACCATTACGGTTATAGAGGAAAACCTAACGCCCGATTCAACAAGGCGCATAAGAATAGGCGTTGTTATATAATAAGGAAGATTTGCGCAGACCGAAACAGGACCGCCCTCGGAGTACTCATTTACAAGAGCTTCAAGGTCCACTTTCATAATATCGTCATTTATGACGGTTACATTATCGTAGTCGGCAAGGGTTTTGTCAAGAACGGGAACAAGCCCTTTATCTATCTCAACGGCAACAACCTTACGGTACCTTAAAGCCAGCTCCTGCGTAAGACAGCCGATACCCGGACCTATCTCAAGTATAAGGCTCTCAGGGTCAGATGCGCAATTATCGGCAATATCCTCGGGAATCATTCTGTTTGTAAGAAAGTTCTGACCAAACTCCTTACGGAATGTTATTCCGGCATCAGCCATCACGCTTTTAATAACCGAGAGATTGCATAAATCCATAGCCTGCTCCTTTCGACTAAAAAAGCACCTCTTAATGAAGTGCTCATCTGGAGCTGATGACGGGACTTGAACCCGTGACCTGTTGATTACGAATCAACTGCTCTACCAACTGAGCCACATCAGCATTTTTTACCTTGTTATTTTATCATTTTTTTGTCTGTTTGTCAATAGTTTCAGGGATTTTTATGTCATAAGCCGGGATAAAATTCTCCCGGCTTATTTTAGCTAACACTACTTATGCTCATCAAGGGCCTTGAAAGTAAGCTTAAATGCTCTGAAAATATATCTTTTAATCAGCGGCTGCTTTTTAAACTCGGATTTAAAGAGTATAAAATCAAACGGTACAAGAAAAATTGCCGTTATAGGTATTGCCGCCATTGTAACAGCCTGGTAAATTACTATACCAAGGAGCACAAGAAATATAAAATGATATATGGGAGCGGTAAGAATAATCCCCTTGACCCCTGCGCGGCCATCCTTTTCCTTAACCGAGCCTATAAAATATGTTCCCTCAAGAAAGCCGTTATCCTTTGTTGGTCGCTCAGTCATCTCGCATTTAATCTTAATACGGTCTGCCTTGGTTTTTATGTGCATTTTAGGCTTTCCGTCGGTTAAATCGTAATTCTCAGCCGCAACAACAAGGTCGTTATTCAAGAGATTAGACATTAAAAGCTCCCTTGGCGCTTCGATATCATAATTAACAAACAACATATCTTATCCAAGTGTCAGAACGGTGACACCCGCATCTCCCTCCCCGTATTCGCCATGGCGATAGGATTTTATTCTCTTATCAAATTTAAAGTATTTCCAAAGAGCTGCCCTCAGCGCGCCTGTGCCCTTACCGTGAATAATTCTGACTGTTGGCATATTCATTAAAATTGCATCGTCAATATATTTATCCACAACAAACCAGGCGTCGTCGCCAATCATACCCCTTACATCAATCTCGGTTTTAAAGGATGTGGCAACAGTCTTTTTTACCTTACCCTCGCTGACTCTTTGGGGCTCTGAAATACCCGTATACTTTACGCCCTCCTCAAGAAGACGTATTTTATCCTCGGTAACCTTGGTTTTAAGAATACCCGATGTGACAGAAATCATGCCTTTTTTATCTTTAAGAGCGGTAACAACACCCTCCTTGGCAATTGTTGTAAGGTAGACCTTATCGCCAACCTTAAGCGCCCTTGGCAGCTTATAATCCTCGTCGAGAGCAACATCACGAATAGAAATGCCCTCCATAAGGCTCTCGCTCTCTCTAAAGCGGCGGCGCATTTCCTCTCTTGCCGAGGACATCATCTCGTTACGCTTTTCCTTGTCGTCCTGCTTCTTTAATTCTTCAAGCTGGCGGAATATAAATTCGCTTGATGCTCTTGCGCTATCAAGAATCTGCTTAGCTTTAAGTGTCTGCTTTTGAATTTCTTCCTCGCTCTTTTTTATTTTGGCATTAAGCTCTGCCTCAGCGCGTGACTTGTATTCCTCGTATTCGCGGCGCAGCGCCTCAGCTCTGTCGCGCTCTTTTTCCATTGCCATACGGTCGGTATCAAGCCTTTCGATAACCTCTTCAAAGCGCTTGTTATCCCGCTCTATAAGCCTGCTCGCTCTGGCTATTATCTCCTCATCTATTCCCAGCCTTTCGGATATGGCAAACGCATTTGATTTACCCGGTGTACCTACAACAAGCTTATAGGTAGGTCTCAGAGTCTCAACATCAAACTCGCAGGATGCGTTCTGCACTCCCTTGGTTTCAAGAGCATAGACCTTAAGCTCGGAGTAGTGGGTCGTCGCGGCAACAAGCGCTCCGCTTTCCGCCACCTTTTCAAGAATCGCGGTTGCTAAAGCCGCTCCCTCAACAGGGTCTGTGCCCGAGCCCAGCTCGTCAAAGAGGACAAGCGACCCTTCGCCCACTCTGCCGAGAATATCCGCCACATTCACCATATGAGATGAGAATGTGGAAAGAGATGCCTCAATACTCTGCTCGTCACCGATATCGGCTAAAATCTCGGAGAAGATTCCGAGTGTTGACCCCTCAAGCGCCGGAACCAGCAGTCCCGACTGTGTCATAAGAGCAAAAAGACCCATGGTTTTAAGCGTTACGGTCTTACCGCCGGTGTTAGGTCCTGTAATAACGAGAGAATTGTACTCACCGCCAAGGCCTACATCTATAGGAACCACCTTTTCTCTGCTTATCAGAGGGTGTCTTGCCCTTTTTAAATCAATATAGGGCTTCTTAACAAGATTTATTTTCTCCGCTCTCATCTCAAGCGCCAGGGATGCCGCCGCAAAATAAAAAGCAATATCGGTTATGTTGTGATAATTTAATGTAATCAAAGACGAGCACTCAGCGCACTCGGCAGAAAGCGCCGATAAAATGCGCTCGATCTCGTGAGACTCGGCTGCGGCAAGGCTTTTTAACTCATTGTTCGCCTCAACAACCGCCATAGGCTCAACAAAAAGCGTAGCCCCCGAGCTTGATGTATCGTGAACAAGACCCTGCATCTCGTTTCTGTACTCGCTCTTAACAGGAACAACATATCTTCCGTTACGCATAGTTACTATGTTTTCCTGAAGGTATTTAAGACGCACTCCACCCATATAGCTCTGAAGAGTGTCTTTGATTTTATTGTTTGTTATACGAATTTTACGTCTTATTTCCGCAAGCTCACGGCTAGCCTCATCTGCGATAAGGTCCTCTGAGAGAATAGACTTTGTTATTTTGTCTTCAAGAGGACGGTTTGTCAAAATACGTGAAAACACGCTGTCAAGGCTTGTTTCAAAGGGCTTGTCTATATTGATATAGTCAACAAGACCTCTTGCGCACCTTAAAATTGACGCAATTTCAATAAGCTCTGAGGGAGAAAGCACAGCCCCCTTATAGGCGCGCTCTGCGGAGGCAGTTACACGCTCGGATGCCGAAAAGGCAGGAAAGCCCTTAGCATTTATAAGCCTTCTTGCATCATCCGTCTTAGACAGCCTGTCGAGAACGGTATCAAAATCATCAGAGGGCGACAATGCTCTGGCTCTTGCCTTTGCGCCGTCGGTTGATGCGTGATCGGCAAGCATCTCAATAATTTTATCAAATTCAAGAATTTTTAGTGTTTTTTCAGTACAGTGCATTAAAAAACCTTTCTTATAATTGCTATCTTGACATTTCCTTGTAAAAATCAAGAGTCTTAAAGGAATGGCCAAGCTGGTTAAGAAGATATTCCTCCGCGGCTCTAGAGAAAAGGCGCAGGTCCTCATCAGACAAATTAAAGGAAAATATTCTTTCAACGGGAGCATATATTGAATAAGCGAGAGCCGCTCTTGCCCCCTCAGAGAGTATCGAGATTATATGGCTCTCGTGGGGGTCGGGGTGCTCCCTGTGCTCTTCAACCGCTGTCTCACGGCATTTACGGCACTCAATAAATCCGCCCATAATGTCAAAAAAGAAATCTCCCTCCCCGCCGCCGCAGCTGTGGCAGGAGGTAATATCCGGCATAAAACCAAGAACCGAGGCGGCTCTTATTTCAAACACCGCCTTGATCTTATTAAAGTTATATTTTTTATTGGCAATTGCGTAAAGAGAGTTTAACGAAAGCCTAAGCAGCTCCCTTTCGGATTCCTCTACGGTAACGTCGGAAAGAACCTCCGCAATATAATTGGCAAGGGAAAGCCCCTCAATAGACTGTCTTAAATCAAAGAAGCTCTCTATAAGCTCAGCCTCCTTGACCCAAAGCTTGTCCCCCTGCTCATAAAGAACAAAATTGGAGTAGCAGAACTGCATTGTAGCAGCCATTTTACGGCTCTTCAGAGACCGCGCGCCTCGCGCAAGAGCGGTAAGCGCTCCTCTCTCCTCGGTAAAAATTGTAATCAGCCTGTCGGTTTCCTTGATATCAACAGTTCTGATAACAAGACCTCGTACAGTAATATGCATTACTCTTCTTCCTTAAATCCGAAATCTGAAATTATAAAATCGCTGTCTCGCCAGTTTTCCTTAACTCTTACATAAAGGTCAAGAAATACCTTTGTATCAAGCATTTTTTCAATATCCTCTCTCGCAAAGGTGCCTATCTTTTTGATAGTTGCGCCTCCCTTGCCTATAATAATTCCCTTGTGGGTCTGCTTTTCGCAGTAGATCTCGGCTCTGATAGATACAGTGCCCCGCTTTTCCTTCCACTCCTCGACAGTAACGGCAACTCCGTGAGGAATTTCCTCATCCATCATTTTAAGGATTTTTTCTCTTATTATCTCTGAGGCAATCCGTCTTTCGGGCTGGTCTGTTACAATATCATCAGGGAACATCCAATCCGACTCGTAGAGATATCTCTCGCACTCGGATATAACAGTTTCAACCCCCTTGCCGCTCTTTGCCGAAATGGGCACAACGGCATCAAAATCAAAGGCTTCGGCATATGCCGCTATTGTTTTTGCGATATTTTCCTTACGGAAGCTGTCGGTTTTATTAATTACAAGGATAGCTCCTATGCCGTCCTCTTTAAACCTTTTGATAAACTCCGCCTCTATATCGCCGACCGCTTCTCTGGGTTCAACAACAAGAATTGCCGACTCAACACCGCCAAGAGTCCTGTTTGCGGTCTTTACCATAAAGTCGCCGAGGCGGTTTCTCGGCTTGTGCATACCGGGGGTATCAAGAAACACAATTTGATTTTCTGCCTCGGTATATATTCCTGTAATTCTATTTCTCGTAGTTTGCGGCTTTTTTGAAACTATCGCAACCTTTTCACCAAGGATTGCATTAAGTAATGTAGATTTACCAACATTGGGACGTCCGACTATTGCTATAAATGCTGTCTTTTTCATTTGTCTTTAAAATTCCTTTAAATTAAATTTCTACCGTTGCGATTATCTCACGCTGAGCACTGCACTGAGCCTCGTCATCCTCAGGTGAGCGCTCGTGGTCATAGCCCAAAAGATGAAGCGTTGAATGAATGGCAAGAAAGGCAACCTCCTCAAGAAATGTGTGGCCTATCTCCTTAGCCTGCTCCTTAGCTCTCTCAAGAGATATTACAATATCGCCAAGGGACACGACCTCCTCTTCACCATACAGCTCCTCTGTGGTAAAATCGTAAAGCGGGAACGAGAGCACATCGGTTGCCGAGTCTTTATTTCTATGTTTTTTGTTAAGCTCTCTTATATACTCATTATCGCAAAGGGTTATAGACACCTCAGCCGCAAACGGCACACCCTCGTGCTCAAGGGTTGCAAGCACAGCCCTGCGCAAAACAAGCTTAAAATAGTAGTCGCACTCCTCAAATTTACCCGTAGCGAGGAAGTTTATATAAAGCTCACGTTTAGTCATTATTTTTTGTCCTTTTGCTTTCTGCCCTGAATTTTTTAGCCTGTATATCTGTTTCATACTTATCATAGGCTGCAATTATGCGCTTAACAAGATGGTGGCGCACCACATCTCTTTCGGTAAATCTGTGAATTCCGATGCCCTCGATATTGTCTAATATCTTAGCCGCAATTGAAAGACCGCTCTTTTTGCCAAAAGGCAGGTCGGTCTGAGAAAGGTCGCCTGTTACAACCGCCTTAGAGTTAAAGCCAAGTCTTGTTAAAAACATTTTCATCTGCTCGGGCGTTGTATTTTGTGCCTCGTCAAGGATAATAAACGAGTCATCAAGAGTGCGTCCTCTCATATACGCAAGGGGCGCAATCTCTATCGTTCCCTTTTCCATATGCTTTTGGTAATTCTCAGCGCCCAGCATTTCAAAAAGCGCATCGTAAAGAGGTCTTAAATATGGGTCAATCTTGCTTTGAAGGTCTCCCGGGAGAAAGCCCAACCTCTCGCCTGCCTCAACCGCGGGACGTGTAAGAATTATTCTATTTACATTCTTGTTCCTCAGTGCCTCAACCGCCATGGCAACAGCTAGAAAGGTTTTTCCCGTACCGGCAGGACCAAGTCCCAAAACAACGGTATTTTTCTTTATTGCTTCGATATATTTTTTCTGACCTATGGTTTTAGCCTTTATAGGCTTTCCTCTGTTTGTAACACAGATTACATCCTTTGAAAGACTCTCTGCCCCCTCGTCCTGATTATCCCTAACAAGAGAGATTACGTATTCAAGGCTTGACTCGCTTATAACCTCGCCTGCGCCGCTCATATGCTTTAAATACTCAAGAGTCCTCGCCGCCTTGGCTGCATTTTCCTCATCCCCCGTAACAACAATACAGTCACCCGAGTCATGAGAGCCGCCTCGGTTGGAAATTCTGACATCAAAGCTGTCCTCTATTATTTTTACGTTAATATCAAAAGCTCCGAAAATAGAGGCGGTCGCCTCCTCGGAATTTGTCATAACGATTTTTTCAGCCATATTGTTCCTTCCTTTTTCAGTCTGCCGAAAACTCGACTGCCTCACCCACATCCGAGAGGAAAACCAAGTCCGAATACATTTTATACCCCGAATCGGTAAACTCGCCATTTGTGGTTATTTTTAAAAGGTCTGATGAATTTAGTCTTAATGCATTTTTTGCCGACATTGCCCGTGATGCAAGTCTGACAAGCTCCTCATCGGTATAAAAAGCCTTTTCGTTTGTGCAATCAAGTATATATTTGGTGGTTAAGCTAATCGGCAAGCTTTTGTCGTTTTTAAGCGAAAACACCTTTACATCCTCTATTATATCACAACCGTCACTGTAATTTCTATATTTTTTGAAAATATTTATATTTAAATTAAAAATTTTAAGGTCCAGACTTATAGGATTCAGCTCTTTTTTTACAGTTCTTTCATACTCTCTTGAAACAAACACCTCAGTCCTGTCGGAAAGCCGCCCAACAATCGTCCCCTCAGCATAACAAAATCCTCCTCCCGCTTCATCCGGCAAAACACCCGAGATAAGAATATCCCCTGCCTTTACCACATCTCCGGGGCTTACCTCTGCCTGTCCTCGCTTAACGGTTATTTCCTCTATAACACACCCAACAGATGCAACAATGTTAGCATAGCCCGACTTTTCTACCCTTTCATCTTCGTCATATATTTTATCCTTTTCGGCAACAACAACATAAGCCACCGTTCCCCTGCGGTTTATGTTTATCCAGGATATTTCCTCTGTTTCAATTAAAAATTTATTCTCAATCTCTGTCCTGTTTATCAAAGGCCAAAAGTCACCGATATTAAGCCCAAGCTCTGAGAGCTTTGCAGCTATCTCGCTGTCTGTCAAACTCCCATTACCCTCAACCTTTATATCCCACACGGTATTTGAGAGAAAAAGGCAAAGTATAAGAGATAAAAATATTCCGACGGCAAGTCCTCTCTTGTTTTTTATACGTCTTACAGCTCCCCCAAGTCCCAGGCACTCGCTTTCCGAATAGCTGTATTTATCCTTTAGAAGTGTCCGAAGCTTTGCTATCTGCTTTTCCGAAACAATATACTCATCGGGGCTTGGTGAAACAAACTGTATTTTTTTGTTAAAAAGCAGAGGCGTTATTTTTTCTTTTCCCTCGCCCTCTACCCTTATAATCCTGTAGCCGAAAAACCAAAAGCTAACCCTTACCATAAATAAATTCTATCCCCTCTAATCTGCCCCGCACCTCAACAGTATTGTTCTCATAAACACAAATTTTCAGCCGCTTTCCCCATAGGCGCAGCCTGCACGCATGGCTGCGAAGAAGTATTTCCTCCGCCGAATATCCGCCTATTCCAATAACCCCCGAAACAAACATTTTAATGCCCTCTGTGCATCTGTCTGCCTCAAGATGGAACGACGAAACAGGAGAAACAAAGCTTTTTTCTTTTTTATTTGTCATTTAACGACCTCACATTTCATAATCCTGAATTACAGGTATATTAAAATGTATGTATGGGGAGAGAAAAAATGACGTCTGAACAAGAAAAGAACAAAACGAAAGGCTCGCTTCGCTCTAAAGGGGCATTGATTATTTTTGTTTTAACTACTGCCTTGCTTTTTATCTATAATGATGAGGCAAAAGAGGGATTTGTAAGGGGGCTCAGGCTTTCTGCCCTTTCGGTTATCCCTGCTATTTTTCCGTTTTTTATTCTCTCGGACTTTCTGTTTGCCTTTTACGAGCCTAAAAAGGGCTTTTTCAGCTCTTTATTCGAGAGAATTTTCGGAATAACGGCATCAGGCTTTAAAGCATACTTAATAGGAATTATCTGTGGCTTTCCATTGGGCGTAAAATGCGCATCAGAGCTGTATCGGCAAAATAAAATTAAGCTTAATGAATGCGAACGGCTCAGCGCGGTTGCAAGCTCCCCATCTCTCGCCTTTGTAATTTCGGGAGTAGGTGCAGGGCTCAGAGGAAGCCTAAAGGAGGGCATTCTTTTATACCTTTGCTTAATTGTTTCTTCGTTTTTCACAGGAATACTTTTCAAAAGCAATAGTCAGAAAATCAAGTTTTCGGTACAAATATCGGAGCAGAGCTTCGATTTAGCAAGCTCTATTAAAAGAGCGGCATATTCTTCCGTATCGGTTGGCGCATATATCTCCTTTTTCTCTATTATCAGTGTAATTTTAGTATCATTAGTTAAAAATGAGCTGCTAATACTTTTTATTACTTCCTTTTTAGAAATTGGAAATGCCTCTGTTTTGATTTCAAATTCAAGCGTCTTGTCCCCTGCATTAAACTTTTCTCTTACGGCATTTGCTTTGGGCTTTTCGGGGCTCTCGGTCTTTATGCAAGGGCTGGAATATCTCCCCAAAGAAGCATCTAAGTCTAGAATACTTTTTATGAAGCTTATACAGGGCGTTATCTCCTTTGTTGCCGCACATATAATTTTCAACCTGATATAATAACAAATCCAAAAAGAAAGCGCACCAAACGGTGCGCTTTCAATATATTCTAAATTACTTAGAAAGTCTTGCTTCAAGAGCCTCGAGCTCAGCATAAAGCTCTGCGGGAACTCTCTCGCCAACCTGAGCATAGAACTCACGGATAGCCTTGCAGTCCTCGAGCCAAAGTTCCTTATCAACAGAGAGAAGCTCCTTGATGGTAGCGGTGTCAATATCAAGACCCTCAACGTTGATGTCCTCAGCATTGGGAACATAACCGATAGGAGTCTCAACGGCGTCAACCTTACCCTCGCAGCGAGCAAGTATCCACATAAGAACTCTCATGTTGTCACCGAAGCCTGGCCAGATGAAGTGACCCTCGTCATCGGTTCTGAACCAGTTAACGTGGAAGATCTTGGGAGCATTTGCAATAACCTTGCCCATAGCAAGCCAGTGTGCCCAATAGTCACCCATATCATAACCAACGAAGGGACGCATAGCCATGGGGTCACGGCGAACTACACCGACAGCGCCTGCTGCAGCTGCAGTGGTCTCGGAAGCCATGATAGAACCAACGAAGGTACCGTGCTGCCAAGAGGTAGACTGATATACGAGGGGAGCAGTCTTTGCACGACGGCCGCCGAATACGATAGCGGAGATAGGAACACCTGCGGGATCGTTGAACTTATCGGAAATGCAGGGGCAGTTAGCCGCAAGAGCTGTGAATCTGGAGTTGGGGTGAGCACCGGAGGTGTTAACCTTATCCTTCTTATCATAGGTCTTGTAGTCCCACTTCTCGCCCTTCCAGTTAAGAGCATTTGTAGGAGGATTATCGTTAAGGCCTTCCCACCAAACGGTGTTGTTATCAAGGTCATGACAAACGTTAGTGAAGATACAATCCTTCATTGCAGTGTGGAGAGCGTTGGGGTTAGAGTGCTCGTTAGTACCGGGAGCAACGCCGAAGAAGCCGTTCTCGGGGTTAACTGCCCAAAGTCTGCCGTCCTTGCCTACTCTGAGCCAAGCAATATCGTCACCTACGCACCAAACCTTATATCCCTGCTTTCTGTAAAGCTCCGGGGGAATAAGCATTGCGAGGTTGGTCTTACCGCAAGCGGAGGGGAATGCTGCGGAGATGTACTTGATGTCACCGTCGGGAGACTCAACACCGAGAATAAGCATGTGTTCTGCCATCCAGCCCTCTTTACGTCCGAGGTAGGATGCAATACGAAGAGCGAAGCACTTCTTACCAAGAAGAACGTTTCCGCCGTAACCGGAGTTAACAGACCAGATAGTGTTATCCTCAGGGAAGTGGCAGATATATCTGTTCTCCTCATCAATATCAGCACGAGCATGAAGACCCTTAATGAAGTCTGCGCTGTCGCCGAGAGCCTCAAGCACGTTAAGGCCAACACGGGTCATGATGAGCATGTTAAGTACAACGTAGATAGAGTCGGTAAGCTCAATACCGTACTTAGCGAAGGGAGAGCCAACAACAGACATGGAGTAAGGAATAACATACATTGTTCTTCCCTTGTAGGAGCCGTCATAAAGCTTAGAAAGCTTAGCATAGCACTCCTTGGGGTCCATCCAGTTGTTGATATTACCTGCATCCTCCTTCTTAGAGGTACAGATAAAGGTTCTGTTCTCAACACGCGCTACGTCGTTGATAGCAGTTCTGTGAAGGTAGCAGTTAGGAAGCTCCTTCTCGTTGAGCTTGATCATCTCACCGGTCTTACAAGCCTCAGCTCTGAGAGCCTCAGCCTGCTCGTTTGTACCATCGATAAGCACAATGTTATCGGGCTTTACGAGCTCTACCATTTCAGCAATCCAAGCATCAACGAACTTGTTTTTTGTTACGTTTGTGTTCATGGGTCTATATTCTCCTTAAAATTATTTTACAACCTAGTATTGTGAAAAAATCCAACTTTTCACAGTTACATTATATCATATAAAAAAGTAATTTGCAACAGTATTTATAAATATTTTTAATGAATGCTAAAATTTTAACATTTAGTTTATTCTTTTCCCCTGCTTAGGCCTTCCACCCTGTCAATTTTTATCCTTATTTATCAAAAAAACAAAAAGCAAATTCAAAATTGGTAAATTTTACCATTTTTATGCTGTTTTTTTCGTTAAACATTTCGCTATTTTACATCTTGATTTTACATCACATTTTGTGGTAAAATGATGTTGTTCGTGAAATTTACCAAATTTTACCATTTTTATATCAAATAAGGAGAAATAGCTATGGAAAAGAACGCAAAAATTTTAATTTGTGACGAAAGTAAGGAAGAAAGACGAAATCTTGCGGATGTGCTGCACAAGGAAGGATATCACACAGTTGACGAGGCTGACAGCGGAGAGGGCGCCATGCGTTTGCTCGGAGAGCTGGAATACGATATAGTCATTGCCGACCTTTGGCTTTCGGGAATAGACGGCATAGGGCTTATTCGCTCGGCTAAGAATTATGTTAAGGGCAGACTTCCCTCCTTTATTCTGACTTCATCTATAAATAATCAGAATATACTTATGGAAGCAAACGATGCGGGAGCGGAAATGTGTATACTTAAGCCTTATAATATCTCTTCGGTTTTGTCTCACATAAACGCTCTCTTAAAAATCAGAAACGGCTCTTCGGTCTACGGTTCTTCGGCTTCCGACCTTGAGGCTCAGGTTACAAAGATTATTCACCAGATTGGAGTACCCGCTCACATAAAGGGGTATCAGTATCTGCGTACCGCAATTCTTATGACAATTGAGGATAATGACATTATCAACGCGGTTACCAAAATCCTTTACCCCACTGTCGCGAAGAAGTATCAGACAACAACATCAAGAGTTGAACGTGCCATAAGACACGCAATCGAGGTAGCTTGGGACAGAGGCGATGTTGACACACTGAACTCATACTTCGGATATACTATTCAAAATTCCAGAGGAAAGCCCACAAATTCCGAGTTTATTGCAATGATTGCCGACAACCTCAGACTGAAATATAAATGCCTCACAACAAAATAAAAAAAACAGGCTAGCTCGTGGTTGAACCGAGCTAGCCTTTTCTACAAAATGCTTCATATATAATTATAGCTTTATTTAATTATAGCTTCTTCTGCCCTCCATAGCGCGGTAGAGCGTAACCTCGTCGGCATACTCAATATCGCCGCCAACCGGAATTCCGTACGCAAGTCTTGAAACGGTTACACCGTAAGGCTCAAGAATGCGGGCAAGATATGCCGCGGTAGTGTCGCCCGAGGGAGTTGGGTTTGTGGCAATAATTATCTCTCCTACCTCACCTGTCTCAATTCTTGAAACAAGCTCTTTGACGGTAAGGTCATCGGGAGTAATGTTATCAAGAGGAGAAAGCGAGCCGCCAAGCACATGGTAAAGCCCGCGATACCCTCTTACACGCTCCATAACCATAACATCCTTAGGACTCTCAACAACACAAATCACCGACGGGTCTCTTGAGGGATTTTTACAAATCTCGCAGCCCTCAGCCGATGCCGAAAGACCGAAGCAAACAGGACACTTGAAAACATCCCGCTTTACTCCGTTTATAGCATCGGCAAATCTTGCTGCCTCCTCATCCGAAAGATTAAGGGTTGCAAAGGCGTATCTCGCGGCAGTTTTAGCTCCAACACCGGGCAGCCTGCGAAATTCCTCAATAAGCCTCTGAAGCGGCGCAATATACTCTGCCATATCTTAGAACAGGCCGGGCATACCCATAGCGCCCGTAATCTTCTGCATTTCCTCAGCGGAAACCGTTTCAACCTTTTTGATAGCCTCGTTTACCGCGGCAACAATAAGGTCCTCGAGAGTCTCGGCATCATCCGGGTCGATTACTTCTGGGTCGATTTTTACCGAGAGAATTTCCTTTTTGCCGTTTATTTTTACATTTACAACTCCGCCGCCTGCGGAAATGTCATACTCCTGAGCCTCGAGCTCCTCCTGCTTTGCAGCCATGTCCTCCTGCATCTTCTGAGCCTGCTTAAGCATAGACTGCATATTTGAGGGACCTCCGCCCACACCCTGAGGTAATCTTACTTTCATTATAAATATATCCTTTCAAAAATAGACTTTATTTTAACGCGTTTTCAATGTCAGAAAATACAGACTCTCGTCTGACTTCGGCAGCCTCAACCGTAATTTTTACGCTCTTTACATCAATTCCCTCACATTCGGAAATCACACCGCAAATTACTGCCATGTCCTGCTCCGAGCCTGAAAGCCTTTTAGCAAAAAATGTATCAAGCTTGATATTAAATTCACCGTTACCCCTAGTTGTAACAGATGCATTCTGAATAGATGCTGAAAGTGCCGGCTTTATTTCTCTTATCCTTTCAACAACCCTTCCCCACCCGGAATAAGGAGTCGCAGCAGAAGCCTGGGGCTCGCTTGTCTTTTTTTCTTTGACCGCGGGCTTTACTTCCTGTTCCGGCTGAGCCACGGGGGCTTCGATAGGTTTCTTTACCGCAGAGCCGCCGTACTTCAGCATAGAAATTTCTCTCTCAAGCGCTTCAATTCTATCCACCAATGCCTCGGCGGAAAAGTCAAGCCTTGAATCACACATACGTGTAAGAGCAATTTCAGCTATGCTGCGCTTTGAGTTAAATGCCCTCTGCATATCCGCCATAGAGGACTCGAGAATATGAACATGGTAGGAAAGACGGGACATACTGAACAAACCGGCAATCTGTCTTAAGGTCTCGTACTCGGTTTCGGTAAGGTCAAGAAAAGCCTTTGCCTTATCTGTGCTCTTTACCACCATTATATCTCGGTAAGAGTCGATAATCTCCTGCCAGAATACAGAGATATCTCCGCTTTTCATTACTATATCGCTGACAACCTCGTATACCGACGAGTAATCCGCCTTTGCAATAGCATTTATCAACTTGTATGTGCTTTCCCTGTTGCCTGAGCCTACTGTTTCAAACACAAGATTTTCGTCAATTTTCTTTCTCGCCCCGGCACAAAGCTCAAAAAGGCTTATCGCATCGCGCATACCTCCACGTGATACCCTTGCGATTATGCGAGCCGCGTCCTCGGTTATCTCAACGCCCTCAGCCCCTGCTATATTAAGAAGCCTATCAATTATAACATCCGCCGAAATACGCTTAAAATCAAAGCGCTGACATCTTGATACTATTGTGGTTGGAAGCTTATTAAACTCGGTGGTTGCGAGAATGAATATAACATAACTCGGAGGCTCCTCAAGTGTTTTAAGCAAGGCATTAAATGCCTGGCCCGACATCATATGAACCTCGTCTATAATATAAACTCTGTACTTAAGGAGTGCGGGAGTAAACGCAATTTCGTCCTGCATATCTCTTACATCATTTATACCGTTGTTGCTGGCTGCGTCCATTTCGATAACGTCGGTTGCTATTCCGGCATCAATGCTGCGGCAGGCCTCACATTCGTTACAAGGATTGCCGTTTATCGGATTTTCACAGTTGACTGCCTTGGCAAGTATCTTTGCGCAGCTTGTCTTGCCGGTACCTCTTGAGCCGCAGAAAAGATATGCGTGAGAAAGCTTGGAGTTAGCTACCTCATATTTTAAAATATCGGTAATGCCATCCTGGCCGCAGACCTCGTCAAAGTTACGGGGACGCCATTTTCTGTATAAAGCTCTGTAATCGGCCATACAACCTCCATATCAAAAAAGAATGGCACGAAAGCGGTATATTCGCTTCCTCCGCCTGCGCGCCTTAAAATATTAGCTCAATGCATCGGATAGAGCCATACACCCGAAATTCGAAAATATCCTTACATACGGTAACCGCCACATCTGCTCCGAACAGGCAACCTCGCGGCACACGCGATAAACCGCTTAATGCTGCTTGGTTCCCCACCTGACATGGTTCACAGCCTCACGTTGCGCAAGACCCATTCTTCAACACAGATAATGACGGTGCAGACTACACAAAGATAATCCTCAATTCGGGAATTGACCCCTGCTATAGCGGATTTCAGGTACAAGGCACCGCTACCGCCCCGGCTGGTATGACTCCACCCGATGCACCGAACACGCCGCAAAACGCGACGATATATATTATAACAGAGATTTATAAAAAATGCAATACTTTTTGAAAAAATTATTCGTAGGTCTTATCAAGAAGATGAACGCCCAAAGTTTGACCGTTACCGTTTATTACGTCAACGAGCCATCCGGCAAATGATTGTTCAAACTCCTCAAAGGGTACCCATACGGCAGGGGTTGCGATTATGGTGTGAGCCGTCATATTTCGTGGATCGTCATACCAAGCAACTCCGTCAAAGACAAACAGATAAACACCTATTTCCTCAAGCTGCGGAACAGTATGCTTAAGCTTTTCCTGATAAACGTCTGCTGCCGCTTCATCAACGTCCATTATACCGTTATCCAAATAGTTCTGCACCTTTGCAAGATCTCCGTCGCGGGTTGAGGAATCAAACATAAGGTTTATTCCGTTACCGTATTTTTCACGTAACGATACAAGGCAGTCCAGTGTCAAATTGTTAGTTACAAGCTTGTCGGATATTCCTTTCGGTGTCTTCCAAACGTTTTCCGCAACATCTTTCCATTCTTCGTACCAAAGCATAGCCGCATCTACCAAAACGTTCTTATTTTCTGTATTCGGGAAATAATTGGAGAAAACATCGTCAGCAAGAAGAGCCGCTGCAAATCCACCGGCGCTGTACCCTGTTACAAGAACGGTATCGGCATCTTCTATCCCCGCCTTATCCATAATTATTTTCATCGATTCGGAATAATTTATATATCCATTATGATAAAGGATTTTTTGACTTCCGTCAGTATCCGTATACGAAAATTTCCCTGTACCGCAATGAAAATCACCGGTAGCGTAAGGAAAAAGAATTATTGTCCAATTTTCAAAAGGGCTTCCCTCAACCTCTGACGCAATACCGCCCATGTTCATAGTTACATTTGCAAGCGAATCGGGTTGAACCGATTTAGTATTGTAAGTATCCTCCCTTGCGGTATCCCCGTTTATACTGACGCCTCCGCCCGCAAAGTAAATCATGACCTTGTTTTCGCTTCCCTTCTTAAAAAGCGAACGGTATTCCCCTCCCTCGGAATCCTTCATATTATCACTCGTTACGTGATACCATTTTCCGACTTTGGGATTATCCTGCAATTCGGGATATTGAAGAACAAAGGCATATACAAAAACCACAGTTATAAGAATCACCGCCAACAGAATTCCAAAAATTATAAATAACCACTTAAAAAATTTTCCCATCACAAAACAAACCTTCTCTCTTGACTTTTTTCAGAATTTGATGTATCATATCACCAAGTGAAACACTTGCATCACATTCATTCGATCCAAGTGTAGCACATCTACATTTGATTGTCAAGTGATTTTCAGCGCTTGAACACCGTTGAGAAACAAATCGGAAAATATGTATCACATAAATTGAAGGAAGTGCAAGAATGAACAAAAAACAAGAGGCGAACGCTTTCGTAAAGGAATGTATAACAACAGCACTTTTACAAATGATGGAAAATGCTCCGTTTAACGAAATAGCTATTACGGATCTTGTAAAAAAGGCAGGAGTTGGCAGAGTGTCATTTTACCGAAATTTTGAAAGCAAAAAGGACGTGCTTGAAAAACATCTTATTTTGCTTATAAAAGAATGGGGTGAAAATTTCGAAGCCTTGAGTGATCCGACCGCCTTTTCGGACAGTCTTTTACGCCATTATTACAAATACAAAGATTTCTATCTGCTGTTATACAAGCAAGGATTATCCGATATGATATACGAAACGTTGAGATACGCCTGTAAGCTTGGTGAAGCAACGTCTAATCTTGAGAGATACGGAAAATCCATGTTTGCAGGACTGCTTTTCGGTTGGCTTGACGAATGGATGCGACAAGGTATGCCCGAATCTCCCGACGAAATCGCCCTGCTATCGGCGCAAATGAACAAATAAAAGTCTCCTGCTCGGTTAAGAACAGGAGAAAAACATTTCAATATTAAGTTATAACGAATCCGCCGCTTAGATTTATTACCTCACCCGTAATAAAATCGGCTCCGTCGCCGGCAAGATAAAGAGCGCATTTGGCAACCTCTTCCGCCCTGCCCATTCGCATAAGCGGAGTTTCGTCCTCCAAAGCCTTTAGATCCTCGTCGGACAAGGCTTTATTCATTTCGGTATCTATAACGCCGGGTGCTATGGCGTTGACGGTTATTCCCGACGGACCAAGCTCCTTAGCAAGCGCCTTCGTTAAACCAATAAGTGCCGCCTTTGATGCCGAGTAATGAACCTCGCAGGATGAGCCCACAAGTCCCCATATTGAGCTTATGTTTATTATTCTGCCGTATTTTTCCGAAATCATATAACGGCTAACTTCTCTTGAATAAAGAAATGCGCCGGTAACATTAACCGAAAAAATTCTGTTCCACTCATCAAGCGTTATATCTGTAAAAAGCGAAAAGGATGAGATGCCGGCATTGTTAACAAGGCAATCGATTTTGCCAAGGTGCGAATATGCCTGTCTGACAGCCGCGACAACCTCCGCTTCATCAGCCGAGTCAGCCTTGATTGCAAGAGCGCCTGTGCTTTCTGCCAAGCTTTTTGCCTCGCTTTCGGAATTTTTGTATGTAAACGCAACAGTATAACCGTTATTGCAAAGCTCTTCAACAATAGCTTTTCCAATGCCTCTTGAGCCCCCTGTTACAAGCGCAGTTTTCAAAACCCGGTCCTCCAAATAAATATTTTATCAACAGTATTATAACCTAAACCCGGGCTATTGTCAACCCACTTGACAAACCGCTCCCGTTTATTATAAAATATATCTATCAAACCCACAGGTGATTAATATGATTTTAGTTATCAGCAAGTCAAAAAGGCAGGCCGAAAGATTATCCGAAATGCTTAATATTGCCGGATACCTCTCATATGGGCTGACCCCGTCGCAGGCAATAAGCGAAATTTCACCAAGGTACAGAGCCGTTGTTATTATTACAGACACTCAAGCCCTCCCAGCGCCCTTTTCGTCTGTTATCTCCGCCTGCTCTGCCCCCGCTCTTAAAATTCCCGTATTCGCTATCGGAGAGTGCGCCGAGCCCGGCGTTGCGGAGGTTTTTCACGCAGGGGTGTCTGTCAGCTCTCTTTTAAAAGGAATTATAAGATATCTTGTAATAAACGAAAAACCAATTATCGGAAAATACAAGTGCGCAGGCTTTGATGCCTCAGCAGACTCCGCTAGAGTGATGTATTTTGATAAGGAAATTCGTCTTACAAAGACAGAAAAAATGATTTTGCGTTTTCTCACCCGCTCATATCCCCTGCCCGTGACAGCCGACAAAATTATAAAAAATGCTATTCGTCCCTCCCGCTCCCCGGAGCCGTCTAGCATAAGAACCCACATTTCTATGATGAACAAAAAGTTTAAAGCCGCCATAGGCAGGCAAATGATTGAGTTTTGCGACAAGGAGGGATATATTATTATAACTCCCGAAAGAAAAAAAGGAATTTTAAAGTAAAGGGTACAAGCGTATATTGCATATACTCAAATAAATATATGCCAAAAAGGCAGAACGGAGTATAAGCAATGTTTGATATTGCAAAGCTATTATTACGCTTTATCTCTTTAATTTTAGGTATAGAGGAGTCAACAAGCTTTCCGCCGCCCCTATCAAAGGATGAAGAGCTTTCATTATTTATCCGAAAAGAGGCGGGAGATTCCGCGGCAAGAGATAAGCTTATTGAGCACAACCTGAGACTTGTTTCTCACATTATCAAAAAATATTATTCCTCATATGAGAACCCAGACGAGCTTCTGTCTATCGGAAGTCTTGGGCTGATTAAAGCGGTGGATTCCTTTAAGCCAAGCTTTGGAACAAGGTTTGCAACCTATGGTTCAAAGTGCATTCAGAACGAAATTTTAATGTTTTTCCGTTCAAAAAAGCGCACAGGGCTTGAAATATCAATAAATGATACCGTTGATGTAGACAAGGACGGAAATCCCCTGACATTCTTAGATATTATAAGCGCCCCCGAGACCATGGACTCCGACCTTGACTTAAAGGAGTATATAGAAAAAACAAGAGAGCTGGTTGACACAGCCCTGCCTCCGAGAGAAAAGGAAATAATTGTTCTCCGTTACGGACTAAAGGGCTACAAGCCCCTGACCCAAAGGGAGGTTGCAAACCACCTCGGTATATCCCGCTCCTATGTATCAAGAATCGAAAAGCGGGCTCTTGAAATTTTAAAAGCGGAATTCGGTGACAAAAGACCGTTTTTTGATGATTAATTTTTTTCGTATAATGAGAGCGCTTTTTGCAAACACTACTCTTGACCGAATAAAACGGTTACAAGAATTTTTTCAGAAAAGGTGCGGTCATATATATGATGATTGTAAACAAGCTCGCGCTTATTCTCACAATAATAGGCGGAATTAACTGGGGTCTTGTAGGTCTCTTTTCATTCGACCTTGTAGCATGGATAGCAGGCGGCTCTACCGCAATACTTGCAAGAATAATATACATTATTATTGCTCTTGCCAGCATCTGGTGCATCTCGCTGCTCTTTATGGATGACGAGGAAACAAACCCCACACACGCATAACAAAAAAGAGAGTCCAATTTTGGGCTCTCTTTTTCATTATTATTATAAATTTCGGAAATTAGAACAATGTAACGGGAACGAAGAAGTAAACACAGAAGAGTATTGAAACTACAATTGCAATTACAGAAACGTTCCAAACGGGCTTTTCCTTCTTGTCTATCGCATACTTGATTGCTTCAACAACGTATGCAAGTACAGACATAAGGGTGTAAGAAAGAAGACCTACGCCGATACCCTTGGTTATGGAGTATGAAAGAACCATAACAACAATGGTAAGGAATGCAGCGGTAGCATTGATTGCATTGCTGAAGTCGATGCTCTTTACGTTATTCTTCATCATAAGTACACCAACGTAGATAAGAGCGGAAGCGGTTGCAGCGGAAGGAATAACCGCAAATACAGGCATAGCAAACATAGCAAGGAAGAACATTACAGCAGTAGAAAGAGCTGTAAGACCTGTTCTACCGCCTGCGGAAACGCCGGCGCCAGACTCTACGAATGTAGTAACAGTAGATGTACCGAGCATTGCACCCGCGCAGGTTGCGACAGCGTCGGATATCATTATCTTATCATAGTTGTGAGGCTTATTGTTCTCGTCGGAGAGAATTCTGTTACCGCCGCAGCAACCAACAATTGTTCCCATAGTGTCAAACATATCTATCATGCACATAGTAAGAATAACCATGATAACAGTAAATATGCTGCCGCCCTCGGGAATAAGTCCGTCAGTAAATACGTCTAAGAATGAACCGAATACGGTAGTCTCGCCGGTGAAGAAGTTAGCGAAGTTTTCCCAGAACTTCCAGGAAACAATGCCCTCACCCTTAAGGATCTCAAGATCAGTAACACCGAAGGGGATACCGACAATTGTAGCGCCTATAATTCCAATGATTACAGAGCCCTTAACATTAAGCTTGTCAAGGATTGCAATAAGGAAGAGACCTACAAGAGCAACGATAGTGAACTTTGAAGCCTCGAAATTAGTGAAATCAGCAAGACCAACCTGAACATAGGGATCCGCAACGATAACACCGGCATTCTGGAAGCCGATGTACGCGATGAAAAGACCGATACCAACAGAGATTGCGCTTCTTACAGCTACGGGCATACCGTCAAATACCAGCTCACGGAAGGACTTGCCGTTAATCTTAATAAGAGTAAGAGCAAGGAAAAGAATTCCGGAGATAAGAACCAGCATAAATGCCTGTCCGAGAGTGAAACGAACACCGTAGGTGTCACCCGCCCATATAGCAACGAGACCGCCAAGCAATGAGTTAAGACCCATGCCCGATGCCTGAGCGAGAGGCATCTTTGCGAGGAATGCCATAAGGAGAGTACCGATTATTGCGCCGAGCGCGGTTGCAATGAACACAGAAGGCCAGTAAGCCATATTAGCGCCCACAAGGATCTGTGCGGGGTTTACTGTCAAAATGTAAGCCATTGCAAGGAATGTAACAATACCCGCAATGATCTCAGTTTTGACACTTGTCTGCTTCTCTATAGGATCATATCCGAGAAGCTTTGAGAACTTGTTCATAAGAACCTCCTATTTTTTTGTGCATTAAAGCACATTTATGTATCTATTCTACCACATCTGTACTATAAAAGCAACCTTAATTTCAAAAAAATGTCAAATTTTATTAAAAATTTGTACACTATGTCTTAAATTATCGAAACGCAGGTTCAAGAAAAGAATTGTAGAGGATTTTCTGCTTTGGAATAAACTGTTAAAGGATAAAAAATCATCCTACACTGTTTAAAAACAGAAAAACAGTGCAAAATAATTTTGCAAACAAAAAAGGAGAAGAAAAGGCGGTTTTTACGCACTTAAAAACCGAGGTTATAAAAAATGAACATAAAAAGAGGCGATATTTATTACGCAGACCTAAGCCCGGTTATAGGAAGCGAGCAAGGTGGGCTCAGACCTGTGCTTATTGTTCAGAACGATGTAGGAAACAGATACAGTCCTACTGTTATAGCAGCGGCAATAACATCGAAAATAAGCAAAACCAAGTTGCCAACCCACATAGATGTCCCCGGGGATGACGCAGGTCTGGCGAAAGACAGTATAATTCTTCTTGAGCAGATACGAACCATTGATAAAAAAAGATTAAAGGAAAAAATGGGACATCTTGATGACGCAACAATGAGCAGCGTTAATTCCGCAATAGAGGTAAGCTTCGGTCTGAATACACCAAGAGAGGGCGACTCTTATTTTTGAGTTAATGTAATATTTCACCCCTGAAAGGCATAGATTTAAATAATCTAAAAAATTTCAGGAAGGTCGATTTTATGAACCACTATATGCCCGAGGGAATGCTGATCTCTACCGACAAAAATTTTGAATACACATCAAGCAAAGAGGGGCTTGAAAAAGCAATGAGAAGCGGCGCAATACTTGAGGGGGTGGCAACTCTTTGCGACCATAACTATTCATTGCACATCTCCCTCCCCTCGGGAATAAAAGCCATTATTCCAAAGGCCGAATCGGTCTATTCCCCCAGTGACACAGAAACCAAGGACATAGCAATACTCACAAGGGTCGGCAAAACCGTCGCATTTAAGGTTATAGGCTTTAAGACCGACAGCTCAGGCGAGCGCACGGCAATTCTGTCAAGACGGGCAGCGCAGCTTGAATGTACGGAAAACTATATTTCTACACTTATGCCGGGCGATATAATACCCGCAAAGGTTACTCACCTTGAAAGCTTTGGCGCATTTGTTGACATTGGCTGCGGAATAATTTCCCTGCTCTCTATCGACTCTATGTCTGTTTCGAGAATATCTCACCCCTCTGCAAGAGTTTCTGTCAACGATTTTATATATACTGTTGTAAAAAATATAGACGAAAGAGGCAGAGTTTTTGTAACAGAGCGGGAGCTGCTCGGAAATTGGGAAGAAAACGCAGCACTTTTCAGAGAGGGAGAGACCGTAAGAGGAATAATAAGAAGTGTTGAAAGCTACGGTGTGTTTGTTGAGCTTAGACCAAATCTTGCCGGCCTTGCCGAGTACAGAGACGATGTTCGCGTAGGACAGACGGCTGCCGTCTACATAAAAAGCATAATTCCCGAAAAAATGAAAATAAAGCTGATAATTATTGATGCAGATGATTCACCCGTTTACACAGAGCCGTTAGAATACTTTATTGACACCTCGGTATATTCTCATATAGACCGCTGGAGATATTCACCAATAACAGCTAATAAAATTATTGAAAGCATTTTTGAATAAACAAAAACCCTTGTGAAGCAAATAAAGCACACAAGGGTTTTTTAACACTTATGAATTACGCGCGAAGCGCATCAATTGCCGCGCGTCTGTCCTGCGCATTAAACACCGAGCTTCCGGCAACAAGCACATTTGCGCCTGCCTTGACAGCGAGCTTTGCGGTTTCGGGATTTATTCCGCCATCAACCTGGATATCAAGATTTTGACCCAGTCTTTCGGATTCTGCCCTGATTTTTGATACCTTTTCGAGCATATTCGGCATAAACTTTTGACCGCCATATCCCGGCTCAACGGTCATTACTAGAACCATATCGCACTTGGGGATAAGGTGGAATATTGCCTCAGCAGGAGTTGCGGGCTTGATTGAAATCGCTGCCTTAGCGCCTGCTGCGTGAATGTCATCAAGAAGCTTTGCCGAATCCTCGCATGCCTCGTAGTGGAATGTTACAAGGTCGGCGCCCGCATCAATAAAGCGCTTTGCGTAATTTTCGGGCTTCACTATCATAAGATGCACATCAAAAAACATTCCCGAATGCTTTCTGAGCGCCTCAATAACAGGCATACCAAATGACATATTGGGAACAAAAACACCGTCCATTACGTCAAGATGAACAAGCTCGGCACCCGCTTTTTCTATCTCGGCAACCTCGGAGGCAAGGTTTGAGAGGTCGGATGCGAGAACCGAAGGAGAAATTTTTACCATAATATATATTCCTTTCTTTTTACATACTGATTAAATTAAAATATCAGATGTTATTTACTAATAAAAAATGTATCATTTATTCAAAATATAACATAAAATAGTAAGGAGTCACCAAACGTGGCAAATTACGACACGCTCCGAGGCAAGACATTAAGATAAAAGACGTGAACAGAATAAACCTCGTAAAACGTGTCTATGATTGGGCGGCGCATAAAGCGCTGCCCTTATTTTTTCTCTATGAGAGCAACTGCGTGAGCTGCGGCTCCCTCACCGCTGCCTGTAAACCCAAGCTTTTCCTCTGTTGTGGCTTTAATATTTACCTGACAGGGAGATATATTAAGAGCCTCGGATATATTGCATATCATTTTATCAACATACCCTGAAATCTTAGGCTTTTGCATAACCAATGTTGCATCAATATTATTAATGATGTAACCGTTATTTTCAAGCAGAGCCTTAACCCGGCGCAAAAGCTCAATGCTGCAAATACCGCGGTATCTTTCGTCAGAGTCGGGAAAATGCCTGCCAATGTCACCGAGAGCCGCCGCTCCAAGAAGAGCATCCATTACAGCGTGAGTCAGCACATCGGCATCCGAGTGACCGAGAAGCCCAAGCTCATAGGGTATTTCTACCCCGCCTAAAATAAGCTTTCTTTCCTCGGCAAATCTATGAACATCATATCCGTGACCGACACGAATTTCCGCCATTGCTTTTTTCTCCCTTTTTGATAATATATACTCGGCTAATTCGATGTCCGAGGGAGTGGTAATTTTAATATTTTCTTTACCTAAATCCACGGCAGAAATCTTAACGCCAAGAGCCTCGACCATCATATTGTCATCGGTTATTTTGCAATTATTTGTTGTCGATAAAAGAGCTTTTTTGTAAACCTCTGTTTCAAAAATCTGAGGAGTGGAAGCCATAAAGACCTTTTCCCTGGGAACGGTTTTTTCAACTGCTCCGTCAACCGATAAAAGCTTTACCGTATCGGTAACATACGAGCCCGCAGTTGCCGCACCGCTCTCAAATGCTTCACAAGCAACCTTTGAAATCATATCAGGGGTTACAAGGCATCTTGCACCGTCGTGAACGGCAATGTGTGTTGTCTCTTTTGGCAAAGCCTCAAATGAAAGCCTTGCCGACTCTGCCCTTGTATTTCCGCCCGCAATCACCCTTTTTATTTTCTTAAACTCCGGCGCTATTTTATCGCTTATATATTCTATATCATCCATATGCGCCGCGAGAACAACCGAATCCACAAGCTCGCAGGCTTCAAATGCGGAAAGTGTCCGCCAAAGAACGGTTTTACCTAGGATTGGAAGCATTTGCTTTTTTACGCATCCGCCCATTCTCGTGCTGCTTCCCGCAGCAAGAATAACCGCTGTTAAATGTTTTTTATCCATGTTTCCTCCGCAGCGAGAAATCATTTTCTGTAATAAACAAAATGAACCGTAATTGTACGGTGCTTTCCGTCTTCAAGAAGATTTGGTCCCCTTACAATTACTCCGTCACCGCTCATAAGCATCGCCGTTTCAAGCTCTGCTATATTGCACACAAACAAGCGGTCGCCCGATGAGTCGACAATAAAGGTATCATCCTTAACAGTCAAAGCACCTCCCCTGCCTATTACGTCTTCGTTGTCATTTCTGCGCTCGGTTACATATTTTACTACCTGTCCGTGCAGGGCTTTTGCTCTCTCATATCTTACGGCATAGCTATCGCCATCCTTCTTTCCGAAGAGCTTTGAAAATATTGACATAACTGTTCCTCCGAATTTCTGCTATAATTTTACCACAAAAAAGCTTGAATTGGAAGTGTTTTTTCATAAAATACCTGTTTTTACGAAAAA
>JAGATD010000045.1 GCA_017621415.1 Clostridia bacterium
ATGCGGTCGCCAAACCATTTACTATTATACTTGGAGGTTTAATTGTTTTCAATCCCTCTGCTTGTAGCTCGGCCTCTTTTCTTGCTGAAGCACCTGTCGTTCCCCCGGTAGAACCGGGGGTTTATTGTTAACACAACAAAAATATCCGAGCTCATAATAAAGTGAACTCGGATATTTTTCAAGTTTTTAATATAGTACCTCGAAATTTATGCCTAATAAAGATTGATAGAGCAGAAATTTTGCAAGACAAGGCAAATCAAGCGCAAAGCCCGACTGCATAGTTACATATGTCGAGGGCGACAAGTCGCAGATTTAACGCAGTATTGCGAAAATTATGCCTAGCAAAGATTGATAGAGCAGAAATTTTGCAAGACAAGGCAAATCAAGCGCGAAGCCCGACTGCATAGTTACCTATGTCGAGGGCGACAAGTCGCAGATTTAACGCAGTATTGCGAAATTTATGCCTATCAAGGCTGTTTGCCGAAGTAAGCCTGAATACCTCCATCAACGTAGAGGATCTGACCGTTTACGAAATCGGATGCATTAGATGCGAGGAATACTGCGGGGCCTGCAAGGTCCTCGGGATCGCCCCAACGGCCTGCGGGAGTCTTGGTATCGGTGATAAAGCTATCGAAGGGATGCTTAGAACCGTCTGCCTGAGGCTCACGAAGAGGTGCTGTCTGGGGAGTTGCGATGTAGCCGGGGCCGATGCCGTTACACTGAATGTTATACTGGCCGTACTCGGAGGCTATGTTTCTGGTAAGCATTTTAAGACCGCCCTTTGCGGATGCATATGCGGAAACGGTCTCACGTCCGAACTCACTCATCATAGAGCAGATGTTGATAATCTTACCCGATCTCTGCTTGATCATAGAGGGAAGAACTGCCTTAGATACGATGAAGGGCGCATTAAGGTCAACATCGATAACCTGACGGAACTCCTCTGCCTTCATTTCGATCATGGGGATTCTCTTAATGATGCCCGCATTGTTTACGAGAATGTCGATTACACCGACTTCCTTTTCAATCTTTGCAACAAGCTCGTTTACTGCTGCTTCATCGGTAACGTCGCAAACATAACCGGTAGCGTCGATGCCGTCTGCTTTATAAGAAGCGAGACCGCGGTCAACAAACTCCTGCTTAATGTCGTTAAAAACTATCTTTGCACCGGCTCTTGCCATACCCTTTGCGATAGCGTAACCGATACCGTAAGATGCGCCTGTAATAAGAGCAACCTTGCCCTCAAGGCTGAAATTCTTTGTGTCTGCCATTTTTTTATGTTCTCCTTTTATAATATGTTCAGAATGAAATGCTGCATGCGCAACTTGAAATGATTCTCACGAATCTTGAAATACGCCTACTCGGCGCATGAAATGAAATCCGGACTTGGGATTTCGTTGCGAATTGCTTAGCGCAATTCGCGGGTCTCGATATGGTCCATATCGGTGAATTCCTGGTTCTCACCGCACATAGCCCAGATGAATGAATAGTTCTTTGTACCAACGCCTGAGTGGATAGACCAAGAGGGAGAGATAACGGCTTCCTCATTGTGCATAATGATATGTCTTGTTTCCTTGGGCTCGCCCATCATATGGAATACCGCATCATTGGGGCCCATGTCAAGGTAGAGATAAACCTCCATACGTCTGTCGTGAGTGTGGCAGGGCATGGTGTTCCAGTTAGAGCCGACCTCAAGCTCGGTAAGTCCCATAGCAAGCTGGCAGGACTTCATAACCTCGGGGTGGATGTACTGGTTGATTACTCTCTTGTTGCAATCCTCAAGGCTTCCGCAGGGAACCTTTCTCGCCTTGGTGATATCGATTTTAACAGTAGGATACTCGGTGTGAGCGGGGCAAGAGGTAATGTAGAACTTTGCGGGATTGGTTTTATCAACGCTTCTGAACTTTAAGTCCTTATGTCCCTTACCTACATAGATACCGTCTCTGGGGTTCATCTCATAGGTCTCGCCGTCAACGGTGATAACACCGGGGCCGCCTATATTGATACAGCCAAGCTCACGTCTCTCAAGGAAGTACTCTGCCGCAAGCTCCTTGCCTGCCTGAAGAGTAAGTGTTGCCTCGCCGGGCTTCATTCCTATTACTATAATTCGGTCAGTATGGCTGTAAACCATTCTGATATTGTCCTTTGTAAAGAGGTTTGCTATATGGAATTCCTCTCTGAGTCTGTCTGTTGTATAATACTTGACGTCTTTTGCATTGGATGCGTCTCTTACTTCCATGCCTTCAATCTCCTTTTTAATATAATTTCCGTAAACTTCCATTTGTGAAAGGGCTGCAAACGAGAGTGAGCCGTCCTCAAGGCGCTGCTGCTTAAGTCCGGTAAGTCTTACCATTTCGGTAACCTTTTTATCAAACTCAAAGGCTTGACCCTCTGCGGTTTTTGTAAGCTCTACGTGGGTGCGAGTTCCGTCAGAGAACTCAAGGTCGGCTTCTTTCCAGTATGTGTCATGGGGGAAGTCCGCGCGAATAAAGATAACTACCTTTGACACCTCAACAGGCGCGCCAAAGCGAATTTCAAATTCAAGGTCCTCACGGAGTCCGCCGCCCCAAGAGTGGTAGGGGTATGCGCCGTGATTTGAGTTATCGCAAACACCGTCGATAGCATTGCGCTCAAAGAAGCAAGGCTCCTCACGGGTCACAAAGTTCGCCCAAGCGTGTGGGAAATACTTATGTACATTATGTCTGTCGTGAGAATTAAGAGAAATAAGTCTCTCGTCATAAATCTCACTGTCACAAGGCTCGGCAACCTGATAACGGTGGCTGTCGCCTGTGAATGCGCCGGGTGCATAGCAGGATTTAAGCTCACGTCCCTCGGGGATAATAAACTCAAAGATGCCGTCGGGCACAAAAACAATTGATTCGGCAAGGGTTTCGTCAAGCTTCATTTTAACATATGTAGAGTCGGCAAGCTCAAGACGAATCTTGTCGCCGGGCTCATACTCGCCATTATAGCGCTCGTCAATCTCGTCGCCAAAGGCGCGGAACTTAACGTCACCGTTTGCTCTGATAAGCTTTAGGATAATAATTGTTCTTTACCTCCTGTATTTTTTTGCCATTATATATAATAACATATTTTTGAAAGTAAATCAATGGTATTCTTAAAAATATTTAAGCTTTATCTGTCAAAAAGACTTGCGGACCGCAGAGGACGCCGGTCCGTTGCAGCATTACTAAAATCTATCTCAATTTTTTTAACAACTGATCAATAGTAAAATTAACCAAATAAAAAATTTTAATGTATAATATTTATATAATCACCTCAAAGGAGTATTTTACAAAATGAACAGTACATAACAAAAATTTATCCCCATTGTTGGAAAACACGCAAACTCCAATTTGTCGCTAAACAAACTATTTTTACAAAAGAAAAAGAGGCTACTTCATAAAAGCCTCTTTTTTAGTTATAACCGTTGCAAAAACTTCTCCCCTGTTTGCCTTTGTGAGGCGAAAGGAACAAGTAAGACAAGGCGCACCACTGGTGAAAAAAGAGCAAGTAAGACAAGGCAAAGCGAGCGACCGAGATGAAGCCGTAGTTGCCTACGGCGATTTGAGGAAGTCGATGCTTTAACACAGTATTACGAAGCTATTTTTTTATCAGAGCTCGTTGGTCATATTCCAGGTAGGATACAACTCCCTCCACACGTCAGTATGTGCCTCGCAATCAAGATAGTGAGCAAAGCCCTGAATTTCCTCTTCGGTGATGCAGGCATTGCGAATTCTGTTGTGGTAGTATTCTCTTTCGGGGTCGGTGCAGAATGCGTGCCAGCCGTCGCGCCAGGTACCGTCAAGGAGAGAGGCATTTCTCTCTTCAAACTCGGACATAATCTCGGCAGCCTTAGCACCTCTTGCAAGGTCGCAGCCTGTTTCGGTAGCAACAATGGGATAAAACTTGATTTTTACTCCGTCCTCGATAGTAAGCTCAACCAGAAGAGAAGTGTACCAGCACTCGGGGCAATCATATTTCGGGAACACAAAGTTGAAGTTGCCCTGTCCGTAAACGATATGTCCGCCCTCAAACTCCTCGTAGCAGCCTATACAGTGGCTATGCTGAGCAAGAACAACATCTGCTCCGCAAAGCACCATTTCGTGAGCAAGGTTACGGAGTCTTGGAGAGGGGTAACGGCAATATTCCTTACCGCCGTGGTAAATGCAGATAAGATAATCACAATTCTTCTTTGTTTCTCTGATATCCTGCATTGTAAGGAATGGGTCAAAGGGATTTGCGCCCATTCTGTCAGGAGTTGCGTATGTATATTCGTGCTCACAAACATTAACAATACCTATTTTCTTTCCGTCCTTTTCGATATAATAGGATTTTCTGGAATCGGTATCGTTTTCGCCTACTCCCGTGTAAGGAAGTCCTGCCTTGTCAAGAGCCTCCATAGTGTCAACAAGTCCCTTGATTCCATAGTCAAACACATGGTTGTTTGAGAGCATTACATCTGTAACACCAAGCTTCACAAGCGCGTTTGTACACTCGGGGTCGCACTTGATATTAGGACCGAATTTTTTTATTTTTCCGTCAGATTTTGTAAGAGCGCACTCAAGGTTGATTATCACTCTGTCGGCTTCATTTGCAAGAGTGCATATATCTCCAAAAAGTGTTTTTACATCGCCATTCACAAACAAATCGTTTGTTATGGCTGTAGGAACGGTATCTGCGCCTATTAAAAGCTTCATTTGTTTTGTTCTCCTTAAAATTGTAAATCTTGTAACTTCATTATAACGACAATCGAAAGTCGAAATTTCTGAATTTCGACCGCAAATCAAAGATTTGCGAACAAATTTAAAAAATAAATTTGTCGATTCCTGTTGCAATGATATAGAAGCAAAAAGCCGTTTGCGTCTTTTTGCTTGGCTGAATTATCAGCCACGAAAAGGCTTGTTCGCCTTTTCTACATTCTATAATCATTATAACAGACACTCAAAATAAATCAAGAGGTTTTCAAAAAAATATATGGCTTTTAGCGGGAAAAAATTGATTTATCACCCCAAATATGCTACAATATATGTGTAAAAGAAAAAACGGAGGTTAAAATGGAACGGAAATATATTGCGATAGACTTAAAGTCCTTTTATGCCTCTGTTGAGTGCCGTGACAGGGGGCTTGACCCTCTTACCACAAATCTTGTGGTTGCGGATATTTCAAGGACCGAAAAAACCATAGGTCTTGCGGTATCGCCGTCGCTTAAATCCTTTGGAATTCCGGGAAGACCAAGACTTTTTGAGGTGGTGGCAAGGGTCAAGGAGGTCAATCTTGAGCGCCGGGCTCAGGCGGGAGGCAGACTCTCGGGTAAATCTTACGATTATGTTCAATTAAAAAAGAACCCTGCCCTTGCGGTAGACTATATTACAGCTCCTCCGAGAATGGCAAGATACATCGAATACAGTACCGAGATTTATAAGGTGTACTTAAAATATGTTTCTGCCGAGGATATTCACGTTTATTCCATAGACGAGGTATTTATGGATGTTACAAGATACCTGAAGAGCTACCGAATGACAGCGCGAGAGCTATGTGAAAAAATAATTTCAGATGTGCTATCTGAAACAGGTATTACCGCTACGGCCGGAATAGGCACAAACCTTTATCTTGCCAAGGTTAGTATGGACATTGTGGCAAAGCATTTGCCTGCCGACGGGCGCGGGGTAAGAATTGCCGAGCTTGATGAAATGAGCTACCGAAAGCTTTTGTGGAATCACCGCCCATTAACCGACTTCTGGCGGGTGGGCCCCGGGTATTCAAAAAGGCTAGAGTCTATGGGGCTTTTCACTATGGGGGATATTGCAAGATGCTCTATCGGCAATGAGCGGGAATATTACAACGAGGAGCTTTTATACAAGGCGTTTGGTGTAAATGCCGAGCTGCTTATCGACCATGCCTGGGGCTATGAGAGCTGTACTATGGGGGACATAAAGGCATATAAGCCCTCGGCATCAAGCCTGGGGTCGGGACAGGTTTTACACTGTGCTTACGAGTTTGAAAAGGCAAGGCTTGTTACTCTCGAAATGGCGGACCAGCTCTCTCTTGACCTTGTGGAAAAGGGGCTTGTCTGCGACGGAATTACCCTGACTGTGGGATATGATGCCGAAAATGCAAAGAGCGATAACAGGGGCCTTGAGCTTACCCGCGACTACTACGGCAGAGCCGTTCCAAAGCATGCTCACGGCACAAAAAGATTTAAAAATCATACTTCGCTGACCTCCGAGATTTTAGATGCTGCAGGCTCACTATTCGACGAAATTGTAAATAAAAATTTGCTTATTAGGCGTATAGCACTTACTGCATGCAATACTTTCTCTGAAGAGGAGCTTAAAAAAATTCCAAAGGGAGAGCAGATTGATATGTTCTCCGAAGAGGAGCTGATAGCCGATAACAATGAGGAAAAAAGGCGAGAAAGACAGATACAAAACGCACTTCTTGACATTAAGCACAAGTACGGAAAAAACGCTATCGTCAAGGGAATGAGCCTTGAAGATGGCGCAACGGGAATAGACAGAAACAGGCAGATAGGAGGACACAAGGCGTGATGGAAAAAAGCTATGATGATATTATAGACCTGCCCTGCCCCACCTCCGACCGTCATCCAAGAATGGCGAGAGCTGACCGAGCGGCGCAGTTTGCCCCGTTTGCAGCACTTACAGGATACGACCTTGCAATCTTTGAGGCAGCAAGGCTTACCGAAAGAGAGGTAATGCTAAGCGAAGACATAAAGGAGCGTCTTGACAGGTGGCACAAGCTGCTACTTGACATAAGAGACGCTATGCCCCTTTTAAAGATTACCTACTATCTCCCCGATAAGCGAAAGGCGGGCGGAAGCTACAAAACCGCAGTAGGACACCTCACCTCATATGACGAGCATAACAAAACCGTAACTATTGACAGGCGGGAGATAATTTCTCTTATTGACGTTAAGGAAATAGACTCGGAGCTATTTAGAGAAATGTTTGACGAATCCTATACTTGATACTATTTTATAATGAAAATCAAAAATAAGATTGACAAACAGAAACATTTGTGATAAAATATCTTCGTTAATTCCTCGGGGAGGAGTAACGCATTTCAGAGCATAAAGAGAGCGGGCGGTTGGTGAAAGCCTGTTGCATGGATGTGTGAAGGTAGCCTCGGAGTATTCGGGAAGAAAGATAGAAATTTGAAATTCGAAATTTGGAATTCGAAATTTCGTTCGATTAGAACCCGACGTTTTCCGCGTTAAGGAACAAATAAGGCAGATTTTTTCTGCGAATTTGGGTGGTACCACGAGTTTTTCGTCCCAAGTAGTGCTTTTGCGCTGCTTGGGGCTTTTATTTTGCCGAATAATCGTTAGGTCATATATCGAGCAGTTGCGGTGCGCAAAAAGCCTCCCCTGTGTAAGGGGAGGGGGACCGCAAGGCGGTGGAGGGGTTGCATGATTTCAAAGCACAACACAGATCTTCTATCAAATGCAAGATCCTTAAGAAAAAATATGACTCCAGAAGAAAAGCACCTATGGTATGATTTTTTGAGAGCATATCCCATAAGATTTAGACGTCAAAAGATTTTGGGGAAATACATCACCGATTTTTATTGTGCAGAAGCCAAGCTTGTTATTGAACTTGACGGTTCAGGGCACTACACCCCCGATGCGAAGCAGTATGACGAAGAAAGAACAAAATTTCTTGAAGAATACGGCTTGTTGGTTGTTAGAGTTTTGAATATGGAAGTTAATAAAAATTTTTATGGGGTTTGTGAGTACATCGATAGGATAGTCAAAGAACGGATTTAGACAACCCCTCCGTCAGGCATAGCCTGCCACCTCCCCTTACACAGGGGAGGCAACATTGATAAAATACCGAAAGGAAGAATATAAAATGAAAGAACTTGCAAAAAACTACAATCCTGCCGAGTTTGAGGACAGGATATACGGTGGATGGTGCGAAAAGGGCTATTTCAAGCCCGACAGTGACGAAAAGAAGCCTAACTTCTCTATCGTTATTCCTCCGCCAAACGTAACAGGTCAGCTCCATATGGGACATGCTCTCGACGAGACTCTTCAGGACATTCTTGTACGTACCAAGCGTATGCAGGGCTACTCTACTCTTTGGGTACCCGGCACAGACCATGCGGGTATTGCTACACAGATCAAGGTTGAGGAGAGGCTTCGTGTTGACGAGGGGCTTTCACGCTATGACCTTGGACGCGAGAAATTCCTTGACCGTGTTTGGGCTTGGAAGGACTCATATGAAGAGAGAATTACAAGCCAGCTTAAAAAGCTTGGCGCATCCTGCGACTGGTCACGTCAGAGATTTACTATGGACGAGGGCTGCTCAAGAGCCGTAAGAGAGGTGTTCGTAAACCTTTATGACAAGGGGCTTATTTACCGCGGTCACAGAATTATTAACTGGTGCCCGAGATGCCTTACTGCTCTCTCCGACGCGGAGGTTGAGTATAAGGACCAGCCCGGCTTCTTCTGGCACATCAAATACCCCATTAAGGGCGAAAACGGATATGTTGAGATTGCTACCACACGTCCCGAAACAATGTTCGGCGATACTGCGGTTGCGGTAAACCCCGATGACGAAAACACAAAGCATCTTATCGGAAAGACTCTTATTTTGCCTATTGTTGGCAGAGAAATTCCTGTAATTGCGGATGATTATGTTGAGATAGGATTCGGTACCGGCTGCGTTAAGATTACCCCTGCTCACGACCCCAACGACTTCCTTGTAGGTCAAAGACATAACCTTGAGCAGATTAAGGTTATGAACGACGATGCAACCATGAACGCATATGCAGGCAAGTATGAGGGTATGGACAGATACACCTGCCGTAAGGCGCTTGTCAGCGACCTTGAAGCTGAGGGATATCTTGTTAAAACCGTGCCCCACGACCACAATGTTGGTACCTGCTACCGTTGCTCTACTACTGTTGAGCCGCTTACAAGCGACCAGTGGTTTGTTAAGATGAAGCCTCTTGCGGAGCCTGCTATCAAGGCGGTTGAGGACGGTTCTATCCGCTTTGTTCCCGAGAGATTCTCTAAGAACTACTTCAACTGGATGAACAACATTCTCGACTGGTGTATTTCACGTCAGCTCTGGTGGGGACACAGAATTCCTGCCTTTTACTGTGACGAGTGCGGCCACATGGAGGTTTCTAAAACCGATATTGAAACATGCCCCAAGTGCGGCGGCAAGGTAAGACAGGAGGAAGACGTTCTCGACACCTGGTTCTCCTCTGCTCTTTGGCCTTTCTCCACTCTCGGCTGGCCCGACAATACCGAGGACCTTAAGAGATACTATCCCACCGACACGCTTGTTACAGGCTACGACATAATCACATTCTGGGTTTCCCGTATGATATTCTCGGGTCTTGAGCATATGAACGAGAAGCCGTTCTCTACCGTATTTATCCACGGTCTTGTAAGAGATGCGCAAGGGCGCAAGATGTCCAAGTCTCTCGGCAACGGCATTGACCCCTTAAAGGTTATTGAGGAATACGGCGCTGATGCTTTGAGATTTGCGCTTGCGACCGGTAATGCCCCAGGAAACGATATGAGATTCTCTGATGAGAAGATTGAGGCGGCAAGAAACTTTGCAAACAAGCTCTGGAACGCGTCGAGATTTGTGCTTATGAATCTTACCGAGAGTGACGAGGAGCTTCTTGGGGAAGTAGAGGAAGATGAGCTTGCTATCGAGGACAAGTGGATTCTTTCTAAGTTCAACGCTCTTGCAAAAACTGTAAACGATAATGTAGCAAACTACGAGCTCGGTGTTGCTCTGGCTGAGATTTATTCGTTCAGCTGGGATACATTCTGCGACTGGTATATCGAGATGGCAAAGAGCCGTATCTTTGAGGGCGGCGCTCCCGCTCTTACCGCAAAGAGAGTTCTTGTTAAGGTTCTTAGCGGTATATTAAAGCTGCTTCATCCTTATATGCCTTTCATCACCGAGGAAATTTATCAAGCTATACCTCACAACGGCGAGTCTATTATGATTGCGGAATATCCTGCATTTGACCCTGCTGTTTCCTACAAGGCAGAAGAGACGGATGTTGAGAGAATTATCGGCGCTATAACCGCGATCCGCGCACGCAGAGCTGAAATGAATGTTCCCCCATCGAAGAAGGCAAAGCTCTTTGTTGTTACAAAGTATGAGGACACATTCAAAAAGGCTGAGAAGATGCTTATCAAGCTTGCATCGGCTTCAGAGGTTATAATCACAAACGAATACTCGTCTGACGATGCGGTTATGATTGCTACCGATGCAGGAAGACTCTACATTCCTCTTGCTGAGGTTATCGACTTTGAAAAGGAAAGAGCAAGACTTACCGCCGAGATGAAGAAGAACGACGGCGAGATTGAGAGAATAGAAAAGAAGCTTGCAAACGAGGGATTTGTAGCTAAGGCTCCCGCTCAGGTTATTGAGGGCGAAAAGGCTAAGCTTGCAAAATATCTCGAAGTTCGTGAGTCTCTAAAGATAGCTCTTGCTAAGCTTTCATAAGATATGGAAAAGAAAGAAAAAAATATCGAGGAGCTGGTGATTTTCTCTGGCTCCTTTGAGGATATACCCGAAAACAAAAATATTATAATTCCCGAGGGATTTGAGGAGATTGGCGAGAACGCCTTTCGCGATTTTGAAAATCTTGAGTCAATCGCTCTGCCGAAGAGCTTAAAAAAGATTTCCGCTTGCGCCTTTTCGGGCTGCAAAAACCTAAAAAAGGTTGTTATGAGCTTCGGTATTGAGGAAATTCTTGACGAGGCATTTTCATCCTGCCCGTCCCTTACCGAAATTACAATTCCCGACTCGGTAAAAAGAATTGGCGAGGGCTGCTTTGAGGCATGCGCCTCTCTTTCGAGAATTAAGCTTTCAGAGTCTGTTACCATGATTGGCTCGGGGGCTTTTGCATTCTGCTTTAACCTTACCGATGTAACAATTCCCGACTCCTGTATCCTTGTTGAGTTCAACGCATTTTCTAACTGCTTTAACCTTGAAGCAATAAAGCTCTCGGACAACATGGGGCTTATTGATGAGTCCACATTTGAGGGCTGTAGGTCGCTAAAAGTGGTAGATATGCCAACAAAACTTGTCAAAATCGGTCGAAGAGCCTTTAAAGGCTGCTCATCTCTTGCAAATCTTATTTTACCGTTTGACGTAAGAAGCATTGGTTTTGACGCCTTTGCAGACTGCTCTTCACTCTCACGAATTGCTATCCCCAAGGACCTTTTTGAAATTGAGGATTTTGACATTTTTGGCGGATGCGACACTCTTAGTGAAATATCCTTTGGCGGAACGAGAGAAAAATGGGAATCCATAATGCACGGACGTGCCCTTACTCTGCAAAAAAGCGACCTTACGGTCGTAACACCTAAAATCAGCTTTATGGGGCTTGAATAATGAAGTATAAATGTCTTGTACTAGACCACGACGATACTGTGGTAAACAGTACTGCCACAATACACTACCCTTGCTTTGTCGAATATCTTGAAAAATATTATCCTCATCTTTCAAAAAACTACACCCTGGAGAGCTATTTTGTAAAGAACTTTCACCCGGGTGTTGTCGAGCTTTTTGTAGACGAGATAGGCATGTCACCGGAAGAGCTTGCCCACGAGGAAGCATACTGGCAGGAGTATGTTAAAGGGCATATTCCGTCGGCTTACGAGGGAATAAGAGAAATTATTTTTGATTTCAAGAAAGAGGGCGGTATTATTGCCGTTGACTCACATTCATTTACCGAATATATTGTAAGAGACTGGAAGAAAAACTCTCTTCCCGACCCCCATATAATTTACGGCTGGGATATTCCGAAAAATATGCGAAAGCCGGCTCCTGACACGCTTTTTGACCTTATGAAGAGATTCGACCTTAAGCCGGAAGAGGTGCTTGTGGTTGATGACCTTAAGCCGGGATATGATATGGCGAAAGGAGCTGGTGTAACCTTTGCTGCGGCAGGCTGGGCTTATAATATTCCCGAAATTGAAAACTTTATGAGAAAAAATTGTGACTTTTATCTTAAGTCGGTTAGTGATTTAAGAAATATTTTATTTTCATAGAATAAAAGCGGTGTAAACGAACACCTAGCGTAAAGCAGTTTTTTATTGATATCAAAAGGGGCGAGATTTTCTCGTCCCTTTTGCACACGACATTTCCCTGCAAGTATAGTGCGTTATACCTTTTCATTTTTCGTGTGGTAATAAGTGAAGTTTTCACTAACGTGAAAGTGAAGTTGCAACGCAGTGAAGTTTGTGCTTCGCACAAGTGAAGTTAAGTTTGCCCACTTTGCCGAAGGCAAAACTTCACTATCCGCAGGATAACTTCACTTACACAGTAAACTTCACTTGCCCGTATGGGCAAACTTAGTTGGGCGACCTACTTTATCGCGAGTCGCCCAAAAGCCGCTTTTGTTTTCCCTTTTTGACTATAATTCAGACATCTTGACATTAAAGAAGAAAAAGTGTAAAATAATACTATATAACTATTAATCTATTTTCACATAAAATGTTTGGAGAAATTAATGGCAGAAATTGAGTTAAAGGATTTAAACGAATGGGCGAAGAGTCCTAAAGAGATGATAAAAAGAGATGAAGATGTTTATCACGGACGTGTCGGACGTATTGCCGAGTATATTTGCGCTCATGACAGAATACGTCTTGTGCTGCTTGCAGGTCCCTCCGGTTCAGGAAAGACAACTACCGCAAATCTTATCGCTGACAGGGTGCGTCTTATGGGTGAGGAGGCTATGGTTATCTCTCTTGATGACTTTTACCTCGACCACGAAGACCCCTCTTATCCTAAAAACCATCTTGGCAATCATGACTACGAGCGCCCCGAGTCGCTTGATTTAGCGAAACTCGAGACTACTCTCAAAAGAATTGTTGCGGGCGAGAGCTTTGAAGTTCCGAAATACGATTTTAAACTTGGAAAATGCGTAAGGACCAACCTCCACTCCGCTCTCGGTAAAGGCTGCGTTGTAATTGAGGGACTTCATGCATTAAACCCCATAATTTCCGAAAGTCTCCCGAAAGACAGAATATTGAAGATTTTTGTCAGTGTTTCAACAAACATAAATCACGAGGGCAGCCGTATTCTCTCGGGAAGAAAAATAAGATTTTTACGCAGGATGGTTCGTGACAGTATATACCGCGGAGCCGATGCTTTCCGCACCCTTTCTATGTGGCGGGGAGTTCTTGAGGCAGAGGACATATATCTATATCCTTTCAAAGCTGCGGCAGACCTTGCATTTGACACATTCCATTCATTTGAGCTTGGCGCAATGAAAGCCGAGGCAACAAAGCTGCTCGCTCCCGATGTTACCGCATCCTCCGAATACGCAAAAATCGTGCGCTCGGCAATAGAATGCGTAAAGGAAATCGACAATGAAAAAATTCCGAGAAATTCGCTGATACGCGAGTTTATTTCGGGCGGAATTTATAATGATATATATTAAAGGAAACTAAAAATGACAGAGAGAGAACTAAGAGAAATAAAGCGGCGCTTCAGACCTGAGCGCTCAAATATACCGAGAATTGTCGGCTGCTTTGTCAACGGAGGCGGTCAGATAGTTTCAAAGATTTCACAGTCACTTGGGCTTTCAGACGAGGCGGTTAACGAAAAGCTGCTTGGAGTAATGAAAAAAGCCCTCTCGGGAGGTCTCGGGACAAACCTTACCGAAATGTCCTTTTCTACAAAGGAGGTCTCGGAGGGGGAGGAGCACGCACTTCTTATGCGGCTTAGAAAGTCAGAATTAAAAGACGATGAAGCATTAAATATATTTTATAACAAGGTTATCGGCTCGGTAAAATTTGAGGGCAATTATGTAATTCTTTTGGCTAATGATATATACGATGTGTCAAGCCGCCATTCAGACGGCGAGGAGGGTGAGAGCTATACCCAGTTCTCTTATATTGTGTGCGCTATATGCCCATTAAAGGACTCGCCCGATACTCTCACATTCAGAGAGGCTGACAGTCTCTTCCATTCATCGGCGGCGGCATCCCTGCTTTGCCCTCCCGAGATAGGCCTTATGTTCCCGCTCTTTGACGACAGGGCGGCAAACATCTACGGCGCTCTTTATTACACAAAAAGTGTTGCCGAGAGCTACCCCGATTTTACCGGGAACATTTTCGGCAAGGGCGCTCCGATGCCCCCCAAAGCTCAAAAGGCGACATTCTCAGGGCTGCTCTCCGACACTCTCGGTGACGAGTGTGACCTTAACCTTGTTCGCTCGGTTCATGCTCAGGTTGCCGAAATGGTAGAGGTACACAAGGAGTCACGCGACCCCGAGCCACTGGTCATTACAAAATCAACCGCAAAAAGTATACTTGAAAACTGCGGTGTGGGTGAAGAAAGAATAGAAAAATTCTGCAAGGCATTTGACGAGGGCTTTGGCAAAAACGCAACTCTTACACCGAAAAACATTGTTTCTCATTCAAAATTTGATGCCGAGATGCCCGAGGTTAAAATTAAGGTATCTGCAGACCACCGTGACATTGTTTCTACCCAAGTAATAAACGGCGAAAAATACATAATGATAAAGGTTACAGGCCCTCTTGAGATAAACGGAATAAACGTAAATATCGACGACTGAAGCTGAGAGGAGAAAATATGTTTGAAAATATAATTGCAGGAATAAACGATGCTCTGTACACATATATACTGATAATTCTGCTTGTTGGCGGAGGAATTTATTTTACAGTACGTACAAGGTTTTCACAGTTTGGAATGCTTAAGGAGCAATTCAAAGTAGTTGGCGAGCGCCCATCCGAAAGCGGCAAGGTCTCCTCATTCCACGCGCTTATGGTTTCCACCGCCTCACGTGTAGGAACAGGAAACATTGTCGGAGTTGCTACCGCCCTTTGTCTTGGCGGATACGGCTCGGTTTTCTGGATGTGGGTTATTGCTATTGTGGGCGCTGCCTCGGCATTTGTTGAAAGCACCCTCGCCCAGATTTACAAGAAGAGAGGTGCTGACGGCTCATACGGCGGTCCCGCATACTATATTGAATCCGCATTGAAGTGCCGCCCCTTGGCTATTATCTTTTCTATACTGCTTATTGCCACATACGGCATAGGCTTTAACATGCTGGCTTCATACAATCTGCAGTCAACATTTTCTTCTTATAGCTTTTATACAAAGGATATTACCCCCTGGATAATCGGACTAATCTTAGCTGTTGTTGTTGGCTACTGCCTTTTCGGCGGAGGCTCAAGAGTTATTAAAATAACCAGTCTTTTGGTACCGTTTATGGGTGTTGCCTACATTCTTGTTGCCCTTGTTGTTGTTGCTCTTAATATTACCAGCCTGCCGGGAGTTTTCGCCCGCATATTCACCGAGGCATTTGACTTTGGGGCAATATTCGGTGGATTTACAGGCTCATGTGTTATGTACGGAATAAAGAGAGGTCTGTTCTCTAACGAAGCAGGTGTTGGCTCGGCTCCAAACGCATCTGCCTCAGCAGATGTCTCTCACCCGGCAAAGCAGGGTCTTGTTCAGGTCCTTTCGGTATTTATTGATACAATTCTTATCTGCTCGGCAACCGCATTTATGTGCCTTTGCTCCGGAGTTGAGCCTATACAGGGACTTAAAGACGGAGGTATTTACGTTCAGGCGGCATTGCAAAATACTCTGGGCGACTTTGGCCCCATATTCATTACTGTAGCAATGGTGCTCTTTGCGTTTACAACACTCCTTGGCAACCTTTATTACGTAAATCAGGCGCTTTCTCACATTCTCGGTCACGAGCCGGGCAAATACTTTAACTATGTTTATTATATTATAGCCTCACTCGTCATCTTTGTAGGCGCGGGACTTAGTGCCGGACTGCTTTGGGATATTGCGGATATAACAATGGGTCTTATGGCTCTTATCAATATGCCTACCATAATTATTTTAGGAAAGTATGCTTTCAGAGCGCTTGCCGACTACCGAAGACAGAAAAAGGCAGGATTCTCTCCCGTATTCCACGCAAAGGATATAGGGCTGCCCCACGAGGTCGATTATTGGGATTAACTAAGATTCTTTAATAAGAACACACCCTGGCTGGGCGGATTTAGAGCAGAAATCGTCGGCTGACGAGCGAAAGGTGTACGATGGTACACCGAGTGAGGAAACGGCGATAAAACAAAAAACTTAATAGAAACGGAGAAAACCGCAGGTTTTCAACCTTGATTTTCTCCCTAAACATAAAAACACACGGTAGAAGCAGAGATTTTTTCTTTACTTCTACCGTTTTTGTTTGGTTATGCCTAAATGCAGCACCTTATTTTGCATAGAGACTTTCCCATATATCCCTCTCGGGCATTTTGCCCTCGGCTTTGATGCGCCTCACCTCTCGGTCAACAAAGTTCTCAAAGGTTGAGGTAGTAAATATTTTTCTTCCGTAAACCTCATCCCCGGTAAATGCTACCTTAATCGAGGTTTTTTCCTCGGTAACATAGCTTACTTCACCCGGTGCAGGATTAAAAATAATAACCTCTTTAAAGTCCCTTAAGCTAAGCTCGGGGGGAAGAGATATCGGTTCAACTGTTTTTATTTTTCCGCCGACACTAAAGCCTCTGACGGTGAAAAATCTACCTCTCGGCGCTCTGAACGTTGCGGTCTTAAAGCGTGAAAACCTTACTGTAAAGCGCTCTGACGCAAAATGAACAACATTGCCCGCACCGCCGCCGTTGTATGTACGCACAAGGTATATATCCCCCAGAATATCTACCAAAATCTCTGGTTCTCTTGGCACTTTAGCGAGAGAAAGCAGCGGATTTTTCAGCATTTTGACACCGACTCCCGAAATCTTTGATATTCGCTTTATGCTTCTTAAAAGATTTATTCTCTTTATAACCAGGGAGCAAAAAACGGCAATCCACGCAAGGATGACGACAGTTAAAATAAACTCAATTATTTTTGTCATACCATCACCCCACATACTGAATATCCGAGAGCCAAAGCACTCGCCATATATCAAGGGCGCGAAGTCCTGCCAAAAGCCTTGATAAAAAGAATAATACAGCCATAAAGAGGTAGCCAAAGACTATTCCGAATGCCTCGCATACTATTCTTGTTGGCTCAAAAGGCATATTGATAAGCGACAAGAGTCCCTCGGGCAAAAATCCAAGAAAAGGCAATGCAAAAATATCTATCAGCAAAAGTGGCAGAGGTATCACCGCAGCCGCTAAAACATCGGGATAAAAATATCTCGGAAAATAGATAGAAACACCCTCGCCTAAAGTATATTTTCCCTCGGTTTTTGTTATCATATACTCCATTCTCTCGTTATCAAGCCTTACCGAGGCATAAGAGAGAATAAAAATAGAAACCGCGACGGCTATCACACTTAACGCAAGATAAAAGCGCTCGTAATCCTCACGCTCGTTGACAAAATTATACTCGGGAACAAGCCTCGGGAACCACTGAAGAAAGGCGGGATAAAGCAGTGAGTTAATTACAAACGAAACGGCACCTAATATGAGAAATGCAAGACACCATATTAAAAAGCCGATAAATACAGCTCTAAGATACTTCATATCAGTACATCTTTATGCAGTTGGATACAGCTATCTCAACGTACATCTCAGGGTCAAAGTCAATAAGCAGCTCCTGGAAAAAGTCGGTTACAGGCTGCTCGGTAAAGTAGTGGCCGGCTTCAACAAGATTTATGCCCATTTCCGCCGCCTCAACCATCATATTATAGCTTATTCTGCCCGAGAGATAGGTGTCCGCACCTGCGTCTATTGCCGACTTTACAAAGTCCTTACCGTCGCCGCCTACCAAAGCAACACGCCTTACGGGATTTAACCCGTCGGAGTACCTGACCATATCAGAGCCTAAGGTCTGCTTTACCCTGTAAACGAAGTCCTCAAGAGCTATCTCCTCGTCTATCTCTCCTATTCTGCCAAGCTCACCCTCGCCAAAGCTCTCTGCATTAAAGATACCAAGCAGGTCGCAGAGAATGTCGTTTACTCCCCCGACAACCTTATCAGCTCTTGAATGGAACGAGAAAACGCTGACTCCGCTTTCAATAAGCTTAATAATCTTTCTCGAAACATTACCCGAGTCGGTAACCGAGGATACAGGCTTAAATATCAGTGGGTGGTGTGAGATGATAAGGTCAAAGCCTCTGTCTATTGCATAATCAACTATCTCCTCGGTTACATCAAGACTGACAAGCACTCGCTTTACCTCAGCCTTAGTATCGGGGCAGCACATCATTCCGTCGTTGTCCCAATCCTCACGGAGAGAGGGGGGCATTTTTTCTTCAAGATAGTCGTAAAGCTCCTTTAAGGTCATATTTATTTCCTTTCGTTCTTTAAATTACTCACGGCATCTCTTAATCCCGCGAGAAGCTCCTCTTCGGCAGAAGACACAGAACCGCTCTGTTTTTTTCCCTCGACCATACGCAATGTAGACTTGATTTTACCCTCAAGATAGGCGATTTGAGAACTTTTATTTACAAAATCCAAGTAATTTGTTCCTGTTTCGGCTTCTGTCTCAGAGAGGGTACGGCGCTCTCCCGTATAGCTTACCAGCATGGCAACATAATGTCTGTGCCCCTCTGAGGAATAGCTTTCATGAGTTATACAAAATCCGTTTTCAGCAAGGAATTTGCGCAAATGTGCCTGCCTTGTCATAGGCTGAAGTATCAGGCTCACCCCCGGATTTTTAAGCTCGGGAGCTTTGTCAACAATTTCGGCAATAAGCTCACCGCCCATACCGCATATTGCATAGCAGTTAATACCCTTGCCCGAAAGAGCCGCAGCTCCGTCAGTAAGGATAAACTCCATTTTGTCTGAAAGACCGGCTTCTTTAGCATTTCTCTCGGCAGACTCAAGAGGGCCTTTATTTATATCAGAGCATACTGCGCGCTCGATACGCTTTTCTCTTAGCAAAAAGATAGGCAGGTGCGCGTGGTCAGTACCGATATCGGCAAACACTGCGCCCTGCCCTACAAGCTCTGCGACAGAGAAAAGGCGCGCATTCAGTGCGCCAAGACTCATTTCTTCGACTCGAGGTATGCGTTGATCTTAGCTACCAGCTCGTCAGCATTTGTGCCGTGAACGAGGCAGGCATCCTCAATAGACTCGCCTCTGGAGTGAGGACAGCCAAGGCAGTGCATTCCAATCTCAAAGAAGAAGCGAGCGGTCTCAACATCAAAGTCAAGAATGTCGCCGATAAGTGTGTCTTTTGTTACTTTCATTTTCTTTTTCCTTCCTGTAACTGTTTTAACGAGAATAGTATAGCATAGATAAGCGGAAAAATCAATATTTATTTTAAAGTTTTGCACCAAGGTAAAAATTTTCATCTTTTCTATTTACAAGTATGGATTTTTGTGGTAGGCTTGTTTTTTAGGTTTCCACTTAGGAAAGCTATCACGCAGTGACTGATGAAGTAAGAGTTAAACAGTATATTCCATCTTCACTCATGTTTTCGCACTGAGTTAGCTTCTCTGATACCTCATACGTCAGGCTACGCCTGCCACCTTCCCCAAGGGGAAGGCTATAAAATGTGTATACATCTCATGCATCCGTTGAAAAAATGTGTATACACCCCAAATATTCGTCGAGAAAAATGTATGCAACTTACAAATATTGGTTAGGAAAAATGTATCAAAATTTCTAATGTTCGTTGCTAAAATGCATTTTTTTACGCTGAAACATATTGACATTTTTGCCACTTGGGTGTATAATATTGTTGAGATTTGTGTATATAATATGTGATATTATGCGGAGGAGTGTTCCCTTGTACAGATTTGCAATTGAAGAATTATATAAATGGAAAACGAGCGCCAACCGCAAGCCCATGATTATTGAGGGGGCAAGACAGGTTGGCAAGACTTGGCTTATGAAAGAGTTCGGTAAGCAAGCCTACGAGAAGACTATATATATTAATTTTGACTCTAATTCGAGAATGGCAGAGTTGTTTTCTTCTGACCTCGAAACCAGCAGAATTATTATGGGCTTGGAGCTTTACTCTGATGTTAAAATAACTGCCGAAAATACTCTTATCATTTTTGACGAGGTGCAGGAAGTACCTCGCGCTTTGGCGAGCCTGAAGTATTTTTACGAAAATGCTCCCGAATATAATATTATTTGCGCAGGCTCTTTACTTGGAATTGCGTTACACGGCGGTACATCATTCCCTGTAGGCAAGGTAGATTTTCTTAATTTATATCCGCTTTCCTTTAAGGAATTTCTTATAGCTGTGGGAAAAGAAAAATACGTTAATTTAATGAATGCCGAGGATTACGAAATGATGGCGGCATTCAAGCAGGATTTAATTGACTCCTTGAAGCATTATTATTTTGTCGGCGGTATGCCTGAAGCGGTAATGTCGTTTGCTAATGAAAAGGACTTTAACAAGGTTCGCAGAATACAGAAAAGACTGCTTGAAGCCTATGAGCAGGATTTCTCCAAGCACGCTCCGGGCGAATCTGTGCCTAAGCTACGTATGCTTTGGAACAGTATCCCCTCTCAGCTTGCAAAGGAAAACAAAAAGTTTATTTACGGCTTAGTACGCGAGGGCGGCAGGGCTAAGGATTATGAAAGCGCTATTATGTGGCTCTGCGACTCGGGGCTTGTTCATAAGGTAAGCCGCGTAACGGTCGGTCATTTACCTCTCAAGGCATATGAGGATATGAAAGCCTTTAAAATGTTTGTTTTGGATGTTGGATTGCTTGGCTGTATGGTTGGTCTGAACAAAAAGATATTGCTTGACGGAAATGACCTTTTTGTGGAATTCAAGGGAGCGCTTACTGAGCAGTATGTGCTTCAGCAGCTGATTACCAATCCCGATTTGAACATTTATTATTATACCAATGACAACGGCAGTTGCGAGGTTGATTTCCTTGTGGATACAGGTGATACCATTATCCCTGTAGAAGTAAAAGCGGAGGTAAATCTTCGTGCCAAGAGTCTTAAGGTCTACGCTGATAAGTTTGCCCCCGATGTTTCTGTCAGAACATCAATGCAGGACTACAAAAAGGAATCTTGGCTTGTAAATCTCCCGCTTTATGCCATTGAGAACTTAACGAAAGAATCTGTATAACTATTTTGCTTAAAATTTAGTTCAAAATTATAGTCCGCTATTTACATTTTCATTATTTTATGATAAAATATATCGGTATAGTTATAATTATCTAAAAATGACAGTCGCCGTGGGCGGCGGAACGGAGAAAAAAATGATTGTTGCGCTTGAAGAAGCGAAGAGAAAGCTGACGGCTCTTTTTGATGTTGTAAAGGAGCTTGGAAATCAGTTAAGAATAGAGGAAGCTAAAGAGAGGTGCGCAGAGCTTGAACGTGAGACTCTGGTGCAGGATTTCTGGAACGATGCAGAAAAGTCATCAAAGAAGCTTCAGGAAATAAAGCAGTTAAAGGACAAGTATGAGAGCTACGAGGCTCTTGTCTCAAAGCTTGAGGACACGTTTACCCTTTGCGAGATGGCAATTGAGGCAAATGACGAGGACTCTGTTGAGGAGGTTGTTACCGAGACCGAGTTTATCGAGACCGAGGCTGAAAAGAAGAGAATTGAGGTTCTGCTTTCGGGTCAATATGACAAAAATAATGCAATTCTCTCGCTGCACCCGGGTGCGGGCGGTACCGAGGCTCAGGACTGGGCTTCTATGCTTTACCGTATGTATACCCGTTGGGGCGAGGCTCACGGCTTTAATGTTAAGCTTATTGACTGGCTTGACGGCGACGAGGCGGGAATTAAGTCTGCTACCATTATGATTGAGGGTATGAATGCTTACGGCTATCTTAAGAGCGAAAACGGTGTTCACCGCCTTGTAAGAGTTTCGCCATTTGACGCATCGGGCAGACGCCACACCTCCTTTGCCTCTGTTGAGGTTATGCCCGAATTTGATGACGATGATACAATTGTTATCCGTGACGAGGATATTGAGGTAACAGCTCATCGTTCCTCGGGTGCGGGCGGTCAGCACATTAACAAGACCGACTCGGCTATTCGTATTGTTCACAAGCCTACGGGTATCGTTGTTGGTTGTCAGACCGAGAGAAGCCAGCTTCAGAACAAGGAAACGGCTATGAAAATGCTGAAAGCGAAGCTTATGGAAATTAAGCTCCGTGAAAAGCTTGACAGAATTGAGGACATTCAGGGCAACAAGGCAAACATTGAATGGGGCAGCCAGATTCGAAGCTATGTATTTATGCCCTACACTCTCGCTAAGGACACCAGAACAGGCTACGAAGACGGAAACATCGACGCGGTTATGGACGGTGAAATAGACGGATTTATTAACGCATATCTTAAACACATTTCAGCTAACGGTGAGGAAAAATAATGAAAAACGGTCAAATTTGGTACGACACAGACGGAAATGATATACAAGCCCACGGTGGATGTATAATCAAGCATGGCGACACCTACTACTGGTACGGCGAGCACAAGGGCGGAGAAACTAAAGTTACCCATCTCGTTTCGGGAGCTGAGGTAGCGAGAGTTGACGTCATTGGTGTTTCCTGTTATTCTTCAAAAAATCTCAGAGACTGGAAATATGAGGGCCTTGCTCTTGAGGCTGACAAGGATAACGAAAACAGCCCTATCCATACGTCAAAGGTCCTCGAGCGTCCCAAGGTAATTTATAACGAAAAGACAAACAAGTTTGTTATGTGGTTCCATGCTGAGAGACCCGACTATTCCCTTGCGGGAGTTGGCGTTGCGGTCTCGGACTCGCCCCTCGGTCCCTTTGAATTTAAGTTTGCAAAGGTGCCAAACAAGCAGGACTCCCGTGATATGACTATTTTCAAGGACAACGACGGCACAGCCTATCTCTTCCACTCCGCCAACCGCAACAAGACAATGAACATCGCCCGCCTTACTGAGGATTATACCGATGTTGACGGCTTTTATGTCTCGGTGCTGGAGGACCAGGAGCGCGAGGCCCCTGCCCTCTTCTATAAAGACGGAATGTACTATATGATAAGCTCCGGCTGCACAGGCTGGGCTCCCAATGCGGCGCTCTTTGCTATTTGCCCCCACCTACTCGGAAAATGGAAGCTTATCGACAATCCCTGCGAGGGTAAATTCGCGAGGCAGACCTTCTTCGGTCAGTCAAGCTACATATTTGAGGCTGAGGGCAAGTTTTACCTTATGCTCGACCACTGGAAGCCTGATGATTTAAGAAACTCGGGCTACTCAATACTGCCTATTGAGATTACCGATGACAACTGTCTCATCGTTCCCTGGCAGGAAGAGTGGCAGGGCATTTAAACTTTTTCTCAAAAACAAAAAAACAGCCGATAGCAACATTTATATATAAAAAATCAAGGCAGAGAACGTCAAAATTCTCTGCCTTTTTGTTTTGAAAATACTTTTATTATTTTGCTCCGCTCACAAATGCTTCCGGGCTATAGCCAATGTAAACATTGTCTATACACATATAATAGTCTACGTCGCCCTGAAGGTAGAACAGAACACGCTCATTACCTACTGTTCCGCAGATGAATTGCATATCACATTGCCATACATTGTCAACATACAGCTTAACATCTACAAGAGTTGATGTGTCAGTATCCAGGGAATACTCAAGTCTGTAATTGTGCCACTCGCCTTGTGAAATTGAAATATTCTCTCCGCTGACTATAGCATCGCTTCCGATAGTTATAAGCCCATTTGCATCGGTTTTTAAATACAAATCCGCACGGCAAGCTCCGCTTTGCATCAAAATTCGCATAAATGTTTTGCTATTTGCGATATTTCCAAACGCAGCGTCAAATTCGATAATATTTACAACCCGATCGCTAGGAACACTATCAAAGGTATATGTTATGCTCTTTGTCGACGTACCGCCCTTATGGAACCAAACATATTTGCCTTCGGTTACCTCGCATACATCAGGAAGAGAGGTGCTTGGAGCTTGCGCTCCCAATGCGTTATAGTCAATTTTTTTACCGACCGTTGTTTCATCGTTAAAGTATTTTCCGTTATCCTTTGTTCCCTTTAACTCAGGACCTTTTATTCCCGGAAGCTCCTCGTAAACGGCATCGATATATCCAAGATAAAGATTATCATATGCAATCCAGGAATCTTCATCGGTATACTGAAGCTGTATTTCAACCCTGCTGTTATCGTTTTGTGATACATCAAGTCCATCAACCTCAGCAACAAATTTTCCATTGATATAAATCTTAAATCTCACAACCGAATTGTCAAAATTATAGACTTCTATACGGAGATTATACCAAGTATTAGGCTGAAGAATTGCGTCTTCTGTTGAGTAAACGGTATTACGAAACTCTATCTTGCTTCCGTCAGCCGATGCATTCAAATAAAGACCCGCGCGCATACCCAACGAGTAAAACTTAAATAACAGGAAGTTGTTTGCATTGGCGTTTCCAAATGCAACATCCGCCTCAAAAACGGCATGTGGGTAAGATAATCCCTCTGAAGCCACATTGTAAGAATATGTTATGTACTCATGCTTTCCGCTCGTATTTCCAAGTCGGTAATAATGAACGTAATTCTCCGATGTAATGAATGTCTTTGCATCCTTTTTAGCTGAGGTGCTCGGAGCCTTTTCGCCCTGATCGTAATTATATCTCTTTCCTATGGCTTCGCTATTTTTGTAATAATCACCGCCAATATGAGTTCCCTCTATTGTCGGCAAGCTCTGCGGAATATCCTCAGGCTTAACAGGGAACAACGGAGATTCCGCAACATAAGCATCGTTTGTGCGCTCGGCTTTGACATTATCAATATATAATTCGTTATTGCTCTTTCTTGAGTGAGCAATAGCAATCGCTCCTACGGCAAAGTCCACAACAGAGCCGTCTTCAACCCTTGAGGATGAGCTGATGCCCACATATTCTCCGTTTATGAAAATCTTACCTAAAATATTTAGCTTGCGACTACCGCTAGCATCCTCCTCGTATATTTTGTAGACCTCAACCGCAACATTAAACCATGTATTAAGCGATATTCCGTCAGCGAGGTTATTATCTCTATCTCCGTCAGGCCCAGCCTTGTAGTCAGCTATTCTTACATATTTCTCACCGTTTTCTTCGTACATCTGAAAATCAAGCCCGAAACAATCGTATGCCGCTCCCACTGTCCTGCTAAACAGAAGCTGAACAAATGAGCCGCTGCCACTCTTAACCATAAAATCACCGCTGAATTTATAACAATTTCCGGTGAGAAATGAGTTTGATACGCTTATGAATGTATAAAGGGGATTTGCCGCAAAATCGTTATCAGTCGCATAAGTTTTTACGAGCAATGCCTTATCATTATTATCGCTTGGCACAGGATCGGCTACCACGTCGCTTTGATAGTATTTGTACTTTCCGTCACTTTGGGTTATATCCGTTAATTGGTTTTCAACTGTGTCGGCAGGATATTTAACGACACCGTACTCCTCTTCTCCAAAACCGTCTTCATAGTTGTCAAACTTTTCGGCATAAACAGGCTGAGGCTCGTTCTTTATTATTGTTCCCATATCCTCAAGTGTTCTTAAGAAATAATAGTAATCCGCGCTTGTGAACATAGGTACTCTGGTAACACCGAAGGTATCTAACATACTGATTGCTATTCCCGTGGATGAAATGCATGTTGCGTTTACATCACTCTCAGGGGAGGTCGCGCAAGCCACGAGGGCCTTTTGGGAGGTTAACTGAACCGTATCTCCTCTATATGAGAAAGCACCGTCCTCCTCTTTGTAATCGATTATTTTTTCATAAGTGGCAGTCACAAGAGCTTCACCGTTCTCGATAAGCATCGCCCTTACTTCATCGGCTCTTTTACTGCCTTCGGTTTCCTCAATGCAGTCAAGCAAAAGCTCAAATGTTATCCAGGGATTATATACCGAGCAGACGTGTGTGTCTCCGGAATCCTGAAGAACCACGTCGATAACGCTCTGAATGGCAGCTTCCGCATTGGGCACCGGAATACCCATATAGTAATAAAAATGAGTGATTTTAAAGAGACCGTTTATCGCATTGTAGGAATTAATGATTTCACCCTGATGTTCGGTCATATTTGGCTCCCAGAGACCTGTTTCGGGATTTTGATGCTCGTTAAGATAATTTATAACATAGTCAATATATTCTTGACCTGCCATAGTTATCTGTGTGTGCATTGCCGCAATATCGTTGCCGGCGGTGTAAGAGTCTTTATCAAATCCAAGTTCATCTATATATTTTTCCCAAGCTTCTATACTTTGCAAGAAATAAGGAAGATTAGATTTTGAAGCAGCGATCACATATGCAGCTGCAACCACAGCAGAGTTTGACCTGAGATTTCCGGTAATTAAAGAAGCAGGTGACACACCCGGAGCGCCAAGCAAGCCTTTTATTCCATCAGGTGTATTGTAAAGAGGCATCTCACCGAATTTCTCTAGCATCTGTGTTGCCCAACCGAGGTCACGGCTGCGGCGCGCGTTAATGATATTATCGCCCCACTGAGGATGATAAAAATAACCGTCCTCCGAGCTTTGAAGCCCTATGGCAAAGTTAACCAGCTGCTCTCTTACAGTAGCAGGAATGCCAATGCCATAACTGCCTCCATACGACGAAAGCATTCCGGACTCGCTAAGGAAATTCAACACCTGCACAGTAGACTCGATGTCAGGTAAAAAGCCTACATTGTTTCTGCCGGAATTGGAAAAATAGAAGCCTCCTATATCAGGGTCATAAAGATTTGCCATCCATATGTATATTTCTTCGGTATAAAGGGAGTACAGCTTCTTGATTGCCTCTATCGTTCCGTCATCAAGAGTTGCCTCTAGTTTTTCAAAGGCCTTATCTCTGCTTTCTTCTCTTATGGCTCTGATATGCTCAGAAAGATCAAACTGATTTGATGCTATCACACCGTCGCCAAATATCCTACTGCTTTTGTTACAGTAATTAGCAACAAAATAATCTATTGCCTCATCTGCTGCCATCGGGCTGTCGTATGCTATAGCTATCGAACCGCCTTCGCCAGCAATGCACCAGCCGCTGATGTCTTCTTTACCTTCAAGCATACTTTCAAGTTTTTGGTATGCCTTCTGCGACATTTCGCGCTCAGACCTTCCGATAACAATCTCGTGCTCATGGGAAACAGATGCATCGTAAAACACCGACACCTGTCTTCCCGTAAGGGTACTTATAGAAGAAATCAGTTCGGACGCATCTATGTCATCCTCTTCAGCAAAGACCACGGTGGTATTCGAGTCAGGAGACCACAGAGCATTTTCCACCTTCGGTGTAGTATCATTCTTGTCGATATCTTTTACTCTGCACGAGGCAAACAAAGAGAGTGCCGTAAAAAGCAAAATTGCGACTAATATTTTCTTCATATTACTGCATCTCCCTTATTTTATTCGGATTTATTGCATCATCAAACCAATCGGGCTTTACGTATATCTTTTGTGTTTGTATCGCATTATCGATAATATCAAAAAATATTTTGGCATCCTTATCACAGAAAATGGGAATTCTGCGAATACCGAGAACCTTACATAAATTAGAAGTGACACCCGTGGAACAAATAGCGGAGGCATTCACATCTCCCTCATCAAGTCCAAGCCCCACCGGCGCCTTTTGCGATAAGCGAGAACGAGGCTCAGGATTATATGAAAACGATCCGTCTGCACGCTTGCAAGTCAAAACCTTTTCGCGTGTTACCCGTATCAGGTCCGCAGCGCGCTCTAAGATTATTTTCTGCAGCTTATGCGCCTCGAACTCATCTCCGTGCAATCTCATATTTTCAAGCACGTTACTCATAGTTGCAAAGGGGTTGTAGAACTGACAGCAAAAGACTATTGGTTCATTGGAAAGCGCCACCGTTATAGCGCTCTTGATAGCCTTGTCAGCATTTGGCATACATACACCGAGATTGCTGTAAAGAAGACTAAGCTTCATAAGACCGTTTACCGAAGCGTAATTAACCTGTGGCTCCCAAAGACCGTTGTCACTGCGCTGACAGTCTGCCAGCCACTGGAAAAGCGTGTTAATAAATTCAGGTCCTGCAGCTCCTATCTGTATTGCCTGCGATGAAATCATGTTGGCCGACCAGTAGGATTTGGTCTTCATATCAAATGATGCCAAATAATTTTTCCACTCGTTTATATCCTGAAGATATTTGGGAAGCAACGCGGAGCTTGAACCGTCATCGTTTTTGTCAATGGGAGTCGGATAATAGGGCTTATCCCCAAACCGTGAAATCATATCTGTTGCCCATCTGAGATCTCTTGAACGCCTTGGAGTAATTATATTTTTACCCCATTGAGGATGATAAAAGAATCCGTCCTCGGGATCCTGAAGCCCCTTAGCGAATTTTAGTAAGGATTCTCGCATACTGCCAGGAACGGCCTGAGCATAGGTCTTTCCCATTCCTGATATAAGACCTGAGCTTTCGGTGAAGCGTAGTATCTGTACCGTTGACTCTATGTCAGGCAAAAAGGCATCGCAATCCCTACCTGATGAGGAGAAATAAAAACCTCCTATTTTCGGATCCCAGAGAGTTGCCATCCATACATATAAACGCTCGTCATAAATATCGTAGAGCCTCTCAAGCTCCACTGCCGCATCCTTGCCGATAATCGGAACAATCTCTTTGTAGTACCTGCTTCGCATATCTTCTCGTGAAATGATTGCTTCCACAATACGTTCCTTGGTTACTTCGTTTCTACCACTCATATTTATAAAATCCATCCTTTCACGACTTAAATGTACTTTCTTTGAAATGCAATCGTTACAATTAATAATATTATCCATTTTGATATCCCAAATACCTTTTCAGCCCCGCGACACCGCAATTCTGCGCCGCGAGGCTGAAGTGCATACGTTTACTGTGCGTTAGTTGCTACAGCCTCAGTACTGTAGCCAAGATAAATGTTGTCAAGCGAAAGCTTGGAGCTCAAGCCCTTGTTAGCGTAAATAAGCGCTCTGTAGCTACTGTTTGTTTCGGTAGATGTTCCGTTGGTGTAGAAGTCGCACTGCCACTCGTTATCTATATAAAGCTTAACGAGTATCAGCTTTGCATCTGCGATGTAATTATACTCAAAGCGGAAGTTATGCCACTCGCCCTGCTTAACCGAAATGTTTTCACCTGCCAGAATGGTATGGTTTGAGCTGTGAATAGAGATTTTCCCATCAGAGCCCGAAAGATATACCGAGCTTCTCGCACCCTGGACATCACCGCCGTTTATCTTATCGGCAAGCATAATGTAACCGAAGGTTCCGTCAACGCCCTCAAACATAGCATCAAACTCCATAATAAAGGATTTATCTGTGGCTGATGGAGTATTAAACGTAAGTGTTGTGTTTAGGTTAGAGGTTATACTCGAAAAATCAGCATAAGAGTATTTGTCATCAGCGCCTACTATTTCACCTACCGGAGCAAGGCTGCCTGTTTTAAACTGGATAGCACTTTCACCGTTATCAAAGCTTATTTCCTTACCTGTATAATTACCTGAGTAATACTTACCCGAGCCCTTTGTGTAGGTGGTAGGAACAAATACGCTTGCAGAGCAAACCATATTTCCGGTAACGGGAATCTCAACTCCGTTCTCCGCCTCGGTAACCATGCCGTTGCCGTTCTCATCATAGGTGGTGATGCTCCATGTGCAGGTCGCACCTGCGGCAAGCTCACCTGAATATTTAAGGGTCACGGTATCTTGAGTGCTTATAACACTTTCAAGTCCGGTATCGTCTATAGTGCCGCCATCAACGACTATCATGTGATAATCGGTGATAAGAGTCTCATTTTTGCCGCCGTCAAAGTTATCAATGGCTATCTGCGCCTTTTCGGCATAATCTATGAGTGAAAGATAAAGCTCTTTATAAACGTATCCTCTCTGTGTAGGATTCGTATTTCTGATGTAGTTATCCTTAAAGAGCTTGGTATAAAGGAACTGCATTACACTGTATGTTTCTACATCCACAGGACGGGTATCTCCTGTGTAAGCAACCGCATATACGGTCTCGGTGAAATCCTGAGCGGGCATTCCCTCGGTTGCGTAAATAGGATATTCCGCAGATGTATCGTCTTCATTTTCTACGGTTAAGGTTTCTGCACGCTTTAACGCATTTTTCCATTCACCGCTCTCACCGATCTTATACTCAACCTTGAGGTCGGATATAGCGGCTTCTCCTGATGATATATCGATTTTAGGGGCATATGCTATTGCTATTCTGTCATTGTGTATTATGGTTTGCGCATAAAAATCAACCTTACTGTCGTTCTCTGCCGATGCGGTAATGCCTATCACCGCTCCAACAAGAAGAGCAAACGAAAGCACTGCCAAAAAAATTTTTTTGAGATTGTTTGTTTTCATTTCAATTATAATCCTTTCTTAACTGTTTGCTTTGGTCAGTCGTTTACATCCCAGTTGTCATCAATAATGCCATTTCCTTCGCCTGACGTTTCTCCGCCGGAGGACGTAACAATGTCTGAAAATTCTAGCAGAATAATTTGAATGTCTGCGTTTTCATATGTTTTTTGTTTCACTTTTCAAGTTTTTCCTTTCTTCGCCAAAACTGAAATATTCTCTGCGGCATGACGATTTTATTTGGGTTAGCACAGATAAATCTTACGGCTACGTACTAAGAATATCACAATTTTTATACCATTTCAATGAGTAAAATCAATATTTGTTAACCTCGACGAAAAAATTTGTAGACTTATACAAAACAGCTTTTATACTCTCAAAAATCTCTTTAAAATCATATAAAATTCCGGCTAATTTTCCCTGCGAAAAATTGAAAAAGTGACTTTTCAAAGGCATTAAAATAACAAAAAAGAGGCAGGCTCCAGGTTAAAAAACTTGAGCTAACCTCTTTTTCGATGTTTTTTAATTTTTCTACTTACCTATGTACTTCCTCACACGGAGCTTTACACCGCAGGAGTCGGCGATTTTTTTGCATTCCTCGATTTCTTCGTCTGTCAGCGCCTCGTCAACTACCGAAAACGCAACATTTGGCACATAGTTTTTTACCTTTTTGGCAAAATCCAAAATGCTATCAAAGGCAGCCTTGCCAAAGGCGCTCTGGCAAACCTTAGCATATTTTTCGGCAGTTGGGGCATTCAGGCTTATTGATACCGCATCAAACGCATCCTTATAAAAGGGCGCTGTATCATAGCCCAAGATAAGGTCGGACTGACCGTTTGTGTTTATCCTGATTTTTACCTCAGGGTGCTTTTCCTTTACCGCAAGAGAAGCGGCTCTTGCTTCACGAAGCCTTACACTTGGCTCACCGTAGCCGCAAAAAACTATCTCTGAATACCTGCTTAGGTCTCGTGAGAGAATTGAGTCTACAATCTCCTTGAGGGTGGGCTCCCTCTCAAGCCAGAGTGGATCCGAGCCGTAAGCCGAGTCACCGTTGTTGCGAATGCAGAAAACGCAACGGTTTGAGCACTTGTTTGTTATGTTGACATAGAGTGAATTCTCTACCTCATAGGTTATACACATTGATTTTTTCATAATTATTTCTCTTTTATTTTATACCAAAGAAGCGCTTAGCATTCTCGGCGGTAAGGGCGGCGCACTCCTCTTCGGTAATGCCGAAAATGCCGGCAAGAGCAGCATTTGTGTACTTTAGATTTCCCGAGTGGTTAAGGCTGCCGCGCAGCGGGTGGGGGGCAAGATATGGACAGTCGGTTTCTATCATTACAAATTCCTTCGGAATTCTTGCGGCTACCTCTCTCGGCTTTTTCGCATTGGTAAATGTAAGTGTTCCGGAGAATGAAATCATCCAGCCGAGTCGGACAAGCTCCTCTGCCATCTCGGCAGAGCCCGAGAAGCTGTGAAGAACACCCCTGACATTCGGATGACGTTTTATGACCTCCATAATATCTCCGTGTGATTCCCTATCGTGGATGCAGACAGGAATACTAAGCTTTTCGGCAAGGAGCATCTGGGCTTCAAAATAGCGGTGCTGCCTTTCCTTATCTGTATCGGGGTAATGGTAGTCAAGTCCTATTTCACCAAGACATACACACTTATTGGTTTTATCTAGAATTAGGGCTTCAATATCCGCAATTTCCGATTCCATATCTGAGAGAAAGCGGGTATCTGAGGGGTGAATACCTATTGCGGTATACATATTCTCGTATTTTTTCGCCTGCTCTGCCGCTTGTCTTGATGTGGTGGGGTCTGTGCCTACATTTATTATATGAGAGACGCTTTCCGAAAGGAGGGTGTCAAGCAAAACGCCGACACCCTCCGCACATTCCTCGGAAAATCTCTCGTCATAGTAATGAGCGTGAGAATCGAAGTATTTCATCAGTGTATTCTGTCTCCGTTCTTTGCCTCAGGGTCAAGGAACACAACCCTTACATCCTCCTCGCCTGACGCAAGAAGCATGCCGTAGCTGTCAACTCCGCAAAGCTTTGCGGGCTTTAAGTTGGTAACAAGACATACCTTTTTACCTACGAGCTGGTCGGGCGTATAGAACTTTGCAATTCCCGAAACCACCTGGCGCTTCTCGTAGCCGAGGTCCACCTGGAGCTTAAGAAGCTTCTTTGCCTTGGGAACAGGCTCGGCAGATAGAATTTCGGCAACGCGGAGCTCAACTGCAGAAAATGCGTCAATGCCGATTTCAGCCTCGTGCTCGGGCTCCTCTATGGGCTTTGCTGCCTCGGCTGCCGCCTTTATTTTAGCTTCCATTTCCTCAAGGAATTTCTTCTCGTCAATTCTTGCAAAAAGGGTGAAGGCTTCGCCAAGAGGCTTTCCTGCCTCGAGGGCGCCAAAGGAAGAAACAGAGGCGAAATCGGTCTTATCTGTTCCAAGCTGAGAGAAGATGTTCTTTGCGGTCTGTGGGATATAGGGAGCCAGAAGCACAGCTCCGACTCTGATTGTTTCAAGAAGATTATAGATTACAGTTGCAAGACGTGGCTTATCCTCTTCGTTTTTAGCAAGCGCCCATGGCATTGTTTCGTCAATGTACTTATTGGCGCGTCTGAGCATTGTGAATATCTCGTCAAGAGAGTCTGCAACGTGATATGCGTTCATAAGCTTTACAGACTCGCTTATACCCTTAGCCACTGCTGCTTTGAGCTCGTCGTCGATAGGCTCACACTTTTCGGGCGCGGGCACTATGCCACCGAAGTACTTCTTAGTCATTGCGTGGGTACGGCTGACAAGGTTGCCGAGGTTGTTTGCAAGGTCGTTATTATATCTTGAAATAACCGACTCATAGGTGATAGAGCCGTCGGAATTATAGGGCATCTCGGAGAGAGCATAATATCTTACCGCATCAACACCGAATGTCTCGGCAAGCTCGTCGGCAAATACCACGTTACCCTTGGATTTTGACATCTTGTCATTACCGAAGTTGAACCAGGGGTGACCGAATACCTTTTTAGGCAAAGGCAGGTCAAGAGCCATAAGGAAGATAGGCCAGTAGATAGTGTGGAATCTAAGAATATCCTTACCGATAATATGAACATCGGCAGGCCACCACTTCTTAAACTTCTCGGACTGCTCCTCAAAGGACTTGTCGGGGTCGTAGCCTATTGCGGTAATGTAGTTTGTAAGAGCATCAAGCCAAACGTAGGTTACGTGCTTTTCGTCAAAGTCAACGGGGATACCCCACTTAAACGATGTTCTGGAAACACAGAGGTCCTGAAGGCCCGCATTAAGGAAGTTGTTTACCATTTCCTTTTTACGGCTCTCGGGCTCGATAAAGCCGGGGTTGTCCTCAATGTGCTTAATAAGGCGGTCTGCATATTTCGACATCTTAAAGAAGTATGCCTCTTCTCTAGCCTGGGTTACGGGACGTCCGCAATCGGGACAAATGCCGCCTGCCGCCTGAGTCTCGGTAAAGAATGACTCACAGGGGGTGCAGTACCAGCCCTCATAGAAGCCCTTGTAAATATCGCCCTTGTCATAAAATTTCTTGAATATCTTTTTAACAGCGGCTACATGGTAGTCGTCTGTGGTGCGGATGAAGTGGTCGTACTCAACACCCATAAGGTCCCAAATCTTCTTGATTTCACCCGAAACCCCGTCAACATAAGCCTGGGGAGTAATTCCTGCCTCGGTTGCCAGATTTTCAATCTTCTGTCCGTGCTCGTCTGTACCTGTGCAGAGAAAAACATCCTTGCCCTGGCTCTTCTGGAACCTTGCAAACGCGTCGGACATAATAATTTCGTAAGTGTTGCCGAAGTGGGGCTTACGTGATGCGTAAGCTATGGCTGTTGTGAGATAAAACTTTTCCATTTTACTGTCTCCTTCAATATGCCGGCTAATGGAACCCGCATAGTATTTCATTCTATTATTTTAACACAGTTTTATAGAAAATACAATAGCAAATTTAAAATTCGAAATTCGGAATTCTAAATCCGAGAAAAAAGGCTTCCCCTTGGGGAAGTCCTTTCATGTTACGGTGGCTTTCCCACAAAAATCTCGTCAAAAACTTTACAGAGGGGAAATGTTAAAGTATATTCACAGAATATTAATGAGTCACATCTCACTGCTTGAAGACAGGGTAAGGTCGCTTTTTACACTTTTCATCTTTCTTACAACTTGGTTAATATAGACATAAGCGAGAATAACAACTATCAGCGAAGCAAAAGAGAGGACCTGTTGGGCATACAAGTTAACTCCGAAAATTGTTACTCCCCCACTTTGCTGAATTTGCTCCAGCATATATCCCGAAACAAGCGCTGAGCCAAAGCCTGCGAAGCCTCCCACGGCGGCTTTAACACCGATTGCCACAGTTCTGTCCTCGGGGCTGACAAAGTCATAAACCAGGTTTAAGGAGCCGCTATTCATTCCCGCCATAGCAAATCCGTAGAAGCAGGAGTATATTACATAAAACCATTTTGTCCAACCGGGAGCTGTGAATATTACTCCGACGAATGCAATGCCCTGCATAACCAGACAGAGCATTATAGAATATGTAAAGGACTTTTTGTCGGCTATTTTACCCATTAATGGTGATAAAATAAGTCTCGAAATCAAGCCCAGCGTAGTAATAATAGTTATTACTGTAAAGCTCATAGACAGCTCCTGGCGCAAATATGAGGGATAAAAGGGTGTTGACAGCCCGAGAGATATCTGCCAGAGTATGTCTATCACCATTATTTTAGCAATACTTTTGTTCTTTAAAAGTGATTTTGCCGAATCCTTTACAGATATTTTTTCACTTTCTACTTCGTCCTCGTGGCATACAGCCAATGACACCGTATGCATAACCGTCATTATTATCAATGCAACTAAGCATATTGTATAATACTCTGCTGTGGGGTTGCCTAAGGAATCACGGTATGTATCGGCAATATTGCCAAGAAGCATTGAAACTATCACTCCGCCTGCCAGCGAAATCATTTCCTTTACCGCTGTAAATCTTCCTCTTTTTTCATCATCAACCGAGCGCATAAGCCAAACCATTCTGGCAGGCAGTACGGCATTTGTAACAAGGTTACCTGCTACAAGAAAAATAACGAACAAAAGCGATTTTGCTCCCGATGAAAAGTTAGATATAGGCAAAAGATAAACCGCAATAAATGCAATTTGACTGAAGAGCATGGCAAAAGTTACGGTTCTCTTTGCTTTTCTTCCGGAAAGAAAAAGGGCAAAAATCTGCGCTCCGCAGGAAAGGGTAGCTACATTGTTGATTATACCCTGAGTTGCATCATTAAATCCTAACGCAGCTAAAAGATAGCCCAAAAAGGTGCTGGTAACAAATATTGATATAAAGTAGTTTAGAGACTCTTCCGCCACAAAAGCGACACGCATTATTTTTCTTTTATTTTCCATTTGAAAGCTCCGTTATTTCTCTTTAGCTTACTAAAAAAAGCAGGCTGAAAGCTGTAAGACATATATGTACCCCAAAAGCCTTTGGCTTTTGGGGTTTAGGGCAAAGCGGACTCTGCCCTGAAATTTCTATCATTTTTTGTTTTTTAGAACACAACTCTTATTTCTACACAAGAGTGAGCCTTAACCGTATAGGTAGAGTTCTTTATTACCTCGCCTACTGCTGTGTAGAGGTACTCGTCATCTGTAACTATTACCTCGCCGGAGTTTACATCAGCGCCTGTAACATCAAGCTCTAGGGTCAGCGGCTGGTCTTTATCGTTTGCTATGAGGATTATGCCCTTTTTGTCATTTCTTGCGGCAAGGGTATAAACGTCCTTGTTGTCGGAGCAGTTTTCTACCTCACATCCGAGCTTGTAAGCCTGACCGAAGGATTTGAATGCATAGTAGGTTTTATAGGGCTCGAATGTATCGGGATTAAACATACCGTGATAAACACTTATGCCTATTTCTCCTATATAGTAACAGAGAACAGATGTCTCGGACTTCTGCATTCCAAGCATTACGGCAAGGTTTCTCGCAGAATATTCTGCCTCAGAGCGCAGCTTTACCTTACGGAAGCAGGTATTCCACTCCTCCAAGATATCGGGAATATGCTCAAAGCCGTATTTTTTAAGAAGCGCTCTACAATACTTTGCTCTGTCAACAATATTTTCTACAAGGGCTATGTAGCCGTGCCAGCAGAAGAAATCAAGGGGACAGTCATGCTCCTTAACATACTGTAAGAAGCGGTGTACAAAATCTATTCTGTAAGCCCAAACATGTTCCTTGTTTGCATACTGCGGGTCAACGCCTTTTAGCTCGGGGTCCCAGATTTCATGCTCCTTAAAGCCCATTGCGCCGGGGCCGCCAAGCATTATGCTGTCGCCGAAGCACTTCTTTATATGCTTTGAGGATATTTCGTAAAACTTAAAGAATTCTTCACGTCCGCCGTGCCAGGTCTGCGCAATATTATTAGGGTCAAAGTCAACGTCTGCCTCATTCCATATTGTCCAGTATTTTATTCCGTAGTGATATCCGTCTGCCCAACCCTCATTATAGTGGCGGATTATATGCTCGCATATTTCTGCCCACTTCTGAAAATCCTTTGGGGGATAGACGTGATAAGCCTTAATGTTTGCCCAGTTCTCAATGGTAATTCCAAGGCGGTAGATAGGCTCTACTCCATAGTCTCGAAGAGTCTTTATAAGTACGTCGGTATGAGCGAAGTCATAGGATGCGGGGTCATTTACGTCAGCATCAAAGTTGCGGAAGATGTTAGGAATATCAACAAATCTGCCGCCGCCAAAATAGCCTGCCACATCGTGAAATCTGGAATAAGGAATTGCCGCTTCATCAAGATAGTGGAAAAGCGCAGGTCCAACACTGGATTCTCCGCCAAGAATAGGAGCGGAGCAAATTCCGTGCATAGGTTTAATTTTGTTTCCTGTTTTTTTAGTAAAATCTGCTGTTATTTTAACTGTTTCAAGTTTTACGGCGCTCATGGCACGTCTCCTTTGAATTTTAGAAAGAAATTTTGCTTTTTTTATCGGGTTACCGCATAAGGCGCGGTAACCCTGTTTTAGTTTTTACTTATTTTGAATTACTCTGCAGGCTCTGCAACGTAAGTCTTGTTTATTGCCTTGAAAACGGTGTTGTCGAAATAAATGGAAACCGAGTAAACATCCCATTTTGTAATAAAAGCACCGAAATAATTCATCTCACTTGTAGGAGCAAAATTGCTGATAGTGGCAAAGCAAGCACCGCCAATATAATATTTTACAACATTCGCATCGGTGTAATACTCCATAGTTAGGGTGTACCATTTGTTTGCATCGATACGAGTACCGTCGGCAAGAGAATAGTGAGAAAATGCCCCGTCAACAGCTTTTGCCGTAATAGCTATTTCCGCATTTCTTATGGGATTTTGGTTTTGGTTGTTATAGTTACTAGACAAGAATAAATAAATACCCGTTTTATCTGCCGTAACACTCGTAGAACTAAGCATTATGTCCGTTTCAAATACAATACAATTTCCTGTAGCATCAGTCTGCTTTTTGAAGTACATATCGGTAGAATTGACATTTTGGTGCTTATACATAAGAAGATATTTATCATCACCGTCGGTAATCACCTGAGTACGGCTACCGGTAGCAGTGGCTGCTGTACTTCCTTTAGAAGCATTATAATATACAAAATCATCCATACTATAGAGACTCGACACTCCGCTTACTGCGCTATATCCGATTGATGATTGGAAATTGTTTCCGCCGAGAAGCTCGTAGTAATTGCCTGCTTCTGCCTTTGCGGGAGTGATTATAGTTGTGCCGGCTAAGTTAAAGCTTTCACCGTTGTTTACTGTTCTGGAGGCTGTTCCCTCCGCTGTAGTTTCTTCAACATTCCACATTGCTACGCTCTCGTCTGTCGAGTTAGGAGTAATGGTTGATTCGAGAGCATACATACCCGAGGAGTACTTGCCGTCGATGGTTGCGTTACCGTCAATGTAAACATAAGCTGTTTCGCTGAGGGTATTTTCAACATTATTATTTTCGTTTGTATCTGTGTTAAGTATTGTCTGAAGATAACCCGCTGACTCAAGAAGAGATGCGTAGAAGTTATCCTGAAGCTCGGTTGCATCATCAACGTAGAGGCGCTTGTTGAGATACTCTGCAACACTGTATCTAACAACAGGGCTGTAAATCTCGGTGTCTACAATATGAGCCTTTGCGTACACTGTTTCGCCGATTCTGGCAAGGGGGAAGCCTGCGGTAAAGAAAGCGGGATATGTAACATCATCTGATGTATCTTCTGTGCCCTTGTTATCGGTGTAGCCCTTTTCATAGGTTGCGCCCTTGTATGCGGTTGCTTCGGGGTTAACGGAGGGGTCCTCAAGGTAGTAGAGGAGCTCAATTACGGCGCCCTCGCCTGCCTTTGTGTGGTCAACCGCAAACATAACCTTTATAACATCGTTATAGGCTACGTTCTTTAAGGTAATTTCTACCGAGGGAGTCTCGGAGGTTTCGGCGCTAGCGGAAATTCCTACCGCTGCGGCTATTATAACAACCAGCGCTAAAGAGAGAGTTATGAGCTTTAAGACTTTTTTGTTTTTCATTTTTATTTTTTCCTTTCAGTTAAATAATAATTTAAGTGGTCCACGAATCGTCAACAACACCGCCATCTTCCTCAAAAGGCGTTGACGTTTGGATAACATCCTTGTTATCCATAAAGATAAGTTGAAGCTCTGCTTTTTTGTAGATTAACTTATTATCCATAGCTTTCCTTTCTGCGGAATTTTTCCGCGTTATTTTATTTTTGCTTTTATTTTGTGGGTCTTTTTAAGGCTGCGAGAAATTTGTCATATGCATTCGGAGAGAAGAGAGGAATTTTGTAATCCTCAAGCTCAAGGGCGCGGAACATAAACGCAACAGTTCCCGTAGAGCAAATGCCGTTTGCGTTTATATCACCCTCGTTTGTTCCGAAGATTGCCACAGGCATTCCCTGGCTTGTACCTGAGGTGTTATTTTCGCAATAGGAGAAGCAGCCCTCCTTTTTCTTAAAGATTTTCACCTTTCTCGCGGTTGACCTTATTGCCTCGGGAGCTGCAAGAAGAAGCTCCTTCGAAATCTCGTCTGCCTTAGCTTTTCCCTCATCTCCGCCAAAATTGCGCAAATCGAGGAGTATGTTATGTATAGAGAACCAGTTGTTGTAGGTGGTACAGACGTGTATGGGGTGGTCGGTGCTGTTTATGCACTCAAGGCAGGTTCTTACCGCCTTTTCAACATGGGGTACGGAATGACCCACTGACCTATAGAAGCAGGAAATTTTAAGAAATGCGTTTATTGAATCATATCCGCCTGTTTTTCCCCAAAGTCCTGTCTCGGGGTCCTGGATGCTGTTAAGGAATTTTACCGCAACGTCGCCAAGGCCTGCCGCTTTTACCTGGGTTGCCTGAGCCGCCATACGGTTACCCGACCAGTACTCTCTGTGGTCCCAGTCATAGGATTTAAGATGCTCCATAAAGGCTTCCTCAGAGAGGAGATAATCGGGGAGAACATTTTCCGCTGTATCGTTACCGACCTTTTCCTCTTTGGTTTTTCTCAGCCTCTCGTTTGCTGTCGGGTACGGGAGCTTGAAGTTAAACTTATCTGCCATATCCTCAGCCCACATAAGGTCTCTGCCCCGTCTTGCAAGCTTGGTATCGGTGTATTCCTTGCCCCACTGGGGGTGATAGAAATATCCTGTCTCGGGGTCCTCGCAGGAGCAGATAAACTCTGCCATTTTGTCTCTCATCCATGAGGGGACTTCATCAAAGGAGCTTATCATTTTTGAGCTTTGTAAAAAGTTTGTTGCCTGCTCGGTGCTCTCGATATCGGGGAGGAGCTTACTTACCCTTCCATCGTACTCTATCTCTTCGTTATCTCTTGCCGATTCGGAAAAATAGAAGCCGCCTATGTCGGGGTCATAAAGGCTCGCCAGCCACTCAACGGCACCGTCATCAAAGTTTGAATAAAGCTCCTTGATAGCTGCGACAACCTCTCTGCCGTCTCCGCCGCGTCTGTTTACTTCGGCTTCAAGGGCTTGCCATTTTTCCTCATAAAAATTGTTCATTGGTATTTCCTTCTTTCTTTTTGCGATCATTTTCGCACTTGACCGCGGTGGTGCCTGCCGTGCCGTATGACACGGCAGGCTTAAATTTAATTATTCTGCGGGGGGTGTTTCAGACTCTGAGGTGTAGGTTTTGTCTATTGCCTTGTAAACTACGTTGTCGAAATGAATAGAAACCGAATAAAACTCCCATTTTGATACATAAGCTCCAAAATAATCCATCTCACTTGCCGGTTCAAAATCGTTGATAGTGGCAAAGCAAGTGCCGTTAAGATAATATTTTACAATATTCGAGTCGGTATAATATTCCATCGTCAGAGTGTACCATGTGTCTGCATCGAGACGGGTACCGTCGCTAAGCTCGTAATGAGAGAAGACTCCGTCAACAGCTTTTGCCGTAATAGCCATTTCTGCATTTCTCGTAGGAGCAGTTCCCGTATTGTTATAGCTGCTTGCCAAGAAAAGATAAATACCCGTTTTATCTGCCGTAACACTCGTAGAACTGAGCTTTATATCCGTCTCAAATACAATACAGTTGCCTACGGTATCTGACTGCTTCTTGAAATACATATCTGACCAAGCGACATTTTGATGCTTATACATAAGGAGATGTTTATTACCGGCATCAGTATCGAGAATAGTGTAATTTGAACCATCCTTTTTATATGTGTTGCCCTTGTTTGTATTGTAATATACAAGTCCGTCAAGTGTCTGATATCCGCTGCCGCCGGTTACGTATCCTGAGGAATTTGTGAAATTAAGTCCGCCGAGAGCCTCATAATAATTTTCGGGCTCCTCGGGCACAGGCTCCTTTTCCTCTTCTGAAATCTCCTCTGACACATAAACAACATTATCAAGGCTTACCGTGGGAGCTACCGCATTATTATCCATAAAGATTCCGAAATAGGGCATTTCTGTTTCGGTATCGAGAGTATCGGTGTCGTAGCACACACCGTTAATATAATACTTAACGGTATTTGTATCGGTATAATACTCAACGGTTACGGTATACCACTTCTCAGCCTCTACCTTTTGGCCGAGGAACTCATAATGGGTGAACGCGCCGTCGGTTGCCTTAGCAACAAAGATTCTCGCCGCGTTTCTTGTGGGAGCGGTGGTTGACGCATTGTAATTGCTTGCAAAGAACAGAGCAGGACCGTTAGCATCCTTAGAGCAAATCACCGCGCTAAGCTTAATATCGGCTTCGAATACGTAACAGTTACCTGTCTTGTCATTTTGCAGCTTGAAGTACATATCCGACCAGCTGGTGTTTCTTGTCATTGTAAGAATTTTGTTTGTGCCGTCGGTTCCAAGAATAACGTAATTCTTTCCTGCGTTGCTAAATGTATAACCCTTTGATGCATTGTAATATACAAGTCCGTCGAGTGTCTGACATCCGCTGCCGCCCGACACAAAGCCTGTTGAGCCTGTGAAGCCAAGACCGCCAAATCCTTCGTAGTACTTTCCTGGAGCTGCCAACGAGGAATCAATGCTGGGCTTATCCAAAGGAGTAGCGGGAGTCTCGGGAGTGGTGGGAGTAGAGGTTGTCAGCTCATCATCCTTAAGTGTGAGGGTAGACTTGTAGAGAGATACGTTGTCAAGCATCACAATACCGTCGGTTGAGGTATAAGAGCTGACGCGCGCCTGTGTGATGTCGGTTTTCGGAACAGCCACATTATCGGGCGCTGTCTTGCCGTAGAAGTTGTCACTTACCAGGATAAGCTCGTTATTAACATAGGTCTTTGCTCTTACGGTTTCCGCATCGCCGAAGTAATATTCAATCTTGATATTAAACCAAGTGGCTTCCGCAACACCCGTATTAACTCCAATACCCCAAATTCTGCCGGGAACCGCCTGGCTTGATGCGCCTGAAATATCGCCAAGCCACAGTGTTCCGTCTTTAAAGGTCACTGTCAGAAGATACACGAAATTATTATTATCGCCTGTGAGATAAATCTCATAAAATGTATCCTTGTAGGTGTTGTAATCGATGTACAGGTCAGCTTCAAATACAACAGCGTTACCCTTGGCTGCCTTGTTCGCCATATCAAAGTAGATAGCATCCTGCGCGCCTGTAAGGGTTGTGAAGGCTAGGGCCTTTGAATACACCTCGTTAAATATTTCAACTATCTTGAGATTTGCTCCTGTGCTCTTTAGGCTTGTTGTAATTCCCGAGGGGATATTTCCTGTAGACGAATGCTCAAAGGTGAGCTTTTCCGCTCCGTCCTCTTTGTTTTGTCCGTCGGTCTTTTCTTCCTCGTAGAACTTGTTGTAGCTTTCTATTATTATGTTGTCAAACAAGGTATCAGCGCTTCCCTCTACTGAGGAAATCAGAAGCTCTTTTATGCCGTTTTTCGCATTTTTCTCACTGTACTGAAGGCTGCTTATTGCTACGCACTCGCCGTCTAGATAAATGTTAGCAGTATCCTTTTCTGCAAAGTATTCAATGCCAAGCTTCACAGCGCTTCCCTTGCCGAATGAAGCAAGAGGAGTTTCATATGCTTTGCCTTCGGTCACCTCGTGAATACCGACGCTGTCGCCTGAGGTAATAAGGTCATAGCAAAGAACGGTATTGCCGTTTGCATCCTTAAAGGCTATTCTGTATTTAACACCGTCAGAGGCATTCTTAGGTACTGTTATTTCAGCCTCGAACAAGAATGCTGAAAGAATTACACTTCTTTCATTAACGGGAATAGATATAGCCGAGCCGGTATCTGCAAGCTCCAGCTTTCCGTCCTTTATTTCCGCGCCGCCGCTTAACACAACACCCTCAGAGAGTGAAGAGTCAAAGCCGTGAACTGTTTGACCAACCTGGGGCTGAACAGCAGCATTAAAGGAATCTATGTTACGTTCTACCTTAAGATTATCTATGTAAATAAGCGATGAAACAGAGGCGGAATTTACTATTTCCACTTCTCCTACGTTCCAAAGGTTTGAAACACTCGAGCAAAGCGATGTGTTTGTTGCAAGCAGGATATCATCAACATAGATAAGAGCTGCCAAAACATCTCTGTAATACTTAATCATAAGCTTTTTCTCTTCGCCGAGAGGAATCTTTATACCGTCAACTATATCAAGCGCAACTCCGTTTGGAGCTTCGATAAGAGTGAGATATTTGTTTCCGGACTCCTCGACCACCTTAAACTGCATACGCATAATCGAGGGGGCTGCAGTTATATCTCTTCTCAGTATAATTTCGGCTACTGTACCTACCTCGGTGGACTTATCCACTAGGATGTCAGCGCTTATGATGGCGCAGTTTGCGCCCTTTGTACGAAGATTTACGGGAATGTCCAGAGTGTACCCGCTGCCTTTTGCACCGCTAAGCTTAAGCGCCTTGTCAACCGCGCCGTTAGTACCTGTAATCTCGGCTATATCAACCGAGCCGCCGCTTTCGGTAACTGTTATTCCCTCGGGGTAATTCTTTCCTGTCTCTTGCTTTTCAAAGTCGAAGATAAGCTCATCTTTGTCGGGGGGATCAACATTAAAGGCAGGCTGATTATTTATATCAAGAGCCGGAGTATACTGAAGGTTTGATTTATACGAAACCACATTGTCCATCAGCACCTTGGCATTATAATCACTCATAACAAGGAACTGAGAATATGTAAAGTAGGAAGACGGAACACCTGCTCCGGTAAGCTTTTTACCCGTAGAATCGTAGTAGTTATCGCTGACAGCCATAAGCTTATTGTCAACATAAATCTTTATACGAACTGTCTCATGGTCGCCGGGGTAATACTCTATCTTAAGGTTGAACCACTCACCAAGGGGCGCCGAGAAGCGAAGATCCTGGTCCTTTGAGGTTTTCCAGCTCTGAGAAGAGGAATCTCCAAACCAGACCTTGTCACCGGAAACCGTTACCGTCAGCATATAGGCTCTGTCAAGCAGAATCTGCGCGAAATACGCCTTATCTGTTGAAGAATCTATAAGTATATCCGCCTGGAAGGTATAGCAGTTTGCCGAAAGATTCAGGCTCTTGCAATTAACATTTACCTGGTCTCCGCCGCCCTTGTATGAGGTGAGCTCAATAACATTGTTGCCCGCTTTTTTCGGGTCTTCAACTACCTCTACCTTTCCGCTTGAGCGCACAACATAGGGAACGTCGGGGTTGCCAAGAGGCTGCCAGAGAGCCTCGTCCTCAAAGTCTATAATCTCAGGCGCCGGCTCCTCGTCTTTAATAATAGGACCGAGCTCCTCTATAACCGAAAGGAATGTAAACAGCTCTGCCTTACCGAAAAGCGGAGGTCTCTCAAGTCCCAAAACCGAGAACATATGGTTTGCGACACCATTTACGCAAATAACCGTTGAGTTTACGTCACCCTCGTTTGTGTTGGGGAGAGCAACCTGCATTCCCTGGCTTGTTTGGCAGGATGCATGCTCTGTATACGAGAATGAGCCGTCATCCTTTTTAAATATAGATACCTGCTCCATTGTTCTCTTTATTGAAACGGGAGCATTCTGAATAAGCCTTGCTCTGATATCGCTTATGGTTTTTGCCGTTTGGGAAGAATCTTTACTGTTGTATGTAAGGTTATCAAAGAGAAGATCCACTGCGTACCACGCGTTGTAAGGGTAGCATACGTGTACCGCCCTTTCGTCACAGGTTATGGACTCTATTGCGGATTCGCAGGCGGCAAGAGCATTGGGGAACTCAAGACCGCATCTGTTATAGAGGTCAACGATTTTAAGAAGACCGTTTACTCCGTCAAAGAGGTGATAGCCGTACTCCCCTTTTTCAACCCAATACCACATTCCGTTCTTGGGGTTCTGGTTTTCGAGAAGCCACTCCTCAAGTATTGCGACAAGAGAATAGCCCTTGCCCTGCTCCTTAAGCTGCTTATCACGGTAAACAAACTGCTCTGACTGAGCGGTAAGTGTGTTTCCTACAGCGTAAGAATTGCCACGTATGTCAAGAGTAGCAAGATATTCTTTAAAGGTTATGTCGCTCACAAGATGAGGAGCAACATAATCGCTGTCGGCAACCGAAACAACCTTTGATACGGCAGCCGCCTTTGATGAGCCGAGCCTTGATGTCAGCTTTGATGCCTCGGAGACACCGCCGTCAACTCTTGAGCCGTCTGCCTTAATGCCGTCGCCCTCTACTCCTGTAGGGGTATCATATGTAGGAGCTGAGCCGCAAACTCTGAGAATTGACAGAGCATGGCCCATATCTCTTCCTCGGCGGCTGAGCTTTGTATCTGTCAGGTCCTTAGGCCACTGGGGGTGATAAAAATATCCGTTAGGGTCCTGGAGCGACTTTGCGAAATATACAAGCTTTGCTTTCATTTCGTCAGGAATAACACTTCCCCAAGAGCTGCCCTCTATCATTCCGGAGGTTTCAAGGAAGCCTAAAGCCTGACCAGTTGTTTCAAGGTCTGCGCCGTAGCCGTGGGTATTACGTCCCGAGTTTGAATAATAGAAGCCTCCGCTTACAGGGTCATAGAGGTTGGCAAGCCAGGTAACAACGTCGGATGAATACATTGAATAGTATTCTCTTATCGCCGCAACAACCTCTTTGCCAAGCTCGCCGCCAATCTGCGCTTCAATACGGGCATAGGCTTCCTCGCGTTTTTGGTCATCCAATGCCTTCTGAGTTACCAGGGGGTCTACCGCATTGCTTGCTACAACTCCGTCTTTCAGAATAAGCGTTGATGCGGGAGCTATATACTCATCCGAAAGAAGTGTAACAGCTACCTGCAGCGCTGAATTTATGCCGAATTTATCAGCATCATAGGCAATGGCTACCGAGCCGCCCGAGGCATAAATAACATATCCTACATCGGTCTCGTTTTCTTTATCCAATCTGCTAAGCTTCTTGTAAGCTTCCTCGGAAATCGGTCTGTTTGTTTTTCCCACAACTATTTCGTGCGCCTTTTTCTCAGAGCTGTCACTTACTATTGTGGGAAGAGTTTTTTCAAGATGAAGCGACAACGCATAGTGAATATCATTAAGTTTATTTATGCTTTCACTGTTAAACTCGCTGCCATACACTATCTGAACGGCGCTATTAGGGTCATATATAAGGCTTTCGCCTGCTTGAAGCTGTCCTGTTACGTCGTCTGTAGATGACTGACCGTCACCTGTTTTACAGGAAAACAGCAAGGACGATACAAGCAATACTAAAATAGCGATAGTTAAATTTCTTTTCATTTTTTGTCTCCTTTGTCTGTCTCTTATGAGGTTGCCTTAATGCAACACGGCTATCTTTTACTCTTTCAGCTTCACATATTGCTATACTCCTTTCTAAACTGCTGAGGCGAATGCTTTGTCAGCTTTTTAAACACTCTTCCAAAGTAATCGGGACTTGAATATCCGCATTTTTTCGATATCTCATCCACCGTCATATCGGTTTGAGTAAGCATGCGCTTTGAATTCTCTATCCTCTGTTTATTTACATAATCACTTACGGTACACTCAAGCGCACCGCTGAAAAGCTTATACAGAACACTCTTTGAAACATTGGTGTTCTTACATATAGCCTTTACGGACAAATCCTTATCAAGATTTTCCGAAATATACTTCTTTATTCTCTCAAGGTTTTCGTTGGTCTTAAGCCCGATAAGATTTTCAAGCATAACATACTTTGCAACTATAGTGGCTATATTGCAAGCGGCCTCATACTCTCTCGTATTGAATTTTTTCACATTATTATAAAGGTACTCAAGATTTATACCGTCAACCGAGTATCCCGAAATACATTCGGGTACACCCTGAAAATCATCTGTTCTTATACTGTAAAAGACAACATATCCTAATATTTCATTTTCATGCTTTATAGGCGCCGCTATGTTCAAAAGACCGCCGTGACATCTCTCGGCTATCATTTTTCCCGCTTCCTTACATTTCACCAAAAGAGATGTATCGAACCTTGCGCACATTACAGTTACGCCCGGATACTTTCTTATAGCCTTGCAATAATCGCTTGTAACGGTTTTTTGCGCATTGCAGTAAGTAAAGTTGCTTTCAAAAAAGCCAACACTTATCCCGGTTGAGAAATAAATGTCTGATGCTATGCGCTGAAGCTCGTCTGTATTATATTTCAATTCCATAAGCTCTACCTCCGCTTTTATTGTACATTATCGACAAACCGATGTAAATATCTTTTTGGATTTAAGGAACATTGTACGGATTTTGAGGAAAAGATGCACGTCTGGTGCTTTTAAATTTTAAATAATTTAAATTTTTTTACTACACCTGTCAAAATATGCTCTCGGACTTTAAGACCGTCGGCAGGAAAATCCCCAAAACGAAAAAAGAAATATTGACTTTTCGGACAAACGATGATACAATATATATTGGTTTAATGTTTGTATTTACAGAAGGGCGGGTGCGCTTTGTGAAAAGATATTTTCCTAAGCTTTTGGGAAATGATAAAACTAAAGAGCGCATTGGCGCAGCTATCGAGTGCGGAACTCTGCCTCACGCTTTTCTTATAGGCGGTGAGTCGGGCTCAGGCAAGACAACTCTGGCAACCGAGATTGCGGCGGCGCTGAACTGTGAAAAGAAAAAAGAATCCAGCACACCTCTTCCCTGCGGTGAATGCAACTGCTGTAAAAGGATTTATTCGGGCAACTTCCCCGATCTTAAGGTTTTGTCAAAGCCCAAAGACAGAGCCACTCTGGGTGTTGATTCGATAAAGGATTTCAGAGAGGATATGTTTCTCTCATCAACCGAGTCTGACTACAAGATTTATGTTATAGACGATGCGGAATGTATGACCACCGAGGCGCAAAACGCGCTTCTTAAAGTGCTTGAGGAGCCGCCTAAAAGTGTTATAATTATGATACTTGCCAGGGAGTGCGACAAAATTCTCACCACCATTAAGAGCAGAGCGCAGTATATACCAATGGCTCGCTTTAACGAAAGAGAGCTTGAAAAGTATCTTTTGAGCATGTCAAGCGAAGCAAGGGAGCTTAAGGCAACCGACCCCGAGGGCTTTGGCGCGGTGCTTATGAGCGTTGACGGCAGACTGGGACAGGCATTTCGGCTTTCTGATAAAAAATATGCCGCAGAGTGCGCCGAGGAGCGTTCAGACACTATACGCATAACAAAGTGCATTACGGGAAAACGCAGCTACAAGGAGATAAACGAGGCTCTGTCTTATCTGCCTACGAAGCGCCAGGAGCTGCTCCTCTCCTTAGAGAGACTGATATCGGCTCTCAGAGACCTTGTCGTAATAAAGTCATCTGCCACAGCATCGCTGTTATTCTTTACATCGGCGGAGGAGGCAAAGTCGGTTTTGGGACAGGCTTCACTGAAGCGGCTTATGAGCGCTTATGACGAGGTGTGTAAGACTCACGAGCTTTGCTCAAAGAATGCAAATATTACAAATCTTGTTGCAAGTCTTGCGGCAAGCATAAGATTTATCTAGTTATTGAAAGGAAAAAAATATGTCTGATGAAATAAAGAGCACCCCCGAGCTCTCCCCTCAAAGCGAGACTGTGGAGGTTGTGGGAATAAACTTCCGTGAAGCGGGAAAGGTTTATTACTTCTCTCCCGGAAAGTTTAAGCTTAAGGCAGGAGAAAGTGTTATAGTTGAGACGGCAAGAGGTGTTGAGCTCGGTGTCGTTAAGCTTCCTAATAAGATTATATCCACAAAGGATATTGTTTCTCCCTTAAAGCCCATTACCAGAATTGCGACTAAGGAAGACCTTATTAAAAATGAAAAAAACCGCAAGGCCGAGGAGGATGCTGCGGTTATATGCAAGAAGAAAATTGAGGCTCACGGGCTTGAAATGAGCCTTGTGGGAGTTGAATACACCTTTGACAACTCAAAGCTCATATTCTACTTTACCTGCGAGTCGCGTGTTGACTTCAGAGAGCTTGTAAAGGACCTTGCATCCACATTCAGAACAAGAATAGAGCTTCGTCAGATTGGAATACGCGATGAAGCAAAGATGATGGGAGGTCTTGGCGTTTGCGGCAGAAAATTCTGCTGCGCGGGCTTCCTTTCCGACTTTGTGCAGGTGTCTATCAAGATGGCAAAGGAGCAAAACTTTTCTCTGAACTCGGCTAAGGTATCGGGCGCGTGCGGCAGGCTTATGTGCTGTCTAAGATACGAGCACGAGACATATGAGGAGGCTATAAGAAATACTCCCCCTGTGGGCTCGGTTGTTTCCACAAAAGACGGAACAGGCACCGTAGTTGAGACAAAGCCTCTTACTAAGGACCTTAAGGTTAAGTTCTCGGATAACGAAAAGGATGTTATAAAGCCCTACAAGTGTGATGACGTAAAGGTTATTTCCCGTCCTCAGAAAAAGCAATCAAAGGACGAGCAGGATGAGGAACTAATAGAAGAGGACTGATTTAAGTATTGTAATTTTTGACTGTTTTTTCACTTTTTTTCGAAAAACTATTGATTTTTTTCGAAGATATGTTAGAATATATGTGACAACTAATTATGGAGGTTATCAAAATGGCATACAAGATTTCCGATGAATGCATCAGCTGTGGCGCTTGCCAGGATGCTTGCCCTACCGGCTGCATCTCCGAGGGTGATGGCAAATACGTAATCAACGCTGACGAGTGCGTTAGCTGCGGTTCTTGCGCAGACGCATGTCCTGTTGGCGCACCCGCTGAGGAATAATTTTTCCTTTGCAGGAACATAAAAAAAGCGGGGTTGCTCTCCGCTTTTTTTAATATAAACCGAGGTTTTTTATGGAACGCTGCGACTATGTTAACGACTCGTTAAGGCTTATTCAGAATACAGATGGCTTAACCTTTGGCACCGATGCCCTTTTGCTTGCAGGATATATTACAGGCAAGCGCCAGAGGGGGCTTGAGCTTGGGGGCGGCAGCGGCATAATTTCTATGCTTCTTTTAACAAGAAATAAGCTTGAAAATGCTACTGCTCTTGAGGTACAGGAGGAATATTCCGAGCTTATTCTGCGCAACGCAGAGCTTAATTCTTTAAGCGGCAGGCTGACTTCGCTAAACTGTGATTTAAGGGAATATAAACCAAGTCAAGAATATGACCTTGTTTTTACAAATCCCCCTTATATGAAGACAACAAGCGGAAGAGCGAACGATCTTGATAAAAAGAATATTGCACGCCATGAGGTTAAGGGAGACATCGGCGATTTTTGTCTTGCGGCAGGCAGGTGCCTTAAATTCGGCGGCTCATTTGCTGCAGTTTACCGACCTGACAGACTCACCGACCTTATGGCTGCTCTCAGAGGGGCATCTCTTGAGGTAAAGAGAATGACATTTGTTCATGCCGACACAGAGTCAGAGTCATCTATGGTGCTGCTGGAAGCGAAAAAGGGCGCAAAGAGCGGAATGCAGCTTACAAGGCCGCTGATAATCTACACAGACAAAAGCCACAGCGAATATTCACCCGATATGAAATATATAATGGAAAACGGAAGCTTTCCCGATTATTTTAAAAGGTAGCTTTATTTATGGATAATACAAAAAACAAGGTGGAGGCATCTACCCTATATTTGGTAGCAACTCCAATAGGAAATCTGGCAGATGTGTCAGACAGAGCCAAAAAGGTGCTCTCTGAGGTAAGCTTTGTTGCCGCTGAGGATACAAGAAATTCCTTTAAGCTGCTGTCAGCTCTCGGAATACAGGCAGAGCTTGTCAGCTATCACGAGCACAACAAGCACTCGAGCGGAGAAAGAATAATAGCAAGGCTGCTTTCGGGTGAGTCCTGCGCTCTTATTACAGACGCGGGTATGCCTGCCATAAGCGACCCCGGCGAGGATATCGTAAGACTTGCGGCGGATGCGGGAATTAAGGTTACTGTGGTTCCCGGTGCCTGCGCTGCGGTTTCTGCCCTTTCGCTCTCGGGGCTTTCTACCTCAAAATTTGTATTTGAGGGATTTTTACCTGTCAAGGGCAGCGAGAGAAAAAAACGCCTTGACCTGCTCGCAAAAGAGGAGCGCACAATGATTGTTTACGAGGCGCCCCACAAGCTGAAAAATACTCTCGAGGACCTGATGAAGGTTTTTGGGGAAGAGAGAAAAATATCGCTCTGCCGCGAATTAACCAAGCTAAATGAAGAAATCGAGAGAACAACTCTTGGAGAAGCGGTTAAAAGGTATAACGAAAAGGAGCCTCGCGGTGAGTATGTTCTGATAATTGAGGGGGGCACTCAAAAAAGCGACTCCGACTTTAGTTCCCTCTCACCCGAGGAGCATATTGAAAGATATATCGCCCTTGGAATGTCAAAAATGGATGCCATAAAGCAGGCGGCAAGGGACAGAGGGGTTCCTAAATCCGAGCTTTACAAGCTTGTGACAAACGACTGATTTAGTTATAATTTTGACCGTGCGTTTTTTGCTCGGTCATTTTTTTCACTTTTTTACCGAATTTTCTTTTTTTCTGACAAAAAGTGTGCTATAATTGTTATGACTAATTAACACATATCGGAGAAATCACTTTTATGACTGTTAACGAGAATACAAAAAAGACTCTAATTCGCCTTGTTGTTTCGGGTATTGCGATTGGCGCTGTAATCCTTGCCGGATACTTTATTTTAAAGCACTTCGGAATAACAAATCTCTCACAAGAGGAGATACAAACCACAATAGCTTCCACAGGAGCTATCGCACCGCTTGTTTTTGTTTTTGCATCATTTATGCAGGTTACATTTATTCCGATTCCCAGCACAGTAACGATTCTTGCGGGCAGCTTTCTCTTTGGACCCTTGCCCTCTTTCTTCTATTCGTTTATAGGCATACTGCTCGGCGCTCTTTTGGCATTTGCTCTCGGCAGGCTTATCGGACGTCCTTACATAAACTGGGTTGCGGGAAGCCGCGAGACTGCTGACACCTGGCTTGCAAAGCTTAAAGGAAGAGAGAATGTTTTTCTTTTCTTCGCCTTTCTGCTTCCCGTTTTTCCCGATGACCTGCTCTGCTCGGTTGCGGGAATGCTTCCTGTTAAATTTCCTGTATTCGTTATAATGCAGGTAATTACCAGAATAACCTCCATAGGCGCCACTCTGATATTTATGTCGGGCGCTATAATACCTTATGAGGGGTGGGGACTTTGGGTCATTGGAGCTCTGATTATAGTGGCGCTTGCGGCATTTGTGCTCAGTATGATCTATGCCGTTAAGCTTAATGAAATGTTTGACGCAATGATTCAGAAAATAAGCGCAAGATTTAAAAAAGAAAAATGAGTATACAGTCTTACTTAAAAAAATACGCACCCCCTCTTTCGGGCAGGACTGTCGCCATAAGCGGAGCAACCGGAGGACTTGGAAACGCGCTGTGCCGCCACCCTGCCTCCCTTGGCGCGTCTCTTGTTATGCTTGACAGAAACGAGGAGCGCTCGCTGAAATTCGCCCAAATATTAAAGTCTGAATATCCCGGCCTAAAAACAAGCTATATTCACCTTGACCTTGAGGATATTTCCTCGGTAAAAGAAGCAGCATTAAGGCTTGAAAGAGATGTTCCCGATTACCTTATACTCAATGCGGGCGCATACCATATTCCGAGAAAAAAATGCAAAACAGGCTATAACAATGTTTTTCAGATTAATTTTTCATCCCCTTATTATCTCGCTGAAAGACTCAGAGAAAAAATAGCAAAAAGAGGCGGAAAAATAATTGCCGTTGGCAGTATTGCCCACTCCTATTCCAAGGCTGACCCCAAAGATGTAGATTTTTCTTCGAGAAAAAAATCCAGTCTGGTTTACGGAAACGCAAAGCGCTATCTTATGTACTCGCTTTCTGCCCTAAATGACAAATCGGTGGCAATCGCCCACCCTGGTATAACCTTTACTAACATTACAGCCCATTATCCGAAGCCGGTTTTTGCCATTATAAAGCACCCTATGAAAATTATTTTCATGAAGCCCAAATCCGCCTCTCTCAGCATAATTTATGCTATGGGCAGAGATGTTCCTCAAGGCTCTTGGGCAGGTCCAGGATTATTTAACATTTGGGGAAGACCGAGTGTAAAAAAGCTGAAAACGATTGCCCAAAATGAATACTCCCACATAAGGTCGATTGCCGACAAAAACAGAGAAATAATTGAAAATTCTTAAAGAAAAAGGCAGCCCTGCCAAAGCCTAAAGCCCGCGGGACTGCCTTTGTTTTTTATGCCGTTTTTTGCTTTTTCTCTCTTATTCTCCAACAAACAAAGCTGTAACTGTCGTTCAGCAAAAATCCGAGAAAGCAAAACACCATTGATACAGCTGAGGGGTCGCTGAGCGCTGCTGTTATCCACAAGACTATCAGGACAATATCGTTAAACACATACCCCAGCGCAAAGTACGGTGAGCGCAGGACAGTAAGTCCCGCCGCAAGGAATGATGTCGCAATGGAGAAGGTGCTCCACACTATATTTGCCGTTCCTATATATGAGAGCAGAAAATACATGAGGACCGTAACTATCACCGTAAGAGGCAATAGCAAAAGCATATCCCTGCCCTTAAGCCTTCTTATACTTACCTCACCGCTATCCTCGTAAGGATTTTTGTACCATGTGATTATGGCAAATGCGGCAAGAGGGAGCGAGAGGAAAATACATATTGCCGTCTCGCCGTAATAGCTTTGAAAGTAAGAAACAATTCCGTAAAGCACCGCAAAGGATGCGAGAAGCACCTGCCCCAACACCTGCCCCCGCGCTACAAAAATGATTGCGGTAACACCGAGCAGTGAGGTTATACTGTTCATAAGTCCCCTGTCGGGAGACAAAAAATAGGATATTACAATCAGCAGAACTGAAATGCACCAAACTATGATATCTGTTCGCCCAATAGAGCTAAAAGCCTTTTTCATAAAACACCTTGAATTTAAACACTTTTTGAAATTCTTATGTAATTTTAGCACAAAAAACATGCTTTGTCAATTCAAATATTTTTTATTAACATTTAAAATATATATTGTTTTTTGAGTCGGTTTGTGGTACAATTAAAATTGTATAATTATCGAAAGGCGGTAAGCTTATGCCAGATGAAGAAAAAATCACCGCAAATACCGACGAAAATCCGAGTACCGTAGAGGCTGCAGCCCTGCCCGAGGATAGCAAGGACAAAGAAAGCGCAAAGCCTAAAACCCGACGCAAAAAAAGAACAGATGCATCTGTTACGGAACTTGAAGATAAAAATCAGCTCAAAGCCGAAGAAATAAACGAAAATAATAACAAATCAGAGGATTTCGACACAATACTCGATGCTCCCTCTCTTGATTCGCTTATTATCGACGATGCGCCTATTTCATCTGTTGATAAACAGGAAGAGAGCGGAGGCTTTGATGCTTTTCTTGCGGATTACAGGAATGCAATTAAAAAGACTCTGTCTGCGGCAAGATCGGCTTTTAACAAAAGCAGCTCTGATGAAGCAGAGCCTATTCAAGGCGGCGAAGAGCCGGAGCTGTCCGATAATGAGGAGCCCGATGCTCAAGATGAAGAAAATACTCAGTTTGCTATGGATATCGGCGGCGAATTTATTCCCGAAGAGGAGCCTGTTTTTGAGGACCCCGAGGAGTCAAAGAACACCTACGACCCCGAAAAGCCGAGGGTTATCGATAATGTTTTTGACTTCGTGGAATTGTTTGTTTTTACCCTTGCCGCGGTGCTTATTTTAACAACATTCCTGTTCAAGCACACGATAGTAGACGGACCGTCTATGATGAATACACTGCAGCACCGTGACCATCTTATTATTTCCGACCTGTTCTATACTCCCGAGAGGGGCGATATTATCGTGTTCCAGGATCCCGTGATTACAGGCAACGAGCCATATGTTAAGCGTGTTATCGCGATTGCGGGCGACACAGTAACGGTTGACGGGAACGGACAGGTGACCGTAAACGGTGAAAAAATCGACGAGAGCGATTACGTATTTATTGACGGAAATGTGCCCTATAACGGAAAAACGGTAGTCGTGCCCGAGGGCGAGGTCTTTGTTCTCGGAGACCATAGAAATAATTCCCGAGACTCGGCATCCTTCCCTGAGGGAACGATAAAGATTGAAAGTATTCTCGGAAAGGTGCTTCTTCGCATTTATCCCTTTGACAAAATAGGAACAGTTGATTAATTACTAAAAAGGAGACTCGGACAAGTGGCAACAAATCCTATACAATGGTTCCCCGGCCATATGGCAAAAACAAAGCGCTTGATGCGCGAGTGCTTGCCTGAGGTTGATATAATTCTCGAGCTGCTTGACGCGAGAATTCCATACAGCTCAAAGAACCCCGAAATTGAGGGGCTTATAGGCTCAAAGCCTAAAATTACGGTTTTAACAAAAGCCACCCTTGCCGACCCGGAAATCAGCCGCCTGTGGCGAGACTGCTATTCGGAAAAGGGACAAAAAACAGTTAACATCGACTCTACCGCAAATATCGGTATAGATCTGCTTGAAGCTGCTGTAAAAGAGGTGCTCGCCGAAAAGATAGAGCGCTATAACGATAAGGGTATGTCAGGCAGACGCCTTAAGGCTATGATAGTAGGTATCCCAAATGTAGGAAAATCCTCGCTTATCAACCGCATTGCCGGCAGTAAAAAGGCAAAGGTTGAGGACAGACCCGGTGTTACAATGACAAAGCAATGGGTTCCTACCAGCATCGGTCTTGACCTCTTGGATATGCCCGGTGTTCTCTGGCCTAAGTTTGAAGATGCGAGGGTTGGCGAAAACCTTGCTATGACAGGTGCAATACGTGACAGAATTCTCGACACCGAGGAGATTGCTATGCTCCTGTGCTTAAGGCTTTACGAAACCGCAAAAGACGCCTTTCTCACAAGATACAAGCTGAAAGACGAAGAGTGTCAGGGGCTTGACGGCTATGACCTTTTTGAGCTTGTTGGCAGAAAGCGGGGCTTCCTTATCAGCGGAGGCGAAATAAATCACCGAAGAACGGCTGAGATGCTTCTTGACGAATTCAGAGGCGGAAAGATTGGCCGCATATCGCTTGAAAAACCATAAAAGTCAAATCAGAGGAAAATATGCCAAGCTTTGAATTTGAAGAAAAACTTTATACCCAAGGCTACACCGCGGTTTGCGGCTGTGACGAGGCAGGCAGAGGCCCATTATGCGGTCCTGTTGTAGCGGCGGCGGTCATACTGCCGAGAGGGCTCATTATTGAGGGGCTTAACGACTCAAAAAGGCTGACCGAGAAGAAAAGAGAGGCGCTTTTTGAGATAGTCAAGGAAAAGGCTGTCGCCTATGCTATTGCCGAGGCTTCGCCCGAGGAAATAGACGAAATAAATATACTTAACGCTTCTATGCTGGCTATGCGCAGGGCGGTGGAGGCTCTTAATGTTCCTGCCGACTTTGCGCTTATAGACGGCAACTGCTCAAGAGGATTTAAAATCCCTACCGAAACGGTGGTAAAGGGTGATTCTAAAAGTTATTCCATAGCGGCGGCATCAATACTCGCAAAGGTTACAAGGGACAGGCAGTGCATAGAGCTTGATAAATTATATCCCCAATACGGAATCGCTAAGCATAAGGGCTATCCCACAAAGGAGCATATGGATGCGGTAAGACAGTACGGTCCTGCTCCGATCTACAGAAAAAGCTTTCTTAAATTTCTTGACAAATGAAAATTCTTGAAATACTTACTCCAAAGCGCAAAACCGGCAACATTGGTGAGGCGGCTGCCGCAAAATATCTGAAGAAACAGGGCTATCGCATACTTGAAAGAAACTTTTCCACCGACAATGCCGAAATAGACATAATCGCAAAGAAAGACAACCTTATCGCCTTTGTTGAGGTAAAGACGAGGACCTTAGGGCACGAGAGTCCAAGGGAGCCCCGCCCCGCATCGGCAGTTACTCAAGAAAAGCAACGAAAGATTATCCGCGCAGCCTCATATTATCTGAGCCGAAACAGACAAAGCGCAAGGTCGAGATTTGATATTATTGAGGTTTTTCTTGAAGAGAACAGAAAAAAGCCAAAGGAAATAAAGCATCTTTTGGGCACATTTGATTTAAATACAGCATACACAAAACCCCATCCAGAAAGGAAATAAAATGAAATACGTAAGCACAAGAGGCGCAGAGGCGCAGGGTGTCAGCTCTGCATATGCAATAAAGACAGGACTTGCTTCAGACGGCGGTCTTTATATGCCCGAGAGCATTCCCGAAATAGGGCTTGACTTTATAAAGGAGCTCGCAGGTCTTACCTACCCTGAGCGCGCCGCAAAAATTCTTTCGCTCTTCCTTACAGACTATACCTACGAGGAGCTTCTTGAGGATGCGAAAGGCGCATATGCCGAGGACAAGTTCACCCCCTCCCCGGCGCCTGTCAGCTCTCTCGGCGGCGGAAGATATATGCTTGAGCTTTGGCACGGACCTACCTGCGCCTTTAAGGATATGGCTCTTCAGATAATGCCCAGACTCTTCTCACGGGCATTAAGAAAGTGCGACGAGAGCCGCGAGGCGCTTATTCTTGTCGCAACCTCGGGAGATACCGGAAAGGCTGCTCTTGAGGGATACCGCGACGTTCCCGGCACAAAGATAAAGGTATTTTATCCTATTGACGGAGTAAGCCGTGTTCAAAAGCTCCAGATGCAGACCCAAGAGGGTAACAATGTTTCTGTCTCGGGAATTGTCGGTAACTTTGACGATGCCCAGACAGGTGTTAAGACTATATTCTCCGACTCTGATTTTTCAAAGGAGCTTTCGGATGGCGGAGTGTTCCTCTCCAGCGCAAACTCCATTAACTGGGGCAGACTTGTTCCTCAGATAGTCTATTACATTTCCGCATACTGCGATATGTACAAAAACGGCATTATAGAGCTTGGCGAAAGGATAGACGTTTGTGTTCCTACCGGAAACTTCGGTAATATTTTTGCGGGCTTTATCGCAAAGCTTATGGGAGTAAGGATAGGAAAGCTTGTTTGCGCATCAAATATGAACAACGTGCTGACAGACTTTATAAGAACCGGTGAGTATAACAAAAACCGTGACTTCCACCCAACTATCTCTCCATCTATGGATATTCTTATCTCATCTAATCTCGAGCGTCTCCTTTATGTTCTTTTGGGCAAGGAGAAAACCGCGGAATATATGAAAAAGCTTTCCGACGAAGGCAGATATCAGCTCACCGCCGATGAGCTCTCCAAGGTGCAGGAGCACTTTGTGGGCTACTTTACCGATGAGGATATGTGCAAGGCGACCGTTGCCCGGGTTTACAAAGAGACAAACAGCCTTATAGACACCCACACCGCCGTTGCCGTAAATGCGGCAGAGCGATATGCGGATGACTACAAGGCTGAAAGTAAGATGCTTGTTGTTTCTACCGCATCTCCTTATAAATTTGCGGCAGACGTTCTTCTTTCGCTTAAGGGCACAAAGCCCTCAGATGACCTTATGGCTCTTGAGGAGCTTAACAAATACACCTCTGTTGATATTCCGGCGCCTCTTGCAAAAGTTCTTACAAAGAAGGCGGTTCATACCGAGATTATAGAGCGCACCGAAATGAAGAACGCCGTCAAAGGCTTTGCGCTGAAGTAATCAGCACTCCTTGGGCTTAAAGGTTGCGCAGTTGGTGTTTGCCGAGCATGTAGCATCCTTAGGACCTACGGCAATTGTACCTGCGCAGCAGCTATTGTGGGTTGTGTGGTATACGCAATTCTTTACGTCACACACAATGCCCTTGATCTGCTTGTTCATATCGCAGCTTGCATCTGTTTTCTGATTCTTGTTTTCCATTTTGTGTACCTCTCTTTACTTTTTGCCTTTTGGCATAGTAATTATTACCCCGATTTATGTCAATTATTCCGTAAACACAAAAAAACTGAGAGAAAGGAGTGATGTTTTACGGCTCTTTACGCAATAGCAGACCTGCATCTCTCCACTCTTGATAAGACTAACAAGTCTATGGAGGTTTTTGGGCAAAGGTGGGCTGACTATATTAACAGGATAGAGGTCAACTGGCGCCGCCTTGTCGAAGAGGGCGACACGGTTATTATCCCCGGGGATGTATCCTGGGCGCTGTCTCTTGAGGAGGCGGAGTCTGACCTTAAATTTCTTGACTCGCTGCCGGGCAGAAAAATTCTCGGCAAGGGCAACCACGATTTTTGGTGGTGCACTATGAAAAAGCACAGGGCATTTTTCGAAAAGTGCGGCATTACAACCGTTGATTTTCTTTTCAACAACGCGATAGAGCTTGACGATTTCATAATAGCAGGCACCCGAGGCTGGTACAATGACAGCGATGCCGCAAATGCCCCCGACAATGCCGATTTTGAAAAGCTCTCCAACAGAGAGTCCCTAAGACTTAAGACAAGCCTTGATGCGGCATTAAAGCTCAAAGAAGTGTCCGGCAAGGAAATAATAGTTTTTATGCACTTTCCACCATACTGGAACGGCAAGGAATCCGAGGGGCTTATGAGCTTGCTCAGAGAGTACGGCATAAAAAAGGTATACTACGGTCACATACACGGAAATTACACAGTAGCCCCATGCTTTACTTATGACGGTATAGAAATGAGCATTGTGTCGGCAGACTACTTAAAGTTTATTCCAAAAATCGTTAAATAGTAACGAAAATTATAAAATTTATTTAGACACCTTGACAAAAACCAAAATTTGGTGTAAAATGGTGTGGTTAACTGATATCATTATAAAAATAAAATAAATGTCTCTCTTGGAGGAAAAGAAATGAGCCTTATTAAAAAGGAACTTACCGAGAAGTCCGGCTTTACAATGGAGTTCTCTGTAAGTAAGGAAGTTTACGCAAAAGCAGAAATGGAAGCATATAAGAAGAACGTTAAGTCCATTAACATTCCCGGCTTCAGAAAGGGTAAAGCCCCCAAGGCAATTATCGAAAAGTATTACGGCAAGGGCGTTTGGTTTGAGGATGCTATCAACGCATGCATTCCCGATGCTTTTGAAGAGGCTGTTAAGGAAGCAGGCCTTGATATTGTAGGTCAGCCCCAGTTTGACCTTGTTTCAGACGAGGGTGATATAGTTCTTAAGGCTATCGGCTTTGTTAAGCCCGAGGTTACTATCGAGGGTTATGCAGGTATAGCTGTTGAGAAAAAGGTTGATGCGGTTTCCGACGCTGACGTTGACGCAGAGGTTGAAAACGCAAGAAAGAGAAACGCAAGAACTGTTGAGGTAACCGACAGAGCTGCTGCTATGGGCGATATTGCCAACATCGACTACGAGGGCGCGGTTGACGGTGTTCCCTTCGATGGCGGCAAGGGCGAGGGCCACGACCTTACTCTCGGCTCGGGCGCGTTCATTCCCGGCTTTGAGGACCAGATCGTTGGCAAGACTGTTGGTGAGGAGTTTGACGTTAACGTTACCTTCCCCGAGGAGTATCACGCAAAGGAGCTTGCAGGCAAGGCAGCTGTATTTAAGACCAAGCTCAACGCTCTTAAGGTTGAGGAACTTCCCGCTCTTGATGACGAATTTGTAAAAGATGTTTCAGAATTTGATACTCTTGATGAATATAAAGCCGACATCAAGGCTAAAATGGTAAAGAGAAATGAGGATAAGGCAGACGCAGAGGTTGAAAATGCTCTTGCTGAGGCTATTATGGAGAAGCTCGTTGCTGAGATTCCCGAGGTTATGTTCCAGGCTGAAACCGAGAACTTTGTTCGTGACTATGACAACCGTCTCCGCCAGAACGGCCTTGACCTTTCTACTTACTTTAAGTATACCGGCCTTACTCTCGAGGCTCTCAGAGAGCAGATGAGACCCCAGGCTGAAAAGCAGGTTAAGATGCGCCTTGCTCTTGAGAAGATTGCTTCTCTTGAAAATCTTCAGGTTTCTGAGGAGGAGATCGAGGGCGAATACAAGAGAATTTCTGAGGCTTACGGCGTAGAGCTTGACCAGGTTAAGGGAATGATCGCTGCTGAGGACATCAAGGCTGACATGCTTGTTGGCGCTGCTATGAAGTTCGTTAAGGACAATGCTAAGATCGGCGCTAAGAAGAAGGCTGCTCCCAAGAAGAAGGCTGCCGAGAAGCCCGCTGAGGATGCCGCTGAGGCTCCCGCAGAGGAAAAGCCCGCAGCAGCAAAGAAGCCTGCCGCAAAGAAGACCTCTACCGCTAAGAAAAAGGCAGAGCCCAAGGCAGAATAATTTAATATAATAACATCAGCCGACGGTCGTAACACATAGCTTTGACTGTCGGCTGTTATAAAATAATAATAAAGGTAGGAAAAACACATGGCACTTGTACCTGTTGTTGTTGAGCAGACCTCCAGAGGTGAGCGCTCTTATGACATTTATTCACGACTTTTAAATGACAGAATAATCTTTCTCTCCGATGAAGTAAACGACGTTACCGCATCCTTGGTTGTGGCTCAGCTTCTTTATCTTGAGGCACAGGACCCTGACAAGGACATACATCTTTATATAAACAGCCCTGGCGGCTCTATCTCTGCGGGTATGGCTATTTATGACACTATGAACTACATTAAGTGCGACGTATCCACAATCTGTGTAGGTATGGCTGCGTCTATGGGCGCATTTCTTCTCTCCAGCGGAGCAAAGGGTAAAAGATACGCTCTCCCCAACGCTGAGGTTATGATACACCAGCCTCTCGGCGGTATGCAGGGTCAGGCAAGCGACATTAAGATTCACGCAGACCATATTATAAGGATAAGAGCAAAGCTTAATCAGCTTCTCTCCGAGCAGACAAGCAAGCCTCTTAAGACTATTGAGAAGGATACCGAGCGCGACAACTTTATGACAGCAGACGAGGCTCTTGAATACGGTCTTGTAGACAAGGTTATTACTAAAAAGGATATTTAAGTTATGGCTGAAAAGGAAACCGACGTACTTCGCGAATGTTCTTTTTGTGGCAGGAGCGAGCAAGAGGTCAGCTTTCTTATTCCCGCAAGGGACGGAAAGACATATATTTGCGACAGCTGCATTGAGCTGTGCTCTGATTTTATCGAGGAGCATTTAAAGTCGTTTGAGCAGCCCGACGAAAATGAGGAATTGAGCTTTGACACCCTGCCCCGCCCAAAAGAAATCAAGGCGATGCTTGACGAGCATGTTATAGGGCAAAATGACGCAAAGCTGGCTCTTGCCGTTGCGGTATACAATCACTATAAGCGCATTCTCACTATCGAGGAGGCCGAAAAGAATCGCAAAAAGGCGGGCAAGCTTGTAAACGATACCCCCGACGACGGAGTTGAAATTCAAAAATCGAACGTGCTTCTTCTTGGTCCGACAGGCGTAGGTAAAACCTATATTGCGCAAACTCTGGCAAAGAGCTTTAAGGTTCCCTTTGCTATTGCTGACGCTACCACACTTACCGAGGCGGGATATGTTGGCGAGGATGTCGAAAACATTCTTTTAAGACTTATTCAGGCTGCCGACTATGATGTTGAGCGCGCCGAGCACGGAATTATCTATATTGACGAGATAGACAAGATTGCGAGAAAAGGCGAAAACCGCTCTATCACCCGTGACGTTTCAGGTGAGGGTGTTCAGCAGGCTCTTCTTAAAATTCTTGAGGAAACAACGGCGAACGTACCTCCCCAAGGCGGCAGAAAGCACCCCAACCAGGAGTTTATTCAGATAAACACAAAGAATATTCTATTTATCTGCGGAGGCGCGTTTGACGGAATTGAGTCAATTATCGAAAAGCGCAAGGGCTCTCAGCAAATAGGCTTCAGCACCGACAAAACCACCAAGAAAGAAAAGGTGGAAAAGGGTGTTTACAAGGATGTTATCGCCCACGACGTTGTAAAATACGGCATTATCCCCGAGCTTGTAGGCAGACTTCCTGTTATTGTGTCGCTTGACAATCTTGACAAGGATGCTCTTGTCAGAATTATAAAAGAGCCCAAAAACGCTCTTTCAAAGCAGTATGTAAAGCTTCTCAAAATGGACGGAATAGAGCTTGAATTTGAGGACGGCGCATTTGATGCTATCGCCCAGCTCGCGGTTGAGAGAGAAACAGGCGCAAGAGGACTCCGCTCTATTATGGAGTCAATAATGCTTGAGCCTATGTATTCCCTGCCCTCCGAAAAGGATGTTGAGAAAATAATTATTACCGCAGATTTTGTTAACAAAAAGGCACCTCTTACGGTTATAAGAAACACAGAGGCTCTCCCGAGCCCCGAGCAGAAATAATTCATTTTGTTTCGAAATATAATATCGAAAGCGCTCCAACAAAACAAGTTCGGAGCGCTTTTTGTGTAATAAAAACAGTTTTATACAGCATTTTTTAGCTATTATGTATAATTCCAAAAAATATTTCAAAAAAACTTTAGATATTTTTCAAAAAAACTATTGACAAACAAAAACAAATATGGTATATTTAAGGTGCAAGAAGCCAAAGGGACAATCAAAATAGCGAAAGTTAAAAGCGAAAGTTAAAATCAAAACAAAAAAACAGAAAAGGAAAAATTATTTAAGATTGTTTTAAGGGCTCAATTTAAAGAAACGGAGGATACGCCAATGCAGCTTAACGAAGAACCTTTCCACTTTATAACCTGCCGTTATGAGAATGGCAAAATAGCGCGTGTTTTGTGCATTGCGGCAGGTATCCGAAAAACAGAATATTAACAGGGTGATAGTAGAACACGTTGTTTAAGGTCTGCAATAGCAGACATACGAGAGAAACGGTACTTTATATCGAAGTGGTTTTATATATCACAAAACAATTAAACGCGAATATATATAATATAGTAATTAATTATGAAATGTTTCAAAAGAGGCTTTGACGCCGAAAAATGAGATAATTTAGCGGGTAGCACAGATGTGAGTTTGGGCTACCCGCTTTTTTGCTTTGAATTTTCAAAAAATACTTTCGAATATAGGTATCCCTCACCCCGAAAACAGAGTGAGGGACTTTTTGAATTTATCAGTTGGTTGTTTCTTCTACATATGCTTTATCCATATGACCAAAGAACATATTGTCGATATTAACAACAGTAGTATCTACTACAATCTGCTTTGCAAGATAAACAAGAAGTCTGCCGTTATATCCGCTAGCAGTAGCAAGCTGTTTTGTGGTTGCATACTCATTATCAATATAAACCTTTGCGTATTCGCGGTTTCCGTTAGCAGAATCCTCGATAAAGTATATCTCAAATCTTATGTTATGCCACTTCCCTACTTCAATAGCGGCAGTATCCTTTGCACCTATGGAATAGGTCTCTGTGTCACTGTTAAGGTAGAGATCGAGATAATCGCTGGAATCGAGTCTGAATCGGTGATGATAATATGTAGTTATCGCTGTCTCTGTATCAAGCTTATAATCAAACTCAATAACAGTGCAGTAGTTGTCGGCATCCCAGTTCTGCCCACCCTTGCTGAACTTTAAATATGACTCTCCATCATTAGTGGTCTTTTTGAATACCGCAACTCCGTCGGAAAGCTCTGAGGTACAGTGTGACGCGCCATCTCCGATAGTAGGAGCTACGGCATCAGCTTCATCATAAGAATAACGGTCACCATCTACCGACTTATCGTTATAGTATACACCTGTTCCCTTGTTTGTCGCGGGAGCCTCGGGCTCTTCAGGCTCTACAGCTACGTTCTCATCAATAAAGCCGAAGTAGTAGTTATCAATGTAGAAGTATGCCTTCTCCTGCTCTTTTGCAAGATAGTAGAGGTTTCTCGCATTGGTCCAGCTTCTGGCGGTGACACCTATACCTGTCATTGTGCAAGCAAACTCATTGTTTACATAAAGGTCAACAGTGTTTGTGTTTCCTGCCGCCGCTTCATGGTATGCATACTCAAGTCTGATGTTATACCACTTACCTGCTTCAAATGCGGGAGAATTTTCTGCGGCAGCCTTCTCTGCTCCGAGATAGATCTTTCCGTCTTCGCCTGCGTGAATTCCAACAACAAGCTCAAGTCCGTTTGCGCAAATAGTCATTCTTCCTATAACACCTGCAGCGGCATCACCAAAGGAAACATCAGCTTCCCAGATTGCTACGCCCTTTACAAGATCAGCGGGAATATCTCCGGAATACAAGAAGTACTCTTCGTAATCGGTTGCCGTCTTATAGAACTTAAGCATACCGTCGGTAATTTCCGCAACAGCATTAGGAGTTCTGTCAGTAGGCCAAAGCTGAAGCGCGGGAGCGGTGCCCGATGTAAAATCATTCTTAATTAAGTTTGTTCCGGTAAGAGCGCCGGTGTAATAAGCGCCCTTGCCATTGTTTGCGGTTGCATCATCTTCATCTCCGGGGTTGTCGGGGTTAACCTCGGGATCGGGTGTTCTCTGCATATCGTCAAAGCCGAGATAAAGGTTATCAATAAACAGGTATGCCGATTTCTGCGGACCTGCAAGGTACATAAGGTTACGTATATCTGTCCAGCTGCTTCTGGCATTAACTCCAACGCCTGTCATAGTACAAGCAAACTCGTTGTTCAAATATACCTTAACAACACCGGTTGCACCGGATTTTGTAGTTTCGTGATAGTAATACTCAAATCTTACGTTGTACCACTTACCTGCATCAAGGGCGGGAGAGTCAGCCCACACGTTATGCTCGGTACCGAAGTAAAGCTTTCCGTCATTACCTACGTGAAGTCCTATTACAACCTCGAGGCCGTTTACGCAAACGGTAATTCTTCCAAGCTTGCCCTCGGTTGCGTTACCGAATGAAAGATCAGATTCCCAAATAGCAACTCCGTTTGTAAGAGTAGTGGAAGGAGTTGTATAGCTCTGTTTGAAGTATTCTTCGTTATCAGTATTTATCTTGTAGAACTTTAGAACACCGTCGGCTATTTCAGCAACTGCGGAAGCCACTCTGCTTGATGGAACCTCAAGCTTCGGAGCTGTGCCGGATGCATAATCCTTAGTTGCACCGGAGATACCTGCGACAGTACCGCTGTAATAATCTCCCTTACCGTTGTTCTCTGTTCCGCTAACTGCGGGAGGAAGAACTATTTCGGGAGTTACAGGTTCGTCGGAACCATCGGGGATAACGGTTTCGAAGCTACCATCCTCTACAAGTCCGTAGAAGATGTTGTCCATAAGGACTGCGCCCTTTGTCTCTGCTCTATAGAGATAAACAAGTATCCTTCTTGAACCGGGTTGGTCGGTGAACTTTACTTTTGTCCAGGTGTTAATATGCTTGTTATCAACAAATATATGAATCGTTGAGGATGTGTAATCAACCTCAAATCTTAAGTTGTGCCATTCTTCAACAGGGATTGTAACCTTATCGGTCTTTTGCGCTGTACCGCTCATAGGCGAGATAGTTACAAGTCCATCCTTAAGAGTGGTTGTAAAGGTAATTTCCTTATCCTTGGAATAAAGTCTTATCTTACCGAAGCTTGCCGCAGTAATACCCGAGAACTTAATATCGCTTTCAAAAATAAGTATGGGTGTCGTAAATGTTGAATTTGCCGGAACGTCCCACTGAATGCAGGATTCGCCGTCACCGTTTAGCTTCTTGAATTCAAGGTCGCCGTCAACAATATTAAGGCTTGAGAAAGCGGAGCCGGAAGCTAGGTTGGGAACAGTCGCAAACATTGCGTCATAGTCTTTTCTTGTACCCTTATTTTCCGCATTCTTGTAGAAGTCGCCTTTTGCATCACCTATTTCGAGAGGCGGCTCAACGTAATCCTCTTTCTCTTTCTTTACCAGAATATCATCAAAGTAGAAGGAAGCGGTACTCTGATTTTTAAGTTCTAAGAGGGCTCTCGCGTAACCGTTATCATTCTTAGATGTATCGACAACACCCGCCTTGCCTATATGCTTGCCGTTTGCATAGAAGTGACACACGTTTTCTTCCGCAAAATACTCAAAGGTGAGTGTGTACCAGGTGTTTTGCTCAAGAATTGCCACAGGAGCGGATTTGCTTCCTACCGCAAGTCTGCCATCTGCAAGAGGATAGAAGCAAACAGTCCAGAATCTTGCGCCGTCGTTATACATTGCAAGTCTTGCATTCCAGGGATCGTTAGTCGAAGCAGTACCGCCAAGATACTTCATCTTTAATTGCAGCGTGTACTTCTTACCGCTAAAGCCGGTTGCAACCTTTCCTAAATAAGACTCGTAGCCTTCGTTAAGCTTACCGTAATGAAGCACATTACTATTGTTATTATCAGTTATGTAAGCGTAAGAATACTTTTCATCCTCAAGGGCTTCGGGCTCTGTGTCAAACTCAACATGGCTCGACGAACCAAAGATATCTTTAAGCTCAGCTGTCTCAAAGTCTGCAGCATTGTACATGTTGAATCTTGTTTTGATAATGGTGCCCATGGAGCTTAAAAGCTCTTCGAACTGATACCAGTCGTATTTTGTATAAATAGATGGCTGATAGTCTCTTAAACCAAGAGCATTAAAGAGATAACCCGCAATACCCGCTATAGAAATATTAGTAGCGTTTACGTCACCCTCATTCATTCCCTGAATAGCAACGGGCATACCCTGAGAAAAGGCGGAAGTTGCATCAGGTGTAAAGGAGAACGATCCGTCTTCCTTTCGGAAAGGAGCGTATTTTTCTGCTCCGACTTCAATATACTCGGCAGCATTTGTGAGAAGCTCATCTCTAATATCAGCAGCGAGGGCCCTGTCTTCGTCACTTGCCTGTGATCCGTTAAGCGAATTTATGATATTGTCCAGAGCAAACCATACGTTATACACCCAACAGACAGTGCCTGCGGGAGTATCCGAGGTAAGAGTATCTATACATGTTTTTGCCGCATTTTCCGCATTAGGAATCGCATATCCGCCCTCAACATACACAGCGCTTACTTTAAGGAAGCCGTTGACAGCCTCGTCGCTGTAACCGGGGGTAAAGCTTTCAAACATACCTGTTTCGGGATTTTGGAGATTATTAAGGAAGTTGATACAAACATCCATACGACCCTTAGCCTTTATCTGCTTTGCCTGAGCGGCAAGAGTGTTTCCGGGTTCGTAAGAGCCCGACTTCCAATCAAAGTGATTAAGGTATGCAAGGAACGCCTCATCGCTTTCAAGATAATCGGCAGCGGCAGGAGTTACCTTTGAAACCTTGGAAACAAGAGAGCGTACCGGAGTGGCTAAGGATGCGGTAAGAGCCGCCCCTGAGTTCGAGCCCGGCGCACCGAGAGTTCCATTAACGCCGTTCGGGGTATCGTAAAGAGGCTTTGCGCCAAACATACCGAGAGTATTCTCTGCCCAGGTAAGGTCACGTCCTCTTCTGTTATCGGTAGTAACAAATTCTACCCATTGGGGATGGTAAAAATAGCCGTCTTCAGAGCTCTGAAGTCCCTGAACAAAGGAGACTATCTGTTTGCTTATCTCCTTAGGAAGATTGGCGTTGAGATTAGACTGCATACCAGTGTTTATTATAAAGTTAAGCGCCTGGTTTGTAGACTCTATATCAGGAAGAAAGCCTACAGTATCGCGGGCAGAAACAGAATAATAAAATCCTCCGATATCGGGGTCATAGAGGTTGGCGAGCCAAACATACGCATCGGGAGAATAAAGTGAGTAAAGCTTCTTTACAGCCGCTACGATAGCGTCGCCGTCATAGCCGAGAGTATCTATACGGTTCTTAAGAGCCTCGTACTCATCGTTTCTAATCTTGTTAGAAAGCTCGGCATATTTTTCTTTAAGATCAAAAAAGTCGCTTACATCAGTGCCTGCATCCATTTTAACCCTGCCACCTGAGTCGGGGACTAAAATCTCGTTAAGAAGCGCATCAAAAGCCACATCAAGAGCAACATCGTAATCAAAGGCAATACCAATTGAATTACCGTCTGAATATATTGCGTACCCTGCGTAAAGAGCGCCCTTGTCCTGAAGCTCCATATTGCTTAGCTTACGGTAAGCCTTCTGAGAAATCTCACGGTTCTCAACCTTGCCTATTACTATTTCGTGAGCACCGGCAGGAGCAGAACCGTCAACCAGAATAGGGTCTTTTTCTGTTGCATACCAAATTGCATCGTACAGTTCATCGGGAAGACTGCGGTCTTTATCAAGCACAATGTAGACCTGGCTGCCGCTCTCCATAATAAAATCCTCGACTACAGCTTGCTCGCCGCTGTCAGGCTTCTTATCAGTTTCGTCAACCGCGCATGACGCAAGGGTCAACACTATGATTAAGAGGAGAGAAAGTAGCGTAAAATAGCGTTTTTCAAATTTCTTCATAACAATTTCCTTTCATATAATATTTTAATCTAATTTAAGGTTTGCAAGGAAAATTTCATAGTCCTCATCCGAGAACAGAGGAACTCTATATTCTCCCGCGTCAAATGCCTGATAAATATTATTTATAAGTCCCGATGTACAAAGAACACTGGCATTCACATCACTCTCGGGAGTGTTCTGAACCGCAACCCAAGCCTGTTGAGACTTGAATGCCGAATACTCCCTGTGATAAGAGAATGCGCCGTCTGCCTTGCGGAATACCTCGGTCTTAAACCTTGCTGAGCGAATTGCCTCGGGGGCAACCGCTATCAGCTTCTTTGCTACCCTGTCTGCTGTTTCGTTGTCGCCTACCTTTCTAAGCGAACGAAGAATGTTATAGAGCGCATAATAACAGTTATATAGGTGACAAACGGTTGTGCCTATTTCGTCAGAGGTAAGTAATGCTATGGTAGAATCTGCCGCAAGCTCTGCCATATTTATAGGCGCTCCCGCATCGATATAAAATGCCGTTATTTTAAGGAAGCCGTTTATACCATAGTGCATATCCGATTTTTCGCTCCAATATCCATTCTTTGGATTTTGGAACCTGTTAAGATATTCAACACAGGTATCCGCAAGACCTGCGGCAATTATCTGCCTACCCTGAGCTGCTACGGTATTTCCGGCATAGTATGAATCCTTTTCCCAATCAAAGCTCTCGAGATACTGAATGAATTTTTCTTTCGAGGTAAGATGCTCAGGAAGCACCGATGCCGCAGCCTTCTTTTCCTCCTCGGTTTTTGCTGCCGCAAGAGCCTTAAGCCTGTCATTCGCGGTAGGATACGGGAGAGCAAAGCCGAGCTTCTTTGACATATCTACCGCCCACATAAGGTCCCTGCCCCTGCGGGAATTTGAAATATCCTTGCCCCACTGGGGATGATATATATATCCGTCATCCGGGTCAAGAAGAGAACAAACGAACTCTGCCATTTTCTTTTTCATAGCATCGGGGAGCTTATCCGGTGAGCTTACCATTCCGGAATTAACAAGAAGATTTACTGCCTGGTTTGTAGACTCTATATCCGGCAGGAACGGCTCATTGTCTCTTGCCGAATTTGAATAATAAAATCCGCCCGTTTTGTGGTCATAAAGCCCTGCAAGCCATTTAGGCAGAGCCTCTGTATACATAGCGTATACTTCCTTAAACGCGCTGACGACCGCAGCGCCGTCTGCCCCTCTGGAGTCAAAATGCTCCTTAAGAGCCTGCCATTTTAGTTCAATTTCCTGTCTTGTCATTTTGTTTGCCCCTTGCTAAATAGTACTTGATAGTTGCACAAATCGCCTTGTACAGAGAAAACGAAAAGCGCTTTATACAATAATATTTTATCATAGTATTTAGTTATTTGTAAATGCATTTTTTCACTGTTTTGAACAAAAATGGTGGACTATTTTACTGACAAAATGTGGATAATATAAGACAAAATATCTAATATATTAATGTTCTGTTTGTAATTAACAAAAATTCTTCTTCTTTTTTGTATACATTTAACAATTGCATTTTTTAACTGCAAAAAGCAAAAAAACACCCGACAGCCGAAAGCTGTCGGGTAAGCATAAAGCAAGGTTGTATTTATTATTTCGGGTCGCCTTTAACAAAGGTCTTTGTAAAATGACCAACGTAGACGTTATCTACATATAGGTCAGCATCAGAGTCTGCACCCCGCTCGTTTGAGGTAAGGCATATCTCCGAGGTTCCCTCACTTCCTTTATTGGTAGCAATGTCAAAAACAAACTCATTGTTGACAAACACCTTTAGAACCGCCTTGTCATAATAATGCTCAAATCTTATGGTGGACCACTGTCCGACAGGTGTGCCAAGTGGTACATATTCGCTGCCAACATTCATACATAGCTTGTAGCCTGTGCCATAGGATTCATCATATGTATTTTTATAAAACACGGGGTAGGTCTGCTTTGCCATCTTTATCTGAATGGGATAAGAGCTTATCGCCTGATTAAGCTTAAAGTCAAATTCGAATACTGTTACATTATACGATGCAGGGTATGAGAGCGAATATTTTGCGCTCATTTCCTTAGATTCGGCGCTTCCGTCTTCAAAGTGAAGAGCGCCGTCTGCAATCTCGAACTTACCTGTACTGCCGCTATATGAGATATCGCCCGAGGAAATAGCCCCAAGTGTATCATAATCAACACGCCTGCCCGCCTCGTCAGAGAGATAGTAATCTCCCTTTGCATCTGTGTAAGCAGGAGATACGGAAATTATGCCCAAAACCTCAACCGTGTCTCCGTTTTCCACCGATGCGGTTGTTATCTCATCACCGTAGTAAGTAACAGTCCACTTGTTCAAAAATCTTTTATCAGCGGAGAGTGTTTCGTCTGCGGTAACCGCCGTGTAAAAGCTGCCCGAAGACAGCATTGAGTCCTTTCCGTTAGCAAAAACGGCATTTGCGCCTCCTATAAAGCTATAGTCAGAAACAAGCGTAATGCCCTGTTCTCCGTAATAATTTCTGAACAGCTCCTGCGAGCTTTCAGCATAAGCAAGATAGTCGAGATAAAGAGATTTCTGCCTTATAGCAAGTGCATTGTCGAAAGATGCGTTTATTATACCGTCAGAATAAAGACGCTCAAAGAAATATTCAGCTACACTGTACTTTAGAGGCTCGCTTTCCCTGCCGCCCGACCTGACAACAACGGAATATTCGTCGCATACAGCGCTTGCGGGAACTCCCTCCATGGTAAAAATGAGCGCTCCGTCTACTCCGTTTATTGCTACGTCAGACTCCTCGTAGCTTGATATTGTTTTTTCGGTGCCGTCAGGCTTTGTTAATATTAACTTTATGTCATTTTTATCAACACCTATGGGAGATACTGCAAATCTAAGCGCTGTTTTGTCGGTATATACAATATTTTTGCCTATAATTTCGGGAATACAGTCCTCACTTGCCGTGCTTGAAACCGCAAAGACAGACACAATGATAATAAAGGAAACTGCGAAAACAAAAAGCTTTAAAGATTTTGAACTGAACATTATTCTTTTTCCTCTTAAGTTATTTGTAATACGTCACCTATTTTATCATATTTTGTCGAATTTGTAAATATATTTAGCATTCTTTGGCAAAAATCCGCAAAAAACACCCGACAGACCGTGAAGCCTGTCGGGTGGGGTGGATTTATATTTTAGTTTGTTGGAGTTCCATCTTCAACAATTCCTAGGTAAATGTTATCAATAGTGAACTTCTGTCCGCCATATCCTGATGAAGCATGCTTAAGAATAATGCGTTTACTTGATGATGTGGAATAAGTCACATCTGCTACTTTTACTACTTCATTATCTACGCAATACACAAGCTTATTATTAGAATAGTCACACTCAAATCTTATATTTTTAAGTTCATTTATTTTAACAGATATTCCATTAGCTTCTGAACCTGTATATATCTTCACTTCGCCTGAAACAAGTTTCATATTCACGGTGATTGTATATCCACAATTTGACAATTCAAGTTGAGCAAATGCTCCTCCGGTATATGTAGCATAGAAAGATATATCCGACTCAAACACATAAACAGGAGTGGAAAAATCGTCGGTTGGAACATCATAGTTGTATCTAATATAGGATTCTGTACCGCTACCATTTTGAAGTTTTTTTAAACTTAGCGCACCATCAGCAACACTAAGTTCTGCTACAGCGGTTTCATTCTTGTTGGGGATACTAACAGTAGGCATGCTAGGATTTTCTGCGTCAAAATCAATGCGAGTTCCCGCATTCTCGCTGAGATAAAAATCACCTGTAGCATCTGTATAAACAGGAGTTACGGCTATGATGCCATTTGCGGTAACGGTTGCGCCGTTTTCAACAGTTTCGGTAGTTACGGTCTCGCCGTAAGTAGTAACAGTCCACTTGCCTGTAAAGGTCTTATCAGCTGCGAGGTCTGCATTTGCGGTAACTGTGGTGGTGAAGCTTTCGGGGGAAATCATAACCTCGTTTCCGTTATCAAGAACACCCTTGCTTATCGCAACTACGTTATACTTGTCAACAAGAGTTACAGGCTCTGCAACACGGTTACCGTTATCATCATAGTTAAGGAAGAGATCCTGTGCTGCCGCGCCGTAAGAGAGATATCTCTCGTAAAGCTCCTTTTGGGAAAGAGGCTTACCCTCGGTTGCATTTATAACACCGTCAGAATAGAGTCTTTCATAGAAGTATTCGGCAACACTGTATGTAAATGGATCGCACTGATTATCGCCGGACTTAACAACTATTGTAACATTCTCGCAAATTGCAGATGCGGGAATACCCTCAAGGGTAAACACAAGAGCATTTTTACCGTTTATTGTCTTGCTTTCAGGCTTTGTAACAGTAATTTCAGTACCGTCGGCCTTTGTTACAACAAGCTCAACGTCATCTTTGTTAACAGTTGCAGCATCAACAGCAATCTGAATTGCAGTCTTATCGGTATAAGAAATATTTTTACCGATAATCTCCGGCTTTACATTTTCCTCTGCTCCTGCGGAAAGAGCAAAAGCAACTCCGAGAACAAACGCAAGGGAGAGTACAAGCAAAGTAATTTTAGAAAATCTGTTTTTCATTTTTTTAACCTTTCTTAAATAATTTTAATGAAATGCCTTGCCTCGCAAGACTTGAAACGAATACTCCGTATTCGCGAAATCCCCTTTCGGGTGTGAAATAAAATTCGCTTTATGTGCCGGGCGCATTCCACTCACTCAGTGAATTTCATTTGCGAAGCATATTTCATTCGCAAAGCGAATTTCATTGGCGCTTTGCGCCTAGGTCCAGCCGTCGTCATCGGTGTCTTGGTCTTTCCAGCTTGGCGTTTCTCCTGAGGTTGTCAGAATATCCGGCATTCGGAGCAGGAGAAGCTCAATGCTCGCTTCTGAGTAGGGAAGCTTTGAATCCATTTTCTTCATAACATCACCTTTCGGGGCAGTATTTTGTCGATAACCATTGCCCTCCGTCGTTATAAGTTTAACACATACGGCTAGATTTGTAAATGGACTATTCAACTCACTTATCAAAAAAAGGTGGACTTTTCAACTGACTTTTGGGCAAAATACGGTATCAAATTGCATTTTTTTACTATATCTTGTTAATATTTAACAAATATTTTAAAACACACTTGTTGATTTTGCTAAGTATAAAAAGCAATAGATATATGACACTCATTTTTTTTGTTAAGTTGTTTTACTCAACATAATTTACAGTAATTACGATAGTAAAAAAACGGTCTGCGATAGCCGCAGACCGTCAAAAATGGTTTTTTATTTGTTAGAAATATATTCATGAATTGATGCGGCAGCAAGCTTACCTGCTCCCATTGCCGAGATAACCGTTGCGGCACCTGTTACGGCATCACCGCCGGCATATACACCATCTTTTGTGGTTTTGCCGTTTTCTTCAACTATAATTCCGCCTCTGGAATTTACCTCCAGCCCCTCTGTTGTGGACTTTATAAGCGGATTGGGAGTTGTGCCGATAGACATTATAACTGTATCAACATCAATTACAAAATCGCTGCCCTGAATTTCGACAGGACGGCGCCTGCCTCGCTCATCAGGCTCGCCAAGCTCCATTTTTACACATCTCATACCCGTAACAAATCCGTTTTTCGGGTCTCTCTTATCCTCGGGATTGTTGTAACCTAAAATTTCCTTGGGGTTTGTAAGTAGGCGGAACTCAATTCCCTCCTCCTCAGCGTGCTCAACCTCCTCACGTCTTGCGGGAAGCTCTTCCATTGAACGGCGGTAAACTATATACACCTTTTCAGCCCCCAAGCGAAGCGCAGTTCTTGCCGCATCCATAGCAACATTTCCGCCGCCTACAACGGCAACTCTGCCGCCTTTCATTATAGGGGTATTGGGGCTTTCAAGATAGGCTTTCATAAGGTTTGAGCGGGTAAGAAATTCGTTTGCCGAATAAACTCCTTTAAGCGATTCTCCGGGAATTCCCATAAAGCTTGGAAGCCCTGCGCCAGAGCCGATAAACACAGCCTCAAATCCCATTTCAAACAGCTCGTCAACGGTTAAAGTCTTGCCTATGACAACATTTGTTTGCATTTTTACACCCATCGCCTCAAGATTCTGTACTTCCTTTTTAACAATACTCTTAGGCAAACGGAACTCGGGAATACCGTAAACAAGCACTCCGCCGGCAGTGTGCAAAGCCTCAAAAACAGTTACGTCATAGCCAAGCTTAGCAAGGTCTCCGGCACATGTAAGACCGGAGGGACCCGAGCCTACAACAGCAACCTTATGTCCGTTTTTTGGCGCTGTCTCGGGAGCTTTATCGCTATGTAAATTATGCCAATCAGCAACAAATCTTTCAAGCCTGCCTATACCTACCGGCTCACCCTTAATGCCCCTTACACACTTTGCCTCGCACTGGGTCTCCTGGGGACAAACTCTGCCGCAAACGGCAGGAAGACTTGAGGTCTTCGAAATAATTTCATAAGCCCCCTCAAAGTCGCCCTCCTTTACCTTAGAGATAAATTCGGGAATATGAATATTTACAGGACAGCCTGTAACACAGGGCATATTTTTACAGTTAAGGCAGCGCAGCGCCTCATCTATCGCCATTTCTTCGGTATATCCGAGGGCAACCTCGTCAAAGTTATGAGCTCTGACCAAAGGCTCCTGGGTTGGCATTGGATTTTTTTTAAGTGACATATTAGCCATTTTATCTTACCTCCCCTTTAAAGAGATTGCAGGCTTCGTCATGAGCATGGCGCTCGAAATCACGGTACATCATGCCTCTTGACATAGCCTCGTCAAAATCGACCTCATAGCCGTTAAAGTCGGGACCGTCAACACAGGCAAATTTAGTTACCTTTTTACCGTCGACATTCAGCGTAAGGCGGCAGCCTCCGCACATTCCCGTGCCGTCAATCATAATGGGATTCATTGAAACGTCGCAGGGAATGCCTGTGGGTCTTGTTGCCTCAACAACAAACTTCATCATAATAAGAGGACCGATAGTAATTACCTTATCAAAGCGCTTGCCCTCTGAGAACATCTCGTTAAGAGGAACACACACGTTGCCCTGCCTGCCGTATGAGCCGTCGTCTGTCATAACGAAGAGCTCCTCAGACACCTCTTTAAACTCATCCTCGAGAATAAGCAAGTCTTTGCTTCTGAATCCTATTACAGATGTAACACGGCATCCCGCCTCGTGGAGAGCCTTTGCGACAGGGAGAGCTATTGCGCAACCGACACCTCCGCCGACAATGCACACATTCTTGAGCCCCTCTATATCTGTCGGTAGACCGAGAGGACCTACAAAATCCGAAATAAATTCACCCTCATTTTTATGATTCAGCTTTTCGGTGGTCGCGCCGACTATCTGAAAAATTATTTTAACTGTTCCGGCCTCTCTGTCATACCCCGCAACGGTAAGAGGAATACGTTCCCCCTCCTCGTCAACACGCAAAATGATAAATTGACCTGCCCTTGCCTTTTTAGCAACAAGCGGCGCCTCAATATCCATCATTGTAACAGTGGGGTTAAGGCTTTTTTTGTTAACTATTCTGTACATAATTTCCTCCTGGAGAAGTAAAGAATGTTAATATGATACCATATTTTTATCAACTATTCAAGACTAAATGCAAAAATATTTAATTTTACTATTCTTTTCCGTGACGTTTTTTATACTGCATGGGGCTTATTCCCATTTCCGCCTTAAATGTTCTTGAGAAATTGCTGGGGTCAATGCCAACGCTCTCAGAGATTTCGGCAATAGAGGCATCCGTTTCCAAAAGCAGCTTGCTCGCCTTTTCTATTCTCAGAGATGTAAGGTACTTGTGAGGGGGAACACCCATAGCCTCCTTGAAAATCAAAGAAAAATAGCATCTGTCAAACCCCACATCCGCGGCAATATCGCCAACACTGATATTGTTCTGATATCCCGCCTCGAAAAACCCCAGAGCGCGCTCAAGCCATATATCCTTATCATTTACGCATCTGCCAAGCATAAAAGCAGAAAGAATTTCGTAAATATATGCGGTACGTCTAAGCTCTGCTCCAAGTCCGTTTTCGCCTTTCATTTCTATCAGCTTTTTAATTATCTCGGTTACAATCTCAAATGTCTCGGGTGAAGCAAAGGGACTTTTTTCACTTATTCCGGCACTTTGAAGTATTTCGCCCACTCTGGCACCGCCTAGAATACAGAAAAATCCTCGTCTCGGGTAAACCTCGTCTGATGTGAGAAAGGTAACCTGACCGGGGAATGTGGCATAGCAGCATCCGGGCTTTAATTTAAACTCATTGCCATTTATCCTCAGAGTTCCGTAGCCCTCGGTATTGCACTCTATTACATAAATATCCCTGATAACAGGTCCGAAAACAGCTCCCGGCTTTATGTCAGCATCCTCCTTGCAGTAATAAAGAATAGGCTCGTCTCCCCGGCTTTTCTTTTTGTTTTTCGTGTATTCATAGGTTACCATAACAACTACCTCTCAAAACAATTTGAAGATAAATCGGCTATATTATGCCTACATTATACCACAAAAATACGAAAAATAAAAATGCAAAAAAGAAAAAGAATAATGAAAAATAGATAAAATTTGTCGACCGTGAATTTTCATCAGCGGTCGACAAAAGAAATTAAAAATACTATGCCTTGTTCCAGGAATCTTGGTCCGTATTCTCCCCGTTCCCGTATAAATCCTCATCCTTTACCTCAACAGACGGATAAAGCTCTGAATCATCTGAGGGCGGAACGGCAGTATCCTCGATATCTGTATATCCAATGTACAAATTATCTAAATGCATATAAGACTTTGTCTGTTCCGCATAAAGATAGATAAACGCTCTGTTATCCCAGCTTTTTGAGCTTCTGTCCACAACATTAACACCGGATAGCACACAAGCAAGCTCGCCGTTTACGTAAATCTCCACTCCCGAATTTGTCGCTACACCTGCTGTATATCGATAATAGGGGGAAACTATACGTATATTGTACCATTTATCAGCATCAAGGTAGGGTGTTCCCTCTGCGGGCTCACCGACACAGTTACCAAAATAGACCTTGCCCTCTGAGTTTACCCAAAGTCTTATTTCCGCCTCTTTTTTTGAATTGGCGAGACGAATGCTTCCAAGCTGGTTCACACCCTCTTCAAGTCCGCCAAACATCATATCCGCCTCAAAAACCGAAGCCGCATTTTTAAGAACTGTTTGCCCCAGAGCATTGAAGGAATAATGAACATAAGAGTTACCCGAGGAGACTTTCTTAAGCCTAAGCATATATTTTTCCACTTCGGCGGTCGCGGAGGAATTAAGTCCGTCAATCTTGGGTGTACCCATTCCGTCGTTGTAATCGTATTTGATGTAAGACACACCCTCAAGAGCTCCGGTAAAGAATTGGCCCTTGCCGTTATTTTCGTCAGCCTCAGGTATCACCATAGCCTCATAGGTTTTGTTCATATAACCCATAAACAGATTGTCGAAGAGGATTTCAACCGCGGTCTCAGACTTGCCAAGGTAGAAATTAAATCTGTTTGTTCTTCCTGCTCTGGCAGTAAGATTAGTAACTATCAGGTCGGTTACGTGAGTATTGTTAACATATACCTTAAACTCCGCGCCTCCGTCGTCATCACAGTAATAGTAATACTCCAATCTGAGCTTATACTTTACTCCCGGCTCGAAATGAGGCGAGCCCTCGTACTCCTTACCTATATAGGTTGAAAGATAATAGAACTTCTCATCTTCATTATAGCCGATATATATTCTCGCCTCGGTCTCATCAGCGTAAATCGCGAATGAGGCAGGCAATCTTGACGTGGCCTTATCCAGAGTTATATCCATTTCAAGAACAGACACTCCCTTAGGCATATAGGTAACCATAGGATAGTTGAATGTGATATACTCATCGCTGTTTCCGTCTAGCTTTTTATAAAGATATGAGCCCTCACGGTTAATTATTTCGGCACTTGGCGCTCTGTCGGCAGGCCAAAGCTGAATTGCGGGAGGAGCCTCGGTGCCGTCCTTGCGGTATCCGCTCTCATCGCTGTCATAAAAGCCGTTGCTGACATCACCGCTAAACTCGGGGGTGGGAGGCTCGGGAAGCTCTGCGGGAGCTTCACCCTTTACATATTCCTTTTCTTCATATCCAAGATAGATGTTGTCAAGACACATATAAGCGTTTTCCTCATCCTTGTGGAGATAAATATTTATTCTGTCGGATTTATCCGCGCGATTGTTTACATCCGTTACGGCTAGGTCTATAGCGTATTCGTTATCTATATAGACCTTTACTGTAGCGCCGGATAAAGATGACTCAGAACAGTAAAATTCAAAACGGAAATTGTACCAGGTATCCTCAGAAAGTCTCGGAGAGCCGCTGAAATGCTCGCCCACCTTGTTACCAAATCTCAAAGAACCGTTTACATTAAGTATTCTTATCTCAGCTTCTATTCCTCCGCACCAAATACCAAACCTTGTGGGAGATGCGGATTTGACATTTCCGGTTTTGTAATCAAATTCCACGATACCAACGCAGTTTTCTTCGCTCTTCATAGAATTCTCAAAGCCGTAGGTCAGGTAAGATTCTCTTTTATTATTGAGCTTATACCAAAGAACATAGTCGCTTTCGGTAAGCTCAACTAAAACACTGTTGTTTCCGCTGTCCTGTACGGGAGCTTTTTCGTCGCTGTTATAATCATGTCTGATTCCTACATAGGACAAATCGTTGAAGTATTTTCCGTTTCCGGGAGAAGCGTCTCCCTCGGGAAGAGTGGGATAATTTTCGGGGTGCCAATTCTCAATCTTCTCGGTTTCGTGAAGCTCATCGTCCCTCGTCATAGAAATATTATCTATAGTGAGCTTGATTGAGGATGCGCCGGACATCAGCTCTATAAGCCCCTTGCTCCATCCCTCATCACTATATGTAGCATCAGAGTTTCCCATATCGCCAACATATTTGTTGTTCACATAAACCATACAAACATTGAGAAGAGTATTTTTGTAATACTCAAAGCGCAGATTATACCATTTATCCGCATCAAGCTCAATATTAGGATTAGTCTCGAAGCAGAGTTTACCGCGAGTGTTTTTGTTTAACGTCGCGTAATAGAATCGTCCGCCGTCATTGTACATGGAGATCTTAACCTTTTGCCCGGTAGCCTCTTCTGCAAAGCTCTTACCGTCGTATTTGAAATCCAACGATAGCACGAACCTTGTGTTCTCCTTACTTCCCGCTGTGCGGAAGCCAAGATAACCGGCGCTTCCCGACTCTCGTTTGCCGAAAACAAGCTGCTTTTCATCATTTATGTATGAATAAGCATAATTTTTATGCTCAAGATCCTCGGGGCTTGTATCAAGCTCAACACGCCAGCTTCCAAGAATAGCTTTCTCAACGCTTCCGCCGTCAAAGGTTGCAACTCCGGCTGACACAACTCCTGTCTTGATAATCTCGCCCATTCCGCTCAGCAAATCGTTGAAACGTGCGGCATCACCCTTACCGAACAGATCAACCTTATGTTTACGAAGACCCATGGCGCTGTATATACTGTTAATCAAGCTGATAGAGGACAGTGATGTGGAGTTAACATCACCCTCATTTATACCTACAACAGCAACCGGTGCGCCCTGCGACGAGGGAGTATTTGTATCATATTGCCAGGAGAAGGAGCCGTCCTCTTTCATAAACGCAAGAATAAGCTCTTTTGATTTTTCAATCTGCTCCGGAGCTTGCTCTCTTACCATAGAAATTATCTCTGCCCTAAGCTCCTGCTCACCTGCACCGCTAAGATTTGTCAGAACCTGATCTATAGCTGTCCAAGGGTTATATACATGGCAGGGGGTTGATGCATAAAGAGATCTGTCCTGCTCCGGCTCTCCAGAATACATCATCATATTATTCTTTAGTATTCCCTCTACCGCAAGCTTAGCATGAGGAATTGCAGTACCTGCGCTTGTATAAAGAAAGCTTATCTTCATAAAGCCGTTTACCGCTTCGTTATTCAGAACATCGCTCCACATTCCCGTTTGGGGATTTTGGATAGAATTAAAGAACTCAATACAGGTTGGCAAAAGCCCAGATGCCTTTATCATCGTTGACTGTGCCGCTATGGTGTTACCGTTTTCATAAGAATTTCCGACAGACCAGTCAAAGGAATTAAGATATTCAAGGAAGTTTTCTTTGCTCGAATATCTAGACGATGATACAGCTATCGCATTAGACTTTAACAGCATAGAGCATGCGGCATAGCGCCCGGTGGACAATGACATTGCCGTTCCGTCTCCGGAAACTCTGTCTGCCGCCGTAGGATAAAGAGGCTTTGCTCCAAATCTGCTAAGTATGGATATAGCGCTGTTAAGGTCTCTGCCGCGCCTTGAGTCGGTAACGGTCTGCCACTGAGTATGATAGAAATAGCCATCCTCTTCGCTTTGGGTTGACTGCACAAAGCGGACTATCTGATTTTTTATATCTTCGGAATATCCTCCGGGCATCTCAAGACCGGACTCGCTGATAAAGCCAAGAGCCTGTCTTGTGCTTTCAAGGTCGGGAAGATACCCCTCGGTATTTCTGCCCGAGTTGGAAAAATAAAATCCGCCGTTCACAGGGTCATAAAGGTTTGCAAGCCATCTGTACACATCTGAAGAATAAATCGAATAGAGCTCCTTCAGTGCACCCACCAAGGCTGAGCCGTCATTTCCGTTTTTATTAACGACAGCCTCAAGAGCCGCCCACTGCTCTGCTCGCTCTTTCCTTGATATTTCATCATAATATTCATAAACAGAAAAGCTCTGCTTGGCTATCAAGCCCTGCTTAAGCTCTGCCGCTCCGTCTCCGTCAAGGCAGGTTGCTATAAACTCATCAATCGCCACATCAAATGCCGTATCACCGCTAAAAGCTATCGCCACCGAGGTGCCCGAGGAGTATATAACATATCCCTGGTTATCGCCCCCAAGCTCAAGCCGATCAAGCTCACGATATGCTTTTTTTGATAGCTCGCGAGAGGTCTCGCCGAGAATTATTTCCCTGTTCTTAACAGGTATGCTATCGTACTTGTAAACAGGATAATTGCCGGTAATATCAAAAACCGCGTTTTCAAGCTTCTCGTGTCTGATGCTGCTGTTTTCCGGGATTATAAAGATGACCTCTGCTCCTTCGGAGAGAAAGTCCAAACTGTCTCCGGATATATCAGGCTTATCTGTGTCATTTTTACAGGAAGAAAAAGCCGCAAGTATCAGAACAACAGTCATAAAAATGCGAAACAGGCCTTTTTTATTTATTTGCTTCATCTTTGCTCCTTTTTGTAACTAAAACATATGTCTTTCTAGACAAATCAAAAATTCAAAGCCGAAATGAATGCAGCGTAATCCTTTTCTGTATAAAGTGGGACCTTAACACAGCCTGCATCAAGGGCTGAATAAATGTTACTAATGATTCCTGTTGAGCTTATACAGCTGGCATTTACATCTCCCTCATTCATATTAGGAAGACACACAGGAGCTCCCTGAGAACGCCAGCTGCTATTCTCCCTCATATACGAGAATGAGCCGTCTTCCTTTTGGAACACACCTGACTTTGTTCTGGAATTTCTGATAGCCAAAGGCGCTATTTTCAAAAGTTTTTTAGCTATGCGCTCAGCTGCCGCCGCATCCTCTGCGCTTTTGCTTTTTCTGAGAGAATAAAGTATAGCGGTAAGCGACACCCAAACATTATAAAGATGGCATACCGTTGTGCCTATCTCATCGGTGAGAAGCAGACTCATTGCGGACTCGGCAGCAAGCTCGGCGCGGGGTATAGGAGCGCCCGCCTTGATATAAAGCGAGGTTATTTTCATAAAGCCGTTTATGCCGTAATGCATATCGACATCCTTGTACCAAAATCCGTTTTCGGGATTTTGATAACGATTTACATATTCAACAACCGTATCCGCAAGCCCTGCCGCTATTATCTGCTGAGCCTGGGCTGCTATCATATTACCTGCGTAATAGGAATTGTTTACCCAGTCAAACCCATCAAGGTATTTTATCATAGCTTCCTTTGAGCCGAAGTACTCCGGCATCGCATTCAGCTCTTTATTATCGTTATCTAAATTGCTTTTCAGCCTTTCGTTTGCCGTGGGGTAAGGAAGAGAAAAACCAAAGTTTTCAGCCGCCACACCAGCCCACATCATATCTCTGCCTCTGCGGGAGTCGGTAATATCCTTTCCCCATTGAGGATGATAAATAAATCCGTCGTCGGGAGATTGAAGCCCCTTTACAAACCTCTCAACACCCTTTTTCATTTCTTCGGGAAGCTCTTTCACAGAGGAAACCATTCCCGAGCTTCTCATAAAATTGAGCGCTTGAACGGTGCTTTCTATGTCGGGGAGGAAGCCCTCGTTGTCTCTCGCTGAATTGGAATAATAAAATCCTCCCACCTCTTTGTCATAAAGGCCCGCAAGCCATGTGGGCAATCCGTCGGAATATGCGGCATAGAGGTAATCTAACGACTCAGCGATAGCCCTGCCATCTCCTCCTCTTTTGTCAAATTCCTCGATTACTTTGCCCCATTTTTGTATAAATTCTGTTTCATTATTGCAAGTTGTAGTTTTCATTTTTTCTCCAAGCACACGCAAAGCAAAGCTCTGCGTGTGAGTTAAACAGAGGTCGGCTCACTTTCTGTCAGTTTTTCGGAGCCGACCTCAAAATCAATTAAAAGCCTTATTTAACCTCGTATGCCTTGTCTACGTAGTCAAAGAATATGTTATCAAGATATACGGCAGAGCCGGTACCTGTGCCGTTCAATCTGAAGAGCATATCATTTGACGTTGTTGTATTTCCTTTAATGGTTCTGGTGCAATTATAAGCTCCGTTAAGATAGAACTGAAGATTGAATTCTCCCGCAGTTTCGGTCTGGTAAATCTCGATTCTCAGATTATACCATCTGCCAAAATACATACGAGCTCCGTTGTTTGGAACATAAATTGCATTGTCTTTCCACAAATTGCTGTCGGGAGTAAAATCATATCCCATAATTCTGAAGCGGAAAGCGGGACGCACTGTCCAATCACCGCTAAACATAATATCGGTCTCAAATACCGCGCATTTGTTTGTAAAGGACGAGGTATCCTGATTTCCGAACTTGAATTGAGGATAATCTTCACTGGACGCTCCGACAACCTTTACCACATTAACACCGTCAACCACAGTGCTCTCAGATGCAGGATTTGAATTAAACATAGGAGCTGCATTGCCGTCGGTGAAATCATAGCGCTTACCCGAAAACTCGGAATTATAATAGAGTCCGCCTTCGTTCTTACGGACATATCCTGCATAAACATTATCGATGTATACGCATCCGGTTTCAGCAGCATTCAAATAGAGATGAGCCTTACCTAAGCTTGAAAAGCTTCCCTCTACTCCCGTAATCTGCTCGGTGGCGGTTTTAACACCGTTTACATAAATGTCGGCAGAAGCTTCGGAAGTCGATGTATCGGGTGTCACAACTATTGCAATATTGTTCCACTGCTCCTTTTCAATGTATGTGGAGCTGCCTATTCTTATTTTTCCGTCAGATTCGACTAACGAAATTGAATATTGATATTTTGTACTAAATCCACGGAACATAAGCCTGGAGAACGCTCCGTTCGCGGTAATAATTCCGCTGAACTTAAGATCAGCCTCGAATACCAAAGAATCGCCCGAATAATATTTTTTCGGATCGCTGGTGTTGTATTTCCAGAATATGTATTCCTGAGCGCCGGCTGCGGTCTTGCCGAATCTTTCTATACCGTCGGTTATGGAAATATCATCGGTAGTTCCACCGCTCTCGGTTTTGTTCATCTGGGACTCGTCGCTAAAGTCATATCTGGTTCCTGCATAAATGCCAGAATAGTAGCGACCTGCGCCAAACTCGAATGCCTCAGCCTCATTTGCGGTAACAATAATGCTTTCCTCAACGGTATACTCGCCACCGTTAGCCACAGTTACAGGAGTGCCCTTTTCAACCGCATAATCATCTCCCAAGGATACGGGAGTTACGGTAAAGCCTGCGTCATTTCCTGTAAGGGTTATTGCATCGCCCTTAAGAACAATGCCTGCCTCCTTACCGTCAAAGCTGCCTCCGCTTACGTTAACATAAGCATATTTTGAGGGGGTGTGATCTGCTCCGTAATTGTCAAGAGCCGCCTGCACTGCCTCACCGGTCTTAAGCATAAGCTCGTAAAGCTCATTCTGTGCCGGATTGTTGCTTTCAGCATACATAAACTGTCTCTGGTAAAGGTATTCAAGAACCGAATATGTAACCTTACCCGAGGTTATAGCTGTCTCTGTTCCGTCAGCCTCACAGATTACAGCCTCCGCGGTTACTACGGTCGCCATATTCTTAAGAGGAATACCGGGAGTATAGAACATAGGAAGCTTACCAAAATTCTCACCGTTTATAACAATATCATAGGTAGGAATTTCGTAGCTCTTTGTAGAAAAGGTCTCGGTAGTGCCGTCTACAGGGTTGTATGCCGAGCCCTTGATTTTAACATACTGTCCCTCGTTAAGCTCCGACTTGACGGCATATACAATAGAGACAGAGCCTCCGTATGAAACATTGTATCCTGCAATCTCAACGCTCTGATTCTCAGAGCTGTCGGCAAAAGCGGTAATTCCAAGTGATACACCGATAATAGCCGCCAGGCTAAGGATACATACCATAATCTTAATTAATTTGTTGTTTTTCATAATTTGTCCTTTCTTCATTTTGCATTTTGTTGTAGTTTTTTGTAATTTTGCAATTTTAGCTGCCAAAATTATCCTGCCCAACCGTTTTCGTCGGAATTCGGACTGTCGCCGCCAAAATCACCGTCTGCGCCCGATGTTAAAATGACGTCGCTATCTTCAAATTGCCAAATTTCGAGTCTTACAAGCTCATATTCCGATTTCACACAATCGCTCCTTTCGCTTTTTGTATATTTTTATCAACAATTCACTAAATTTACCAACAAATCTGTTGCATTTTTTCACTCTGTTTGTTATAATTGAGGCAACTGCTGACATATCTCAACTATATTTTATCAGTTTGTATCGCAACAAACAATGACTGTTTGTTTGTTGTCATCCTCATTTTGTGACTATTGATGATTTTATTATTGCAATTTTCGAGTTCAATGTGTAATATGTTAACAGTATAGAATTTCGAAAGTATTCCACCTCGGAGGATGTAATTTTGAAAGAAGAAAAGATAATAAAGTATACGACCCACGAGCCCACCATTTTCAAATGTGCGGAAGACCTTCCCTTGCCGGGTGCACAGCACGGACCTGTAATCCGCGATTGCTACACGCTTGAGTGCAACATTGACGGCTACGGAACAATTACAATTAACGGAAAAAGTCACACCGTTTCGCCAAGAAGCTTTTACATTCTTTTTCCCAACAGGGTAGTTACGCATACTTGCGACACAATTAATCCCAGAAAAGGCTACTTTTGCCACGTGGGAGGGCTTAATGTAGCAAATCTCATTGAGGCTACCGGAATAACACCCGAAAATCCATTTGCCCCAAAAGGAACATTTTATCCGCTGCTTGAAGAAATCATTGAAATTCACAAATCAATGTCCGATAAAAGCCGCAGCGCAGACATCAGAAGAACAGGATGCTTTTATAAAATAGTATCCATTCTCACCCCCCAGCAAAAGCCTGCAGCCCAAAATGTTGTAATTCAAAAGGCCCTAGATATTATAGGAACATCATATGCCAAAATCGACTCGGTATCAGAGCTTGCGGAATCTATAGGATTTGACCGCAGCTATTTTACCAGAATATTTAAAGAAAGCACGGGAGTGTCACCACATGCCTATCTGAATACCGTTAAGATTGAAAATGCATGCTTTATGCTGAGAAATACTTCAATGACTGTTCTGGAAATAGCCGATTATGTTGGAATTCAACCAAGAAACTTTTCAAGGATTTTCAAAAAAGAGATGTATATGACCCCACAGGAATACAGAGAAACCCATAAAGCAAAAAACAACCAATAGCGCAAATTGTAAAAGAGCGAGCCGCAAAAACGGCTCGCTCTGTAAGTTCTTCCACTTAAGGGGAAGGCTTAATTTAAGATTTGGGTTAGTCTCCCATTAAAATGCGCATTGCCTCGCCGAAGCGCTGGAAGTGAACAACCTCTCTCTGACGGAGGAATTTTATCGCGTCGTTGACGTCGGGGTCGTCTGAAAGTCGGAGAATTGCGTCATACATAGCTCTCGCCTTCTGCTCGGCTGCCAGGTCCTCGTGGATATCCGCGAGGGGGTCTCCCTTTGAGGCTATCGCCATTGCGTTAAATGGTACACCGTCTGCCGAGGCGGGATAAATTCCTGCACCGTGGTCAACATAGTATTTATCAAATCCGCCTGCCTTAATCTCCGCGGGAGTCAGATTTCTTGTAAGCTGGTAGACGATAGAAGCCACCATTTCCATATGGCCAAGCTCCTCGCTTCCTACATCCGTCAACACGGCAACAACTCTGCCGTCGGGCATATTATATCTCTGGTTAAGATAGCGGGTTGCGGCTGCAAGCTCACCGTCAGGTCCACCGAGGGCGGTAATAATCATTCCCGCAAGCTTGGGATTGGGGTTCGCAATTTTTACAGGGTACTGAAGCTTCTTTTCATAAATCCACATAAATTATCCTCTTCCTCCCTTCTCGGGGGCACCGTTTCCTACCTGCCAGGGCCATGGGGTGTTTACCCAGGTCCATTTGTCGGGGTCTGTAACTCCGCTTGCTACCAGGGGACCGTACTTTTCGTGATAAATTTCGTAGAGCATATCAAGAGCATCTATTGTTTGCTGATAGTAGTCAAGAGCCTTCTGGGAATTGGGATGAGTGTCGAGAAACAGCTCAAGCTCCACCTTAACAAACGAAAGAGCGCGTATTTCCTCAAGAAGCGCTGCTGCCGCCATATTCTCATAGCGCTCTGCCGCTATACGGCTTGGTGCTCTCTCGTATTCGTTGCCCGCGCCGTGCATATTTTCGCCGTAATCCTCGTTCGGATTTTGCATATTCTGCGGCATATTATTTCTTCTGTCTCTATTCATTTCCGTAGACCTCCATAGGCTTATAAAGCTCCTCGAAAAGGGTACCGTGAGCGAGAGCATCCTTGGCTGAATAAAGAAGTCTGAACCGCTGGTCGGGAGAATAAACATACGCTAAGGGAGCGCCATCTAAAGCAGCGCAGCCCTCGGCATAGCTCATATCCCTGTTAGCTGTATTTTCCCCGCCGACAGAATTGCACCTTATTACAGCGACTCTGCCGTAGGCAGTGCGGTCGACTGCGGGATAACCGTTCTGATTTTTTAACATTTTTTCGTTTCCTTTTCTTTTTGCGGCTTTCGCCGCTATTTTTATTGTATGAAAATGGGCAAATTCTGTGTTTTTTCGTCGAATGACTCACATCTCTTGACTAAATCGGGAAAATGTTATAAAATATAATGGAAAAATGTTTTTTCGGAGTTTGTTATGGGCGCAGTTTATGATTTTGAAGAAGAAAAGCTTATTGTCGGCGTGATTTACAGCGACAGGGAGCTTATGGAAAAGGCTATCGCAATTTTAGTAGAGGAATTTGGCGAAATTGAGGACGTCAGCGAGGAATTCTCATTCTCCAAGGAATTTTCAGACTACTATGACGAGGAAATGGGCGGCGAGGGTCTGAGAAGAATTTACAGCTTTAAAAATACTGTTGACCCTGCAAGACAGGCTGATATAAAAATCAGGACCAACGAGATTGAAAATATGCTTTCGGTAGACGGCGGCAGGCGTGTTAATCTTGACCCCGGATTTATTAACCACGGAAGACTTTTACTTGCCACAACGAAAAAGGCCGGCTTCCGTATCCCCTTAAAAGACGGAATTTACACCGAGATGACCCTCTTTTTTGCTAGGGGCGAGTGGCACAAGCTCCCCTGGACATACAGAGATTATCAGTCTGAGAGGGTGCAGCGTTTTATTACAGAGGTAAGACATAAATATCTTCTGCAAAGAAGAAAAAGCATGGCTGAAAATGCAAAAAAATAAAGTAATAGCACGAAAATATGTCGATTTTACGGTAATTTACTCAAAACAGTTAACAAATGACAAAGCTTTTTGTTAATCTATTGACAAAGCAATACTTTTAATGTATAATATATCGGTAATCTAAAAATAAGGAAAGAAAAAAATGAGAGAATACAATCTTCTTAAAACAAACGACCCCGAGCTTTACAGCGCGGTTATGGCAGAGACCTCAAGGCAGAGGAATAAAATTGAGCTTATCGCTTCCGAGAACTTCGTTTCTGAGGTTGTAATGGAGGCTAACGGCACAACCCTTACAAACAAATATGCCGAGGGATACCCCTCTAAGAGATATTACGGCGGATGCGAGCATGTAGACGTTGTTGAAACTATCGCTATCGAGCGCGCTAAGGAGCTTTTCGGCGCAGGATATGCAAATGTTCAGCCCCACTCGGGCGCACAGGCTAATATGGCTGTGTTCTTTGCTCTTCTTGAGCCGGGCGACACCGTTCTTTCTATGAATCTTGCTCACGGTGGACACCTTTCTCACGGCTCGCCCGTAAATATGTCCGGTAAGTACTGGAACATTGTTCCCTACGGTGTTTCTGAAAATGACGGCAGAATCGACTACGACGAGGTTGAAAGACTTGCTCTCGAGTGCAGCCCCAAGCTTATTCTCGCAGGCGCTTCAGCATATCCCAGAATTATCGACTTTAAGAGATTCCGTGAGATTGCAGACAAGGTTGGAGCATACCTTATGGTAGATATGGCGCATATCGCAGGTCTTGTTGCCACAGGAGCTCATCCCTCGCCTGTTCCCTATGCTCACGTTACCACAACCACCACTCACAAAACACTGAGAGGTCCGAGAGGCGGTCTTATTCTCACAAATGACGAGGAGCTTGCAAAAAAGATAAATAAGGCTATCTTCCCCGGTATTCAGGGCGGTCCCCTTATGCACACAATTGCCGCTAAGGCAGTTTGCTTCGGTGAGGCTCTTAAGCCCGAGTTTGGGGCTTATGCCGACCAGATAGTAAAGAATGCGGCGGCTCTTGCTGAGGGTCTTCTTGCAGAGGGATTTAAGCTTGTTTCCGGCGGCACAGACAACCACCTTATGCTCGTTGACCTTACGGGAATGAAGGTTGACACAGGTAAAGAGGCTGAGCATCTTCTTGACGAGGTTGGCATTACCTGCAACAAAAACGCAATTCCCTTTGACACCCAGAAGCCCTTTGTTACAAGCGGACTGAGACTTGGTACAGCCGCAACGACCACAAGAGGCTTTAAGGAAGAGGACATGGCTGAGATCGCTAAGATCATCGGTATGACTCTTAAGGACTACGATAATAACGCAGAGGAAGCTAAGGCACGCGTTGCAGCCCTTTGCGCAAAATATCCTCTTTACGAGTAAATAGCTTTTTAAATCAATCATTCTCGCACCTCATCCACCGGCAGTGCCGGTCCCCCTTCCCCAACAGGGAAGGCTATGGTCGCTGCCCTTTGCGCAAAATATCCTCTTTACGAGTAACTATTTAATAAACCTAACAGAAAGCGGGGAAAATCTTCCCCGTTTTCTCTTGCAAAAAATATTTCTGAGTTTTTTTGCAAAACCCCTTGACAAAGGGGAGATATTCGTGTATAATACCATAGGTATCCTAAGACAGCAGGTTTCCGGTAAAAGTGTAAGCTTTCCTGCCGAGGTGAAGAAAACTAAAATATATATTGTATTTTTGTTGTCCTTTTCTCGGGAGGTTGTCTGCCTTTTTCGGAAAAGGATGTTTTTTATTGATTTTTTATGGAGGTGAAACAATGCCAAGCAATAAGATTCTTGAAGAAAAGAAGCAAGTCGTTGAAACACTCGCCGCTAAGATGCAGTCCGCACAGGCAGGCGTGCTTGTTAAATACGAAGGCATTAAGGTTTCTGAAGACACCGAGCTCCGTGCAGCTCTTCGTAAGGCCGGTGTAGAATACACCGTTATGAAGAACACCCTCACAGGCAGAGCATGCGACATCGCAGGCTACGGCGATATGAAGCAGTACCTTTCCGGTATGACCGCTATCGCAATCAGCCAGGACGATCCCCTCGCTCCCGCAAAGATCATGAAGCAGTTCGCTGACAAAATTGAGTGCTTTGAAATCAAGGCAGGTTTTGTTGACGGAGGCGTTCTTGACCAGGCAGGCGTTGAGGCTCTCGCAGCTACTCCTACTAAGGAAGTTCTTATCGGCAAGATGATGGGCAGTCTTCAGTCTTCCCTTTACAGCTTTGCTTATGTACTTCAGGCTATTATCGACAAAGACGGAGAGGCAGCACCCGCAGAGGATGCGGCTCCCGCAGAAGCTCCCGCAGAGGCTTAATTTCTGCACTACATTATTAAATTAAAAATAATACGAAAATTTCGGAGGATTTTAAAATGAACGAAAAGTCTACTCAGATCCTTGAGCTTGTTAAGGGTCTTACCATTCTTGAACTCGCAGATCTCGTAAAGGCACTTGAGGAGGAATTCGGCGTTTCTGCAGCTCCTGTAGCAGTTGCAGCAGCTCCCGGCGCAGGCGCAGCAGCTCCCGCAGCAGAGGAGAAGACCGAGTTCGACGTTGTTCTTAAGAACGCTGGTGCTTCTAAGCTTAACGTTATCAAGGTTGTTCGTGAGATCACCGGCCTTGGACTTAAGGACGCTAAGGACCTTGTTGAGGCAGCTCCCAAGACTGTTAAGGAAGCAGTTGCTAAGGAAGAGGCTGACAAGATCGCTGAGCAGCTTAAGGCTGCAGGCGCAGAGGTTGAAGTTAAGTAATTTCATCTCCCTAATAAAAAAAGACGGTCACCTGCAGACCGTCTTTTTTGTTTTCTCATCAGAAGACAAAAAATAAAAATGAGGAATGAAAGTTCTGTCACAGTGGCAAAGTACAGTAGGCGACAAAAGCATGTAACAAAGTTTTTAAAATTATACTTTCTTTTTGGGGGCTTTGCGAATAAAGGGAGACTGTTTTGCAAAAAATAACTACAATCTCAGGAAAAGGAAGGTTTTTTGGATTTTGAAAAAATTAGTTGCTCTGATTTTGACCCTTGTAGCTATCTTTGGAGTTTGCGCTGTCTCTGCCAGCGCTTTTTTAGGTCCCGGAGCGCAGGTTATTGCCTCGGATATTAAAATGGTAAAAACAGGACTTAAGGGACATAAAATGACCTTTACCGATGGTGACTTTAAGTCCGCACTATGTGTAACAGACTTTAATTCTATCACCGTTACCTCTATTCCCACATCTCTTGAGGGCACGCTTTTGCTAGGCGGCAGACGTGTAAGCGAGGGACGTGAAATTCAGCGAAAGAACCTAGGTGGACTTGTATTTGTTCCTGCATCAAAATCGGTTTCGGAATGCTCCTTTAAATTCAAGGTTGACGGCGGAAGCGAAATCGAATGCAGCCTTAAATTTATCGACAAGGTAAATTATGCCCCCAAAACAGACAGCATTCCAACAGTAAAGACCCAGCAGAATATAAGTGTTTATTCTTCGGTTTCTGCCTCCGACCCTGAGGGCGACCGCCTTGAATATATTGTTGTTTCTTACCCCGCAGAGGGCAGAGTCTGCTTCCTTGACGGCGGAAAATTCTGCTACACTCCCGACAGCGACTATACGGGCGAGGACAAATTCACCTATGTTGTACGTGATGACTACGGCAACTACTCCGAGCCTATGGCGGTGAAGATTGAGGTAGTTAACAGAATGTGCAGCACTGTGTATATCGATATGGAGGACAGGAGCGAGTACAATGCCGCGGTTGCAATGACCGCTATGGGAATTATGGGCGGAAAGATACTGGGAGATGACGTATACTTTAATCCCGATGAGGAGCTGAGCCGCGCGGAATTTGTTGCCCTGGCTATGAAAAGCGCAGGTGTGCGCCCCGATTCCAGCATTTCATCAAGCTATTTTGACGATGATGCCGATATTCCCCTCTCGCTTAAGCCCTATGTTGCAACAGCGCAGAGAATAGGACTTATAAGCGGTGATTTTGCAGACGGAAAGCTGACCTTTGAGCCTAATAAGTCTATAACAAAATACGAGGCTGCAAAGATTTTGGCATCTCTTATCGGTGTTGACGGTGATGGTGAGGAAAGTGTTTTTGCAACAGATGAGGAAATTCCAATATGGGCAAGACCTGCCGTTTCGGCTATGTGTATGCTCGGAGTATTTGATGTCGAGGATGCCGAGAGCTCATCGGGCGCTGTGACAAGGGCATCTGCCGCCGAGTACTTCTATCGAATAGAAAATTCCAAATAAAATGACGGAATAAAACCCACCCCTCTATATTAATTTTTAAAAAGTGCCTGCTCTCACATCTTTACCGATATGATTGCAGGCACATTTTTTGCAACAAAAATTCCTGTGGCAGAAATATTTTGATATCCCCTCACATGGCCCAAAAGCTTTTTTGAGCGCCCGAAGATTATATATTAATCGTAGAACTGTTTTTTCAGATGCGAATGAAGCAGCTCGGTAAACTCCTTGACAGTGTCGGATATATATCTGCTCTTTTTACGGATAGCATATAGCGAAAAGGCTGCATAGTTGGTTGCCGGAAGAAACAGGCTAACATCTGCGTTAAAATTGCCGTATTTAATTTGCTTTTCGGAGATAAAGCAAATTCCGAAGCCCGCCTCAGCATATTTTACGGCAGTTGATTCCTGCTCAAACTCCATTGCTACGTTAGGGATAAGCTTTCGTTCGTCAAATATGTGCTTCCCCATTTGACGCAGCTTGCTTCCTTTGTTTAACAAAATGAATTTTTCGCTTTGCAGGTCCACGACAGAGACCTTACAGTCTTCATAAAATTCCTTAGGAGAATTCCTTATTTGCTCGACAGTAATGGCTTTCTTGGCAATGCCGTGCTTTTGCGCTATTTCTTTTGAAGCAACTATAAATATACGCTCATCTACCAGGGTGTGATATTTGTAGCCTTCCATAAATACCGCCGCATTGTTTATAACAAGATCAACCTCATTGTTGTCAAGCCTGGATTCAAGCATAGAGTCACTCTCGGCGAAAACACGCACCTCTATGTCCGGATACCTCGATTTAAAGAGCCGAATTGGCTCGGGCAATATATTTTCCGCAATAAATTGCGGCGCTCCTATGCTTATCGTTCCGTTTTTCAGCATCAGAATATCATCAATTTCTGTGTTTAGATTGTTTTGAATACGCATAGTGCTTTCAATAGCGGCAATATATTTTGCGCCGATTACGGTAGGCTTTATCTCCCGGCCTGAGCGCTCAAATATCGGGGCTCCGATTTCCTTTTCCACCTTTTTTATCGTGAGAGAAAGCGCCGGCTGAGAAATATAGAGCTTTTCGGCAGCTCTCGTGAAAGATCCCTCTTGATATACAGCGTATACATAGTCCATAAAATTAAAAAAATTAGTTGATTTCATAGCTTCTCCATAAGCTTTTGCTTATAAATTAAGTTGTGTATTTACAATTGATTATATCACGCGCGACAGAATTTTTCAATAGATTTGCAAAAAATTACCGTCAGCATTTATAAAGACGGGGTGCCGCGCAACTCATAAGCAGACGCTTATGATTTCATACTTAAATAAATATTTGATTATACACTTTCCCTGTGATATAATTTAAATGCAAAGAAGCATTCCTTATTAAACAAATATAGGAAACATAAAAGTGATGGATATAAAAGGAATCATTACCAGCGAGCGTATTGCAGAAATTCGATCCGCTCGTAAATTGAACAGAGATCATAGCTACAGTGCGGCTTGTTCTGTAATAGGCATAAATGCGGTTTCAGAGCTTGATAATCTTTTATCGCTCTATGACGAGAGTATTTATATCCTTTTTTCAGAGCTATACGATCACGGAATAGGCGGTTTTTACTATTCGGTATCCGCAAGAGACACAGACGGTTTTCTGCCGGATCTTGAAAGCACAAAGCAGATACTGAACTCTATAACAACGCTCGGACTTCGAGACGATGAGCGGCTGCTTGCCGACCTGTTACCTACAGAAATTGCTAACCGTATAGTTAATTTTACCCTATCCTTACAGGCTCCTGACGGATATTTTTATCATCCGCAATGGGGCAAGCAGATTACAGAGGTGAGAAAGCAGAAGGATGTGGTGTGGGCAAACAGCCTCCTAAAGAGCTTTTCGCAAACACCGATTTATCCTACGCCTCCGGAGCATTGGAGAAACAACAACGACTGCCCGGATTTTTTATCAAGCATTGACAACTTTAAGAAGCATCTATCAAACATAGATCTGTCAAAGACACCTACCAATGTTGCGAGCAGGCTAAATGCCAATAGTGCGCAAATCAAAAATGCGGGGGCACAGTACGTTGAAGAGCTAAAACGATGGCTTTCAAGCTGGAGATGGCTATGGCTATGGCAGGAGAGCGAAAACTACGATTCTATAAACGCGCTGATAAAAATATGTGAGGTTTACGATATAATGGATATTATTCTGCCGTATCAAGAGGTAATTCTCGAGGCGGCGATAAGGGGTATCGAAAGAGAAAATGCCGCCGATGTATTATACTGCGATAATCCTTGGAAATCCATAAACGGACTTTTTAAATTTCTCAGAGCAAACAACGCGCGTGAAGAGATATACCGTTTGAGAAGCCGACTATGGCGCAGAGCCGAGAATCTTATAAGAAAAACGAGAGATAATGTGCTGATATTCAAACGAAATGACGGCGGTTTTTCATATACCCCAAAGGGATCTACATCAAGGTCTCAGGGAGCGCTCGTTGCCGTTCCGAACACCTGTGAAAGCGACATCAATGCCACACTTGTTGCATCTTCAAGCACCGTAAACAACCTGTGCGCAGCGCTCGGAATACCCCGCACCGAAATATTCTGCGAAGAAGACGGAGATTTGTTCTTCGAGCTGCTAAAAAGCAAAATAAGTAAATAATAGTTTGCATTATACATGATAAAAACACGATCTTGCTTAATACTGCACCGAAAGGAAAACAAAATTGAAAGGCAATTTTGACACTCTTTCCGTAATGCTTGACATGTCAAGAAATGCGGTTATGAATTTAAAATCTCTTAAGGAATATGTTGACATCTTATCAAAAATCGGATACAATGCTCTGTTTCTTTATACCGAAGATACCTATGAGGTAGAGGGAGAGCCGTATTTCGGATATATGCGAGGCAGATATTCAGCGGCTGAGCTGCGCGAAATCGATTCTTACGCCGCAGAACGCGGAGTAGAAATTATTCCATGCATACAAACGCTCGCACACCTTGAGACTATAAGCCGATGGGAAAAGTTTCCGATGGACACGCCTGACATTCTTCTCGTGGATGACGAGAGAACCTACGAGCTTATTGACAAGATGTTCTCGAGCCTTGAAAAATGCCTATGCTCTCGCAGAATTCACGTGGGACTTGACGAGGCGCACAGTCTAGGCAGAGGAAAGCATCTTGACAGCTACGGCTATGAAAGGGCGAGCGATATAATGCGCCGCCACCTTAACCGGGTTCTTGAAATTGCAAAAAAGCACGGTTACGAAATTATGGTATGGTCCGATATGTTCTTCCGCTTCTGGAATGGCGGAAAATTCATTATACCGAAAACCACCGTTCCCGATGAATACAAGGATATTATTCCTGAAGAGGTTATCCCTGTGCATTGGGATTACGACATAACAACCGAGAAACGGCTAGAGGATATGATGGAAAACCTTGCTCAGATGTCGGATAAGGGCTGGTATGCCGGCTCTATTCAAACCTGCTCGGGCTTTATTCCACACGTAAAATACTCTGTCGAGTCTATGACAAACGCAATAAATGTACTGAAGAGAATGAATGTCAGAAACCTTATGGTTACACTCTGGGGAGATAATGGCGGCGAATGCTCGAGGTATTCTACCATTCACGGCCTTTATTACATAGCTCAGTATGCCAAGGGTATTACAGATTATGAGAAGATCAAATCCGGATTTGAGCGCACATTCGGTATCCCCTATGACAGCTATATGCTGATAGATTCTCCTAACGAAATTTCACCAAGCACTGAGCATCCGGGCTCGCCGTGTAACCCATCAAAATATATGCTGTTTTGCGACCCGTTCCTCGGCTATCTCGATTATACGGTAGCTGACGGCTCTTACGTTTTTTATTCAGAAAAGGAGAGGCTGCTTGCCGACGTGGCGCAAAGCACGAGAAAGTACGGCTATCTCTTCAACACGGCATCAAAGCTCTGCGCAGTTCTTAAACACAAATATTCCCTTGGCAAGCGCACAAGAGAAGCGTATGCCGCTGGTGACCGTGAGGCTCTCAGACAGCTTGCGGAGTATGATTATCCCGAAGCGATTCGCGCTCTGAAAAGCTTTGCTATCGCATTTGAAAAACAATGGATGAAAGAAAACAAGCCCCACGGCTTTGAGGTACAGGATATCCGTCTTGGAGGACTTCAGCATAGGCTTGACACCTGCCGTAAGCGTCTTTTGGCTTATCTTGACGGCAAGCTTGACACCATCCCCGAGCTTGAGGAAGAAATTTTACCATTCCGCGAGGAAGGGCACAGCACCTATTATCACAGATATCACAAGATATCTACCGCCAATGTTTTATAGTTTATTCGCAACCCCAATATATTAAGAAAGGTAGAAAGGAAAATGAGAAACAAGCGTAAAATTAAGCCTTACGAGCCGCCAAAAATTGAGATTGCTCTGCTTGAGCAGTCGGACATCGTAACGAGCTCGGGCGGTTCAACACCCGAAGGCTACGGTCCTGAAGGAAATACAGGCTTTTGGACCTAAAATCTAAATAAACTTTTTGAAAGGAAAACAAAAAAATGAAAAAACAAGCTAAAATCATAACATTAGTTATTTCTCTCGCTCTTATTGCATGCTGCGCAATAGGATTTTCGGTTTCCGCCGATGCTACAGAGCCCGATGTTTCTATCGAGTCCTACAACGTTGCCTTTGGCGGTGAGCTTCACCTCTTCTATGCGGTGAACACCTCAAACGTTGGCGACGGAGCTTCTAAAATTGGTATCGAGCTCTCCTTTGACCCCATTGCTACAGAGGGCCGTGAGGTCTTTGAGGCAACCTCCTCTAGTGAGAAATACACTCCTAACCCCGACTATCCCACATTCTACTCTTTCGGTATTCCCGCAAAGAACCTTAACGACGTTATTTACGCAAGACCCTATGTAGAATACGAGGGCGGAGATAAGGTGTACGGTGACGAGGTTGCATACAGTGTTCTTGAATACTGCTACGAGATGGTTCTCGTAAAGGCTGACAAATCCGGCGCTACAGCCACAAAAATTAAAAACATGAAGGCAACTCTCCGTTCTCTTCTTACTTACGGCGAGAACGCGCAGAAGCTCTTCGAGCACGAAACAGACGCGCTCCCCTCGGACTACTTCTACATAGCTGTTGAGGGCGGTACAGTAAACGGCGAAAACCTTATCTTTGCTCACGAATCCGAGTTGACCGACGGTCTTACATTTGCCCGCACCGGAGATATTCCCGAGGGTAAGATTTTTGTAGGCTGGGACCTTACCTACTTTAACGGTGATAACAAAGAGATAGCTGCTAACGGTGATAATCTCGAAGTAAGCAACGCATCGGTTAAGGCTGCGCCGATTTACTATGATGATACCAAGGCTACTATCTTCGAGACACTCGATCCCAATGCAGCTAACGTAGTTAACACAAATAACACAACCGACGGCTCCTTTATATTTAATGCAGCTGCAAAGGACCCTGCGAATGCGGCTAACAAGTGCCTGAAGGCTACTGTTTGGGCAAATGCTTACAGCAGCGCAACCGCAAGCTCCACTACGGTTACCAACGTTGATTATACTGCGGAATCTAAGCTAAATGGCAATGCTTTCCGCTTAAGCACCGACCTTTACATCTCCTCCGATAGGCCGAACTCAACCAGTACAGACCCCGCCACCGGTACCGTTCTTCAGATTTCACTTCTAAACAGTGCTGGTACGCAAATTGGAACTTATACTTTGCTTATAAGTGATAATAGCGGTGCGCTTGCCGAGCCGGTTATCAGAATCCAACGCAATTTTGGAACAAAGAGTTATCTCCTAAACGCTATAGGTGATGACGGATCGGGCGCGATAGGCTTCGATGAATGGTTTAACGTAAGCTTCACTCTTTACGCTGATGGCGTTGATGATGGCAATAACACCGGTTACCTTATTACAATCTCCACCGCTGACGGCAGAAGCTATCAATACTTCGACGGCGAACCGATTACAACCACCTATCCCGGAACCATTGGAAAGGATTTGGCAATAAAAACCGCAAGAATCACATGGGCAAAAACATCGACTCACAGAGACGTATATCTTGACAATGTTGTTTGCGAAACTCTTGAGGGTGAGGCCTATACTCCCGCACAGTAATTATTAATTTAGAAGTAAGCATTAATTAAGCAGCACCGGCGCCTCTTGGCGCCGGTGAATTAAAACTATGTTTTTTATCACTTTTACAACAAAAATAGGATAAAGCTATGAAAACTGATTTTAACGAAAAACGCTCTTCGCTTTTTAATACGGCGAGAGAGGCAAGACTGCAGATGCAAAGCGAACGCTTTGCGGCGGTGCTTCCGAAGCTTGGCGAAGAAACCGTAAAGGCGCTCAAAGAATTTTATTCTCTCTATGATGAGAGCCTTTATACTTGGCTTGCTGGTCTCTGGCAGCCCGAGATTGGCGGATTTTACTACTCCAATTCGGCAAGAGACCACGAGGGCTTTCTTCCGGACCTTGAATCTACGGCTCAGGCGCTGGGCTTTGCGCAAAAGTCCGGTCTTTTCTCAGCTTATGACAACGATATAACTAAAGCACTGCCCGAAAAATTCAAGCTTGCCCTTATAAGCTTTGCAAAAAATCTCCAGGACCCTGACGACGGCTATTTCTATCATCCCCAGTGGGGTAAGGACATAACCGTAAGCCGCCGCGGAAGAGATCTTGGTTGGGCGCTAAAAACTATTAAACAATTCGGTGATGAGCCAAATTATCCCTCAGCACTTGAACGCATCAAGCAAAAAAACAGTAATAAAATTGAAAACACCGTCGTTCCCGACCACTTTAAAAGCATAGAGTCATTTAAGCATTATTTAAACGAAATGGATCTTGGCAACAAGTCTTATTCCTTCGGAAATATGCTGGCTGCGCAACACTCTCAAATTAAGGCGGCAGGCGATCAATATATAGATGCAGTTATAGATTATTTTAACTCTACGCAAAGACAGGATAACGGTCTTTGGCAGGAGAAAATAAATTACGATTCGGTAAACGGTCTTTTTAAGATTTCTTCCCTTTACACACGTTTTGGAAAACCTATTCAAAATGCCGAAGCAGCCTTTGAAAGCGCGCTTTACGTTGCCCTATCCGACGAGCCGGTAACCTTTGTTTGCGAATTTTATAATCCCTGGTGCGTATTGAACGATATACTTAGTAATATTGATAAATTCGGTGAAAAAGAAACAGCCATAGCAATACGGAAAAGGCTTTGTGAGGCAGCTCCCGAGCTTTTGAGGGTTACGGTAAGAAAGGTCAGCGCTCATAAAAAAGCTGACGGCTCCTTCTCTTATGCTCCAAACAATTCGGCAAGCAGGTCGCAGGGCGCGCCTGTCGCGGTTCCCGGAACAAACGAGGGCGATGTAAACGCAAGCTGCATTTCCTCCACCGGAACACTGCTCAGCGGTGTTTGCGCAGCGCTGGGAATTGACCCAATACCCCTCTTCTGCGAGGAGGATTCACGGTTATTCATCACTCTCCTCGAATCGGCAGAGGTAAAGCCAAAAATAGCAACATAATTTTATAAAATCCGTATGCCGTATGAGGCTGACTGTTAATTTGTTATTACAAGGTCACTCCCAAGTGACAGAAAGGATAAAAATATGAAGAAAGGCTTTTACTTGCTGTTATGTGTCATTGTAAGTCTTTTCTGCCTTTTCTCCTGTAGCGGAGACCAAACCGATGATGCCCCATCATCAGAACAAAATGCCGGCGCATCGCAATCAAAGACAATCACGTTAATATATACCGATCCCGAATCGCGAAATCTCGCATATTACGCAGCGCCTGATATTATGTTGGATCTCGGAGTTGACATTACAGTTTCCGATGCTACGTCGATTCCGGAGAGCAATGCAATAATTATAGGAAACGCAGGCATTGATATAACAAAGCGGGCATACGACTGCATTGAGCAAATAGATAATACCCTAGAGCCCATATCACGTTATGCAATTTATTCTGACGGTAAAAATACAGCAATAGCATACGACAGCGATGTGGGATTTGAGGCAGCTACCGATTATATTTTAACCACACTGACAGCTGATACACTTATCAGTCCAAAGCGAGAGTTAATAAACTCCGGATATATCAGCTATCGCGAGCATGCTGAAGAGGCGCGCTCCGAATATCGTAACGAAATTCTTCTTGATATTGAAACCATACACGGAAAGGATATCGCCGACGCCTTTAGAAGATTTTACGCTTTGTTTGATGACAATCTGTATATCTGGTATGCCAATTTATGGGACCCTGTAGTAGGCGCCTTTTACTACTCTAATTCCGCAAGAAACAACGTGGGCTTTCTCCCCGATTTAGAGTCTACGGCTCAGCTCCTCAGCTCGATTGAAAAATACGGCATGGTTGAAAGCTATGGCGGAGAGTGGGAAAATGCTATACCCGCGTCTATGAAGACAAAGATTTTAAACTTCGCCTTAAATCTGCAGGATCCCGATGACGGATACTTCTATCATCCTCAATGGAGCAAGGAAAGCACAACCACCAGCCGACGCGGCCGTGACAACGGATGGGCGCTATCCCTTATTGCCCAGCTGGGCGGCGAACCCCTTTACCCAAATGTAACAAACTCGGGAGGTGAGCCGGATCTTGTGTCCTCCACCAAGCTTACAAATAAGCTTGGTTCTTCACAGGTTTCAGCTGTATCTAAGGTTATTCAGACAGCCAACGAGCTTCTTCCCTCTCATCTGCAAAGCCCTGACGCTTTTGAGAATTATATACGTGAGCTTGATCTTCACTCTGATTCTTATGCCGGAGGAAACACTCTTGCAGCGCAGTGGCGTGATATAAAAGCCGCCGGCCCGGATGTAATAGAGCGTATGTTTGATGTCTTTGCCGAACTGCAATTCGAAAACACCGGAATGTGGGAGAGCACTCTCGGCTATAACGCGGTAAACGGTCTATTTAAAATTACATCGCTTTATCAGCACTTTAACGAACCCATACCGCATGCCGACATATCGGTTATGGGTGTTATAGAGGTGCTTAAAAATCCCGAGGGAGCAGCGCACGTTTGCTCGGTTTACAACCCCTGGTCTGCATTGCTTGCGCTAAAGGAAACTCTAGGCGTAGTTGAATGGGCTCAAATTCAACAAAATCTTTTAAGAGAAGCTCCCGCTCTTATAAATGTCACTGTAGATAAGCTTCTTCCCTGCCTTATCGAGACAGGCGGCTTCTCATATTATCACGGCAGAAGCTCCTCTACCTCTCAGGGAATGATGGTTGCAACCCCCTCAACCCGCGAGGCTGATGTTAACGGTACCGCAATCTCTCTTGGCACCCTGAGAAGTCTTGTTCAGACGCTTGATATCGGCACATCAAAAATTTATTGCGCCGAGGACTTTGATTATTTCATAAATACTATCGGTATGCTCGGAGAAATAATCAAGGATGATGAAATGGTCCCCGAGACTATCACCTTTAACGGCGGATTTATGCCAAACAATGTTACTAACAATGTGCCGCGCGGATGTCGGCAGTACATAAACTTTGACGTTGTTGATGACCCAATCCCCTCTCAGACCGATGATGAAGACGAGAAGGACATGGCTATGTGTGTTGAGGTGTTCAGACCAAGCGGTACATCTGCACCTACATCCTCGAGCACAAGAGTCAATGTTATGAATCCCTTCGCCGCGGGTTCCTGCTATGCCGTTGAAATGGACTTTATGTACGAGAGCACCGATGCTACGTCAAATACTATGACTCAGCTATTCCTCCAGGATTCAAGAAACAGCTTTGCCATAGGCTTTAACGCTTATACGAAAGGCAATGAAAAGAAAATAAGGATTGTTGAGCATGCATCAACAGGTGTTAAGGATGTTTTGGCAACCGGACTTGATTTCGGCGAATGGATACATTTGCGCCTTGAGTTCTACCGAACCGAGAACAAAGCCATCATATACATAAACGGCGAGCCCGCATCTGTCGCAGATTTATACTTTGCGGGAACAGAAGAGCGTGACATAACAAGATGCTCATTTTTGCATTACAGAGATGTTGCATCAAAGCTTTATCTTGATAATATTATTTGCGAAAAGCTTGATAAGGCATTTGTTCCCTTTGGGCCCAGTGGCGATAATGTAAACTTCGGTACCGATGACGGAAGCGCAACAGCGGAGGGTCCTATGACCTTTGAGGACAACTGTCCCTCTGCAGACAACCTCAAGGTTGTTAAGAACAGTCCTGCTATAAACTCATTCATCACCTTTGATAAAACATCGGATGCAGTTGCGGCATTGCTCAGTGCGGGCAACAATGCGCTCAAAGTTGAAACTTTCTCCGGATATACCGACCTTAATGTTTCCTACATCGAAGTTATGAACGCGGATTACTCCACAGAAGCCAATGGTTTTGATAAATCATATACCTTCGAGACAGATATGTACGTAGATCCTGCCACTGCCAACGGTTGGATTAGCCAGATGTTCCTATATACCGGAAATACTTGCAGCTACAGTATAAGCTTCCGTGTTGTAGATATGGGCTCTGCCGGCAAATTTGTGAGAATATCAAAAAACAGCTTAAATGCTGATCGAGGCACCATAATAGAAGACGGTCTTGTTCCGGTCGGTAAATGGTTTAATCTTAAAATAGTATTCTACAAGGGCTCGGCTGAAGACGGCTCTATGACGGCTGTGCGTTATTTCATTAACGATAAGTACTATGCTCAGGATCTTACTTACCGTAATGCGGCTATCGAAAACACGGCTCCTATAGAATATGCCCGTATGACCTTCTACTCCCGTGATACAAAAACGCTGATGTATCTTGACAATATAAGCTTTACCGAAAAGGAGGAGCTTCTGCCTGCAGAGCCTGAGGTTGAAGCCGTAAAAAGCGACAAAATTGTTGATTTTGAAGACGGTGATCCCGATTCAACTATCGGTACCGCTTATACAACCGAGGCAATGACCGCTGCAGATCTTTTCAGATACAGTATTGTTACAGATCCTAAGAACGCGGCTAACAAGGTGCTCTGCGCTCAGGTTTATTCCTCAAGCTACAGCGGTATCGAAAGCGGCGGAACTGTTACCAAGGTTGCAGCGCTTCATTACACAAGGCCCGACACCTCTGCAAGCGAAACCGATATTTTAAACAGCTCTTACGTATATAACGCAGATTATTACATTTCTTCCGTAATACCCAATACTGCTGAAGCTGACCAAACCCAGCCCATGGGAGAAATGTTTGCTATCTCTATTATCCAGGGCGGCAATCAGGCATATAGCTATTCATTCAGGTTTGAGATGGTTGACGGTAAGCTCTGCGTAAGCTACGGAAACAGTAGCGCAAAAGCAACTATACTCACTACAAGCATCGGCTACGACGAGTGGTTTGACGTAAATCTTGAGTTCTATAAGAACAGCGGTGCTGATGACACTGCTACCGCTGCTGCCGACGGTGCGGCATACAGAATTACAGTAACCGCGGAAGACGGCGCAGAATACGTAGGTACTGTGGCAACAGCAAGCCTTGATAGCAGAGCAACCTCATCTACCAGAGTTATGAAGTTCGTGACGGCATTCTTCGCCACAAGTGTTAAAAAGACCGTTTATATTGACAATGTATCTGTCATTAAGAATATTGGCGAAACCGACTATACAATAACAAAAACCAGTACAGTAGCTTCACCCGATGACGGCTCAGAAAGCGGAAGCGGCTCAGAAAGCGGAAGCGGCTCGGAAGGTGGAGACGGCTCGGGAAGCGATGATACCGAAGCCATTTCGGACAACCTGGTTACCTTTGAAGACGGTGACTCTGATACGGTGACAAATACAAACAACACAACCAACGGCTCGTTTATATTCGACCTCAAGGCAACCGACCCTGTGAATGCGGCTAACAAGTGCCTGAAGGCTACTGTTTGGGCAGATTCTTACAGCAGCGCAACCGCAAACACCACTACGGTTATCAACGGTGACTACACTGCGGAATCCAAGTTAGACGGCAATGCCTTCCGCTTTAGCACCGACCTTTACATCTCATCAGATATGCCCAACTCGACCGGCACAAGCAGCCCCACAGGTAATGTTCTGCAAATTTCGCTTTTAAACGGCTCTAATAAAAACATTGGAACTTATACGTTGGTTATCAATGATAATAGCGGAGCGCTTACCGAACCGGTAATAAGAATACGCCGGAATTTTGGAACAAAGAGTTATCTTTTAGATGCTATAAGCTCTGACGGAACCGACGGAATAGGCTTTGATGAATGGTTTAACATAGACTTTACCCTATATGTCGATGCTGACGGCAACACCGGTTACCTTATGACAGTCTCCACCGCTGACGGCAGAAAATACCAATACTTCGACAGCAAACCGATTACAACCACCTATCCCGGAACTATCGGAACGGATTCAGCGATAAAATCAGCACGAATTAGCTGGGTGGCAACATCTACCTGCAGAGATGTTTATCTCGATAATATCATTTGTGAAACGATTGAGGGCGAAACATATGTTCTGACAGAGTAATTAACCATAGCATCAAAATAAAGAGGTGCAAACGGTGATAGAACTAAAAATCTAAAAAACCCGAAGTGTTTTAAACCCGGTTTTCCCTATCGCAACCTGTTATTTTGGGCGGAGGCACCTGTTTTTCAGTGCCTCCGCCCTTTTCGTTCTCTCTTGATTAGGCCTCTTCTTATGAAATTGATTTTTCTATTTCCGACAGCCCTCTTGCCATTTCTCTTGGCAAATCAGATGGGGTAACACCAAAGGAAGAAAGCTCCTCTGAGAGGATATCCCCTGCTCTGCCGTGTACATATGCCGAAAGGGCTGCCGCCTTTATGGCTGACTCAGAAAATGCGAGCTGAGAGGCGATTAATCCCGAGAGAACATCACCGCTGCCCCCTTTAGCAAGAGCTGAGCTTCCCGAGCCGTTAATGTATACTGCTTCTCCGTCTGTTACAATCGTCAAAGCACCCTTAAGTAAAAGAATACAGTTGTATTTTTTTGCAAATTCTTTAGCAAAGGATAGCCTGTTTTTTTCTATCTCGGAGACAGGAATACCCGAAAGCCTTGAAAGCTCCAGCGGATGAGGTGTTATCACCGGCTTTTTTCTCGCTTTCGTCAAAATTTCGGGAGAAGAGTATTTTGCTATCGAATTTATAGCATCTGCGTCAAGGACAAGCCTAGCGCTTGTATTTTCTACAAGATATTCAACAAGCAAACAAAGCTCTCTTGAAACAGAGGAGCCTGAGCCTATCAGCACAGACGCGCACTGCTCCGAAAGGGCAAGGCTGAGGTCTTTGTTAAGTAGAGACAGCAAGTGATATATAGCCTCGGGAAACCTCATTCTCAGCTCGGTGCAGAGCTCCTCCGAGCCCGCAAAATGAACGATACCGCAGCCGCCTCTTAAAGCTGCCTCGACAGAAAGGTGGGCGGCGCCTCTGAAGCTGTCGCTGCCTGTGATTAAGAGGGTTTTACCGAAGCTGCCCTTGTTTGAATTATCTTTCCTTTTGGGCATCAGAGCCTTTGCTTCCTCAAAATCCACATAGCGGTAAGAAAAATCAAAGACCTCTTCTATTTCATTCCTCGGAAGCCCTAAATCAGAGTACAAAAGCTTACCGACATATGCCCTTGCAGGATATGAAATCAGCCCTGGCTTTTGATAAGAGAGGGCGACGGTAATTTGAGCGGGAATACATATACTGCACACAGTTCCGTCAAGAGCATTTATTCCCAAGGGGACATCTATTGCTATTTTGACCGCACCCGATGAATTTACGGCAGAGGAAAGCTTAAGAAGTGATAAGTCGGGCTCACCTGTAAATCCTGTGCCGAATATTGCATCTACGATTACATCGGCTTTTTCTATTAAATCATAAAGCTCGCCGCTCTGCCCGTTTATTATTCTTATCCCCTGCTCAAAAGCTTTATTAAGCCAGAATTTGCCCTCATCTGTGCGCTGACCCGCGGAAAACAGGTCGCAAACAACAACGTCTTTCGCGCTTAAAATGCATGAGAGCGCATATCCGTCGCCGCCATTGTTTCCCTTTCCCGCAAGGATAAGCACTTTACTTGCTTCGGGATAATTTTCTGTTATCGCTTCTCTTACCGCCTCTGCGCTGCGGCGCATAAGCTCAACGGGCTCAAAGCCTAGCTTCTCGGCGGCATATTTATCAATTTTCGGAATCATGTCCGGTGTTGCAAGCTTCATTTATTTGTCCCCAGATATATTTTTCATTTAAATTTTACCACATCAAGGAGCTTTTTTCAAGTTTTTATTGGCAAATTGCGCTAAAACTATTTACAAGCCACATTTTTTTTGCTATAATAAACTAAAGCAAATCTAGCAAACATCTTGGCGAAGGAGTTTTATCTATGTCTAAAAAAATTGTAATCACAATTGCCCGTCAGTACGGAAGCGGCGGACGTGAGATTGGTGAGCTGGTAGCAAAGGAGCTTGGTATTCCGATTTACGACAAGGAAATTATCACCAATGCTGCGGCAAACGGCAACCTTAATGTTGAGGTTATAAAGACTGTTGAGGAATCTGCTACAAACAGCCTGCTTTATACTCTCGCTATGGGCTCAAATGTTCTCGGAACAACTATGCATTTCGGTTACAAGATGCCCCTTAACGATAAGCTCTTTATCCTTCAGTCGGATATTATCAAGGAGTTTGCGAAGGAGAGCTGCGTTATTATAGGCCGTTGCTCTGACTATGTTTTAAGAAATGAAGAAAACATTTTCAGAATTTTTGTTTACGGCGACCTTGAGCACAGAACCGAGCGTGTCGCTAAGAGACACCCCGAGCTTAAGTCCTCCCAGATAATTGATGTTATAAACAAGACAGACAAGCGCCGTTCCTCTTATTACAACTTCTACACCGGTAACAAGTGGGGCAAGTATGACAACTACGACATGGCGTTAAACTCCTCAACTCTCGGAATTGAGGGCACAGCGCACGTTATTGTTGCTTCTGTTAAGCGCTATCTCGAAGATTGATTTTTCCACTTAATATTACAGGGTTTTGCGAACAAATGTTTGCAAAACCCTGATTTTTGTTATATTATTTTTATATTCGTGCCGTCTGTTGCAATTTTCACAGAATAAAATTCGGTGAGAGCCTCTTTGAGATTTTCAATGTCGGAGAGAGCTATTGTCTCTGCCGAGGAATGCATTGCGAGCTGAGGCAATCCTATATCCACACCTGGAATGCTGACAGAGCTTAGAGCTATGTTGCCAAGAGTGCTGCCGCCTCTTTTATCAGCTCGGTTATAATAGCTTTGAACACTCACACCCGCCCTTTTACAAACAACCCTGAAAATGCCGTCTGACGGGGCATCGGTAATATATCTCTTAGCTGAGTTATATTTTATCACAACTCCCCCACCGAGAACAGGCGCATTATCCGGGTCAGAAAGCTCAGGGTGATTTGGATGCCTTGCATGAGCATTATCGGCGCTCACCAAAAAGCTGTCGGGAAGCATTGTGAGATACTTTTCCTCATCTCCCGCTATTCGAAGCAGCGTATCCTTTAAAAATGTAGAAGCTGCGCCCTGCCTGCTAGAAGAGCCAACCTCCTCGTTATCAAATACCGCAAAAACGCTTACTGCCCCCGGCTCAGCATCAAGAAATGCCTCAAGAGAAGCATAAACCGACGACAAATCATCAAGGCGGGGAGAAAGTATAAGCTCGTCAGAAGCTCCGAGAGAAAGCGGCTCTTGTCTTGAATAAAGCATAAGGTCGCATGACATAATTTCATCGGCAGATACACCTAATTCATCAGCTACAAGCTCTAGAATATCCGCATTTTTGTCAAGAGAAAGAACCGGGAGCATATCCTTTGACGGGTCAAGCTTTACTCCCTCATTTACCGCAGGGTTCATATGGATAGCCACACTTGGTATTGTAACAAGGTCGCGGTCTATATTTACAAGGCGCATCTCTATGCCGCACGATGTCTCAACCGCCGCGCGTCCCGCGACAGAAAGGGGTCGGTCAAGCCAAGAATAATAAATAGCTCCGCCGTATGGTTCTGTTGAAAGAGCCGAATAAATGCCGCTTCTTGTATTCTTTACCTTAAAGGTTGGTGTGTCGTTGTGTGAAGCGCATATCATAAATCCGCCGTTTTGGGGATTGCCCTTGAAGGCAATTATAGAAGAATCTCTGATAACAAATCCCGAATCTGTCTCAAAGGAGGATGTGTCCTTTTCGGATACCTCGGCAAAGCCGCACTCCAAAAGTCTTTTCTTAATTTCGGCTACCGCATGGTAGGCTGTCGGAGATTTTTTTATAAATTCAAAAAGACCGTTTTTCATTTTGGAAAGCTCCTTTTTATCATACTGAATTTATTTTACAACTTTTAGGCGCAAATGTCAACTTAATGCTTGAAAATTAGGTTGTTTTATTGTAAAATAATATGTAATTGAATTATTCTGTGAGGAAACACCAATGATTAACTTAAAAGACTCTAATGCGAGGGCGGTTTTTCACTTTTTTTGCGAAATTTCAAAAATTCCGCGGGGCTCGGGCAATACTGGGGCTATAGCAGATTATCTTACCCAATTTGCAAAGGCTAAAGGCCTTGAATTTTACCGAGACGGTTTTGATAATGTTATAATAAAAAAGCCCGGTACAGTCGGCTATGAAAAAAAGCCTGCCATCATCCTACAAGGGCACACCGATATGGTTTTGCAAAAGGCTGACGGCGTAACATGGGATATGGAAAAAAACGGTGTTAAGCCTATCCTTGACGGTGATTTTATCAAAGCCGAGGGCACCACTCTCGGGGCTGACGACGGAATTGCCGTGGCATACGCCCTGGCTCTTCTTGATTCCTCTGACATTTCTCACCCTCCTATCGAGGCGGTATTCACCTCCAACGAGGAGATAGGTCTTATCGGAGCTGAGGCGCTTGACTGCTCCCGCCTTTCAGGAAAAATGATGATAAATCTTGACTCCGACAAGGAAGGGGTATTTATAGCAGGCTGTGCGGGCGGCAGAAGAATTGATATTTCCCTGCCTATTTCATATGAACAGGCTGATGAAAATAAATACACCTTGATTATCGACGGACTTCTTGGCGGTCATAGCGGTGTTATGATAAACAAGGGGCGAACAAACGCTATAAAAAGGCTTTGTGAATATTTATCATCGTTCGGTAATATAAAACTTATCAGCATTTCGGGCGGTGTTGCGGACAATGCTATCCCCCCATCCGCGGCAGCCGAGTTTGTTTCTCACTTAAGTCTTAATGAGCTTTCTGAAATTGCAGGCAGGCTAAAGAAAAGTCTCGACGAGACTTCTGAGAAAGAAAACATCACTCTTGCCCTTGCGGGAAAGGCCAACCGTGTTATGACTGCAAAGAGCAGCGAAAATCTCATTTCGCTTATTAATGACATTCCCTACGGAGTTATTAAAATGAGCGAGGAAATTCCCGATATGACCGAAACCTCAATTAATCTTGGTATCATATCAACAGACGGCCTCCGCGTAAATATTACCACGGCTCTTCGCTCATCAAAGGATAATGAAAAGGAAAGGCTTGCCGCAAGAGTCAAAGAGATTGGCGCTCGCTACTCAGCCGACATAAACGAGCACGGTGACTATCCCGGCTGGGAATATAAAAAAGACTCGCACTTAAGAGACATTATGTGCGAAATTTACCGTAATATGTATAACAAGGATGCGTCGGTTGTTACCATACACGCAGGGCTTGAGTGCGGCCTGTTCTCAAAGAAAATAGAGGGACTTGACTGTATTTCTATGGGTCCTCTGGCTTATGACATACACACCCCTGACGAAAAACTTTCTGTTTCCTCAACCGAAAGAGTGTGGGAATATCTTAAAGAAGTTCTCAAAAATATTTAACAAAGGAAAAAGCAATGAACAAAACAAGACTCAGAAAATATGCAAATCTTATCGCCCGCATGGGTGTAAATGTACAAAAGGGACAGGAGGTTCTCATTTCGGCAGAGCTTGACCAGCCCGAATTTGTTAAAATGGTCGTAGAGGAGTGCTACAGGGCGGGCGCGGCAAAGGTCAGTGTAGATTGGTCATACCAGCCTCTTACAAGGCTTGATGTTCGCTACTGTTCAAAGAAAAGGCTCTCCACTCTTGACAAATGGCAGATAGAAAAATGGGAGTGGCAGGCAGAAAATCTGCCCTGCAAGATATATCTTATCTCCGAGGACCCCGACGGCCTTGCGGGAATAAATCAGGAAAAATACTCATCCGCTATGGCTGCCCGCTCAAAGATTATAAAGCCTATAAGAAGCCGTATGGAGAACAAATACCAGTGGTGCATTGCCGCAGTTTCCGGCAAGGAGTGGGCAAAAAAGATTTTCCCCGGTGAGCGTGCAAGCGCCGCTGTTGAAAAGCTATGGGAGGCTATTTTAACCTCATCAAGAGTTGACGATGACCCTATTGCAGCCTGGGAAGCACACAACGCAAATTTAAAAAAGAAATACGAATATTTAAACTCCCTTGGAATCAAGGAGTTAAAGTACAAGGCATCTAACGGCACCGACCTTAGGGTTGGGCTTCTTGATGACGGACTATTTATGGCGGGAGGCGAAGAAACTCTCGGCAGAGGTGTTTACTTTAACCCCAACATTCCCTCAGAGGAAGTCTTTACCTCTCCGAGACGTGGTGATGCTGACGGAATTGTTTACTCTACAAAGCCTCTGGCATTTGAGGGTCAGCTTATTGACAACTTCTGGATAAAATTTGAGGGAGGCAAGGCTGTTGACGTTGGAGCCGAGAAAAACGAGTCCTTCTTAAGGCAGCTTATCGGAATGGATGAGGGGGCTGCATATCTCGGCGAATGCGCTCTTGTTCCCTATTCCTCACCTATAAGAGAGTCCGGGCTTCTCTACTACAATACCCTCTTTGATGAAAATGCCGCCTGCCACCTGGCATTTGGCAAGGGCTTTACTAACCTATATAAGGACTACGAGAAATACACCGAAGAGCAGCTCCACGAGCTTGGAATAAATGACTCGATAATCCACGAGGACTTTATGATTGGTACTCCCGATATGTCCATTACCGCCCTTTGCGCTGACGGCAAAGAAGTTAAAATATTCGAGAACGGAGAATGGGCATTTTAAAGCAAAAGAACGAAAAAACGCAAAAAGTACGCAGAATGTAAACATCTGCGTACTTTTTTAACTACAAAAGGCTTATTTCTTACCCTTTTCTTTTGCTCTTTTGTCATTTATTATTTGCATATGCTCTGCGGTAATAAGCTCAACACCGTTTTCTTTTGCCCAATCAACGCATCCGCGAAGAACAAGAGGAAGAAATACTCTCGGAACGGCAAGAACCGTGGTAAGCGCCTCATCGGTGAATTTAATCTTATCATCAACTCTGTCTGCCGCATAACGAACAGACTCAAGAGATGCCTGCCTCATTTGAAGAAGCTCCGCGCGCATTCTTGTTTTTCTGTGGAACCAAAAGTTCTTGGAATCACGGTAGCCGTAATCAACAGGAAGCGAGGGGAAATCCTTTGCCTTAACACCGTTGATTATTGCATCGCGGTACTTTTTCTTCATAAGTATTTTATCAACTCTAAGAATGAAGTGAGCGCCGAATTTGCTGGTTATACCGTTAAAGTCGTGGTAGGGTCCCTCATATCCGTTAAGCTCACCGGGCAGGTCCTTGTCAGCACCGTCAAGCTCGCGCATCCATGTGCACTCAATAACCTCGATAGCATCTGTCATAACATCGGGGCGCACCTCTCCTGTTTCCTCAGCTATAAGGCTTTTTTCAAGCTTAAAGCTGCACCTCGGCATCTTCTCAGAGGGCTTGTCACCGGGCCAGGATAGCTTAACCGCCTCCTTAAAGTTCTTTGGGTTGTCGTCTATAAAATTAATGGCGCACTTTCCGTTTCTGAGAATGTTTTGCGCAGTGTTTGACGAGTTACGGCAGCAAAGGAGCATTGCGTAATAGTCCTTGCCGGCAACATAATAGGGCTGAACCAAGGAATAAGGACCAAGGTTTGTTGTTCCATCCTCACAAAGTGTGCTGATTACTACCGTAGGCATAGGAAAGAACAGAGATGTTTGATAAAAGTTGTCTACAATTCTAAGATTTTCAAAGCTACTCATTTTTATTTCTCCTCAAAATGTTTTTTATTTATCATATCCTTTTTTATCTTTTAGAACTCTGTATATCGAGCGGTAGGACTCAAGGCGGAAAAGATAGCCTTCCCCTTGGGAAAGGGGGACCGCCGGGGTCCCCCGAAGCGAGCGAAGTCGAGCTTTTGGGGGTTCGCGATGGCGGTGGATGAGGTACACTTATTTTTTCAAAACCTCATAATCGAGTCCCAGATGATTTAAGATATCTTCACATACAAAGTTAAATTTTTCCCGAAGAACGGCATTACTATATCTCAATACCGTAATTCCGTGTGATTTAAAATATTCATCACGCTTTTCATCTTTTGTTTTAGTCTCAAGCATTTCGTGTTGAATACCGTCTAATTCGATTGCGATTTTTGCTGAATGAATATAAAAGTCAGTTATATACGGACCAATCATTTTTTGACGATTGACGGTCAATGGTAATCGCTTCAAAAAATCATACCAGAGATGTTTTTCGTCAGGAGTCATATTTTTTCGCAAATCTTGAGCATTAGGAGTTAAAGTTTTGTTATATTCGTAAGGCATTTTTATATCATTCAAAAAGGTTGGATTTCAAATTCTTACCTCATCCACCACTCCGTGGTCCCCCTTCCCCACGGGGAAGGCTTATCGAAGCTTGACGCGACTTAAATAAGAAAATACAGTCGAAAGAAATATTTTGGTTATTCCTTGTTTAATCTATCACGAATATCATTTAACCATTCACCATTATACTTAAAATAACACGGACCATGGACAGGATATTTTACATTACTCAATTTAGAAGCTAAAGCAGACAGAGAATAAATCTGTCCCTCATACTCAACTTTTTTATTATCAATAACCGTACAGGTCAATTCCGTGGATTTTGTAGCAGTACTCCAAAACTGCAAAGTTGAACCAATAGGAATATTACACATATCAAACGAAAATGGCGCCAAGCGCTCTCTTTTCTCTTCCTTGATTTCTTGAGCAACTACCTCCGCCTCCAATTCTTCTTCGCTGGGGCTAATCAACTTCAATTTATCAGTGCAACCATGGATTTCGGCAATTGCCTCAAGAATCAAATATGCGTCTTGCGGTGCCATAGCGTAAAATTCTCTTACGCGTTTTTGTCCCTTAAAATTGTCTATTGATCGTAAAGTTGGATTTAATTTATCAATAATTGTATGAATCTTCAAATCGGACAAACGAGAATTTACTTCATATGTAGCATATACACGAAATGCAAAAGGAATACATTCACTTCGATTGAGCTGATTTAACCTATTATCTATATCATCAGCATATCCAATTTTGACATAATCTGGGAATGAAGGATTTGTTAATATATAGATAACTCCTTTAATTTCGTTCATAATTATTTCTCCTAAAATATTATTTTATTGGTATATGGAGCAGTAAAATCCCAAGCCTTCCCCTTGGGGAAGGTGGCATGCGAGATTTATCGAGTATGACGGATGAGGTATAATCTGTTTTAATTACATTAATTTTAAAAAGCTAGAATAGCACTTACCTCATCCACCACTCCGTGGTCCCCCTTCCCCAAGGGGAAGGCTTATTTATCATATCCTTTTTTATCTTTTAGAACTCTGTATATCGAGCGGTAGGACTCAAGGCGGCTTTTTGCGATTTTGCCTTCCGATACAGCTTTTGCAACAGCGCACTCGTCTTCCCCCTCGCCGAAGTGGGCGCAGTCGGCATAACGGCACTTACCAAGATAGGGATAAAAATCTCTGAACGTTGGCAAAAGCTCATCAAGGCTGAAGAAGTCAAAGCGGGCAAAGTCTATAAGTGAAAAGCCTGGCGTGTCGGCAAGAAAGCCCGTGTTTTTGGTATCCTCAATATCAAAAATTTCGACATGGCGGGTTGTGTGCCTGCCACGCTCGATTTTTCTTGATATTTCAGCCGTTGCAAGGGCGAGATGGGGGAAGAGAGCATTCATAAGAGTTGATTTTCCTACTCCCGAGGCTCCAGCAAAGGCTGCGGTTTTACCGTTTTTTACTTCATTTTTTATATATGTAGAAAGCTCTGTCAGTCCATCACCTGCCTCAGAGGAGGTTATAAAGGTTGGAAGCCCTACAAGGCGATATATTTGCGCATATTCTTCACTTGCGTCTATCGCAAGGTCGGATTTTGTTATTACTATAACAGGAGTTATAGAATTATGCTCGGCTATTGAAATAAGCTTGTCAACCGTTTCAATAACAGGCGACGGCTTAACCGCCGCAAAAACTATAAAAAGATAATCAAGGTTTGCAAGCGGGGGGCGGATAAGCTCGCTTTTTCTGGGCTCGATTTCCGAGATAACTATTCCGTCGGGGGTAGAGTCGTCTAGAGTTATTATTACGTTATCTCCCACAAGCACTTTTTCATCATCACGCTTAAGTATTCCCTTTGCCCGACATTCAAGGCGCTCAACACCTATGTCTGTTGCCACTCTGGTCTCGTACAGACCCCCAAGGCCCTTTACTACCTTGCCGTATTTTGTACTAATCAAAAAATTTACCTCAGCTTTGCTCTGATTGCACTTTCATTGCGGAGCGGCGAAGCTGTCCGCAAGCGGCATTTACATCGGCGCCAAGTCTTCTGCGCACGGTTGCTACAACACCAAGCCCCTCAAGAACCTTAGCAAAATTATTTGCCGACTCGGTGCTGCCCTTTTTAAATCCCGTTTCCTTTACCTCATTAACACGTATAAGGTTTACGTGTATGGGCGCGCCTGTGCCTCGAAAGGCATTTTTAAGAAGTGTTGCAAGCTCCTTTGCGTCTGCCTCTGAATCGTTTTTTCCCGATATAAGTGTATATTCAAAGGAAATTCTCCTGCCTGTAACCTTGTAGTAATCTACACAGGCAGAAAGAAGCTCGGCTATCTTCCACTTTTTATTTACGGGCATAATTTCTGTACGCTTCTCATCATTTGACGCATGGAGCGAAATTGAAAGAGTTATGGGAATATCAACCTCAGCTAGGCGGTATATCCCAGGAACAACACCGCAGGTTGAAAGGGATATATGGCGGTATCCTATATTAAGACCGTCGGGATGATTTACCAGCCGCAAAAATTTTATTACATTGTCAAAGTTATCAAGAGGCTCGCCAATACCCATCATTACAATGTTGGAGACCCTCTCGCCAGAGTCAATCTGAGCGGCAACAACCTGCCCGAGAAGCTCTGAGGGATAAAGGTCACGGACCTTGCCGCCTATTGTCGAAGCGCAGAATTTACAGCCCATATAGCAACCAACCTGGCTGGATATACAAAGTGTGTTTCCGTGCTTGTATTTCATAAGAACGCTCTCGATACATGCGCCGTCGTGAAGCTTAAATAGATATTTTACCGTTCCGTCAATTTTCGACACCAGCTTTTCTTCCACTTTCGGAAGTGTATCCACAGTCTCGCTTACAAGACGGGCTCTCAGAGCCTTTGAAAGATTGGTAAGTCCCTCGACTCCCTCCCCCTTAGCAAGGCGGGGAAAGGTCTGCTTTGCCCTGAATTTTGGCTCTCCGAGAGATACAAAATATTCTTCAAGCTCCTCGGGAAGCATTGAATATAAATCTATTTTTTCTGTCATTTTTATTTCCTTTTCAGCTTTGCCATAAAGAAGCCGTCTGTTTTATGAACATGAGGCAGAAGAGTCAGCATGCCCCCATCGGAAGAAAGACCGCCCGCCTTAAAGTCAACCAATTCAAAGCTCGGGTTCTCTTCAATAAATGCTTTTACCACATTTTCATTTTCATCAGGATTTAATGTGCAGGTAGAGTAAAGAAGCTCACCGCCTATTTTCAAGTATTTTGCCGATTCTCTAAGTATTTTAAGCTGCAATGGGGGAAGCTCCTTTACATTAGCCTCATCCTTATACCTTAAATCGGGCTTTTTGCCAAGAACACCAAGCCCCGAGCAGGGCACGTCGCATATAACCTTGTCCGCAGTGCCTATAAGAGTTTCATCAGGGCAAGTGGCATCACGCATAGCCACGTTTATTATATCAAGCCCCAGCCTTTTTGCACCGCTCTCTATAAGAGTAAGCTTGCTTTCGTGCAGGTCGAATGAGTAAATTTCTCCCTTGTTTTCCATAAGAACCGCGGCGGCAAAGCTCTTACCGCCGGGAGCAGAGCAAACGTCAATAAGCCTGTCCCCCGCCCTTGGCTCAAGGACCGACACAGCGGTAGCTGAGGCTGTATCCTGTACAAAGAAATCTCCCTGCGCAAATCCTGCGGCTTTTTCGGGATTTATTGAACCGTCAATACGCAGGCTCAAGCCGTTATTTATAACAGAGTACGCGCCATACTTTTCTTTGAGCGATGAACCATCGCATTTAGTAAGATTTACCGATATATCGGTGTACTTTTCCGTGTTGTAAAATTCAAGAATTCTCTCGCAACCCTCATCCCCGAAAAGCAAGGCAAAATGCTTTACTATCCAAAGAGGAAATGAATATTTTACCGAAAGATAACGGCGGTAATTCTTTCCTTTATTTGGAATAGGGAGATTTTCTTTATTTCTTACCGCAGAGCGCAAAACTCCGTTGACAAATGAGCGCTCGCCCGGGTTTCTCGCAAGCTTTACTGTCTCGTTTGTCGCAGCAAAATCAGGAACCGAATTTATGTGGATAATCTGACAAAGACCAAGCCTTAGCAGGGCTCTTGTATAGTCATCTACATCCTCAATGCTTCTGCCTGAGAGAGAGGCTATCAGATAATCGTATGTAATCTTATGTTCAACAGCAGTATAAAGAAGAGAGGTAAGCTGTCCTCTCTCGGAGTCTGTAAGCTTGTCTAGCATGTGAGAGGAGAGAGAAAGATTTACATACTTCCCGCTTATCTCATAGTCAAGCATCATATCAAGAGCAAGCTTTCTTATATTCATTTCCCTCTCCTTTTCTAAAATTTATTCAAAGATATCGCCCTGGGCAATTTTTCTTCCTCTGATGAAGTCGCCCGCAGTCATTTTACCCTTACCCTCGGGGATAACCGAGGTAATAAGCAGAGCTCCCTCGCCGCAGCCGACGGTTATCGAGCCCTCGCCCTTTTCATCAAGAGCTATAACCTTTCCTGCCTCGGCATTCTTGTCTATGGGAGTTGCCTTATTTATCTTGAGCATTTTGCCGTTATGATAAACAAATGCGCCCGGGATAGGTGTCACTCCTCTGATAATAAAATCAAGCTTTTTGGCAGATAATGTAAGGTTGAGTTTACAATCTTCCTTTTCCACCTTGCTTGCATAGGTTGCCAGAGTGTCATCCTGCTTTATTCTTTTTATATTGCCTGCTTCTATATCATATATGGTTTTTGACAACAATGCCGAGCCTATTTCGGCAGAGCGGTCATGTATCGCCTCGAAATCATCGAGAGGACCTATATCAAATTGGGATACGGCAATAATATCACCTGTATCAAGCCCCTCATCCATATACATTACGGTAACACCGGTTTTCTCTTCCCCCTCCATAATAGCCCGCTGCATAGGGGCAGCGCCTCTGTACTTTGGCAGAAGCGATACGTGAAGATTAATGCAGCCGTACCTCGGGTAATTAATTACCTCGGGGGGCAAAATCTTACCATAGGCTACAACCACTATTAAGTCGGGTGAGAGCTCCTTTAAAAGAGCCGAGAAATCCTCATCACGCAGAGTTTTAGGCGTATATACGGGAATATTATTTTCAAGCGCCAAGGCCTTTACCGCTGTGGGTGTCATAATCATTTTACGGCCTCTTGGCTTATCCTCGCGTGAAATAACACTTGTTACATTATGGCCGTCATCGATAAGCCTCTTTAGGCAGGTGGCTGAAATCTCAGGCGTACCCATAAACATTATTTTCATATTTATAAATCCTTTTTGGCTCGTCTTAAAAATACATCTTACTTAAGCTCATCGGGGCGCAGAGGTCTTATCTGCACATCGGTATAAAGCTTTCCGTCAAGGTGGTCGCACTCATGGCAGATAGCGCGCGCCAAAAGATCTGAGCCTGTAAGCTCATATTCCTTGCCGTGACGGTCTGTTGCTCTTACGGTTACCGCTTTCGGGCGCTTTGTTATGCCGTAATTTCCAGGATTGGAAAGACAGCCCTCGTTATCCTCCTGCTCGCCCGCAAAGAAAATAATCTTGGGATTAATCAACTCATAAACCGTTCCCTCTTCAACCTCAATAACGGCAATACGGCGAAGAACACCTACCTGCACCGCCGCAAGTCCGCAGCCCCCCGCATCACGCATTGTCTCTATCATATCGTCAATAAGTGTGCATATTCTGGGTGTGATCTCTGTTACGGGACGAGACACCTTTCTGAGCATTGGGTCACCAAATTTTACAATCTTTAATTTTGCCATTTTTTTATCCTCTTTTTTATACAGTAAGCGGATTTAAGTCCACCGCCAGGGTTACATCGCGATTAAGTGAGAACTCCGAGAGGAGCTCGTGAAAGAGCTTTCTTGATTCCTTTGTCAGGCGGCATTTGACTACCATGCGCATTCTGTATTTTTCGTTTAATTTATATACCTGGGCCTCAAAGGGTCCGAACACTATAAATGGAAGCGACGAATAACTCGCTTTTATTTTTTCAACTATTTTTGTATGGAGCTCTGCCGAGCTTTTTTGCAATTTTGCTTCGTCATCAGCCGTCAGAGTAAGCTGTACCATATCGCAAAACGGCGGATATGAAAGCTCCCGCCTCACGGCAATTTCGCCCTCATAGAATTTGTCATAGTCCTGCAGACACGCAAGCCTTATTACCTCGTTTTTCGGCGCAAAGGTCTGTATTACCGCAACACCGCCGTCAAGGGCGCGTCCCGCTCTGCCGATAACCTGCGTAAGCAGAGAAAATGTGCGCTCGGATGCTCTGAAATCGCTGACATAAAGGGATGTGTCCGCAAGGGCTACTCCAACCAGCGTGACCTTTGGAAAATCGTGCCCCTTAGCCACCATTTGTGTGCCGAGGAGTATGTCTGCTTTCGATTTTCTGAAATCCTCAAGCATTTTATCGTACGCAAGCTTTCCGCTCGTTGTGTCTGCGTCCATACGCATAACTGTCATATCGGGCAAAAAACGATTTAATTCTCCCTCCAGCTTTTGGGTGCCATAGCCTAAGAACGAAAGCTTTTCCGCACCGCAGGAGGGACAGCTCTTAGGCGTTTTTTCGGTATATCCGCAAAGGTGGCAGAGAAGCTTTCCGCCTCCCTCTCCGTTATGGAATGTTAAGGACACAGAGCATCTCGGACAGCTTATTACATCACCGCATTCCTTGCAGCTTATCTGAGTTGAATATCCTCTTCTGTTAAGGAAGATTATCGCCTGATTTTCTCTGTCGTAAACCTCTTTTAGCTCATCGTGAAGCCTTTGGCTTATGGGAGAGGTGTTACCAAGTCTCAGCTCCTCTCGCATATCGACTATAATAGCCTTTGGCAGCTTAACTCCGCCGTAGCGCTGACGAAGAGTTACAAGAGTATATGTTCCCTGCTTCGCCTTATAAAAGCTCTCAAGAGAGGGGGTTGCGGAGGCAAGAAGCATTAGCGCATTAGCCTTTCCGCACCTGTATGCCGCAACGTCTCTTGCGTGGTACTTGGGGTCAGACTCGGACTTGTATGTGTGCTCGTGCTCCTCATCAATTACGATTAATCCTATATTCTCAAGAGGGGCAAATATTGCGGAACGTGTACCGATAACCAAATCCACATCTCCCGCCTTTATTCTGCGCCAGGCATCAAGCCTCTCGCCCTTTGACAAAGAGGAATGAATAACCGCCACACGCTCACCGTACCTCTTGCAGAATATATTTACCGTCTGGGGGGTAAGTGAAATCTCAGGCACAAGCATTATAACACTTTTTCCGTCGGCTAATGTGCGGTCTATTGCCCGCATTATAACCTTGGTTTTTCCGCTTCCCGTAACTCCGTAAAGAAGAGCCGCCTTAGCACAAGGCTCTTCATAAAGCGACTCAATGGTCTGAAAAGCCCTCTGCTGCTCATCGCTTAATACTATCTCGGAGGTGTCGCGCTCCTTTGCGTATATCGAGTAGGGATTGCGGAATGTCTCGGTTGAGATAAGCTTTATTATTCCTTTCGCTTCAAGGGCTCTTATGTGAGAAGAATTTACATTTATCAGTCCGCGTACAAGCTCCATATCGGCGCTTGTGATATCCAGAAGGTATTTTACAATCTCACGCTGACCCTCACTGCTTATTCCCGCCCTGCCCTTTGCATTAAGCAGAGTCACGGCAGTTTCTCTCGAGACGGCAAGTGTTACCGTCTTTTTATAGCTTATGTTAGGAAGCGCATTTGTTGCCCCGGGGGGTAAAATTGTTTTTGCAGCCTCGCCAAAGGTGCAAAGAGTATATTCCTTTAAAAACAAGCATAGCCCGAGCATCTCCTGGCTAAAGGAATATCGGTTGGTCAAAACCGAATGCACGGGCTTTATTTTATCGCCCTCAGCGCTGCTTTTAACAGAAAAAACAACACCTCGGCGCAGCTTGTTTGCCTTTCCGAAAGGTACGTCAACGATACAGCCCGGATAAACGCTGTCGTCACAGGAATAGTCAAAAGGGCGGTCTATATGATATGGCGCATCAAAAAGATATACCTCACAATACATTCCGCTCACCTTCCGTTTTTAATTAATTTCTTAAGATTTGCCTAAATTTCTTAAGGTTTGCTTAAGTAATTTAAAATTACTTAAGATTTTCGGGGCGGGCAAGCTTAAATCTGCCCTCCTCAAGCTTTCCGATAGCTATTTTTACAGCCTTTTTATCCTTATACTCAGGGTCGATAAGAGCCGCGAGAGGCTTCTCTGTCTCGTGGTTGTCAATCATCTTTTGCGCGCGTGTTCTCATCTCGATGTACTCATCGGTAACGATGCGTGCGCACTTTGCAACACCGACAACAAGCTCATAGCGGTTGAATTCACCCTTTGTAAGCTGTTCAATTGTAGGATATATCATATTTATCTCCATTCTGCCATATGGCAAATTATTTTATTCTTCTTCGGTCTCGTCGTCTATATCGTCATCAATAGACAAGCGGTTTGTTATAGTCTCGGTCTGTATAGCCGAGAGAATGACGTGCTCGGAGTCGGTAACAATTACCGCCCTTGTTCTTCTGCCGCAGGAAACGTCAATAACCCTGCCCTCTTCTTTAGCATCTCTGACAAGCCTCTTTATGGGCTCGGAGTCAGGAGAAGCTATTGCAACTATTCTGCTTGCGGAAACCATATTTCCAAAACCAATATTTATGAATTTCATTTTATTTACCTCTGTGGATAATTCCTTAGAAATACGCCTCATCCACCGCCAAAGGCGGTTCGAAGACTTAACAAACTCGAAAGCGAGGCTAACAAAACGCGGATAAATTTCGATAGAGTGCAAAGATTTTAGACGAAGGCGTACGAGAGTACGTCGAGGAAAAAAACTCTGCCGCTATTCGCAAGAATACTTTTTGGAAGATAGAGTTAAAATTTTGATGAAGTACAAGGATTTTCGCGTTGCCAGCCGTAGTTACCTACGGCAAAACCGAAAACTCCGCAGCAATTCACAAAATTTTACTCTATATTCTGCACCTGTTCGCGGATTTTTTCCAATTCCCCTTTCATATTTACAACAATGCGGGCAATCCTTGCATTATTGCACTTGGAGCCTATGGTGTTTGTTTCGCGGTTTAATTCCTGCATTAGGAAGTCAAGCTTTCTGCCGGAGGGCTCATTTGATGCGGCTATGTCATAGAATGCGCCAAAGTGGGAGCGAAGCCTTACCAGCTCCTCATCTATGGCGATTTTATCAGCCCATATCGCACACTCGGTAAGCAGGCGGTTTTCATCAATCTCCACATCCACCTCGCCGAGAATCGCGCGTATTCTTGTCTCAAGCTTATCACGGTAGCCTACGGTATCCTCTTTCGAAATAGCCTCTACCTCTGCGGCATATTCCCTTACAAGCTCGATTTTAGATTTAATGTCCTCTTCTGCCTTTGCGCCCTCTACAGTACGCATAGCGGTGTAGCCGGCAATAGCCTCATCAAGAACCTCTTTGAATGTCTGCCATTCAGCCTCAAGGTCCTCTTCGGGCCTGTCAAAGGTGAAGATATCCTGATTTCTCGCAACCGTCATTATACTGATATCGTCTTTCAAGCCGAACTCACTGCCAAGGGTACGCAGGGCAGCAATATAGCTTTCGGCAAATGCCCTATCAATATTAACATTACCTACCCCCGAGGTGTGATGGTCAACAGTTACAAAAACATCAACCTTAGCTCGAGAGACGGCGCTTTTAACATATTCCTTAATTCTCTCCTCAAGAAAGATGTATGCTCTGGGGAGCTTTACATTACAGTCAAAGAAGCGGGAGTTTACGCTCTTTATCTCGATTGTGATATCCTTTTCATCACCCTCGCGCTTTGCTCTGCCGAAGGCGGTCATGCTTTTAATCATCGGTAATCTCCGAAAAACTTATTTTTTCTTGCGGGCTGAAAGCTTTGTTATCTCATTCATAAATGAGTCAACATCCTTAAACTCACGGTAAACAGAGGCAAAACGGATATAAGAAACTATATCAATCTCCTTAAGTCTTGTGAGAACCATTTCGCCAATGTCCTTTGATGAAATTTCGGTAATTATGGAATTCTGAAGCTCTGCCTCAATAGATGCCGCTATCTCCTCAGCGTTTACAGGTCGCTTCTGACAGGCGCGCTCAATACCCAAAATAAGCTTATGCTTATCAAAAAACTCACGTCTTCCGTCGCGCTTTACTACCGCGATAGGAACTGTATCAACTACCTCATAAGTAGTAAATCTCTTACCGCAGGAGGGGCACTCACGACGGCGCTTTATACTTGTGCCTTCATCTATCGGGCGGGAATCAAGCACTCTTGAGTCCGGGGAATTACAAACAGGGCATTTCATAAAATGAGTCTCCAAAGGTTTTTATTCATATTATTTTATCATAAATCTTTTAAAAAGTAAAGGGCTTTTACGAAAAAACACAGCCGCAGAAAAAATTCTGCGGCTGCAAATGATGTTTTATGCCTTTTTTGTAAATTTAGATTTTATCTTTGCCGAAAAATTATCCAAAGCCGGAATTTTCATTTCGCCGAATTTCTTAAATGTCAGAGGCCATACAGCGCCCGCAAACACCACGATAAGGAAATAGCGAATTATTCTGGCAACATATTCATTTCCGAAAAGTGCGGTCAGAGGTGCGGAAAGCCCGGACTTTATAAGCAGAACTATTGCAAATCCGAGTACAGCCTTTATAATCTGTGCGTACCAAGGCGCCTTTGTGTCAAAGTTTACATATGTCGTATCAACAAACCACACTACAACAAGACCAACTGTGCAGCCAAGGAGCGTGCAGGCATTTTTAAAAGCACTGTTATAATTTTCAGCATCAATGGTTGCATCACCTTTTACAAGCAGAACAAACCCGAGAAACGCGGCAGAAAGAACTACCGAGACTATAACGATAACGGGATATGCTTTATCAAACTTCTCCTCTGTCTCAAACCAGGGGCGAAGAATGAGAATAAGCCCGAGAGAAACAAGAAGAGATGTAATAACGTCAAGAGGAGTATGCACTCCAAGATACATACGCGAAAACGAAACGAGAACAATTATAACAACCGACAGGACAGTTACCCATCTTTTTTTTCGGTTGTATGCCGCAATGCAGCCAAAGGTTGTTGCTGTATTCTGCGTATGTCCAGAGGGGAATGAATATCCCGTAGCTTCGATTTTTGAATTTCCGATAGGCTGAAACTCGGTATCTATAACCCAAGGACGCGGCACTCGGCAGGCAAGCTTTGCAGCCTGGTTAATAAGCGTGCCGAGAAGCCCCGAAAGAAGAATAAAATAGCCCTCCCTTTTGTTCACGCACCAGAAGAAAATGATAGAAATAACAAGGAATACCGTCTCCTCGCCAAGATGAGTTACCGTTTCAAAGAAAAAGTCAAAAACAGGGTTGCCAATGTCTCTTAAAAAGTAAAGAAAAGGCATACACCACTCCGCGATACTAGTTAAAAAATCCATAAAACCTCCGAAATTTCAAGCTAAATAAAGATGAACATATATTCCGATCCACTGAGCAACCGCTCCCGCAAGAACAAAGAAATGCCAGATAAAATGAGAGGCTTTAATCTTTATTGCAAAAGGAATTATACCTATGGTATAAATCACACCGCCAAGCAGTATCCAGGTTGCAAGCTCTACCGCTCCCCCAAAAATCATAAACGGCAAGAGCATCAAGGCGCTCCAGCCAAGGATTACATACATGGGAATGTGGAGAAAACGAAGTCTTGTAGGTCCAAAAACACCGACAAGGCTTATTCCGGCGGCAATTACCGCCCACTGTACAGCGAAGAATATAAAGCCGAAAAGATCTCCGAAATAGCATATCAAAACCGGCGCAAACGTAGCCCCGATAAGAAGATATATACCTGAGTAATCAAATCTTCTGAAAAGCCTTTTTACACCGGAGCCGTGAGGAAATGCATGATATAGGCAGCTCATTGTGAACATGCAGAATAGACCCAAAAAATATATCACGGCAGATATGTATTCCTCAGCTCTGTCAGCTGCCAAGGTCATAAGAACAAGGGCGACAACGGCAAAAACGCTGCCAAGCCCGTGAGTTACGGAATTACCAACCTCTTCTAAAACAGAGCGCTTAGGAGGGTCCTTCGGAGCGGGCTTTCCCAAGCTTATGTGCAGCTCTTCAATTTCTCTTTTATAAGTTTTTTCAGCATCATCGCACTCGTTAACAAAGCGCTCTTTTGCCGATGCAAGTGCCAATTTATATGCTGCTTTAATTTCCTTTTTTGTTTTCATTTTTCCTTTAAATTGTTTGAATTTGTTTTCAAAGCAACCTTTTTGTTATCCGCTGCAATGACACAAAGAACTCACAAAAGCGGTTGTTTTGCAAACAAGAGTTGTCAAATATGTAGCAAGCGCACAATCGTAAACCGAAAGTGCGCCGCAAACTTATGTATTACTTAAGAAGCTTTTCAACAGCAGCCTTTATCTCGGGGCACTTGCAATTTGCGAAGAAGTACTCCTGGAACTTAGGACCTGCAATAGCGCCCTTAACAAGGTCTCTGTCGAGATTTTCGAGGATGTAAACCATATCGGTGTGTGTTACCTTTTTAACCTCGTCGAGAATCTTCTTGTTTCTCTGCTCGGGAACTGCTCTCTCACGAGGGTATCCAAGTCCCCACTCGGAAACGAAGAGCTTTTCGAAAACGTACTGAAGATTGAGCTCGCAGCCCCAGCCCCAGCCCTTAGCAAAAGGCATAGCTATAGCGTTACCGTTATTTACCTGAGTAAACTGGTATGCGTCGGTAGGGTCAACAACGTGACCGCAAAGAACACCGGGGAATGAGTTACAAGCGAGCATAGCGCCCTCACCTGTGCCGCAGCCTGTGATTACAAGGTCGCAAGCGCCGGAGTTAAGAAGAATAGCGGAAAGAATACCTATCTGAACATAGGTGAGCTGCTCCTTGTCCTCAGCAGAGTACATACCGTAGTTGAATACCTCGTGACCGAGAGGCTCAACAACAGATTTCAGTGTGTTGCAGATAAGCTCATTCTTAGCTGCCTGGCTGTTTTCGTTAATAAGTGCAATTTTCATTTTGATTTATCTCCTATATAATTATTGATTTAAATATTTTTCAGTGCATCTAACGCACGAAATTTTGCGCAAGACAAGGCGCACCGAGAAACGCAGGCGAGGTGTAGTTACCTACCTTTCCATGATAGATTTAACGCACAGAATTTTGTGTCAGACGAGGCGTAAGGAAGTAAGCGAGTTGAAGTCGTATTTACATACGACGATTCGAGCGCATTGACCGACAACGAAGTATGACGCAAAATTTTAGCATTAAAATCTGACTAGGGTAATTTTGTGCAAGACAAGGCGCACCGAGAAACGCAGGCGACGGTGTAGTTACCTACTCCGAGCCGAGTATCACAGGCGCAACGCAGTATTGCGCAAAATTACGGAGTCAGACGGTTAGGACCGCGGAAGAGGAACTCCGCCTCCTTAATTGAAAGTCCGAGGAAGAGCATTGTGAGACGGTCGATACCAAGACCGAAGCCGCCGTGGGGAGGACAGCCGTACTTGAAGAACTCAAGGTAGAACTTAACGTCGTTGGCAAGTCCCTTTTCTTCTGCCTGGGCTTTAAGAATATCGTATCTGTGCTCACGCTGAGCGCCTGTTGTAATCTCAACACCGCGCCAGATAAGGTCATAGCCGCAGGGTATGCCATTTTCGTCTCTCATATGGTAGAATGCTCGCTCTGCCGCAGCGTAATCGGTGATGAAGAGGAATTCGTGGTCGAACATATCACGGCAAAGCTGCTTTGTCATACGTTCAGCCTCGGTAGTAAGGTCGCCCTTAAGCTCATCGGGAACGGTGTAGCCGTATCTCTTCTCAAGCTCGGAATAAACATCTGAGAGCTTCATTCTGGGGAACGGAAGTGTGGGAACCTTTACTTCAAACTCCTCACCAAAGAGTGAAACAATCTCCTCTCCGTGCTTTTCTTTAACCTTTGCGAGAGCATAAGCAAGAAGCTCCTCCTCCATCTTCATAACATCCTCAAAGGAGTCAATGTATGAGAACTCAAGGTCAAAGCCGGTAAACTCGGTTGCGTGCTTGTTGGTGTAGGACTTCTCCGCTCTGAAAACAGGACCTGTCTCAAAGATGCGCTCAAGTCCCGATGCCATAGCCATCTGCTTATAGAACTGAGGCGACTGAGCAAGATAGGCATTTGTATCAAAATACTTGACCTCAAAAACATCAGAGCCCGACTCGGATGCAGCTCCGATAAGCTTAGGAGTATGAATTTCAACAAAGTTACGCTCTACAAGAAATTCACGCATTGCATTGGTAAGAGTTGTCTGAAGCCTAAGCATAAGGTGGTTTTTATCTCTGCGCAGGTCTATCCAACGGTAGTCCATCTTAACGTCAATGTCAGAATCATCCTTTATAGGAAGAGCATCGGCAATAGACTCAATCTTCATAGATGTGGGGTACATTTCCTTGCCGCCCATTTTTACATACTCGCTGAGCACTACCTCCCCCTCAAAGGTTACAACGGAGTGAATGGTGAGCGAGTCAAGCATCTCACAAAATTCGGGGTGCTTTTCTTTTTCAATAGTTACCTGGAGCTTGCCCGTAATGTCCTTAACAACGATAAATGCCATTGTTCTCTTATTACGGAAGTTTTCAACAAAGCCCGAAACACGGCACACACCGGGGGTAACATCTTTAATGTAAGTTCTTTCCATTTTTTTATTTCCTTTTTGTTTAATTAAGCGAATTTAAAAAGTCTATCGAATCCTCAAGCCACCTCTGCGCCAGGGGCTCTGCTACGCGAGCCTCGTGATTAGCATATGCTGTTGCCAGAGAAATACCGTGGCAGCCGTAGGGGTAGACGTGAATAGATACAGGAGCCTTTTTCTCCACATATCTTGCCGCAAGCCTAAGAGAGCCGATGACAGGAACGGTTTTATCCTCTGCGGTGTGCCAGATAAATGCGGGAGGCGAATTTTCGTCAACATTTTCTTCAAGCGAATACTTTTTCTTAAGCTCCTCGGGAATTTTGTCAAAGGGCATACCTGCAAGGTGCTCAAATGAGCCTTTATGTGTGTCGGTCATAGCCGTTACAACAGGATAAGAGAGCACAACACCCTTAATTTTAAGCTCATCTGCAGTTACACCGAGAGTATCAAGCACTTCTTTGTCATTTATCATAAGGGCAAGGCTTCCTGCAAGGTGTCCGCCTGCTGAAAATCCAACAGCAAATATTCTGTCGGGATTGATAAAATACTTGTCGGCATTTGCCTTTATATGAAGAAGAGCTCTTGATGCGTCAAGGAGCTGTGTGGGATAAACATCTCCCTCTTCGCCAACCCTATACTGCAGGACAAAGGCATTATAGCCTCTCGCGGCATAGGCAAGGGCAACAAGCTCGCCCTCCCTGTCAGAGCAAACGGTACGGTAGCCGCCGCCGGGAATTACAAGCATAGCATCACGCGGAGCATTTCTAAACTCCGATACATAGGTATCAAGATAAGCTCTTTTGTCCTCTGTTAGATAGATTCTTTCGGTCAACATAATATTACTCCAAGCAAAAAACTTGCGTACACTCTTGTACTATTATATTATATCATTTATTAACAAAAAAAACAAGATGTTTTAATGTTTTATTATAAAAAAATAGGGCGCTCCGAAACAATCGAAGCGCCAGGGATTTAAGTTTTAGAGAGCTTTATAAGATAGGTTGTATATATAGGAATGTCAAGGTAAAGAGCAGCATTGGGAGAGGTAAAAATCTCTTCTCTGACTGGCTCAAGATTGTGGTTTTCGTCAAGGAGAAGCACCTCCGCCTTGATTTTTTCTCCCTCTTTTAACCTGATGTTTTTAAGAGATAACTTTGTTTTCTTACATTTTTTCGTCTCATCATCCTCGTTATAATAAGTAAGAAGAACGGCAGCTTCATTCTCGTTTTTTGCAGCAGCGGAGTAGAGATATTCATCGCACTCGGTCTTAACAGCCGTGCCTATTTCACGAAGCTTTGCGAAAGCTAAGAAAGAATAATATGTCTTGTAAGGGCGGTATGTATACGAGTCCCAAAGGCCGCAGAAGCCGGAGGGCCTACCCTCATAGTACATCATCATATCAAGCTTCTTATATTGAAGGGCGCACATGACACCTGCCACGAAAGAAGAGCCTTTAAGTCCTTTTATTGTATCTATTGTATGTATAAACTTCTCTGCCTGCCAGCCTCTGACGTAGTTCCACTCGTTATAGTGGGTTTCAACATCGCCGTATCCATACTTTTCAAGCCACATATTAGCTCTGTCAACCGACTCGCAAAAGTCCTCAACAGTCTTTCCGTAGCGGTGGTAGGATATAAAATCAGGAGTTATCTCCGCCTTTTTGATAGAGGAGAAAAATAGCTCACAGAAATCATCATGCCAAACGGTTGCTATTGCGGGACCGCCTATTTTAAGATGGGGGAATTTTTCCTTAAGATACTTAAAAACAGTAATAAAGAACTCGCAAAACTCGGGCATTGTTCCCTGCCAGCAGGGGTAGTCTGTGGGTGAATTTGTGCAGTCGGGCTCGTTCCATATTTCCCAGTATTCAATGTCCATATGGTAGCCGTCAGCCCACCCCTCTGTGTAATGACGTATTATATGCTCACAAATTCTAGCCCACTTAAGGTTATCCTTAGGAGGAATTGTGCCGTATCTGTATCCGTGCTCAATAGCTGCGCCAAGGCGGTAATAAACCTTAGTGCCGACAGACTCAATATTCTTAAGATACGCGTCGGTAGGGCCAAATACATAATTTTTAGGGTCGTTTTCATCGGCATCAAATTTGCGAAAGATTCTATGTACGTCAACAAGCCACTCGCCTGCAAAAGCGGTATCGTGAAGTCTTGCGTAAGGAATTTTTGCCTCAGCGTAAAGCTCAAAGTTTGATATTTTACGCACTGTGGAGCCTGAGGGACCGTTGTTTACGGCATTCATCGGTTTAATTATACCGCACTCTTTTGAAAAATCGACACTTATAGTGTTCATGTCGAAGTCCTCCGAAATATCATTTTTATTTAATTATAACTTATATATTATTATAATTCAACATATTTTTTCGAAAAGTTTTTCGAAATAATTCTATCGTGTTTTTTCGGCAATCTATAACATCTGATGCTAACCCCACAACATATATTAAGCTTTCAACATCCATTTACCGATGCGTTTTATTAGCTCTAACTGCTTAACCCATTTTGAACTGTTCAAACGTCAACTGTTTTTTGTTATAAAAAAGCGGCCTGCAAAAGCAGACCGCTTATAGATATTAATTTGACAACATCTCGGTTTTGATTAATTTGCAGCTACGTCAACTCTGACATGCATTCCGCACTCTTCACACTTGAAGAAGTAATCGCTGCCAACCTTAATAAACGTTGTTATACCAGCGGGAAGCTTGCCGCCCTCCTTGAGTGTTTCGTAATCAACACCGTTAAGAATGTGATTACCCATTTCAATCTCTGCGCCGAGAGTTATTGTCTCTCCACCGTAGGAGAATGTGTACTCAACATAGCCAACAGACGAGCAGGTTGCCTCGGTTATGATCTTAACCTCAACAGCTGTAAGACCGTCAAATGTCTTAACATCACCGCAACCCTCAACATCGCACTTTGCAACAATCTTCTGAGTTCCGTCGGAATTTGTTGTAAGTGTTGCATCGTAATAGTGGTTCTCTTCTACAAATCTTTCGGGAAGAGTCTCGTATCCACAACCGTACTTGCAGTAATACTTCTTTGTTCCGGATACTACACAAGGAGAATTGTTTGAGTCATAGATTATATGAGTCTCAAGGTCGTGAAGTCTGTAAACCTTAACCGAAACGGTTTCACCGCACTCGGTGCATATATAAGATGCGGCCATATCATTTGATGTGTTATTTGCATCATCAGTACAACCTATATTAGCAAATCTCATCTTAACAGAGCCGTTCTTGACATACTTAACGTACTCAAGTCTTGATCCGGCAGGAATATATTCATTACCTAAAGAGTGATCCAAAGCAGGAAGCTCTTCTATAAGCTTGTATTCAGAACCGTTATAGTAGCAGGTACGAACTATTTCGCCCTTTTCCTTACAGGTAGGATCCTTTGTAATAGTGTTTGTTACCGAAACATTATTGATTCTCTCCACCTTGCCGCAAACGCATTTTCCCTCAAGGTAGTATGTATTATCACTGGCAATATAAAGTTCAAAGTCATACTTGTGATCAAGCTTTTCCAAGGTCTTTGTTACAGAGCCGTCGTGACCGTAATCGCAAAGATCGCACTCAAAGCTTGCTATACCCTCGCTTGTACATGTAGGAGGTGTGGTTGTCTCCCACTTGCCATTGTGAGGTCTGTATACTGAAACAAGTAAATCCTGCTTGCAAGATTCGCAAGTATACATTCCGTCTGTATAAGTATCGCAAGTAAGAATTATATTATCAAAGATTTTAATACCATTACCAATATATCGATAATCAAACCATCCTGCAGGATCCTGGAGTGTTTCAGCCCTAACTCCATTAAGAATATGACCTGAGCCTATTGACTCGTCATAATGATATGTCTTTGAACCGACTTTATGAGTATATCTTATAACGTCATCAACCTTACAGTCTTTGCTGATAATCTCTTTTGCTGTTACCTCAACGTCTTCAACCATTATGTCAACGTGAGTACATCCCTCAGACCTCTTCTCGCAAGCTATTGCAAGATGGAATTTGTTTCCATCCTTAACCAGAATCGTTTCGCCATCTTTGTGCGCCTCGGTCTTTGGTATAATTCTTTCAACATTCTTAGCTTCACAGTCAGAGCAGGAAGCAAGAACCTCTGTACCGTCTTTATAGCACTCGGGATCAGCTGTCTTAACCCATGTGCCCTTATGAGGCTTTAATACAGATATGTAATTGTTTGTGTGACAGACATCACACTCGTATATTCCGGTAAGCTCCCTGTCCCAACAATCGCTGAATGCGCTTGTGTTACCGTCGGCAACAAGATTAATCTTAGAGAATATTTTACTGTGAGTCTCTTCGCTATAAACTTTATCTTCTATCGCGACACCGTTAATGTAATGACCCTTGGCGGGAATTGTTTCGGTAACCGTTGCAAATTCAACTCCGTATACAGAGCAATAGTAATACTTGCTGCCTGTTTCGGTACATGTTGCATCCTTTACAATCTTTTCGGTTACGTCAATGTCATTAAGCTTAACCTCAAATGCGCAGTACTCGCACTTTACATTAAGGTTAAATACATCACCGTCTTTTACAAGCTTTGTGTGATTTATGTCATCAACATACTTGTGCGCGTTATTATCAATTGGAATTTCGAAGGTCTTTTCACCCTCTTCACCCTCCAGCTTAGCCTTGCATACAGAGCAGTAATACATTTCTGTATAGGAGCCCTTCGCTGTGCAGGTTGCGGGGATAACGTTAGTCTTTACCGCTTCTGTCTCACCTGTGTGTCTGTCTTTAATAACAGGCAGGGTTTCAACAGCGTACACCTTTGCGCACTCGGGATATGAGCATCTCTGCACTCTCTTACCCTCAGACAAGCAGGTAGCCTTAACCTCGGTTTTCCACAGCTTGTTACAGGTGTGAGTCTCATCAAGCTCAAACCTTGCGTAAATATTAACGTCTTCTTTTATTGGATCTTTTTCAAATGAATGGGCGTCGAACTCTTTTGTCCACTTGCCCTCGTCAAAATACCAGCCCTTAAATACATAGGCGGTCTTAGTAGGATCAGAGGGAAGGGTTACTCGTGAATTTCCGCTCGTTTCGCAGGACTTGTACACCTGACCGTCAACAATGAAATCCACCTTATACTGTTCTGTTGTCGGAACACACGCAAACAAACTAAGAGCGAGTATTCCGGTACAACACAACAGCAAGAGTTTCAGTAAATGTTTTTTCATTTTTCCCTCCTATTAATTAATATGTCAAAACTATGCATTCCTGAAAATGCATAGCGCGACCCTTTTACCATAACGCAACTTCTTAAACATAAGTCATTAGCAGGGCGGCCGCCAGGCGACCGCCCGCCTTTAAAATAAGAAGTGGAGGAATGGAGAATATTACTTCACTCGTTTTCTTAAAATTTATTCTTTGAGATTTTTCTCAAAGACTTTTACGATAAAAATCGTACTTTGCTAATTAGTTGAAAGCCTTAGTTGCAGGCTGGTCTGCGCCAAGCTTCTGTACCCAAACGGTTACGTCGTGAGAAACACAACCCTCGCAATCGCAATCGCAGTGGATATAACCAAGAACAGGCGAGGTTGCGGAGAATGCTACGTTATCAAGTTCCTTAACAAGGTTCTTATAATCAGCATGATCTGCGTTATAAATTACAACCTTAATGTTTTCCTTGCCCTCAACGATATCAACCTTCTCACCGTTAACAGTGGTCTTGTGTGCAAACTTAGGAAGAACAACAGTTACAGTTGCGGTTGTGCCATCAGATGCCTTCTTGTAGGTGATCACAGCAGAACCATTGCCCTCGCAGGTAGCTGCAGCTTCAACTTTGAAATTATAATCATACTCTGTAAGAGCAGTATATTCGAGACCCTGGCAGTACTTGCAAACGCCCTGGTAGTAAAGAGCAGGAATATCGCTTGCAGCATTAGCCTTTTCTGGGAATGTATAACCAGCTACATAGCTATCACCATTCTTGGTGTAAAGAATGTCACTCTTGTACTCATAGTTGTGATCCTGAAGAGGAAGTTCCTTATCAACTGTGGTGCCGCATACTGTGCAATCCTGAGTCTGCTTAACCGGAACCTTACAAGCAGGCTCCTGACCGGGAACAGTTACCCAGTTAGCATCAACAGTAGTGTGCTTAAGCTTCACGTATACAGAAATATCTTTGCCGCAAACTGTACCGTTATCATGCTCTGCAGTACAAATGAAGTGAGCAAGAGCCGCCTTGTCACAAGAAACAGGATGGTTAGCAAAGGTGATGATACCCTTATAGTCCTCAAGGTAGTAAGCGTTCTCGAACTCCTTACCTGCAGGAACCTGCTCTACAGAGGTCATAAGCTTGCCATTAAGTTCATGCTTAATAACTTCCTCACCAGCCTTAGTTACATTGAACTTAAGTCCGGTTGCCTTGTGAGTGTAGATATAATTTGCAGAATCACCGCATGCAACAAACATGTCGGAATTTTCTTCATCAAAATCATACTCATCATTGTCTGCCTTGTCAGGAAGAACCCCAATTTCCTTGGTTACGGTCTTTCCGCAAAGGTCAACAGTGCATACGCCCTTTACAACGCCCTTGGTTGTAGCGGTAGCAGGTGTAACAACCTCCCATGTACCAGCAGCAACATTATGTATGCCGTCAAATCCATCATCAGCTGCCTTAGGAATCTCTACTTCCTCAAGGTAGTTACAGTTAGCACATGTTGTAACCTTCTTACCACCTTCGCAGTAGTCGCCTACAATCTCAGTAGAAAGCACGTGATCCTTAAGTTCGCCAGCTTCAGTATTGATATTGAAGTGTGCGCCGCATCCAGGGATATCACAGATGGTATAAGTAGTAGCAAGGGTAGTGCAAGTAGCTTCCGTGCCACCTACAGTGTAACCTACGTGAAGAACGCCCTCAGTGGTCCAAGCGCCGCGGCAGTCGTTACATACGTTAAGGATAACGCCGTTTACGAATCTGCTTTCGGGATTTGCAGGATCATAGCCCTCGTCATTCACGTCGCGAACGCCGTGGTCAACAAGAGAATATGCCTTAGCATTCTCGTGTGTACATTCTGCTGCTGCAGGAATAGCGGTAGTAGTCTTTGTACCGTCGTCGTAAGTGATAACAAGATCGTCGCCAACGAACTCAACACCTACAATAGTCTTAGCAGTCTCGTCTTCTGCCTCTTCGCCACAAGAAACAAGAGCTGCGCCGATCAAAAAGCACATTGCCAAAACTGCGAGCAGTTTAATGAGTGTGTTTTTTCTCATTGTAATTTTTCTCCTTTAGTCTTTCTTCTTTTAAAATTTTGTTTTGTGAAAACCACATATCGGAGCATTTTACACATTGCAAAAACGGCTTTAAGGAAAGTGGCGAACATTCAAAAAACAGTCTTTGCAAATTTGCCAAGAGCAAAAATAGGCAAAATACACCTCTATGTACATTCTCTTCTGCAATTATACAACTTTTGAGTCGAAATGTCAATAGTTTTTGAAAAAATATTCGCTTTTTTTATTATTTTAATTTTTATTAATAAATAGGCATATCATGACCGTAAAAACCAAACGAAAAATCAGGTGTCAAACAGCCAAAAAATCAAGCGCCAATGCCCGTTTTTTCTTCAGACATTGGCGCTTTTTGCCAAATACTCTTAATTGTTTTTTGTCATTTTGCACAACAAAAATTATTTATCCGCATCACGCATAGAAAGGTTCTGTCTTCCCTTTTCGTCAGTTCCGAGGTACTTTACTCTGACGGTATCGCCAACAGCGACAACATCCTCAACCTTCTCGGTTCTCTTATCCTGGAGCTTAGAAATGTGAACCATTCCCTCCTTGCCGGGAGCGTATTCAACGAACGCACCGATAGGAATAATACGGGTAACAGTACCCTCGTAGGTCTCGCCAACAGTAGGCTCAAAGACAATTGCGTCAATAATAGCCTTTGCTCTGTCCGCGCTGTCACGCTCAACGGCGGCGATGAATACAGTTCCGTCATCGTTAATATCAATCTTCGCACCGGTATCAGCAACGATCTTCTGAATAACCGCGCCGCCCTTACCGATAACCTCTCTGATCTTATCGGGGTCGATGGTCATAGAAATCATCTTGGGAGCATACTTGGAAACCTGCTCTCTGGGCGCGGGAATAGCGGCGAGGATAACCTTGTCAATAATCTCGTTTCTGCCCTGGTGGGTGGTTTCAAGTGCCTGCTTGATGATTTCGGGAGTAAGTCCGTCTACCTTAAGGTCCATCTGAATGGATGTAATACCCTTCTTGGTACCCGCTACCTTAAAGTCCATATCGCCGTAGAAGTCCTCAAGACCCTGAATATCAATCATAGTATCCCAAGAGCCGTCCTCAGCGGTGATAAGACCGCAGGAAATGCCTGCAACGGGAGCCTTAATAGGAACACCCGCGTCCATAAGCGCAAGAGTAGAGCCGCAAACAGAGCCCTGAGAGGTAGAGCCGTTAGAGGAAACAACCTCAGAAACAAGGCGGATAGCATAGGGGAACTCCTCTTCAGAGGGGAGAACAGGGACAAGAGAGCGCTCAGCAAGAGCACCGTGACCTATCTCACGGCGTCCGGGGCTGCGGAGAGCCTTTGCCTCACCGGTAGAATAACCGGGCATATTATAGTGGTGCATATATCTCTTGGTTGTCTCGTCATCAAGACCCTCAAGCTTCTGAGCATCGGAAAGCGTACCAAGAGTTGCGATAGTAAGCACCTGAGTCTGTCCTCTGGTGAACAGACCCGAGCCGTGTACTCTCGGAATTACGCCAACCTCAGACGCAAGAGGACGGATTTCGTCCATACGTCTGCCGTCAACACGCTTTTTGTCAACAAGAAGCCAGCGGCGAACGATCTTCTTCTGTATTTTGTAGATAAGCTCAGGGAGAACTACCTTAATTTCCTCGTACTTCTCTTCAAATTTAGCAACAATATCATCCATAATAGGCTGCATTTTAGCATCTCTTACGTTCTTATCGTCGGTATCAAGAGCCTCCATAACAGCCTTTTCGCAATATGCGAATATCTCATCGAACATATCGTGGTCAAGCTCGCCCGAAGCATATTCAAACTTAGGCTTACCGATCTCGGCAACAATGCTGTTGATAAAGCCAACAACACCCTTACACTCATCGTGAGCTTTCATAATAGCCTCGAACATAACCTCGTCGGAAACCTCGTTAGCTCCCGCCTCTATCATAACAACCTTGCCCATAGATGCGGCAACGGTAAGCTCAAGGTCGCTCTTCTCGCGCTGAGCCGCGGTGGGGTTAACAACTATCTCACCGTCAACAAGGCCCATAAACACACCTGCGATAGGTCCGTTCCAGGGAATGTCAGATATAGAAAGAGCGATAGACGCACCGATCATAGCGGTGATCTCGGGAGAGCAGTCGGGATCAACCGACATAATTGTAAGAAGAAGCGAAATGTCGTTACGGAGATCCTTGGGGAACAGGGGTCTTACAGGTCTGTCGATAACACGGCCTGCGAGAACTGCCTTTTCAGAGGGCTTACCCTCGCGCTTGAGGAAGCCGCCGGGAATCTTACCAACCGCATAAAGCTTTTCGTCATAATCAACAGAGAGAGGAAGGAAATCTATGCCCTCTCTTGGGGATGCGGATGCTGTTGCAGTTGCGAGAACGGTGGTTTCACCGTACTGAACAAGAGCCGCGCCGTTTGCAAGGCCTGCAATCTTACCTGTTTTTACAACAAGGGGACGGCCTGCGAGCTCATACTTGAACTCTTTGTAGTCATTAAATGTCTTGAAATTTTCTACCATGTTTTTTACTCCTTTTTTCATTTCCGAGCAACGAACATAGCACTTAAATATAGGCTTGAACAGAGCTCAAACACATATTTAACTGCTACTTCCGTTACTCATTTTAACAAAATCTTTTTTCGCAACAAACGGGAACGAAAAATCCGTTCCTCGCCCTTATGAAGCCCCCGATTTCGGCGGGGAAATTGTCGGTTTTGCGTCTCTGTGCGCAAAAAAACTGCGTCAAGGCACAAAAACGGCAATAGAAAAAGCCCAATACATACGAAGAAATCCCTAAAAAAGATTTCAACCAAATATTCTCTCGCCCGTAAGATCGGGAAAACAACGGTCATTTTTCGAATATATAGGGCTTTTTCGGTGCCACCCGAAGGCGGCGGCTACAGAATTACTTTCTGAGACCGAGCTTCTTGATAATTGCTCTGTATCTTTCGATATCCTTCTTAGCAAGGTATGCGAGAAGCTGCTTTCTGTGACCAACCATCTTAGAGAGACCTCTCTGAGAGTGGAAGTCCTTGGGGTTCTTCTTCATGTGCTCGGTGAGCTCATTGATTCTGGTTGTAAGAATAGCAACCTGAACCTCGGGAGAACCTGTGTCCTGCTCATTGATCTTGTACTCAGCAATGAGGGCAGACTTTTTTTCCTTAGAAATCATTTGTCTTCACCTTTCTTAAAATTTATATCCCAAAACCGAGTGTTGTGCGGGTGAAAAGCTCAGGCTACGCAAGGATTTTTTCCAAACGGAGCAGGGCCATACACAAAACCCAGCAATAGGCCAACGCATATTATAACACAAACTTTTACGTTTGTAAAGAGTTTTTTTGCAAAAACCCAAAATTTATTTCGTTATTACTTCTTCCTCAGATTCAAGCTCGCCCTTTATCTCGGAAAATCTGATAGCCTTGGGGAAATTGAGCTTAAGTGCCGTTGCAATAACACGGATAGCAAAAACGATCAATGTACAGCCAAATGCGGCTACCGCCTCCGCGGCCTCATGTCCCGGCATTATAACCGTTACCGTAAAGTAGTAGAATGCCGAGCCCGCAATTGTAGCCACGGCATAAACATATTTTCTGAGAACAAAAGGAATGTCGCGCAAAATTATGTCTCTTGTAAGCCCGCCAAACACCGAGGACACCATACCCATAGTAATGGCGACAAATGCCCCAAGCTCAATGCAGGCAGCGGTTCCCATAGCGGCAAAAACACCGATACCTATGGCATCAAGAATATTATTCACGGCTAAAACAAATCGCTCTTCTCTGACATATTGCTTTTTGAATACCGCAGCCAAAAGAAATACGATAACAGATGTAACAAGAGCAATTATTACGTACAAATTTGCGTCAGGCAAGCCCGAGAACACCCAGGGCACAGGTCTGCCGATAGCTCCGCCGACGAGGATGTCTCTCATAATTCCGCCGCCAAAGCAGGTTATTACAGAGAGAAACACAACACCGAACAGATCTGTCTCCTTATCGATAGCGACCATAGCGCCCGCCGCGGAGAAGGAAATTATGCCGATTATCTCCAAAATGCTAATAACTGTTTCCATTATTGCCTCTGAAAATTATAATTTTGCTAAAAGAGCTTCAAGAGCCTTCGCCCTATGGCTTACGGCATTTTTTTCTTCATCGGACATTTCGGCAACCGTTCTTTGCTCGCCGTCCATAACGAAAATAGGGTCATAGCCAAAGCCTCGCTCACCCCTCGGTGTATCAATAATTTTGCCGTACATATACCCCTCAGCGCACACTTCCCTGCCATCGGGATAAACCAGCGCAATAGCAGATGTATAGTGAGCGGACCAATCCTCTTTGTCCCGAAGATTAGCCAAAAGAAGAGCATTATTTGCTTCATCCGAAGCATTACAGCACACAGAGCTTGCATACCTTGCGCTGTATATTCCGGGAGCGCCTCCCAGAGAATCTACACAAATTCCGCTGTCATCAGCCAGGGCGGCATGTCCCGTTATTTCGGTTATCTCACGAGCCTTTTTAAGAGCGTTTTCCATAAAGGTTTGTCCGTCCTCAACCGTCTCGTGATTTACCCCCGCTTCTCTTAAGGAGAGAATTTCGTCAAACTTGCCCGAGAGAATTTTTTTAATCTCTTTAACCTTATGGGCATTATTAGATGCTATAATAAGCTTCATTTTAGAAGAGTCCTGTAATTTTTCCGTTTTCGTCAACGTCAATTTTTTCAGCCGCGGGAACCTTGGGAAGTCCGGGCATAGTCATAATGTCGCCTGTAAGAACAACAACAAATCCCGCACCCGCAGAAACCTTAACATTCTTTATTGTAATCTTAAAGCCATCGGGCGCTCCAAGCTTTGTGGGGTCGTCGGAGAAGGAATACTGAGTTTTAGCAACGCAGATAGGCAGCTTGTCAAAGCCGAGAGCCGTAAGAGCGGCAATCTGCTTCTTAGCAGCGGGGAGGAATGTTACGCCGTCACCGCCGTAAATCTTCTTTGTAACAGCCTCAATCTTTTCTTCAATTGTGGTGTCAAGCTCATAGGAGAATGTAAAGTCACCCTTTTCCTCCTCGCAGAGTCTTACAACCTCTTTGGCAAGCTCCTCGCCTCCCTTTCCGCCCTCTGCCCAAACGGTGGAAAGAATAACATTTACTCCAAGTTCTCTACATTTATTAATAATGAACTGAATTTCGGCATCGGTGTCGGTGGGGAATCTGTTAACCGCAACCACAGAGGGAAGCTTGTATACATTTTTGATGTTGGAAACGTGACGGAGCAGGTTGGGAATACCCTTTTCAAGAGCCTCAAGATTCTCTGTTCCAAGCTCGGTTTTTGCAAGTCCGCCGTGCATCTTAAGAGCTCTTACCGTAGCAACGATAACGACCGCGGAGGGAGTAAGCCCCGCATAGCGGCACTTGATATCAAGGAATTTCTCAGCTCCAAGGTCTGCGCCAAAGCCTGCCTCGGTGATAGCATAATCTGCCATCTTCATAGCGGTCTTGGTAGCAATTACAGAGTTGCAGCCGTGGGCAATGTTCGCAAAGGGACCGCCGTGAACAAACGCGGGAGTACCCTCAAGAGTCTGAACAAGGTTAGGCTTAAGAGCATCCTTAAGAAGAGCTGTCATAGCGCCCTCAGCCTTAAGGTCGCCTGCGGTTACGGGCTTTTCGTCATATGTGTAGCCGACAATTATGCTGGCGAGTCTTGCCTTAAGGTCAGCGATAGACGAAGAAAGGCAAAGAACAGCCATAATCTCGGATGCAACTGTTATGTCATAGCCGTCCTCGCGGGGCACACCGTTAACACGTCCTCCGAGACCGTCGGTTACAAAACGAAGCTGACGGTCGTTCATATCAACGCATCTCTTCCAGGTAATTCTGCGAGGGTCGATATTAAGGCTGTTACCCTGGTAAATGTGGTTATCAAGCATAGCGGCAAGCAGGTTGTTTGCCGCGCCTATTGCGTGGAAGTCGCCTGTAAAGTGGAGGTTAATGTCCTCCATGGGAATAACCTGGGCATATCCGCCGCCTGCGGCGCCGCCCTTAACTCCGAAAACAGGACCGAGAGAGGGCTCTCTGAGAGCTACGGCAACCTTTTTGCCAATTCTCTTCATACCGTCGGCAAGTCCTATAGTAGTCGTGGTCTTTCCCTCTCCTGCGGGAGTGGGGGTTATAGCGGTTACAAGAATAAGCTTTCCGTCAGGCTTTGACTCAGAGTCTGTGATAAGAGAGAGGTCGAGCTTAGCCTTATGTCTTCCGTAAAGCTCAATGTACTTTTCATCAACACCCGCATCCTTTGCAATTTCGAGAATGTGCTTTGGTTTTGCGGACTGGGCAATTTCGATATCGGTCATCATAATAAATTTCCTCCATAAAGGGTAATGTCATAGCACTACAATTATATAATATAATTGCCACCTTGTCAATGACTTTTAAAAAATATTTCGGCGATGCATTCCACACCGCCGAAAGGTTAAATTTGTTTCATTATTTGAATTTTCTGCTTCACCCTTTTCCACACTGCAAGAATTACCGCAAGCAGACCGAGACTCGTAATAGTCCAGGATATGGGATAAACAAGATACAAACTCCAAAGCTCACCTATACGCGGAAAAACGAAGTTGATCCATATGAGTCTGAAAACACATATACCGCCAATGGAGACGAGCATGGGCTGAAGAGAGTAACCGAGACCACGGAGAAATCCCGAGAGGACCTCATTTGTCGCTCCTATAAAATAGGAGGAGAGCATGACGGTCATTATTGTCTTTGCCGCAGCAAGAACAGCCTCTCTGTCAGGGTCACCCGCTGAAATATAAAGGCCGCATAGAGGCTCATAAAACAGCAGCATAATCTGACCGACCACAACACCTATCGTAACCACCTGAGCAAGAGCTATAAGCAGAGATTTTTTTATTCTGTCAGGCTTTCCCGCACCAAGGTTTTGCCCTGTGAATGTCATCGCCACATGGAGATATGTATTCATTGCGGTAGAAAGAAGAACGTCAATGCTTGTTGCAATGGTTCGGGCCGAGAGAACGGGAACAGGAAAATCGTTTAATGCACGGATGAGGAAGAGATTTGTTATACCGAAGAGAGCTCCCTGAATTGCCGCAGGAATACCCATTTTTAGTATTATTTGTAAAGTTCGATTGTCAATTTTCAGCTTTTTCGGATTAAGACCATATGCCTCATCCTTCCTCTTCACCAAAACTATTATAACCACTATGGCGGAAAGATACTGAGAAGCAACCGTACCTGTTGCAACACCCTCAACGCTCATTCCAAATCCCACAACGAAAACAAAATTAAGCACTACGTTGAGAATTCCGCTGGCAGTAAGGGTATAAAAAGGAGTCCTTGAGTCGCCCACCGAGCGCAAAACAGCTGCTCCGAAATTGTATGTAGCAATAGCGGGAGTTCCAATAAAAACAATACGAACATATATAAGCGCCTTTGGCATAAGAATTTCTTTTGTCTCCAAAAGCTCAAGCATAGGCTCGCTTACAAGAAGCGCCAAAGCGCAAAGACACACACCTACAATAAATCCGAAGCACACAGATGTATGTGTCGCCTTTGACAAGCCCTCCTTATCTCTTGCGCCGAATGCTCTTGAAGCAACAACACTTGCCCCTGCGGCAAAGCCTGTAAACAGAGCGGTAACAAGAGCGATAAAGGTTGAGGTTGAGCCAATGGCAGCAAGAGCCTCTGTATCCCCCGAAAATTTTCCCACAACCATACTGTCAGCCATACTGTAAAGCTGCTGCATAAGGTTGGTTAGCATAAGGGGTATAACAAAGGCTACCATTTTAGAAAATATCGGTCCCTCAGTGGCATCGACACTTTTCTTTTTCGCAAGGGAAATCATTTTTTTCTTCTCCACCTTAAATTAATGCGTACAATAATTATACTCCTCTATGTCTTTTTTGTCAATCAAAGAACACCGAAAATTTTTTCGAAAAACAAGAGAAAACATTAAGAAAAAAACTTAAGAAATCTTTTTAAAAACCTCTTGACTTTTCTTGGCAAGTGATTTATAATATATTGTGCGAATTTGCGGTTGCAGCCTAAACTGCGCCCAAAATCGACAACACAAATGGAGGGATAACGGGTGAAGCTTGATTTGAGACCGCTCCTCGCGGGTGACAGACTGCTTACATTCGATTACGAATTACCGCTCGATATCGACTCCGAGGATACGTCCAGTTATCTTTACGGCGTAAGTTTTCCTTCTCCCATGAAGGTTAAGGGTGAGATCACCAACACTGCCGGTTATATGCGAATGACCCTTACCACGTCATTAGACTACGTTGCATCTTGCGCGCGTTGTCTTGAGCCTGTTTCCGGAACATTTACCCTCGACCTTGAGAAAACCTGCTCCCCGCGAGATATGCTTGGCGACCTTGACGAAAACAAGCTTGATGAATTTGCGATTATTGAGGACGGCTTCCTCGACCTTGACGAGCAGCTCTACGAGCAGCTTGAAATGGAGTTCCCCATGCGCTTTTTATGCAATGAGGACTGCAAGGGTCTTTGCCAGAAATGCGGCAAGAACCTGAACGAAGGTCCGTGTGGCTGCGACCACAAGGAGATAGACCCGCGCCTTGAGCCCTTACGCAAACTTCTCGAGCAAATGAAAGCAGAAGAGAATAATAAAAAATAACATACAGAGAATGCTGTTTGCATGCTCAAATAGGAGGTTACAACAATGGCAGTACCAAAGAGAAAAGTTTCTCACTCAAGAAAAATGAAGAGACGTTCCAGCGTTTGGAAGCTGGAGACCCCCACCAATATCGTAAAGTGCCCTCAGTGTGGCGAGGACATTCTTGCATACCGTGTTTGCAAGGCTTGCGGTTACTACAAGGGTGAGGAAATCGTTTCTAAGACAGAGGCGGCAAAGTAATTTCGCCCTAACAAAAGCTAAGCGGTTGCTCTTACCATACGGTCCGGGCAGCCGCTGCTTTTTTATCCAGCCGAATTCGTTCTAAAACTGTTTTTTAGTGTTTTCGGCTCTTATTGCTTAGACAAGAGAGAATATCTAAGAAAGGAATACCACCTTGAACTCTATATACAGGACAAGGCGCTTTGGCTACAAGCCCGAGGAGGGACAAAATCCGTATATCGGCTTTATGAGCTTCCAACACTTTAAAGGTGAGAAAATGTTTTCTGACATTATCGTGCGTGAGGAAGCAAACAGGACCGAGACCGAGCGTGTTGAATGTTATCCTCCATCGCCCGATGCTGAAGAAAACGGCAGAGCCGAGGGCTATTACCCCGACAACTCTGTGGTTTATATCAGAATTCTGTGGAAAGAATTTGAGCCAAAACGCGGTGAATATAACTACAAGTTTATAGAAGATATAATCGAAGAGGCAAAAAGCCATTCTCAAACTCTCATATTCAGGCTTATGGCGCATTCCACAAGAGCATGTGACGATGTTCCCGACTGGCTTAAGGAGATAATTCCCTGCCCCGAGCGTCCCGACGGAATGAGAGTTAAGGATTCGCCGACAGACCCCCGTTTTCTTGAATATTTCCTTGAGGCGGTGCGTCACCTTGGTGAGCGGTTTGACTCCTGTCCTTATTTCGACGCTATTGATATCTCTCTCCCCGGAGCCTGGGGCGAGGGGCACAAGCTTGAAGAATACCCTGACAATGTTCTTGAAACAATTGTCGACACATATACCTCTGTTTTTAAGAATACTCAGCTTATGACCCAGCTTTCCCGTCCTAACCTTATCCGTTACGCGAAGGATACCGCAGGACTTAATGTTGGCTGGAGAGGCGACGGTCTTGGAGAACCGCTTCATATTTACGAGTTTTATCCCCCGAGAGTTGAGGATGTTAAGTACAACTGGAAAACAGCTCCGGTTTCCTTTGAGTCCTTCTGGTGGCTTGGCGAATGGAAAAGACAGGGCTGGGATATTGACTATATAATCGAAAAGACCCTTGAATGGCACATATCCTCGCTTAACGCAAAGTCTATGCCAATCCCCCTTGAATGGAAGGACAAAATAGACGGCTGGGTAAACAAAATGGGATACCACTATGCTCTCGATTATGTAAGCTATCCCGAAAAGGCAGCTCCGGGCGGTGCACTTAACATTGAGCTTTGCGTTGATAATGTGGGTGTTGCCCCCATGTACAAAAAGCTCCCCTTGAATATCCGTCTGAAATCTGACAGTAACGAATATGTTTTCACATCAGATGTTGATATTCGCACATGGCTCCCGGGAAAGAATACAGGAAAGATTGAAATAAATCTTCCCGCGGAATTATCACCCGACGTATACACTCTCGAGGTGGGAATTATATCTGATATATTCCCTGTTATATACTTTGCGACCGATGCAAAGCGCAACGGAGCATATTATATAATTGACAAAATCGATATAAAATAAGCTTATAATTGCGTTGCTGCGGGCTTTTTCCGAGCAACGCAATTATTTTAGGCAAGAGAGAACAAAAAAAGAAAAAATATTTTTTGAAAAAAGTGAAAAAAGCACTTGACAAACCCGTTTTATTCTGTTATAATAATTAAGCGTCATGACGCTGGTGTGGCTCAATGGCAGAGCAGCTGATTTGTAATCAGCAGGTTGATGGTTCGACTCCGTTCACCAGCTCCATACTCTTTGGGGGAATTCCCGAGCGGCCAAAGGGGGCAGACTGTAAATCTGTTGTCACTGACTTCGCTGGTCCGAATCCAGCTTCCCCCACCAAATAAAAAACCGAGTCCTTAGGGTCGTGCCCTAAAGGACAGTTTTGCAAGAATACGGTATATCTCGAAAGAGGTATGCCGTATTCTTGTTTTTGTTTAAGCGCTTTTGACACTTTGGATTTCTCGCATCATTTCAATAAGTTCCTTTTCACTGGGGATATCAATAAGCCCTACCGCGGTAAAGTAAACATCAACCTTCGCCGCTTCCTCATCAATAATCCATTGTTTGGGATCATCTTGGGATTTGATATATCCATAAGGGATAGCTGCGGCAATTCGTTCTCCTTTGTCCGCCTTGGACTTCCACACAGCACGGATCTTCTTGCTCGTCTGCGCTGCGTACCACTCGTTAAAGATGTTGTTGAACGGCATCATCTCCGTTCCGGTGTTCTTCAGAGTGTCAACATTTTCTTGAATTGCTATGAAGCGTACACCGAGTGTCGGATATTTGATCTCCAAGTATTCGCCAACATCAAGGTAGTTACGACCAAAACGGCTGAGGTCTTTTACAATAACCACGCCGATCTCTCCGTTTTCGATCATCCGCTGCATACGCTGAAAGTCCGGACGATCAAAGGTCGTACCCGATATGCCGTCGTCTACAAAGAACATTGTGTTGTGGAATCCGTTTGCCCTCGCATATTGGGCAAGGATTTCTTTTTGGTTGGATATACTGTTGCTTTCGCCCTCGCGCCCGTCGTCCTGTGACAGACGGCAGTAAAGGGCGGTTATTTTATTCTCGGCTTGTTTTATCATGATTCACCTTTTCCTTTCTGTAAGCCGAGCATTGCTGTAAGGTAGCCCTATTATACAATGCCCGGCGCATCCTTGCAATTCTGTCACGGTAAATCATCCGTTAGCTTTTGCGTGAGGATCAGATCACGAAACTGAGAAAGCAACGTGCTTGTACCATCCTCGGAAAAATGGGTGTTGACCACGTAATCGACCGTTCCGATGCGCTTTGTGAAATTGAGTGCCGAAGGATAATGAACAAGCGGCTCGTTCTGAATGGCAGCTGAGTCGCGTGTAAGATATGGGATATGCTCGTCCAAAAATATCGGTTCATCAATATTGATAGGTTCACGGACAACGATAG
>JAGATD010000046.1 GCA_017621415.1 Clostridia bacterium
AATATCGCAGAGCATCGTAACCCCCGTAAAGCTCGGCAGATTATTGACTATAGCGGCGAACCCCTGCGGGTAAACCTCCGCGCCTACGATGTTGATGCGGTATTCCACCTCGCGGAAGGTAAATACGACCTCACTGTTTTGAAGCAGATAGTTCTTAAAATCGGCTTTCTGCTCACTTACCCAAGTAAGAGGCAGACCTGCCGCAATATAGACGTCGGCTTCGGTGATGCGCTCTCGCCAAAGCTCTCGTGCAATCGCGGCAAGGGTGAGGACATAATAATCCTCGTCGTTGAATTTGTCGGCTTTGAATTCCTTGTGCCCGACACCGATGGAATAATACTTTCCGTTCCATACGAGCAGGTCGGATACAAAGGTGGGTTCGGTATCGCTTTTCACAACGCCCGTGGGAAAACAACAGTTTGCCGTTTTCATATTGCCGTAGCCGTGGTCGATACCGATGAGATAGGTTTGGTTCATTTTCTTCATACTTTCATTTCTCCTTTTTACTGTTTGTGATTTTGTTTTTGGATTTCTTCGTGTAGTTCCTTGTCCGCAGGCAGCACCGCATTTTTGAAATAATTGCAGTAGATGCCGTACGCGGAAATGAGTTGCACACAGCGATGTGCTTCGCCGTCGTCAAGCAGAACGCAGTTGCCGTCTTGGTCACAGTTGGCGCATAACTCTGACACAAGACGGTTGACTCTCTCCGCTTGCCTTGGGGTGATTTTCAGCATAGCATTTCCTCCTTTTCATTGAATTTGATAACGGATATTCCTCACTCTTTTTTTGAATTTGTGGGGGCAGTTACCATATAATTGCATATTGCATTTTTGAAGGAAATGTGCTATAATAAAATCACTCTCTATCAAAGGAGAACCGTATGAGAAACAAAAAATATATCATTCCCGAAATATCGGCGCAAAGTATCATTGCATCAGCGCGCCGGACGGATGACGGTTATAGCTTTTATTTTGATACCACCGATCCCTCAAAGGAGTATTTGGTGGAAAGAACCTTGCAGGACGATTGCCCAATTTTCTATCAAGCAATGCTTGTTTTAGGAAAGAAGCCCGATAACGAGGTTATCTCTGACGCACTCCGCGACATATTCGTGTATATCGACTTTTCGGGCATCTTTGACCGCAAGCCCGTGGGCAGAGTGTTGGAGCATCAAAGGATCGCCGAGTATATGTTCCGCTCCAAAGGTATTAAGCTGAATTTCGGCAAAGAAGATCACGTATATATCGCTTTTGAACGCTCGGCTTCGATGAGCCGTGAGAACCGCCTCGCCTTCGTTCGTGCCGACATGTACGAGCCGCTTCGGGAGCGTATGATGCTCGGTATGAATATCGGAGATTGCCAACTCAGCAAACTCTATGCCTATAACGCGCTTCTTTTCACAAGCGGAGCGAGATATAGCAATACGAGCATTCTATCAGATAAGAAAATCATCGTAATTAAAAATCCGCAATCTACCATTGATAATGTGAACGTTATCACGGTGGAGGACGACGGCACCGATAACCCGATGCGCAAATATTCCCGCGTAGAGAAAACTACGGATATTACGATTACCGAGTTCGACGGCGAGGGCTTTATTTCACCCCCACTTGCCGATGAACTTGGGCGCGAGCATAATTCCTTTCAGATCCGTATGCCCTATATCAAAGGCGTTGTGCATAAGGTTGATTTTGCAGGCTTGTTCACCGAGCTTGGCGTTTTGTATATCTTAGATATGTGGGGCGTGCCACACGATCCCGCCGATGTTGATATGATCTTGACCGACAGTATGTTCAAAGGTCGCAAGTGGATGGAAGCCAACAATCTCTCTTGGGGAGAATACCTTGACCGCTGTGCGAGATACGGTCACGCGCTCTACGTATCGGGCAAAGATAAGCTGGGCGCGCAGGACACGACCGAACTGAACTATCAGTTCTTGAACACTCTCTCCATCACCGACGAGGAATTTCGTCCGAAGAACCTGCCTCTTGGTTGGTACGACTCTCCCGAGTACGATAGCCGTAATTGGATTACAAAGACCACCGAGGTCGCCTATTACCGCCTTGTTGCCGACAACGGCGCGCGCCGTAAATACTTCCTTGATGACTTGCAGAATGTCGAGGTATCGACCGAACGCCGTCAATACCGCGCGGAGCTGATTGCCAAGAACGGTATGTTTATCGACGAGCCGATATTTGCAAAGGAGCTATCCGACCGTGCAGAGAACATCCTATCCAAGTACGCTGTGGGAAAGCTTTTGGTTACGGGAGATAACCGCTATCTCTCCGATGACCTGTTGCGTTTGATTGCGTATATCGTAAAAGACTCCCTAAAAGAAAAAGGCGACGATATTTACCGCCGCCTTGAGAAAGAATTTATAAGTGGAAACGAGATTTATGCTCCGCTACCGCACTATGCCGAAAATGAATTTTATACCGTGCTCCGTAGCCCTCATATCGCAAGAAACGAAGAAGCACTTGTGAAGCCGATGAAACCGGGCGCATTACGCGAGAAATACTTTTCACACCTCGGCTATGTGATAATGGTGGACTCCCGTTCGCTTATTCCCGAACGGCTTGGCGGCGCGGACTTTGACGGAGATATGGTCAAAACCATTGCCGATCCGCTTATCAACCAATGCGTCATTCGAAGCAGTACCGAATTGCCGCTTTTGAAGATACCTACCGCAGAGCCGCTGATCTCGGATGCGAACGATTGGTACGCCCGATTTGTCACCGTAAGGAACACCTTTTCCTCTCGCGTCGGTCAAATCAGTAACGCCGCGCTCAATCGCGGTGTTCTCGCCTACGATGAAAATACCACGAGCGAGGATAAGGTGCATTACAATCAAGACGTGGAAACGCTTGCAATACTGACAGGACTTGAAATCGACTCCGCGAAAAGCGGCATCAAGCCCGACCTTTCCGAGTATATCGAGAATAAAAGAGCGCGCCGTAGTATTTTCTTGCGCTACAAAGCGATTGCCGAAAGTGACGAATCGCACAAGTGGTACGAGCCAACTAAGAACGCGCGGCTCAAAAAGTATTTTGAGAGCGTAGATTGGAACTCCGTCAGTTCCAATCTTGAAAGACTTCCGTATTTCGCGTATATGTTGGAGCACAAGACCGAAAAGGTTAAAACCTCTCCCGTAAGTGACGAAAGCCTGTTCGTATTCGCTCAACAGCACGAATGGAAGGAAGGGCTTGATAAAACAACTCTTGAGCGCGTGGTTTCTATTATCCGTGACTACGAGACCGCTTTACAGCGTATACGCTATATCAATCATATTCCGTCCGAGATGAAGAGCAAGGGGGATGTCTACCGTATTCTTTACGCTCGCGGCCAGGAGAATGATTATACGGTCGATGAACTTTATTCTGTGTTTGAAGATATGTCGCCACAAGCTATCCGTAGATCAAGACACAAATTGGAGGAATATAAGTGGCATCTTGTGCCGACGGAGGAACGGCAATATATTCTTTCCGATCTCTGCACAAGTAGTGTATATATGTATTCGGATGTGCTTTGCGATTTCCGTCACGGTGGTTATCGTATCGTCGGAGATATTATATGTGACCTTGACGCTATGCACCGAAATAAAGGTATAAAAACAAATATCACCAAGCAAAAGGGCGACAGCAAGGATTTGCAAACAATGCTTGCTGGCATTGAACGTGCCAACGATTATAAAGCGCATATCGTTCGCAACTGCATAAATGTTATATGCCCCCCGAGCAGGCGGGGCGCACTTGATTTCGATGAGGTTGTGAAATGTGCGGTTGCTCTCGGTAAGCGGCAGTTCGCGTTGGAGGTGTTACCATCTACCGTACTTGAGTTGACTCTCGACCGTAGCCATGTCTTTAAGGTGGAAGAACCAAAAAAGAAGAAATGGAGGTTTTCGAAATGACGAACGAGTGGTTAGAATTTCAAGCATATATCAAGAAGCCGACCTATTCTGCCGCAAGTAAACACGACCTCTCCTATCTCGGCAGGTTCACGTTCAAGACCATTACCGACTTTGAGGGCTTCGGCAGAATACTGACGGTTATCGCGCGCGGATATTTGTTCCACAATCAAGACAGTAGCTTACGCGAGGGGAATCCTTACGAGCGCGTGGAATATGCGAGGAACGCTCTTTGCGCTTGGTGCAGTATTCCCGACAAAAACGAGGACGAGCCGTTCAACAACTTCGGCGCGTTATCCTCGGACTTTCCCGAGCTTGTAAACGTTAAGGGAGAGGGATGGTATTATCGCCACGTGCAGAATATCGTGAAGTTTGTAAAAAAGAACCCCGATGCCGTAAGTGAAAAGGCGAAAACGACCGTCGCTCTGATTGCAAAAGGCTTCAAGACCGAGTGGAAAAAGAAGGTGCGGCAGTTGCAAGTGCCGATCTTCGCGCTCAACACGAAAGCCGCGTGGGCATTGCGCTTTGACGATATACTTGCCGATGCTTTGGAGCTTGGCGCGTTGCGAACAGAGGAATATATTTTACCGCCCGAAAGAAAAAATGCCGTAAACGCGCTTGATCTCGGTGATGTTCCGTTTGAGGTCGTATGCGACGTGATTGCTTATTGCGAAGCAAACAAGCCGAGTGACACCGATTGGGTTGTCCTCCCGATTGCCAATTTCGATTGCTATTACGGCAATACGAATTTCAGCAAAAAGTGGCTAAGCAAAATCCCCGTAGCAATCCTCGCGCGGGAGGTCAGCAACGGCGTGAGCCGCGTAAAATTAAACATATAAAAGGAAAAATACGAGAGCGTTTTCGGACGTTTCTCGTATTTTTAATCGGTACATTTGCAGTATTTTCGCCTTTGTAGTACACTTAAAGCATCAAAAGAAAGGACGGTGCAATATATGGAAAATTACATTGAACAAAACGGAATTACTTATGAACTCAGAGGCGAGCAATATTATCCCTTGCTTGAACTTCCCGAACAGAAGGAGGTTGGCAAATACGGAAGATTTCACCTCGAATATCTCAAAGCGCATCGCACGGGTTATCACACAACACTTCTTATGGAGGGTACTCTAAATCAGCGACTCTGCGAAATCGACCTTGAAGCAAAAACAATGGTCGAAATCATCATCAAACGCCTTGCTGCCGACAGAGGTATAGACGAAAATATGAAAGCTCGCGATATGCTTCGTTGGGTTGCCGAGATGAATAACATCAAGGCAAGCGCGGAAGAAATTGTTTTGCGGGAGGTGGTGTACGTATGAGGTCAGTTATCAACGAACTATGGCATGGAAACATCATACCGCAAGAGGATAGCCGAACCAACTCAAAGGAAATGAAAGAATTGCTCGGCTATATGTCACGCCATCACGAGGGCTTGGAGAAAAGCTTTACCGATGAGCAGAAAGAAACCTTTGAAAAGTTTCACGATTGTTGGAGCGAGTATATGAGCTTGGCTGAAGCGGCTATCTTTGAGTATGCTTTCAAGCTCGGTATGCAAATAGCCATTGAAACACTAACTGAATAACTTACAGCGGCGGGAGCAATCTCGTCGCTGTTTTAATATCAATTCATTATAAATCAACGATAATCTATGATGTTCCATTGACAAAACACTGAAAAAGTAGTATAATAAAATAAAAAATTGTTTCTTTTTGTCGGAGGGAAATAAAATGTCAAACGAAACCGAAAGATGGTATTCACTTAAAGAGATTATGGAACATCTCGGCGTTAGCCGTGATACTGTTTTAATTTGGATTGCAAAGCGCGGTATGCCTGCATCTAAGGTCGGTCGTCTTTGGAAATTCAAGGTTTCCGAGGTGGATGCTTGGGTAAAAGATGGTAAGGCTGCAGAATAAAAAGCAAGCATTATTAATTCAAACCGATCACTGTCCACTTTATGAAACACTAAATATGTTAGATTTATATTACCGTGGACTATTTAATAAAGGAGAGCTATAATGAGTGGAATGAAAAATCACTTTGACAATTATATGGATATGATTCTTAGCGGTGGAGAAAGCAATGATGATGACTCTTCTTCAGTACTCGATGATTTTGATGATGTAGAGGAAGATGAAAAACTTAATGTTTGCCGTGAAATCTTTTCTGCTAAATATGATTTGGAAGATGATGAGGCATCAAACGATTCTTGGAGAGATAAGTACGATGGTGATATTGATTGCGATATCGATCCATATGATTATGATACCGAAGAAGAATATTTAGAGGCACTTGAAGAAGCTGAGCCAAACAACAATATCTCGACCATTGGTAGTATAAGTGCAATAAAAATTGACAAGAATTCGAAAACAACTTACGATAATACAAAAATATATAGCTATTGCAAAGTTTTGATAGAATCATATAACAAACAATCCCTCTATCTTTCAGGAGATTTATCCTTGAATGTCGGGGATCAAGTTATTGTTCCATATGGACGTGACAATGCCAAGATTGCCGGAACTGTAGTAGCTGTTGGTAAATGCTTTAGTTGTATTTTCCCTTATGACATAAACGATATGAAAACAGTTGTAAAACTGTTGAAAAAACAAGATAGCATCACCGAGTCAGCAGTTCCCTTAAAAGAAATTTCTAATGATCCAAACCTTGTATACGAGGATAATGATATTAAGATATCTTTTGTAAAATGGAGTCGTGATAATTATTGGATCGGTGGTATTGCTCGAACCGGAACATTTGTGTTTGAGAATAAGACCGATAAACGTACTTGCATCTATATGAAAGATATTTCAGTTTGTGGCTTTTTGAATGTAGCGGAATCCGCGACCACCACATTAGCCGCGAACCAAAAAGCAATGAATTCTATTCCTTTTGTTTATGAAAACAAGATCCCATCAACAGTAAATGGGTATAAATCCATAGAGTTTAAGGTTTGTTATGGAACGATAAGAGAAGGCTTTTCTTCAATTTCATTTATTGACAAACCGGTCAGAGAAAGTAGAATTATATCTATCAACGTCTAATTTTGAGGTAAGTAAAATGTTATGTGATTTGATAAAGAAAATAAGTGATGCTTTCATTAGTGAAGCGGTTGCATCACCGGCGCTTTTAGCCGATATGGCTAAAATGGAAAAGTATATGGCGGAAAGTTATAGCGGACGAGTTTTCATTGAGCTATTACAAAATGCTGATGACTGTAACTCTACCAAAATTCTTATTACTGAATTGAATGGTAACATTATTTTTGCAAACAATGGACGTCCGTTTGATGAAAATGATGTTATGGCAATATGCCGTTCGGGAAATAGCAATAAAAAGCGAGGAGAAACAATCGGTTATAGGGGTGTTGGTTTCAAAAGCACCACATATTTGACAGATGAAATATTGATATATAGCGATAAGGCTTGCTTTACATTTAGCAAAAAAATCTGCTCGCAAAAATTATCTATCCCCGAAGAAAATATCCCTATGATTCGTGTTCCGCTGTTAGTTGAAGCTATTGATAACAGCATTTTGGCTAAACTACAAGAATTGGAGCAGCAAGGATATAAAACCATTTTTGTCTTCAAAAATGCCAAAATCAAAGAATTTATTGAAGAACTTGACCAAGTAGATAACGGAATGTTTATTTTCTTGAATAATGTTGAAGAATGCAGCATTAAAATGGGAACTTCCTCAAAAAACATTTCTTTGGCGAGAGAGTCAAGCAAGGGTGGATGCTTGGTAAAATTCTTGGAAGAGTCAAATGACGCTTGGTATGTTGTATCTCACAAAAGTACTTCCTTGGGATTTAAGTATGACATCATCAATAAAAGAATAGTTGCTTGTAATGAAAACGAACAGGTTTATCATAGTTATTTGCCGACTTATGATAAAGTGTTGTTTCCCGTAAAAATCAACGCCGATTTTACAACAGATCCGTCAAGAAAACATATTACTGTTGATTCAAAGACGGAAATGGCGCTTGCCGACATAGCTGAGAATATATTGCATATTGTAAATTCCGTTTTTGAAGATAATAATGACGTGGATTTTAGTGAATTCTTTTCAATTCTGTGCAGCAATAGCGGTTTTTCTAAATGTAACAGTTACCTAAAACAACAAATAAAGCTTCACTTATTAGGCATTGTCCTCAATTTACAAAGCGGAAAAACAATTAGGATTGATGGATATAAGCTGCTCCCCGATTGGCTTGATGAATCAGAAAAACATTTTCTGAGAACTACGTCAACGTATATTGGACGTGAATCTATATCAAGCAGCCTTTATGAGAAATATAAGAATATCGATAAATTTATCCAATCATATTCTGTTCAACAGTTTACCAATGCTGATCTTGTGGAGATGATGGCGGAAGAAAAGTTGGTTGGCAAGATGCACGCTGAAATGCAGGGCAAGATTTTATCCAAGATAATCAAGGGCGAGAAGTTTTCACAGACCACTCCTGGAAAGAAAAGCAAGCTTGAGAAAATCAAGGTTTCTACCGATGATGGTATCAAATCGTTGGTTGAGGTGGCAAGTGGTGGCGCGTGTATTGCAGAAGATGTAATGGACGAGATAAGTAACAATATAAGCAAATCTGAAATCAGTTGGTTTAGTGAACAAACTTCCATAGACATCAGTAAATTATCACAAGATTATACAGAGGATGCACCGCAGGTAGCAAAGACAATAAAGAAGGAAATTAAACCTCATATTGCAAAATGGCGTTCCGCAGAGCAGCAATGTATTGACATCGAAAAATACTTTGGTAATACAGCTACCGATGTTAGTAAGCAAAATGTAGGATATGATATTGAGAGCACCACCCCCGATGGATGTAAACGATATATAGAAGTTAAATCCATCACAGAAGATGGCAGCTTCTCAATAACAAATAACGAATATACTGCCGCACACCAATACGGCGAACAGTATTATTTGTGTTTGCTTATCCAAAGCGCTCAAAATACACAAGCCATATATGTTCAAAATCCTCTTGAAACGTTAAAATTTGAGAAGCGGATAAGACAGTGGGAATGGTATTGTGATACATATTCGGGCGAATCGTTTATTTTTGAAAACTGATATTTCTTGTTTTAATAGCAAAGGAGAACATTATGAGAAATAGCGAATTAAAACAGTTAATAAATATGGCATACGAAATGGCAGAATCTATGTATCAAACGCCATATGGTCAATATTTTGCCCAAAAAGGTGTGAAACCGTTCAAGGATCTTCTTATGCTCGATTTAGTAAAATATGTTTCCTATTTAGGCAATGTAAAAGGCATTGCCACAGAACGTGAAGTTGTTCTGTTTAAGGATTGTTACATAGATCCAAATAGCTATATTGGAATAAGGCAGGCACAAGCAGCCCTTGATAGCAATTTGGAGGGAAATAATTTTGATAGTACAATCCCATTTTTGTTATCAGCATATCTGCTAATTGATATAGAAATGTATAATCAAGGCGCAGATAAAAAAGGAACGGCGAGCAGGTTGTATATTGATTTGTTCAAGGATATTGGTGTTTTCTTTCTCGAATTTAATAATGAGGTAAATCCAAAAGAACTGTATGCTGTTCAACAATATACTTCAATGTTGGAAGAAGCTCGAAATAATAAACTCTCAGGAGTTATCGACGAAGAGTTTTTAGTGAAAGAAAAAACGGACGAGCAGCCACAAGATGAAGAAGACGATGATGATAACCTCGATTCAGAAGAAACATCGACGCAGGAAAAGCATAACCACGATAGAACTTTTGCTATAGGAACTAAAGGCGAAGGCAAAAAAGATAAATTATTAAGAAGCTTTGATGTTCTTAAAAACGATTTTCACAAGAACGAAATTAGCATCGCTGAAACTGTGGCAAGAATGTTTGAAATTGATGTTGACACTGCGGTGGATATGTGGACATATTTGCTTTCGAGGTATGAAAAAGAAGCACAATCCGAAGATGCTTGGTATTTGACGGGTGGAATTATTAGCAAGGGCTCGATGGTAATTGGTTATGAAGAAATGGATAATATCATTTTGAATAATCCGACATTAAAGCATACTCTTTTTTACCGTTCCGGTAGCTGGTTGCATATTAGTGTTAGAGAAATTATCAGAAGAAGAATTGAGAACGAGGAATTGGCTCTCGCTGATGAATTGCTACAAATGGTATATGATAATCCTAACAAGAGAGATTCTTGGTATGAGATTATGAGCAACGTAATGCCGAGTTTCAAAGAAATATCAAGTGATGCCTATGATCTTCTTGAACTATGGTGCGATAAAGTTGAAGATACTGAGGAACGAGCAAAGTTGATCCTTCAGTTGACAGAGTATGTTGATTAAAATCAAGAGGGAGAATAGTCGTAGTAATGGGATTTTTAAAAGGTGGCGGTGGATTTGATTGGAACGGAAACGGAAAGAAAGATCACTTCGATCGTTTTATGGATATGAAAGTAAGTGGCGGAAGTAAGTCTGATAACGCGCCAAATTCATTGTCAAAGAAAAAATCCAATGATGATGAATTAAAAGGAATATCTATGGGCGGCAAGCCCTTATACGATGCAACCAGGGATAGTAACGGAGTTACAATTCTAAAATGTCTATTGGTGACCGCGTTGTGCATCGGTGGCATAGCTTTGCCCGTTGCTGCCGATATGGGAACACTTGGCACTCTCCTTTGCATATTCGGTGGACTTGGATTGAGTATATTGATATTGAAAAATGTATAACTAAAAAGGAAGTGATACAATGAGCTTTAGAGAATATGAAATTAGAAACAAGCCTTTGTTTGCTTCTATGAAACGTGCAAGAGAAACGTTGCTTAAGCCGCACAACAACATCTGTAGCGTTGATGACTTTTTTGCATACTTGGAACACAATTACGCTACTGAAAAGGATTTTATCGAATTTGTCACTTTCTATGATTATGTTAATCAAGCGGATGGATTTCAATATAACATTGCTTACATATATACCGCTCCCTCATTGAAAGTTAGAGATTTGATTTTTGCGCAAAGAGAGCAAATAACCAAGGATACGGGTTGGTATCCAATGGTTTCGGGATCACGCGCCAATTTTACTACTTTCAAAGTTGCAGATTCTTACAAGTATTGGAACATAGCAACACACAAACCGCCCTACGTTCATTTAGGGAAGCCATTATCCATCAGAAATGTTGCGGAAGATATATCTTCTACGGCAATACTTTTGTGTTGTGAGAATGGTAATATCCTTTTGGATACAGGATTTGGTATAGAGCGCGAAGTTATAGAAATATTGGATTTTGTTTTCCTCTCGCATTTTCATAAAGATCATTCGGCAGGAATATTCAATCTTCTTAAAGAAAAAGAAATCCCCGTTGTTTTATCAGACATTACTTTAGGATACTTATTAAATCTAAAGAGCATTGATGACGATGATAAGAAGCTTTTACTTAAAAATGCGGTGTTGATAGAATCTATTAAGGATCGCTCTTATATATGCAATACCATAGAGTTCTTTAATAGCTATCACTGCCCGGGTGCATATGGCTTAAAGTACAAATATTATAACGATACTTTGATTTATCCCGGTGATTTGTGTTTAACAAATGGTTTCTTTGAATATTCAAATACATTAAAAGAAGTTATCGGTGACAAGAACGGTAATGTTTCGATAATTACGGACTGCGCGTTAGTTCCTCGCGGTGATTTTGCAATAACAGATCGCAATGTGGATACTATATTCGATGAAGTTGTTAAATCGTACAATAACCCCATCTTTGTTAGCCGAAGCTCAGAAACCTTATTCAACATTTATATGTGCCTCTTTAAATTGTCAATAGACAAGCATATGGATTGGCTCTTTGTTGTAACTGACGAGTTGTTCGATATGTTAAAAAACATATTGAGAACTTGGTTAATGTCTAAACACGAAGGAGATTTATTTGTCAAGCACATTGTAAAGAAGTCAAGTATAAATTATGCTGAAACTCAACGGCTGTATACAATGTCCACTTCTGAGCAGTTTGCAGAATATAAAGATAAAAAGTTGGTATTTCTCTTGACACAAGGTGAAATAGATAAAGCAGTCGAAATCTTTAATGCTCACGAAATGGATTTGTATATTACGGGACCTTTAGCAGCATCAAAGGAATTGCAGGAACGTATGTCAAGTTGCAATTTTGCTAATATACACAACTTGATGTCGCCCGATTGGAGTTTTCACTCCGATAAAGATGCTATTGCTGATTTTATAAATAGTTGCGAGAAGGATAACATTAAATTTTTCTTGTTCCACGCATTTCCTAAAGTGTTGAAAAAGTTCTCTAACGAGTTTTGTGACGAGAAAAAAGCTAATATTGAAATAGTGTCTAAGACAGAAAGCAAGTTATAATTATTACATCTATGCTCAAGTTATTTAGCACGTAAACTGTTCATCATAGGAGTTCATTATGATAAAATTCTTAAAGGAGCATTATATTCTTTCAATATTATTTGTAATAAGCATTCTGCTTATGATAAAAAGTTCTTCAATACCATATTTCATTGAACCGCCCACATTTGTTTCGTTCATTTTTGATTCGCCTAAAAGTGAATTTTGGAAAGGGATATTTCAGTTTGTAGATATATTCGCATCCGCTTACGTCACAAGTTTAATTTTCTATGTTATGGTGGATTATATCCCATCTAAACAAAGGGAGAAACAATCGAAGCAAATTGTTGATGCTAAGTTAGTAAGTATTTATTCGTATCTTAGCGAATTTTTGTCTATGATAGATTACTCTGCGGAGATTGCTAACACCTCTGATAATCTTGATGAAGTAGTATTCAACAACGAAATGGTTAATTGCAAACATACAACATTAAAAAATGGGATAGAACATTCTACAATTACTTATTCATATACCTTATTAAAGGATTGTAATAAATATAAGGATTTGATATTGGATTCAGCAAGAAGTTTATCGGGCGTACTTAGTTTTTCATATTGCGACTCTGAAATAATTGATGTGATTTCAGAAATTCAATTGATTGATCTATTTCAAATCATTCCTCCCGCAAATGAATATTACCTTAATACCCAAAATATTGCCCCGGCTTGTATTGGGACTAATGAGGATTGTAAAAAACTTAAAAGTTTAAAAGATAAATTAGGAAAACATATTAGCATTAGGTGGGATTATCAAAATCACAGTATTTCCGAAGAAGAACTCGCTGAATCAATGGAAAAGCAAGTAAAAACACTTATGGAGAATCCGGAAATTGTTAAGCTTATCATTGAAAATCTTAAAGGAAATCTATAAAGCGGATTATTAAATTTGAAAACAAGGAGATAGGGAGATGACAGTAGCAGAATTCAAAAAGAATTATATCAATCACTATTTACTTTTAGAAAAAGACTTTCAGTTAACTACTGAATACGTAACACTATCAGAAGATAACTATAATACTTATTCTGTGTCTTATCTTAAACTCTTGCTCACAATTGGTAGTGAAATTGACGTGATGCTTGAATTTTTAGCAAAGTTATACGATCCTACCACAAAAGAAACAGGTTTTGGTTGTTCCAAGGTTCTTTTGAAAAACGAACCGGATATTAGAGCCTTAGAGATAAAATTGAGGAACGAGGAACTCTTAATCAAGCCGTGGGATTGCAAAACCATTCCTGAGTGGTGGACGGCATACAATGAAATTAAGCATAATCGTTATGAACCTGCGGCAAAATTCGATCCAAGTCGCAAGTATTATCAATATGCAAATTTGAAGAATGTAATAAGCGCTTTGGCTGCGCTATTGTCATTGGAATTGTATGCTTATAGAATTATAGCCACACAGAACAGTGAAAAACTATTTGTGCCGACCATAAGATCTATATTTACAGTTCAAAATTCGTATTGGAAGGATATTGGTTTTGGTAACGGAAGTGTTTTCATTGATGGTTGTTTATACATAAATGACTAATAGCTATTTAAAAGAGAATATACGAAAAAACGCCACCTTAGACTTTCATCTAAGATGGCGTTTTTCTGTTCGTATCAGAGCGAAACCTTGACGGCGAAGCCGCCGCTAAAGAAGTAGGTGTTCGTCCAATACACATTTGGTGGAACCGACGGGAGTTGAACCCGTGTCCGAAAACCTCTTGATATGACCTTCTCCGTGGGCAGTCTTATCTTTTAACAATTCCCTTAATACACGCCGATAGACAGGCTTGTATCTCGGTAGCGCTTTTATGCCTGACCGATACAAGTGCGAAATCTCGATTCAGGTTCACTACTTAATTTGACGCACGGCGGAAGCCGTAGTCCTCATCCGCGGTACGGGCGGCGCTTTTGGCCGCGTCACAGCTTACGCTGCAAGAGCAACTTTATTGTTGTCGTTTAATTTTAAGTTGAACAGTTTATCGGGATTATTCAGCCCGCCACGCTTATCATACCTCAAAATCCCCGTCGAAACCCTTACGGTCCCATAAAGATTTTAAGCATAGTAATTATACATTAATTAAATCGTTTTGTCAAGAGCTGTGATGTTAAATCGCTTGATATTGTTATGGAAGCAGAGGGGAAAACAACTGCTACTTTATTATTAACAAAATTATATTGATTTTTTCACTCATTTAGTGTATAATCATTCTATAATTATGTTAATGTAGTGAAAGGAGCCCCTTGTGAAGCAAAAATTTTATAAAAAGCTATGGTTTAAGATAACCTGCGGTGTTGTGGGTGCTCTTTTGCTTATTCTTCTGATAATTAAGGGCGGAATTGAGCTTGTTGCCGCTACATATAGCGTATGGTCTCCCGATTATGATATGATTGACATCGACCCCATTTTGGAAAAAGAGACTTTAACCGACGAGGATTACAAAATTCTCTTTGAGCAAACAGGAATTACTAAAATAGGAATTGATGATATGCTTTCAAAGGGGCTGGAAAACCAAATAAAACGTATCCAGCGTGACTTTTTTAAGGAGCCTGATTTTGAGTGCAACCAATTTCATTTTTGCGTCGGAATGTTCGTAAATAAGGATTATAGAGTTATCCCTCACGTACCCTTACAAGACGGTGATATTATTTATTCTCCCTCAACATACATTTCATTTATCGATATTTCCCACGCGGCTATCGTTATAAATGACGGTAAAGAGGTCGTTGAGGCGTTTGGATACGGCAATCCAACCCAGATAAGCAGCGCATCAAGATTCTTTAGATATGCCGAGTTTGTGGTTCTTAGACCAAAGGCTGGAAGCGAGCTTGGAGAAAAGGTTGCCGAGTATGTTAAAAACAACATGCTGGATATTCCTTACGATATTCTTACCGGAATTTTGGGTCCCAAGGCTCCCGATCCGCTAAAAACAACTCATTGCTCACACCTGCCTTGGTATGCATATTACAAGTTCGGTGTTGACGTTGACTCAAATGGTGGAAAGATTGTTACACCGGCAGACATTCTTTATTCCGATGAGCTTGAAATTGTTCAAGTCTTTGGAATGAATGTTAATGAATTTAAATAATACAAAACCGAAAATAGCGGTATTTGCAAACAATAATTTGCAAATACCGCTTAAATTTTACAGTAATATACAAATCAAGCCGTTAGAGTCTTCGTTGATAATCTTACCTTAGCCTTCCCCTTGGGGAAGGGGGACCGGCTATGCCGGTGGATGAGGTGGGGCAGAATTACAACAAAATGCAAATTAAGCCGTTAGAGCCTTCGTTGATAATCTTACCTAAGGTTTCACTAAGCTTTTCTCTTGACTCATCGGGCATATGGCTGAGCTTTGCGTTCATACCGTCGCTGACCATATCATAAAGCGATCTGCCGAACATGTTGTATTCCCAAAGCTTCTCCGGATTTTCTTCAAACTCTGCCGACAATGATTTAACAACCTCAATAGACTGCTCCTCTGAGCCAACAACAGGGCAGAAGTCGGCCTTTATTCCTGTTTTTATCATATGAATAGAGTCTGCGTGGGCTGTAACCTTAACACCGTATCCGTCAGCCTGCTTAACAAGTGACGGCTCGTCAAGCTTCATCTCAGAGACTGTAGGCATTACAATGCCGTATCCCTTTGTTTCAACGTCGGATAGTGCCTTTTCTACCTTGGAATATTTTTCTTTTATTTCTGCAACATCTTTAAGGTATCCGAAAAGGTCCTTTTCGTTGTTTATTTCGGCAGCGCACATCTCGCTTATGATAGAGTAGTATTCGCTCATAGGAATAGGAATACTGAATTCTGCCGTGCCGTCTCCCGCATTTATAGAAACGCGCTCTATGCTTCCGTCAGATGGGAGAGAAGCGTCAATGTCGCCAAGCTTTGTTACATTATCTGCAAATGCGGAAACGGTGGCTACAACTCTTTCCATAAGCTCGTGATTTTTTGGTAGCGCTGCGGTCCACTCAGGGAGACTGAAGCTCATTTGGCGAACAGGAAATTCGCTGAGAATAAGAGCAAGAATTTCTCTGATATCCTCGCTGTTAAGCTCAGGGCAGCAAACAAGAGCAACCGGAGCGCCGTACTTTTCTTCAAGCTCGTGGGCTAAAGCATGTGCCTCGTCTGTGTTTGGGGCTGCGGAATTAAGAATGATAGCGAATGGTTTTCCTGCCTCTCTGAGCTCTCTTACAACTCTTTCCTCGGGGGCGACATAGCTCTCTCTCGGTATATCCGAGATTGTGCCGTCTGTTGTAACAAGTATAGCAATTGTCGCATGCTCGCCTATAACCTTGCTTGTTCCAAGCTCAGCCGCCTCTACAAAAGGCATCGGCTCCTCAGACCAAGGGGTCATTACCATTCTTGCCTCTCCATCCTCGACAGCGCCGAGAGCGCCCTCTACCATGTATCCGACGCAGTCAACCATTTTTACATTAAATCCAATACCCTCGCCGGGAGAAACACGCACCGATTCATCGGGCACAAATTTTGGCTCGGTGGTCATAATTGTACGTCCTGAGGCACTCTGGGGAATTTCGTCTTGTGTGCGCTCCTTGTCGTAAATGTTGTCGATGTTGGGCAGTACAACGGTGTCGAGAAAACGGCGAATAAATGTGGATTTACCTGTTCTTACAGGTCCTACAACTCCGATATAAATGTCACCGTCTGTCCTTTTTGCAATATCCGCATATATAGAATTATCGCTCATATAATCTTCCTCCGAAAAATTCTTTTCATAAAAATCTATGCAAAAGTCAAAAAAGTTATTACAAAAAAGCATTTTTTTGAAAAAGCACTTGAAATTTCAGCATATTTGGTATATACTATAAAGGTAAATTGGCGATGACGAAAGAAAATTCGTTTTTTTCATATTCAGAGAGTCTGCGGTTGGTGCGAGCAGATTATGTAATAACGATTTCCGCTTTTCGAGCTTTCGAGCGATGAGTTCGGGGCGCTCCCCTTATCGAGCATTGAGTGATGCGCATTTGCGCATAATATGGGTGGTACCGCGGAGTTTTTTCGTCCCAGTAATTGTATTTGGGAAGGAAAAACTTTTTTATTTCGTACTTCACATGAAGATGAGTGCTGATTCCGTCGATAGCTTTTCATAAAACGAACTTAGAAAACTATTATTTTGATAAAAAATAAATATGGATTTTTGACTGAAAGGAAAAAAACAGATGATTGACATTAAGTTTTTAAGAGAGAACCCTGATGTTGTAAAAGAGAACATCAAAAAGAAGTTCCAGGATTCAAAGCTTCCCTTGGTGGACAAGGTTATAGCGCTTGACGAGGAGCTGAGACAGAATAAGAAAAAGGCTGATGACTTAAGAGCAAACCGTAACAAGATTTCAAAGTCCATAGGCGCGCTTATGGGACAAAAGAAGTTTGCCGAAGCTGAGGAAGCAAAGAAGCTTGTAGCAGAGCAGGCGCAGGAGCTTGCGGCATGCGAGGCTAAGGAAGCCGAGCTTGAAGAAGAAGTTAAAAAGATAATGATGATAATCCCCAACATCATCGACCCTACCGTTCCTGTTGGTAAAGACGACTCCGAGAACGTTGAGGTTCAGAGATACGGCGAGCCCGTAACTCCCGATTTCGAGGTTCCTTATCACACAGATATTATGGAGAGGTTCTCTGGTATAGACCTTGACAGTGCAAGAAGAGTTGCGGGTAACGGCTTCTATTATCTTATGGGCGATATTGCAAGACTTCACTCCGCGGTTATCTCATATGCGCGTGATTTTATGATTGACAGAGGCTTCACATACTGTGTTCCTCCATTTATGATTCGTTCTAACGTTGTAACAGGCGTTATGTCATTTGCAGAAATGGACGCGATGATGTATAAGATTGAGGGTGAGGACCTTTACCTTATCGGTACATCCGAGCATTCCATGATTGGTAAGTTTATCGACCAGATAGTTCCCGAGGCAGAGCTTCCTTACACCCTTACCTCTTATTCTCCCTGCTTCCGTAAGGAAAAGGGCGCTCACGGTATAGAGGAAAGAGGCGTTTACAGAATTCACCAGTTCGAAAAGCAGGAAATGATAGTTGTTTGTAAGCCTGAGGACTCACCTATGTGGTTTAACAAGCTTTGGCAGAATACTGTTGATCTCTTCCGCACTCTTGATATTCCCGTAAGAACTCTTGAGTGCTGCTCGGGTGACCTTGCTGACCTTAAGGTTAAGTCTATCGACGTTGAGGCATGGTCTCCAAGACAGCAGAAGTATTTCGAGGTAGGTTCTTGCTCTAACCTTGGCGACGCACAGGCAAGAAGACTTAAGATAAGAGTTAAGGGCGAGGGTGGTACCTACCTTGCGCACACTCTTAACAATACAGTTGTTGCTCCCCCCAGAATGCTTATCGCATTCCTTGAGAATAACCTTAATGCCGACGGCAGTGTAAATATTCCCGTTGCTCTCAGACCCTATATGGGCGGCACTGAAAAGTTGATTCCCAAAAACTGAAAACGCAACTATCAGCTTTAAAACTGATATAATCATCGGAGAAAATATGAAAAATATTCTTATTCTCGCCGGTCCGTCAGGTGTGGGCAAGACAACTCTTGCCCACACTTTGTTAAATAATTCGGATCGCTTTGAGCTTGTTTGCTCTGTGACAACAAGAGCGCCGAGAGCAGACTCGTATGACTCGGAATATATCTATATATCAAAGGATGAGTTTGCTCGCCTTGTGTCAGAGGGCGGGATTCTTGAATATACCGAATATGCAGGCAATTTTTACGGCACACCGCGTTCTGAAATTGAAAGAATATCTGCCGATGGAAGAACACCATTGCTTATCTTAGACCTTAACGGTGTGCACACCGTCGTAAATTCAAAAAGCGGTATCTGCCCCTGTGCGGTATATATTACGGTACCCGATTCTGTACTTCTCGAAAGACTGAGCCAAAGATACGGCACCGATACAGAAAAGCTAAATTCCCGCCTTGTAAAAAATATATCCGAGCGGGCATATTTTGAAGAAATAAAAGCCGACTTCTTCGCAGTAGTGGAAAACGCGGGAAATGTCGAGAAATGCGCAGAAGAAATTCATTTAATATACGATAGATTTTGCAAAAAATAGAAAAACTCCTCGTCTGTTTGAGGAGTTTTTTTGATTTGTAGCTATTGTTAAGTTTCATACCATGCTTTGTTACAGTAACTATCCCACTCTATTCTTATAGATGAAAAATCAAATCTCACGGCAAAAAATGGAATTATTCCCCCTGCGTCAATATAATATATTTCGTCATATGCTCCAAAGGCATATATCCAAACATTGTTTTTTAGCTCTTTTTCAAACAGCTCCCTAGCTGTATTGCTTGTATAAACAATAAACGGGTCGTTTGTATACGGCTCCCCCTTATCATCCTGCATCCAAGCTCTGTGAGGCTCAAGTTCTTTTACATTCATACCGTCAATGGTTATTATTGCCTCGCTTATCTCCATGTCTGCGTCGTCATTATTCGGTGCAGCACTTTTACGGACATTTAAATTTTTAGCGGAAATAACTAAGCGACCGTCTTCCCATGATATTAAATTAAAATGAGCATCATGAAATAGAAAGTCATTTATATCTGTTGAATAATATTTCAAAAATATGCCTCCTAAGTTATAGAAAATCTATCGATAAACTCTCTTACAATATTCTTGATAGAGCTGTCTATCCTGTTGTCACAGAAACGCTTAATATTCTCGGGAATTTCTTTGTAATAAGCTTCTGCTATACCACCGGCTATACAAGCTTCGGTGTCTGCATCTCCTCCGAGAGAAATTGCATTGCGGATAGAGCTTTCATAATCACTTGATTCAAGGAAAGCGATTATTGCCGGTGGAATACTGTAAGAAGCCCGACTGTTAAATACATGAGTTTCTTTGATAGAGCTAATAGAAAGCGATAGATTGTATTTGAATGTTTTTTCCAAATACTCCTTTATGTATCGTTTGCTATTATTATGCCGTGCTAAAAAGATTGCCGACGCAACTGCCTGTGCTCCTCGTATAGCTTCTTTACTGTTATGCGTAGGGATACAGCTGGCTTTTGTCTGAATGAGAGTCTGATCCAGTGTGTCGTATGCGTACCCTATGGGAATAATTCTCATTGCTCCTCCGTTTGCATAGCTGCGACCGTTTTTTGAATAGGGGTCTTTTGCCCAATCCGAAAACATGTTTCCAAATCCGGCATTAGGATAACGGGAATAATAATATCGGTATTGCGCAGCATACTCTCTTGCGCGCGAGTAAATTTTTAATTTTGAAATTTCATTAGGATTTATAGATATAGCCTTGCATACGGCAGTTATAAGTACACTGTCATCTGTAAAAGTACTGTCTTTGTTAAACGTAAAATCGTAATTTTTGGTACAGTGAACCTCGTAATATGAACCTATAATGTCGCCGTAAATCGCACCGAACATATAATCTCCCCCCCTTTTCTTCTAACTACATTGTAGCACAAAATAAAAAGCAAATCAAGTCTGTGTTTGTTGAATAGAAAGAACGTGTGAAGCAGGGAATATGTGGAATCCGTAAGCTACCCCAGCCACGGACAGAAAAAAGCACATCAAAAAAGATGTGCTTTGTCCGTGGCAGGGGTAGCAGGATTCGGACCTACGAATGAGGGAGTCAAAGTCCCTTGCCTTACCGCTTGGCTATACCCCTATATTTAATTTTATGCTTATTTTCAGAATCCCGCTACCTAAAGCAGCAGAATAGACAAACATTAGTTATACATTTAAATCCTGTATATTTTAACATAAAAAAAGCTTTATGTCAATATTAAAATTCAAACTTTTTCCGAAACTTTTTCCGAAACGTTTTGGTTTTTTTCGTATTAGTCTAAGTATGAAAATTCTTTATAAAAATATAACAAATAATCAAGGTAGTATAAAGCAAGAAATATTGACAACGGCCCTCTTTTGTGCTATAATTAGCTAAAAAAATAGAGGATTCGCATATGAAAGATAAATTGAATTTCAAAAGATATTTGATACTTTCCGTTGGAATAATCACAATGCTTTTTGCCGGTATAATTTATGCCTGGTCTATATTAAAGGTTCCGTTTGCTGAAGAGCTTGGATTTACTAAGGATGACCTGTCGCTAAACTTCACACTGACAATGTCCTTTTTCTGTCTTGGCGGTGTGCTGTCAAGTCAGTTTGTTCGCCGCATTGGCACAAGGCTGACGATAGCTCTGTCGGGGCTTCTTGCTGGGCTTGGCTTTGTTTTAACAAGCTTTATTGGTGAAGGCGGTTTGCTTTTGCTTTATCTTACATATGCTGTTGTTTCCGGATTCGGCATAGGCGTTGCTTACATTGTTATAATTTCTACAGTAAACTCCTGGTTCCCTGACAGAAAGGGATTTTCATCCGGAGCTCTTATGATGGGCTTCGGCGCAAGCAGCCTCATCCTCGGCAATCTTGCGGATATGCTGTTTAAGACAAATGTCGGCTGGAGAAGCACTTATGTTATATTCGGCATTGCCATTGGCATAGTGCTTGTGGTTTCTTCATTCTTTATTTACAGTCCGGATGCGGGCACAGAGCTTCCGGCGCCTAAAAAGAAAAAGGGTTCTCACAGCGAGGACTTTGAGGTGAGGGATTATAAGCCTTCGGAGATGCTCCGTCGTTTTACTTTCTGGCGGGCTTTTCTTTGCCTGGTTTGCATTACCGCGGTTGGCAATTCGGTTATCAGTTTTGCCAGAGATTTAGCGCTCTCGGTTGGAGCTGGCGCTGCCTTGGCAACAACACTTGTAGGTGTTCTTGCTGTTTGTAACGGTCTTGGAAGAATTGTCACCGGCGCGGTCTTTGACAGTATGGGACGTAGATTTACTATGATTGCAGCAAATCTTCTTACAATAGCTGCCGCAGCTATAACTCTTCTTGCTGTCAGCATTGATTCTCTTCCTCTTTGCGTAATTGGACTTTGCCTTACAGGTATGTCTTACGGTACTTCTCCAACGGTTTCGTCAGCATTTGTTGTGTCTTTCTACGGTCAAAAACACTTTGCGACAAACCTTGGTATGATGAACTTTAACCTGATGGTAGCGTCATTCATGGCAACGGCTTGCTCGGCGCTGCTTACCGCAACCGGCGGTTACACAGCACCCTTTATATTGTTGCTTTCGCTCTCGGTTGTCGCATTGGGACTTAACCTTAGCATAAAGAAGCCTTAATTGAATAAACAATGAGCAGATGCTTTTTTATAAAGTGTTTGCTCATTTTCTTTTGAGAAGTTTTTTGAAAAAAGTTTACAGATAACTTGACAGATGTAAAATTTTGTGCTATAATGCTTTCTCGGAAAGAAAAAGACTAACAAATTAAGGGTGAGGTGAGGATATGAAGGCAGAAAAAAGGAGAGCAGAAATTGCGGCAATACTTCTTGAAGAGGGCAGGGCAGTCAGCGGCGGCGAGCTTTCCGAGAGACTTTCTGCATCAAGGCAGATAATAGTTCAGGATATTGCTGTGCTTAAGGCATCCGGATATGATATACTTTCAACTCACTCGGGATATGTGATTAAATCTTCTCCCCTAAAGGAGCGCGTCTTTAAGGTGCGTCACACAAGCAGCGAGACCGAGGACGAGCTTACTAAAATTGTGGAGCTTGGCGGCACTGTTGTAAATGTTTTTGTTTGGCACAAGGTTTACGGCAAGATAGAGGGTAAGCTTAACATTTTTTCAAAAAGAGGAATCGACCAGCTCATTGACGGAATAAAAAGCGGTAAGTCGACAGAGCTTATGCATGTTACCTCAGGCTACCACTATCACACAGTAAGAGCCGACTCTGAACAGACTCTCGACCTGATCGGTGAGACACTCGACAAGGCGGGATACATCGTTCCGGAAATATAATAATGTAAACAAAGGTTAGGAAATATGCTCTTTTTATGCCCTAAATGCAAAAAAGAACTGAATATAGTTGACAATACCTGCCGTTGTGCCGAGGGGCATTCATACGACAGAGCAAAGGGCGGATATTATAATCTGTTGCTCGGCAGCTCGGGCGGCGCTCACGGTGACAACAGGGAAATGGTTGAAGCAAGACGTGACTTTTTAAGCAGGGGATATTACAGGCCGCTTGCCGAGAAGCTGTCGTCATTGGTTCTGGATTATACTAAAAAGGGCGGTGCTGTTCTCGATGCAGGCTGCGGTGAGGGGTATTACACAGCTACCGTGGAATCGGCTTTAAAAGAGCGAGACGGTGAGAGCTTTGTTTCGGGCTTTGATATTTCAAAAGAGGCGGTAAAGCGAGCCGCAAAAGCCTGCCCGGGTATCACTTATGCAGTTGCGGGCTCCTACCATATGCCTGTTGGAGACGAAAGTGTTGACACGCTTTTTAATGTTTTCTCACCCCTTGCCATTGATGAAACACATAGGGTGATAAAGCCCGGCGGTCATTTTATAATGGTTATCCCCGACGAGGAGCATCTTTTTGAACTAAAGCAGGCGATATATGACACCCCCTACAAAAATACGGTTCAGGATACGCATATTCCCGGTTTTTCGCTTGTTAGGCAGGTTGATGTTAAATACACAATGCATCTTGACACTCCCGAGGCTATCAGCTCGCTCTTTATGATGACACCTTATGCCTATCGGACAAGACCTGAAAACAAAGAGCGGATAAAGGGGCTTAGAGAGCTTGATTGCAGGGCGGAATTTATAGTTTTTGTATACGAAAAGGACAAATAAAATGGATTTAAATCACGGCAAATATCTTGGCGTTGACTATGGTGACAAAAGAACCGGACTTGCCGAGTGCGACCTTTCGGGGCAGCTTGCAAGCGGGATTTGTACAATATCCGAGGGCGGAATGAGAAAAACCGCCGAGAGGGTAAAGAGGGAAGCTGAGAGTCGGGGCTGCAAAAAAATAATCGTGGGACTTCCGAAGAATATGGATGGCTCAGAGGGACCGAGAGCAGATGTTGTAAAGGCCTTTGTTGCTCTTCTTTCTGAAATTTGCGAAATTCCAATCGAATTTTTTGACGAGAGAATGACAACAATGGCAGCTTACAGACTCCTTGACGGCTCGGGGACATATGGAAAAAAGCGGAAAGATGTTATTGACACTCTTTCAGCCGAGCTTATTCTCCAAGGCTACCTTGACAGAGAAAGAGCACAGAACAAGTAAATTTTAAGCCGCAAGGCTTTGAATTATAAAAAAAGAGGAAAAGAAAATGGAAAACGCAAAACAAAACAAATTCGTATCTTACTTAAGGAAAAAAGGACTTTTACTGTCGGCTAAGGCTTATTTTGTAGATGCTATGAGCGCTATGGCGCTGGGACTTTTTGCATCTCTGCTTATGGGCACAATATTCGGCACAGTTGCAAAGTACATACCCGACGGCAATGTAATTAAGGATTATTTTAATCTGCTTGCGGGTGCGGGAGGCGCCACAGGAGCGATCATCGGTGTGGCTATTGCAAACTCGCTTAAGGCTCCTATGCTTGTGCTTTTGTCGGCAGGTGTTGTCGGTATGTTTGGTAATGCATACGGTATAACAATTATGGTTGAAGGAGCTATGAAAACCGTAACAGCAGGCCCTGCCGGTGCATTTATATGTGTTCTTTTTGCTGTTGAGATAGGCAAGCTGGTTTCAAAGGCTACAAAGGTAGATATTCTGGTAACCCCTGCAGTAACTCTCGGAGTCGGCGGATTTGTGGCAATGCTTCTTTGTCCTGCGGTTTCTTGGTGTATGTACTGGATTGGCGATTTTGTTAACTACGCAACTACTATCATGCCCTTCTTTATGGGTATAATCATTTCGGTTGTTGTTGGTATTGTTCTTACTCTTCCCATAAGCTCGGCAGCACTTTGCGCTATGATTGGTATAACCGGACTTGCCGGAGGCGCTGCGACAGTTGGATGCTGCGCGCAAATGATAGGATTCGCGGTAATCTCATTCCGTGAAAACAAGTGGGGCGGTGTTGTTGCACAGGGACTCGGAACATCAATGCTTCAAATGGGTAATATTGTGAAAAAGCCTATAATTTGGCTGGCGCCCACACTTGCGGGAGCGGTTGTCGGACCTATCTCAACATGTATATTTAAGCTTGAATGTACCGGTGTCAGTGCGGGAATGGGTACCTGCGGTATGGTCGGTCCTATAGGTGTGTTTGCCGATATGGGCTTTAATCTGACAAGCATTCTCGGTGTTCTGCTTCTCTGCATAGTTCTTCCGGCTGTTCTCTCTCTTGCGTTTAACGAAATTATGAGAAAGCTCGGCTGGGTTAAAACCGGCGATATGCAGCTTGACCTCTGATAAAAAGTAAAGGTTGGTTTACAAAAATGCCTAATATTAATACTACACTCCTCTGTGATTTTTATGAGCTAACTATGGCTAATGGCTATTTTGAGCTTGGAAAGGGCGATGAAATTGCCTATTTTGATGTCTTCTTCCGCAAGGTTCCCGATGGCGGCGGATTTGCTATTGCCGCAGGTCTTGAGCAGGTTATAGACTATATAAAGGACTTAAAGTTTACAAGCGAGGATATAGAATTTCTCAGAGCTAAGGGAATATTTTCCGATAAATTTCTCGCTTACCTCGCTGACTTCAAGTTTACAGGCGATATATATGCTGTTCCCGAGGGAACACCGATATTCCCAAATGAGCCGATAATGACAGTAAGAGCACCCTCGATTGAGGCTCAGTTTATCGAGACCTTTGTGCTTCTTTGCTTAAACCACCAGTCGCTTATAGCAACAAAGGCTAACCGAGTTGTAAGAGCCGCAGACGGCAGACCTGTTATGGAGTTTGGCTCAAGACGCGCCCAGGGTGCTGACGGAGCTATTCTCGGCTCGCGCGCCGCGTACATAGGCGGATGCGCTGCAACTGCCTGCACGATTTCCGATAGGGATTACGCAATTCCCGCAACAGGAACAATGGCTCACTCCTGGATTCAGATGTTCGATACCGAATATGAGGCATTTGTCTCCTACTGTAAGCTCTATCCCAACAACGCAACCCTCCTTGTTGACACATACGATGTTCTCGGCAGCGGTATTCCCAATGCTATCAAGGCATTTAAGGAGGTTTTAATTCCCCAGGGAATTACAAAGTGCGGCATACGTCTTGACTCGGGTGATATTACCTATCTTACCAAAAAGGCAAGAAAAATGCTTGACGAAGCGGGACTTACCGAGTGTAAGATAGTTGTTTCAAACTCCCTTGACGAAAACATTATACGTGATATAATTCTCCAGGGCGCAAAGATTGACTCCTTCGGCGTTGGCGAAAGACTTATAACCGCAAAATCCAACCCTGTTTTCGGCGGAGTTTATAAGCTGGTCGCAAAAGAAGAGGGTAAGGGAATTGTACCTAAAATCAAGATTTCCGAAAACCCCGAGAAGATAACAAATCCTCATTTCAAAAAGGTTTACCGCATCTTTGACAAGGAGACCGATATTGCGATAGCCGACCAGCTCTGTGTTTATGACGAGGTGGTAGACGAAAGTCAGCCCCTCACCCTCTTTGACCCTGTTGAAACCTGGAAAAAGAAGGTGGTTACAAACTACTATGCAAGAGAGCTGCTTGTTCCCGTGTTCAAGAACGGTGAGTGCGTATATAAGTGCCCCCATATTTCCGAAATTCAGGAGTATTGCCTCGGTGAGGTTGGTAAGCTGTGGGATGAGGTTAAGCGATTTGAGAACCCACACCGCTACTATGTTGACCTTTCTAAGAAGCTCTGGGATATAAAGCACAATCTTCTTGAAAACCGCGGTCAGCTTGGATAAAATTGTATAATTTCTCATTTTCACCCCCAAATCAGCATACAAGTATTTGGGGGTGTTTTTTTATGTTTAAAAGAATTTTTGCCTTTTTGCTGAGCCTTATGTGCGTATTTTTACTTTCCTCTTGCGGAAAAAGCATTTCCGCATCGGATTTTATGACAGATTTTGCCACCGTCTATCCTCTTGAGGGGGCAATGTATTTTTCCGAGGCACAAAACAAAGATGAGGGCTACATCAGCGAAGAGCTGTTCCGAAAAATTTATCGCATAGACGGTGAAATTCCTGCCGATTACGCAATTTATCTTAATTCAAAACCCTCTCAGGGGGCGGAATGCGGAATATTTAAGCTAAGAGAGGGCGCAGACATAGAGCCGATAACCGAAATGTGCCTTGAGCGTATAAGGCTTGTTGCTGACAGAGAAGCAGAGGGAATTGTGCTAAGGTCCGGTCGGTATGTTTTTTATTCAACACTTGAGGATTCAGAGAGAGCAAAGGAGCTTTTTTACCGCTTAATTAAGTAAAAAAACCGTTTTCTATTGACTTCACAGGGCGCTTATGATAAAATGTTAGAGGCTCGGGCTTTACCTATGCCTCTTTTAATTTTTAGAAAAAAGGAATTGTTATGAATATACCGGAAGTAATACTTTGTAAATTCGGCGAGGTTGTTTTAAAGGGAGCAAACCGTCAGAACTTTGAGTCAGCTTTAGTAAAGGAGCTGCGCAGAAGAGCCTGCCCCTACGGCAATTTTAAAATATATTTTAAGCAGAGTACAGTCTATGTTGAGCCTCTTGATGAGCTTTGCGACATGGACGGAATGTACGAGGAGGCTAAAAGAGTATTCGGCATTGTGGGTGTAAACCGCGCTGCCGTCTGTGAAAAGAATATGGAGGATATTATCCGTGTGGCAAAGGAATACCTGCCCGAAAAGCTTGCGGGAAAGCGTACCTTTAAGGTTGACGCAAAGCGCTCGGATAAAAAATTCCCCCTTAAGTCACCAGAAATCTCGGCTGAGATAGGCGGAGTTATTCTCTCCTTTGGCTCTAGAATAAAGGTTGACGTACATAACCCCGAGGTTACAGTCACCGTTGAGGTAAGAGACGATAACGCATTTATCAGAGCAGGGCAGGAGCCGGGCGCCGGCGGCTTGCCTATAAGAAGCGCAGGACGCGGACTTCTTCTCCTCTCTGGCGGTATTGACTCGCCTGTTGCGGGCTGCATGATGGCAAAGAGAGGTCTTGAAATTGAGGCTCTGCACTTTGAGTCATTCCCCTATACCTCAGAGCGCGCTAAAGAAAAGGTTATGACCTTGGCTGAGGAAATGTGCGCCTTTTGCTCACGTATCCACGTTCATGTAATTTCTCTTACCCATATCCAGGAGGAGATACGCGACAGGTGCGAGGAGGACTACTTTACAATACTTCTCCGCATATTTATGATGCGCCTTGCCGAAAGATGCGCAAGAGAATATAAGTGCCAGGCGCTTATAACAGGCGAGAGCTTAGGTCAGGTGGCATCCCAAACCCTCGCCGCTATTGCCGTTACCGACTCGGTGGTAAATATGCCTGTGTTCCGCCCCTGTATCGGACTTGATAAAACCGAGATAATCAAGGAAGCCCGCCACTACGGCACCTTTGATACAGCAATCTTGCCCTTTGAGGACTGCTGCACAGTCTTTACCCCAAGGCACCCGAGAACCCAGCCTAAACTCGGCGATGTTATGCGTGAGCTCGAAAAGCTCGATGTCGAAGCGCTCCTCGACGAAGCCTACGCAACCCTAACAACCGAAACAAAGCTCGTTTATCCCGAGTATAGATAAAAATATAGATAAAGAAGCAAAAAGCCTCTTTTTTAGAGACTCAAACCATCTTCGATATATCGCTAAGCAGCCCCGAAAACCGGGGCTGTTTTTTATAAGCCTTCCCCAGCGAAGCGTGTTGGGGAAGGGGGACCGCGATAGCGGTGGATGAGGGGAAGCGCAACCCTGTATATAAGCATTTTTAACAAAAGTATTGCATTTTTATTTTTTTGGTGCTATAATTAAATTGCGACATGATCGAATATTTTTCCTCTATGGGAGTACTATGCCATTTTAGTATTCCATTTTTTACATACCTGTAGAGGAAGTAGATTGTGTCGCAGCAATGTGGAGTACATAAGTGGAGTGCGCTCGCTTTGCGAGCGCATTTTTGTTTTCAAGGAGAAATAATGTGATAATATTATCGCAAAGTGATATCAACCGAGTAAAACCTGATATGGTCTTTTATAAATTCAGCAATAGATCGATGTCGTGGGATATATGTCATGGCGAATTTTTGACCGCAAAGAAAAGCGGAACAATAAATAAAAGAGAACTTGCCTTACATTTGATGGGATTTTTGGGTAGTTGGGGTATGTATTGCCGACAAGCGCCGTTACTTTTAAATCACCACTATCTCGTTCACGAAGATCTGATAGATATATTGATGAATAAAAAATACGATCCATTGTTCGGTGTTAACAACCTTGTAGATTTTAAAAACAATATAACTCTTATGTATGATGCGTATGACGATATTTCGAATTATTATAAAGCATTAGGTGTTTCAAGAGTGATAACACTGTCAAGTAAAATCATGCTGGGCGTTTACGGTTGTGTTCCGGCTTTTGATAATAAAGTCAACAATGCGCTAGCCATACTGCAGTGTAAAAATAGTACGGTGTTTAAAACAAAATTAAAATTATTGAACAATTATATTTCTAATAATCCCGAGTTAGATAAGTTTATAAAATCAGAACTTAAAAAACATCCCGATTATACATATATGCGAATCTTAGATGATTTTTTGTGGAATTACAAATGAATGAGGACTAAATTATGAAATCGAAATTTCTAAAATTTATGCGGCTTGAATTTTCGCGAGCGTATGCATGTTGTCCGAAAGAAAGATGGGATATATTTATAATTAACGAATTTAATGAGTGCGATAGGGATGAAGCCGTTGAGTTTACCAATCGTTTAATTGAAAATAAATATATTGCAATTGACAAACGCCCGAATGGTGATTTTGTTGTTATCACACCTTGGGGATATGAAATGACAAAAAGAGGAATTTTGGAGGTTTAAAATGAAGAAAATTTTATCTATTTTATGTTTTTTCGCTTTGTTTATGACAATAATTTTGTCTCTAAGTATAACAAGCTTTGCAGCAGAAGCCACAACGCCTGCTGCTGAGGAAACAACGATATTATATTCCGGTGCTTGCGGTACAAATCTTACGTGGCAGATTGATGATACCGGCACATTGACCATTGATGGTACAGGTGCAATGGAAACCTATTCTGCCGGATCTGCTCCGTGGTATGCCTATAGAACTCAAATCACTAGTTGTGCTTTTCAGTATTGTACAAATGTTTTGAATGTAACAATTGGAAATTCAACTACCACAATTGGTATCCAATCTTTCGCAGGACTAAAAAAAGTAAATGCAATAATTGTGCCGGATAGTGTAACAACAATTGGATCGGGAGCATTCAATGGTTGCTCATCGTTGAAAGAAATAACGTTGCCTTTTGTTGGATCTAGTAGGAATCGCTATTATAACCACAACCTTTTTGGATACATATTTGGCACTGACACTTATACCGGAGGCAAGAAAACAACTCAATATTATTTGAATAATGGAGAACAAAGTGTTGAGTTTTATATTCCAACTTCGCTTACTAAAGTAACTATAACCGATGCTTCGTCAATTTATTACGGAGCCTTCTCGAATTGTTCTGAAATTGTAGAGCTTAACCTTAATGATGAAATCACAAACGTTGAAGATTACGCCTTTTATAACTTAGGAATGATTAAAAAATCTACAAATGACTTTGTAGTTTCCGGAAAAATTCTTTTGTCTTATAAAGGAGCAAGTACACAAATCGCCATTCCCGATGGAATAAGGATAATAGCTCCTCGTGCTTTTTACAACAACAAAAACATTGGCACAATAACGCTTGATGACGATACAAGTTACATTGGCGCATACGCTTTTTATAATTGTACAAGTGCACTTGTCAATGTTCCACGTATTAGCGGAACATTAAATATCGAAAGCAACGGTTTTACAAATACAGCAAGCGTAAAATATCTTGACAAATCCTCCTATACTAACGGAAATGATACCTATTATTATACTGTTGACTCGGAAGGAAATGCGATAATCGTAGGTTGCTCTACTACGAGCACTAATATTACTCTCCCAAATACTCTTGGAGGATATACGGTCACTACGGTCGGCTACAAAGGAATGGCGAATTGCACGACACTGACAGGCGTTACTATCCCCAATAACATCGTAAAGCTCGACCTCTATGCTTTTGCTGGTTGCACAGGACTCGACACAGCAACAATCCCTGCAACTTGTGTGTATGTCGGTCAGTATGCTTTTTCGGGTTGTACCTCGTTGACAACTGTTGTTATTGCGGAAGGTGTTACTTATCTCGGTGATTATTGCTTCGAGAACTGCACATCTTTGACAGAAATCGTTGTACCTGACTCTTGTACATATCTTGGAGATTACGCTTTCTATAATTGCGTGTCTATGGAATCTGCAACGATTGGTATTACCGTTCCTGCTATTGGTAAATACACATTCTATAACTGCGAAAAGCTCGCAACCGTTGTTATCGGTATCAAAGTAGAAAGCATTGGAGAATATGCATTCTACAATACTGCTTTGACGAGATTGACTACGCCAAACGCGCTTAAACATATTGACGATTATGCTTTCGCAAGTTGTGAAGATCTTACAAGAGCTTCGTTGAAAACAGGACTTCTCACAATAGGCGATGGCGCATTTATGGGAGATGTTGCCCTTACAACAATAAATTGGACGGCTAATATCAACAGCATTGGAGCTTATGCGTTTCACGGTTGTTCTTCGCTCGCAAGTGCAACCATTCCCGCAGGTGTTACTGAGATCAAGGACTACACCTTTGCTTACTGTACTTCCTTGGCTTCTGTTACCGTAAAAGGAACGCTTACTTCTATTGGTGAAAAAGCATTCTACCGTGATGCTCTTACTGCATTTACCTTTACTGAAGGATTGACTACCATTGGCGCAGATGCTTTTGCATTTAACGCTCTTGAAGTAATCACTTTGCCGAACTCTCTTGTTTATATTGGTGAGCAGGCATTCAATGAGTGTTCTTCGCTTGCAAGCGTTTCTATGCCCGATAGCGTTGCTTACGTTGGAGCATACGCTTTCTCAGCGGACGCGGACAACTTAACTGTTACTATCAGATATAATTCCGGTAAAATTGCTGATTATATGCTCTATAATATGGACGTATATAAAGTAGTTATGGAAGATGGTATTAGCGAAATCGGTAATTACGTGTTTGCTCTTTGCCACGAACTTACGGAAATTACATTCCCGAACACACTTAAAACCATTGGCAATTATGCGTTCTACGATAATAGAATGTATGATGAGCTTACCTTGCCCAATACTGTTGAAACTATTGGCGACTATACATTTGCAAGAGGTTATCGCTTTATTAAGATCAACATTCCCGATAGTGTTCAGAGTATAGGAACTCACGCATTTATGCGAGCAGAAGCAATTAACCATATCGATCCCGAATTTACCGTTCATTTCTATTACAATAAGGGTATCCTTTGCGATAATATTTTGGACGGACAGGATATGCACCATATTATTGTTGCAGATTATATCCACACTGTTGGTAATAATGCGTTTTCCAACGCCACGAACCTAATGGATATTTCGTTGCCTGATACTATTGCATCTTTTGGTGATAATTGCTTCCAAAACGATACCAATATCATTATGACAATCAGAACCGTTGACGGTTTGATTGATAACAATGTTTATAATGCAAAGTTGGATAGAGTTATTACTGTAAACCTTGATGATAGTAATGTGGGTGACTATGCATTTGCTGCAAACCCCGGATTGCTTAATCTTACAATTGCTGCGATCTCTGAGTCGTTTGATATGACATCTATCGGTTCTCACGCATTTGACGGTTGTAAATCTATGGGTGCGGTCGTTCTGCCCACTACGGTGAACTACATCGGCTCGTACGCATTCTACGACTGCAACAGTATGTCGTCTATCAATATCCCGAACGGAATTGAGAAGATTTTGTCACACACCTTCTACGGTTGTGCATCTCTTGGTAGCATTGAAGTTCCTAACTCCGTAATTGCTATTGAGGACTATGCTTTCTATGGATGTATTGTTGCTACATACATAACTCTGTCTAATCAATGTCAGACGATTGGTGAAGCAGCATTCTACAACTGTAAAGCCCTTACCGAGTTGAACATTCCCGATTCCGTAACTTCTATCGGCGCATACGCTTTCCGTTCTTGCAGTGAAATCACCGAGCTTGTATTCAGCGATAATGTTGATAAAATCGGAGCTTGCGCGTTCTACGATTGTAATGGACTCAAAACTGTTAAGCTCGGTAAGAAGATCATTGAGCTTGGCGACAGAATGTTCTACGGATGCGTTAACCTTGAAAGCCTTTACGTTTACGCACCGCTTTCGTATATTGATGAGCTTGCGTTCTATGGTGCAGAGGATGTTAGCGTTTACTGCGGCAGAGATGATTATATGATCAACTTCTTTGACGAGAACGGCATTTTCTACGAAATCCTTGACGATCTCGTATATGAGTACAAGATTACTTTCGTAACCGACAATGGCGAGATTATCAGCTCCGCAACCTATACTTCGGGTTCAACCGTTACACCTCCCACCAATCCTACTAAATCTGCAGACAATACATATACTTACGCGTTTATCGGTTGGGATCAAGAGATTACGGTAGTTGGAGGTAACAAGACCTACACCGCAAGCTTTACTCCCGTATATATCGACTACACCGTTGTATTCAAGGATTATAATGGCAATACGATTAGTTCGGGAACGTATCATTACGGCGATACTGTAACAGCTCCTTCTGATCCTACAAGAGCAGCGGATAACACTTACACCTATGCTTTTGCAGGTTGGAATAATGCAGTAGTTGAGTGTGCAGGCAATACCACCTATACCGCAACTTATACTTCCACTTATATCGAATACACCGTAGAGTTTAAGGACTTTGATGGTCAGACGATCAGTAAACATAATTACCACTATGGTGATAATCTTGTGATACCCGAAGCTCCTGATAAATCCGAAGATGATTATTATTCGTATGAGTTTTTGGGGTGGGATATTAACAATGACGGTGGTATAGATGCAATTCCTTTTACGACATCCGGTGCGTTTGTTGCAATGCCGGTTTATTCCAATGTATGTAAGCATTTTGTAACTTATTGGGTTCATTTGGAATCGGGCATGGAGCATTATATTTGCAATAATTGCTTCGAAATTTTAAATGCTCGAGACGGGCATTTGTATAGTGAGTTTGTGCCTCAGAATCTGCCTGATTGTATAAATGGTGGAAATATAGGATACTATTCATGTGAATGCGGTGCTCTGTTCGATGAAGATTACCTTGAAGTGGAAAGTGTACTGGTGGAAGCTCTGGGCCATGATATGGCACCTGCTACCTGCACTGAGGCCTCAAAGTGTAAGAGGACAGGATGCAATCACACAGTAGGTACAGCTCTCGGTCACTCATGGTCAAAGGCAACCTGCACAGCGCCTAAGACTTGTTCTGTATGTGATGCAACCGAAGGTGAAGCACTTGGTCATAATTTCACTAACTATGTTTCAAATGGTGACGCAACTTGTACGGTAGACGGAACAAAGACTGCGGAATGTACTCGTTGCGATGAGACGGATACAGTTACAGATACGAACTCCAAGCTTGGCCACGATATGGCACCTGCAACCTGCACTGAGGCATCGAAGTGTAAGAGAGTTGGTTGTAACCATACTGTCGGTTCCGCACTCGGTCACACCTGGGTAAATGCGACTTGCACGGTACCTAAGACTTGTTCTGTATGTGATGCAACCGAAGGTGAAGCACTTGGTCATAATTTCACTAACTATGTTTCAAATGGTGACGCAACTTGTACGGTAGACGGAACAAAGACTGCGGAATG
>JAGATD010000047.1 GCA_017621415.1 Clostridia bacterium
ATGAATACGTCGGAGGTAGCGAAGCGTCCTGAAGGTGTTAGAAAACGACTAAGTGTCGTTTTCCCCTGAAGGTGACCGAGCCTCAGCGAGAGCAGTCGGCGATAGAAAAAGAGCATAAAAAAGAAGAAATTCGTAGAATTTCAACCTTATAAACAAAAAAACATAAAGTTAGAGCAAAGATGCCTAGTTTTTTTTGACATCTTTGCTCTTTTTCGGTTGTGCCTAAATGAAGCAGCCCCTTTTTGCGTTTATTATTGATGACGCCTCATAACAAGGGGAGATTGATTGTATCTCTTTTTGAATTCTCGGTGAAAATAGGATTCATTCTCATACCCCACCACCTCAATTATTTTACTTATTGGCATATCGCTTTTTAAAACAAGCTCCTTGGCTCTTTTCATTCTCTCGTCAATTAAAAGCTCTTTAAAGCTCTTTCCAAAATATTCGGATATTACCTTTGAGAGATATGGTGTAGACAGATGACATATTTTGCTAAGCTCTGCTAGGGAAGCTGTTCTGTAGCTTGAAAAAATATACTCCTTAATTTCGTTTTTTCGTCTTTCCTCGGGTGTATAGCTCTTGGTTGAATACAGTAAAAGCTTTTTGCTTTTTAGCGAGAGGTATTTAAAAAGAAGAGCAACCATTCTTGTCATAACAGTATTGTCAGGGGTGTATTCCGTAAGCTCAAAGAGAAGATTTTCTATAATGTTTTCAATCTGCTTTTGTCCATTGGTTCTGAAATGCAAATACATTGGCGCGCCGTCTTTTTTTGCGTTTTCACCGGCAAAGTCCTCAAAAACCGTGCCTGAAAGCTCGTGGCTTATATCCAGGAAAAATTCGTCTGACATTATAATGTTTATTCCAAGGTCGCAGCTATCCGCTCGGTTAACCGAGTGAGACACGTGCTTGTTCATTATTAAAATGTCACCGGTGTCAAGGTGTATCTCTCTGCCGTCTATAATATGAGTCAGACTGCCGCCAACCACAGTAACCATTTCGACAAAGTTATGTGTGTGCTCGGGGAATGGTGCAAAGCGGGTGTGCGGCCGCTGAAAAACATAGGGCTCGCCTCCTTTAAGTCTGGCTGCGTTTATGGAAAATCCGTCTCCTACGGCATAGTCGCGGGAGTTAATTTTTCCTCCGGAAAGCAGTCTTTTTTCTTCTTCGGTTATTGCTGAAAGCTTGTTTATAAGTTCCTTTTCCATAAAGCGCTCCTTTCAACACATATTTTAACATACGCATATGCAAAATGCAAGATGAAGATTAAATAAAGACGGTTTTTATAATAAAATTAACACTTGTCTATATTTAAACTGTGTGGTAGTATAAAAGAAAAAATAGAATTGGAGATAATATGAGTTACCAAGAAGCAAAAAAAGCATATGCTAAAATGGGAATTGACACCGAGGAAGCCATAAGGAGGCTCTCGAATATTACAATCTCGCTTCACTGCTGGCAAGGAGACGATGTTATCGGCTTTGATAGCCGCGAAGCGCTTTCGGGCGGAATTCAAACAACAGGAAATTATCCGGGCAGAGCAAGAACGCCCGAGGAGCTTATGGCAGATATGGATAAGGCTATGAAGCTTATCCCCGGAAAAAAGAAGCTGAATCTCCACGCATCATATGCAATTTTCAAAGACGGAGAATCGGTAGGCAGAGACAAGCTTCGTCCCGAGCATTTTGCCCTATGGGTAGACTTTGCAAAGGCGAGAGGCCTGGGAATAGATTTTAATCCCACATTCTTTGCTCACCCTATGGTAAAGGATAATCTTACCCTCTCTTCGCCTGATGACAGTGTGAGAAAATACTGGATAGCCCACGGCAAGGCCTGCCTTAAAATAGCCGAGTATTTTGCCACCGAAACAGGTGTTCCCACGGTAATAAACTTCTGGATTCCCGACGGATATAAGGAAACACCTCAGGACCGCATGGGTCCAAGGGCCAGATATGCCGCGTCAATGGACGAAATCCTTTCCGAGAAGTACGACAAATCCAAGGTTTATGTAACCCTTGAATCAAAGGTCTTTGGAATAGGCCTTGAATCCTATACAGTAGGCTCGGCAGAGTTTTGTCTTTCCTATTCGGCAAGCAGAGGAATTACCCCTCTTATGGATAACGGACATTATCACCCGACAGAGGTTGTGTCGGATAAAATTTCCTCGCTTTTACTCTTTAATGACAAGGTTGCCCTCCACGTGACCTGCGGTGTGCGCTGGGATTCTGACCATGTTGTTATCCTTGATGATGAAACAAAGGAGATAGCAAAGGAAATTGTAAGATGCGGTGAGGATAAGGTGTTTATTGCTCTTGATTACTTTGACGCGTCTATAAACAGAGTTGCTGCATGGGTGATTGGCGCGAGAAATGTAAACAAAGCATTACTTTTAGCCCTGCTTTCGCCAAATTCCGAGGCAAAGGCATTGCAGGATAGCTCAAGCTTTACAAGAATGCTTGCCCTCTCCGAGGAGATGAAGACTATGCCGTTCTCCGACGTTTGGGAGGAGTATTGTAACAGAGCCTGTGTGCCGGCAGGTATTGAATGGCTTGAGGAAGTTGAAAAGTATGAAAAGGAAGTGTTGCTTCAGAGATAATTTCATACGGAAAAGAATAAAATGCACTTAATAAGCTTCAGTTAGCCGAATTAAGTGCATTTTTTCATGATCAGGGTTTTTCTATATTAACATCAAAATAAAAACCGAATTTCATCGCAACAGCCAAAGCTATGTATACGAAACCTCCGACCATAAGGAACATTGATGCGCACATTGCAAATCTAACCGTATCTACTTTCCATCCCTTTGCCGCAGCAAGCATGCTGCATACTCCCCATATTTTTTTCTGTGGGAAGTAGTCGTCTAATTCAAAAGAACCAATGTTATTTTTCAATACAGAATTAAAAGGGTTAAGCTTCAACATTGGATTAATCGTTGAAGAAATCTTTTTTAATGTGCCAAACCAAGACTGTCTCGAATTGTCTATCCTTTCAAAATGCTTTGCGTATTGCAAAAATTCCTTGGCTGATTTATCTGTTTTATCCTTGTGCTCGGCATAAAATTTCAATTCTTTTTTCAGTTCCTCGGGAGAATTGAAATTACCTATTTCCTTAAGCTTTTCCTTATATATCTCATGTAAATCATTATAATATGCGCTGTAACCGAGCAAAAACAGGCGAGGTTTTATGTTAGCGTAATTGTAATAAGAATCTGTCTCTTTTACGGTGTGAGTGCTGATTATTTTATAGGAATTAAAGAGGAGAAGAAATAATAAAAATCCTGACCACGAGGATCAGGAGAAAGAAAAAGGCCGGGTATTCGCGAAGCGAAGATGCCCACACTCTCCGTCTGGCAAACAAGCTTGCCGACCTCCGAGTGGGGTATGTGAACCGGTTTCCTCGGCTCCGCGTGCCTCGGAAAGCAGGCTCAAAGCGAGACCGCATTTCCAAAACAACAATCCCGACCACAAGGATCGGGATTGTTGTTTTGGCGCGTGTTGACAAAAAAGATGCCAATTATTGTTTTTCAATAATGATTACATTTTCATCATAATCAATAGAAATCCTTACGGGATAATCTAAAAAAGTTTGAAACAAACACTGTACTGTATTATCATCGACCATCAATGTTCCGTTTCTAACCTCACAAACGAAGTGAGCGTTTCCGGGAGCACAAGTCAAATAATTCTCATCGCCGTTTGATTTTGTTAGAGTTTTTTCAGATATTGATATTCTATATTCAACTTCATTGCATACAAACGTTGCGTGATCATTGTCAAGCCATGTCAAATTAAATCCCAATGATGTAAGCGTTTCACAAAGAGGTAATACGGCGTAATCGTCGTATATTTCCGCGTTGTTAACTATCACAATATCAGCGGAATCTGCCATGTTGGAATTCTCGGTTTCCGCTTCGTTGTTCTTTGCAGGCGAACAGGAATACATACTGAAAACCAAGACAAAAAGTATGAGTAATAATATCGTTTTCTTCATAATATACACCGCCTTTCTGATTTCATTATATTACAATTTTTTAATATTCTCCTTGTAGTATTTCAAACAAAAATTGCCTTTCGGTCGGGTTAAACACCATTATACCGAAAGGAAGTTACAAGTCCAGATAAATATTTGAAAATTATTTGTTATCAATATTCGCTTTTGCCGTTCGGCATGAAGAAACAAGCATCACGCGAAGCGTGGCGCATTTATCAGACAGAATTTTATATTGCTTTTCATCAATATAATTTGTTCTGTATGCAAGCTCAAGCCAATATCCTGTTTCACTTGCCTCTTTGAGCGCGATTTCAAGCTTGGATATGAAATCCTTTTTGCCTTGTGCATACTGTGCCTCGTGGACATTTGCACCAATCGACGTTCCGCTTCTACCGATCTGATTTGCAATTACGGATTCGTGATTCGATTTTAAGAATTTGACAAGGTTAATAATATCAACGGAAAATTCCATTGATAATTCACGGAGTTTAGATTCAGCCATAGCAGCACCTCGCTTTCGGTTATATTATAGCATAAATTTGATTGTTTGTAAATAGTGATGTTATGGCTTCGCCATAGTGATGTAGTGCTAACGCACAGTGATGTATTGCTCCTTCGTCGCAAAGTGATGTGATGTTTGCCCACTTCGCCGAAGGCGAAACATCACTCACGCAGTGAACATCACTGCCAAAGGCAACATCTCTTGCCCGCAAGGGCAAACATCGTTCCAAACAAAAGAGCACTGCTCTCGCAGTGCTCTTTTGTTTGGAGGTGACGGCCGGATTTGAACCGGCGGATAACGGTGTTGCAGACCGGGGCCTTACCACTTGGCTACGTCACCAGATTTTGTTTTACCCTAATATTATATCAAAGGAAGTTCGATTTGTCAAGCCTTTTTTATATTTTATTTCATAAATTTCAGTTTTATTAACTTTTCATCGTTTTTATTATCCAAAATGTTAAAAAACATAGATTATACGTCACGGCTCTTGACATTTTTGACATTTGATGATAAAATACATATCATTATTATATAATGTAATTAAGGAGAGCACGGTGTTATGGAAGAAATAATGGAATTTATGCATGACTTTAATCCATTGACAATAGCGATAAGACTTGTCTTAGCAATGATATTTGGCGGCGCTATCGGTATCGAGAGAGGAAAACAGGGTAGAGCCGCGGGAATGCGTACCCATATTCTTGTTTGCCTCGGAGCCGCTCTCGTAACAATGATAGGCTTCTTTACCACTGAGGTCCTCGGCTACTCAAACGACCCTCTTCGTATTGCCGCACAGGTCGTTTCGGGAATAGGTTTCCTCGGAGTGGGCACAATACTTCTTAAGGGCAGATTCCAGATAACAGGACTTACAACAGCTGCCGGACTTTGGTGCGCTGCCACAATAGGTCTTTCTCTTGGCGCAGGATTTTACGAGGGGGCGCTTATAGTATTTATCTGCGCAATTCTAACGATAACCATTGTTTCAAGACTTGAGAGCACTCTTAACAGAAAATACAGACGCTTTGGAATGTATGTTGAGATTACATCAGACAAGGCGGTAAGAGTAGCGCTTGATATGATGGAGCAAAAGTGGCGCATCAGCGATATTCAGATAACCTCACCCCGCAGCGGAACAAGCGGTAACGTAGGCATTGAGGTGAATATCCACAACCGTAATTTTTTAACTACTCCGGATGAGATAGCAAAAGTCCTCGAAAAAGAGGAATATGTCGTTTTCGCATTGGAATCTATTTAAAAATAGCAAGATTGCCGAGGATAAACAGCTCTTTTTTAGCCTCCTCGGCAATTTTTTTAAAAATATATAATTTTTTTCAAAAAACTACTTGACAAATTCGATTTGCTTTGATATAATGTTAAGGCACTCAATCGGAAGGTTAGCTCAGTTGGGAGAGCATCTGCCTTACAAGCAGAGGGTCACAGGTTCGAGCCCTGTACTTTCCACCAGAACTTGCAATAGCGAGTTCATTTACGGGTTTGGCTTGGTAGCTCAGTTGGTTAGAGCGCTAGCCTGTCACGCTAGAGGTCGTGGGTTCGAGCCCCATCCGAGTCGCCATCCCGTATGCCTCTGTAGCTCAGTTGGTAGAGCAGGGGACTGAAAATCCCCGTGTCGTTGGTTCGATTCCGACCGGAGGCACCATATTTGCGGATTTAGCTCATTTGGTAGAGCGCCACCTTGCCAAGGTGGAGGTGGCGGGTTCGAGCCCCGTAATCCGCTCCATGAAAAAAGGCACTCACATAGAGTGTCTTTTTGTTTTTACCTATACCCGGGGCTCTGCTCCCGCCAAGAACTCTCCGAGTTCTGCGGGTTCTTTCCGGTACGTTCGTGTGTCGCCGCCTATCGCCTGCGCCTGCTCGGCTCTGCCGTCTCGCACTCGGCGCACTTCGCTTCACGAAAACAGTTATTAACTGTTTTCCGCTAGCTCACCCCGTAATCCGCTCCAAAAAAAGACCGTTTGAAAAAACGGTCTTTTTTTATCCAATCCGAAGAATTGGTATGGAATCACGACGCAGTCGTGCATGGAATTGCCGCAGGCGTATGGAATCATGCGTCAACGTGCATATTCCTTCGGATTGATGCCATACATCTCTTCCTGATGATTCCATACGGCAGATAAGCCGCCGATTCCATACACGGCCTTGCCGTGATTTGTAAGTATCTTTTTTCTTTATAGAAAAGCCACGCTTCACGTCATTCTAATTATCCTAAAAGCACATCGGTTATAAGCATCAAGCAAAAGCCTGCGAGGAGCGCATATGTTGCACCTCTTTCATGACCGTGGGCATGGGTTTCGGGAATCATTTCGTCGCTGATAACATAGAGCATGGTTCCGCCCGCAAACGCCAAGGCAAATGGGAGTATTGCCGATGCAACACTTACCGCAAAATAGCCGAGCAGGGTTCCCACAACCTCAACAATTCCTGTAAGCATAGCGAGGACAAATGTTCTCCCCGGCTTAACTCCTGCCGCAAGCATAGGACCTATAATTACCATACCCTCGGGGATGTTCTGCAGAGCGATACCGCCTGCAATTACAAGCCCTTGTGCAGGCTCTGTGCCAAAGCCGACACCTGCCGCAATTCCCTCAGGTAGGTTATGTATGGCAATAGCGGTAACAAAGAGAAGAACACGGCTGAGATTTTTGTTGTGGTGATTTTCAATATCAGCGCCCGCCAGCTTGTGCAGGTGGGGTACAAGCTTGTCTACAAGATTGAGGCAAAGAGCACCCGCAAAAATACCGACAGTTGTGATGATAAGACCTGAGTCGCCTCCGTATTCAACCGAGGGGATAATGAGTCCAAGCACTGCCGCAGCCATCATTACCCCAGCGGCGAATGACAAAACAATGTCAGAAAATGTGTGGGATATTTTTTTGAACAAAAATCCTATAACCGCGCCAATGACGGTAGCTCCGCCAACTCCTAAAGCGGTAAGTAATACAAGTTCCATAATATTCTCCTTGTGTCTGAGAAATTTAAAAGGAAAATCGGGAAAATGCAGTCGGGATTAAGTAGCCCGGTTTGTCTGTATTCCCGATTTTCTGTTTTATTTCAAAATTATGTGGTTATTTTATGCCTCGCTGAAAAGGTCCTTTCCAACTCCGCAAAGAGGACACTCAAAGTCCTCGGGGAGGTCCTCAAATTTGGTACCGGGGGCAATACCCTGCTCAGGCAGACCTGCTGCCTCGTCGTATTCCCATCCGCAAGCGTCGCAAACATATTTTTTCATTGTAAGTTCTCCTTATATATTATTTATTGTTTGTTTTGTTATATTATATTACGTTATATTTCGGTCTTCCAAAGGCCGTGAAGATTGCAGTAGGCATAAACTGCCAAGGGCTTTTCGCCGTTAAGAATAAAGGTCGCTTCGGGCTTTTCGCCGGGATTTATGCACTTGCGCTGACCGCCGTTTTCTGTTTCAAGATAGAGCCAGGTGATGCTGTGCTCCTCCGTCATAGGATGCTCTACCGAGCCTACAAACGCATGTACCTTATCTCCGTCAACCGTAACTACGGGAATATGCTTTTCGCGGCTGGCTTCTACAACTCCTGCCTCAAGAACAGACATCTTTTCACCGCAGCAAACCAGTGTACCGCCGCCGGAATGTACCATTCCAACGATATTGCCGCATCTTTTACATACATAAAACTTGTTTTCACACATAAAAATTTTCTCCTTAAAATATTTGTTATTTATATTTGATTTTATTCAATAATTCTTCCGTCAGTGGAAATTGTTATCACCTGCCATGGGATAAACCTTTCGCTGTTTTTAATGGCTGTTTTTGCTGCGCTTTCAATACCGCCGCAGCAGGGAACCTCCATTCTTACTATCTTTACACTCTTTATATTGTTGCTTTTGATAATGGCTGTCAGCTTTTCTGAGTAGTCTCCGTCATCTAGTTTGGGGCAACCAATAAGCGTTATGTGATTTTTGATAAAGTCATTATGAAAATTGCCGTAAGCATATGCAGTACAGTCTGCCGCAATAAGCAGATTTGCTCCGTCAAAATAAGGGGCATTCACAGGCACAAGCTTTATCTGGCATGGCCATTGCATAAGCTGACTAGAAATATGTGAGTCATTGAATGCAGAGGAGTCGTCACGCTTGAATGCCTTAGACTGAGTACCCGGACAGCCGCAAGGAAGCTTTATTCCATGCTTTTGCATTTTTGCTGCCCTGACAGCTTCCTCGTCGTAGGCAGGAGCCTCTCTTTGCTCAAAGGTTATGGCATCAACAGGGCAAGCGGGTAGGCAGTCACCGAGTCCGTCACAGTAGTCCTCACGTGCAAGGTGAGCCTTGCCGTTTATCATTTCAATAGCGCCCTCGTGACAGGCATTTGCGCAAGCACCGCATCCGTTGCAGAGGTCTTTGTTTATTTTAATGATTTTTCTAATCATTTTTCATTTCCTCCTTGATATTCTGACATCATTATAGTATAATTAGAGCATCAAGTATGTTGAATTTTCAACAAAAGAAGAGGAAATATGAAAAAATATCTGGAAATTTTGAAAAAATGTCCCTTGTTTTTTGAAATTGATGACGAAAGCCTGCTAAAGATGCTTAATTGTCTGGGCGCAAGAATTTTGTCATTCGATAAAAAGTATACCGTGTTTGCGGAGGGCACACCGGCAAAATATGTAGGAATAGTTTTATCAGGGTCGGTTCAGGTGATACAGGTTGACTATTACGGAAACCGAAGCATACTTTCAGAAATCGGAGCCTCAGGGCTCTTTGCCGAGGAGTTTGCCTGCGCTGAGACCTCATCTCTTCCTGTTACGGTGATAGCAAATGAGCCGTCGGAGATTATGCTTATAGATTGCTCACATATTCTCCATACCTGTAAGAATGGGTGCGGTCACCACCATCAGCTCATATATAATTTAATGAAGGATCTGGCTACAAAAACAATAATGTTCCACCACCGAATAGAGGCGACATCAAAGCGTACAACCAGAGAAAAGATATTAAGCTATCTTGCGCTTGAGGCAAAGCAATGCGGGAAAAACAGCTTTGAAATTCCCTTTGACCGCCAGGAGCTTGCAGATTATCTCGAAGTTGACCGTAGCGGTCTTTCTGCCGAAATTAGCAAGCTGAAAAAAGACGGATTGATAGAAAACAACAAGAATTATTTCAGGTTGCTGTGATTTTCAAAACCCGAAAATGTCAAAAAATGACAATTTAAGTTTGCATAAAGCTCCGCACTTTTGAGAAAATATCTTTATGTTAATTTTTCGAAGGCTTCTCTACCGTGATTACAAAGAGGGCAAACAAAGTCATCAGGAAGCTCTTCCTCGTCGTGGATATATCCGCAAACGGTGCAAACCCATCCTTTTTTCTCTTCTGCTTTGGGCTTTGGTTTAACATTCTTGTGGTAATAAGTGTAGGTCATAGTCTCCTTGTCGGAGAGGACATCGCATTCATCGAGCGAGCATATGAACATTCCGTGAGTGCCAAGGTCTATGTAATCAATCACCTCGAGGGACATAAAAGCATTTATGTATTTAGGAAGATAAACAAGGCCGTTTGCCGAGCGGTTAGGTTGGCAGTCTTCAAACTTGTTTACGTCGCGGCCGCTTCTGAAGCCAAAGACCTCAAACACCTTAAAGGTCGCCTCGGTTGAAAGACAGTTAACATTCATTTTTCCTGTGTTCCTGACTACATCGTGGGTGTAGGAGCCTTTGTTCAATGTTACTCCGATGCGGACAGGTGTGCTTGTAAGCTGACAAACGGTGTTTGCAATCATTCCGTTGTCCTTTGTTCCGTCATTTGAAGTAATAACATAAAGACCGTAGCCGATGTTAAACAGTGCGCTCATATCATTCTTTTTGTTCATTAGCATTATCCTTTCTTGTAATTTCAATGTTTTTTATATCTATTATATCCGCATCGAGTGATAGAAGTCAAGGGCTGCGATGAGTTTTTATAACAAATTTAAAAAAATCACAAAAAGCTATTGACAAAAGAACAAACTTGTGCTACAATACTAAGGCACGAAATAGAAAGCAGTAATCACTGTTGATATTTAGCGGAATGGTGAAAGGGTATCACACCGGCCTCTGACTCCGATATTCTTGGTTCGAATCCAGGTTCCGCTGCCAAACAGAAAAGACACTCCTTGAGAGTGTCTTTTCTGTTTGATAGCGAACCTATGCGCCGAGCCGAGGCTTGCGCAGCAAGCTTGGTTCGCATACCCCAGTCGAAGATCGAGGAGCTTGCTCATCAGGCGAAGACTGTGGGTATCTTCGCAAGGCGAATACCCAGGTTCCGAGACACTCCTTGTGAGTGTCTTTTTTGTTTGATAGCGAACCTATGCGCCGAACCGAGGCTTTGGTGACCTGCCTTATCTCAAGTCGCCCAACTAAGTTTGCCCATATGGGCAAGTGAAGTTTACACAGTAAGTGAAGTTATCCTGCGGATAGTGAAGTTTTGGCTTTGCCAAAGTGGGCAAACTTAACTTCACTTGTGCGCTAGCACAAACTTCACTGCGTAGCAACTTCACTTTCGCATTGAGCGAAAACTTCACTTATCTGTGCGCAAGGGAGTCGGAAACACTCTGCTTATTACGTCATGCACTTTTGTTAATACCACTGAACATTATATAATTATATTTAATTACAAATAAAGAACTGTAAATATTTGATGTAATACTTGCACAAAAAGGCGAGTTTTGTCTTGTGCAAGTTGCAACAACTTTTTTATTAACAATTTTATCGCTTGACTTATACCCAAAAGTGTGGTATCATTATGGTGCAAAAAAGCCGCTACGTGCGGTAATAAAAAAGGAGAAAAATATGAAAACAAAAATTTTGTCTCTTCTGTTAGCAATGATGTTCATACTCGGTATGCTTGCATCTTGCAAGCCGGAAGACGAAACCCCCGACGAAGATCCCGATGCGGGAATTGTTATTCCCGAAGGCGCTCCCTCGTACAATGTAACATGGGATAAGACAGAAATCAAGTATGCTCTCACAGATGAGGATGCTTCCGGAGAGCTTGAGTCCGGATGTAAGAAGTACTATTCCGGTACTGAAGTAACCGGTACAACCGAGAAGGTTGACGGTCTTGTTTCCAACAGAAACCTTGCTGCTGCTAAGCAGGCTAACGTTACCGTTCGCTTTGACTATGAGACCGCGGCAGGCGACTGGGGCGCAAACATTGAGACCATCGTTGCTAAGACAACTACCTCCAGCTCGCAGTCCCCTGATATCTATGCGAACTTCGTATACGATCTCTCCTGCGCACAGCTTAGAGGATGCTTTGCTAACCTTCTTCAGACCGGCAAGGCTAACTACTTCAGATTCGTTCAGCCCGATTACAATCCCGCAAGCGATAACTACTTTGACGCTAAGTCCGGTGAGGGTTACTTCTTCGAGTATATGAAGTCGCTTTCTCTCTCTGATGACAAGATGTTCATTCTCGCGTCTAACTACTGCGTAGACCTTGTTCGTTCCTTCCTCGTTGTTCCTATGAACGTTGAGCAGATGGCTACCCTTGTTGGCGAAGATGAGACAACAGGCGAGAACCTCAGCTACACCGGTGATATGACACAGGTTTCTGACTTCTACGACCTTGTTTGGAGAACTCAGTCCAGAGTTTCTACTAACGAGAAGTACGGCGAGGGCTTTACCTACAATGTAATCGCTCACTATGCTGATAAGTTCTACAGCCAGGCTGATTCTTCTGACGTTCTTTCCGGTAAGGTAGCGTTTGCTATCGGTTCGGGCTCGGGTCTTCCCGCTTCTGGTCTGCTTTATACCTCTAGCGTTGAGATTATCCACAAGGAAGCTGACAAAAACAACCCCGGTCAGTACATATACACCTATCCCGCAGGCAACGAGGACCTTAAGGCATTCTCCCAGAGCCTTACAGATCTCTTCAAGAACAGAGACGGTGTTATTTCTGTAAGTAAGAGTGATGCGGGTGTTTCCGGATCCTTTGCTACTGAGCTTCTTGCTATTCGTTCCAACTTTGCTGCAGGCAACGTTCTCTTCGGCGGTGTTATAGCTCTCGGTTCTCTTGATACCGAGGATTACCAGAAGATGAGAACTGAGGGACAGAAGATGGGCTTCGGTGTTCTTCCTGTTCCGCTTTACCGCGCTGCTGATGAAGAGGGCAATCCCGAGGAGTACAGAACTCTCGTTCACAACATTGCTAAGGCTGTTGCAATCTCCAAGACTGCTCAGAACTTCACTCAGTGCACAGCATACCTTGACTATCTCTCCAGAATGTCTCAGGAAGTTATTGACGAGTACTATGAAGTAAAGCTTGTTTCTAACGTACAGGGCTTTGCCGCTGCATTCAACGAGAACATGCTTACATACATCCGTAACCACGTTCGTAACTGCTTCGATAAGACCATCGAGGACTCTGTTGCTTCGTTTATCTCTTCCAGCGAAGGTAACACCACAGCAACCGAGCTTAAGCTTCACGAGAAGATTAACTCTAACGGATACGTTTATGAAAACCTTGTTACCGACTACGATGCGAGTGCTTCGAAGAAGGAAGGTTACCTCAGAGACGTTGTTAATACCTGGAATAACTATAACGACTAATTTCTAAAAACTAAATAGTGGTTTTATAAGAACGGCGATTCTTCGCCGTTCTTTTTTTGTATAGAGTCGACTTTATAAAAGTCGGCTCAAGAAAGCCCCGCCACTATGGCGGGGTTCTAAAAGTTATGCTGATGATTGAAAAGTAAATAAAAGTCAGCGAAAAATATCCGTGTATCAAAGGCTTCCTCTATCTATACACAAGGGAGGCAGTTTACGGGAGGCGATTGACGCAAGTTGGCAAAGCGGGGAGGCCAATCCTTAGTTTTTTCTAAATAACTATTGATTTTTAGTATTAAAGGGAGTAAAATATATCTAGCAATAAAAAGGTAGTAAAAAAATGAAAATTGTTCTTGCATCAAAGTCTCCGCGCAGACGCGAGCTTCTTTCTGAGATAGTTTCGGAATTCGATATAGTAACCGCTGAATGTGATGAGACATTGCCAAATGACATTCATCCAAGGCAGGGGGTAGAGCTTCTTGCTATAAGAAAGGGTGAGGCAGTATTAGGGCTTCTTTCTGAAGATGCCCTTGTTATCTCCTCTGATACTTTGGTGGAGCTTGACGGAAAGCCGTTAGGAAAACCTAAAAACGGTGAGGATGCCGCAGATATGCTAAACCTGCTTTCAGGCAGAGTTCACAATGTACACACGGGAGTTGCCGTTCATTATAAGGGCAAGGTTTTTTCGGGGGTTGATTCAACCGCCGTATACTTTAAGCCCTTGACATATGAGCAGATTGAGGCTTATATTTTAAGCGGCGAGCCGATGGATAAAACCAATGGTCGAATATGGAATACAGATGAATTGATAAAAAAAGGTTGGATGGATAATACGGGAAAATGGAGAACTAATAACGGTAATCCGCCTGAGTGTCTTGACAAGGCGGGCAGCTACGGTATTCAGGGACTTGGCGGCAGGTTCGTTGAAAAATACGAGGGGCGGTTTGATACGGTTGTAGGACTGTCGGTGAAGCTCACCGAGGAGCTTATAAAAAAGGCGGTAGATAATGAAAAAGAGTGAAAAAAAGGAGCTTGCGCACCTTGCGGTAAAGAGGCTTAAGGAGCTTTATCCGCAGGCGGAATGCGCTCTTGAATACGGGGGCGACCCGTGGAAGCTACTAGTTATGGGCAGACTGTCAGCACAGTGCACAGACGCGCGAGTAAATATTGTCTGCAGAGAGCTTTTTGAAAAATTTCCAAGCGCTTTTGATATGGCAGAGGGTGATATATCCGAGATAGAGCGCATTGTGAAGCCCTGCGGTCTATTCAGAATGAAGGCTGATAATATAAAAGAAGCTTCCAAAATGCTGATATCCGACTTTGGCGGCCGTGTTCCCGATACAATGGAGGATTTACTTAAGCTTCCCGGGGTTGGCAGAAAAATTGCAAATCTTTTGCTTGGCGACATTTACGGAAAGCCAAGCATAGTTTGTGATACCCACTGTATCAGAATATGCGGCAGACTTGGACTCTATCCAGAGAGTCTTAAAGACCCTATAAAAATTGAGAGAATTTTAAAAGAGCTTATTCCACCGGATGAGGGAAGCGACTTTTGCCATAGAATAGTGATTTTTGGCAGAGAGATATGCTCGGCAAGAGCGCCTAAATGCCATAGTTGTCCTCTTTATGATATTTGCGGAAGAGGGAAGAGCAAAAAATGAATGAGAAAGTAAAAATATCTTTACCTATAATCGTTGAGGGAAGATATGACAAATCTACGCTTTTGTCTATTGTGGATGCCAATGTCATAACAACAGGCGGTTTTTCTATATTTAATAATAAGGAAAAGCAAAAGCTGCTTAAAAGACTAGGCGAGAATGGAATTATAGTTCTTACAGACTCAGACGGAGGCGGCAGACAGATACGTTCATTCCTTTCGGGTATTATTCAGGGGGATAAAATATATCATCTTTACATTCCCGAAGTCGAGGGCAAGGAGTCAAGAAAGGCTCACGCGTCAAAGGCGGGCCTAATCGGTGTTGAAGGAATGAAAAGCGATGTAATATTGAAGCTGCTTTCACCTTTTGTAAGTGGTAAAACAATTGCAAAAAGTCAAAAAATGATAACAAAAGTTGACTTTTTCGAGGATAAATTGACCGGATGCGAGGGCGCTACCCAGCGTAGAGCTGAGCTTTGTAAGCTGCTTGATTTACCGCTGGATATGACACCAAACGCGCTCCTTGAAGCATTAAATCTTCTCTATGGCTATGAAGAATATAAAAATACGATATTAAGCCTCCATTGTGCAAACGGGCCGATTGGCGGAGAAGTTGAAAGTCTCCATCGCGCAAACGGAACAAACGGTGAAGAAGTCGAAAGCCTCCATCGTGCAAACGGAACAAACGGTGAAGAAGTCGAAAGCCTCCCTTTACACAAGGGAGGCAGGCAATCCCTCCGTCTTGCTACGCAAGCCACCTCCCTTTACACAAGGGAGGCTACAATCTACACGAGTAAAGAAAGGAATTAAAAATGGAAAATCATCTTTCGGGCAAAAAAATTATCTTTGACGGCGACAGTATTTGTCATGCTACCAGCGAGACTACAGAGACCACCGACAGAGGCTGGGCATACAGAGTTGGCGCAAGGTACGGTATGGATTGGATAAATGTTGGTATTTCGGGCGGTACTGTTACCGCTGAAATGTATTACGGTCCTAACAACTATCCAAGGCATTGGGTTTCAAGAAACATTGACAAAATACATGAAAAATACCCTGTTATTGATTACCTTATCTTTGAGGGCGGAACAAATGATGCGGATCTTCTTGATATAGGCTCTGAGCGTTTCGGTGAAATTGATCCTGCTGATTTCAGCGGTAATTATGATGATTCAACCTTTACGGGAGCTTTGGAGTGTCTATTCTTTAAGGCTATGAGCTACTACCCTCATGCAAAAATCGGATATATCGTAGCTCCCAAAATGGGCAGACCCGCAGTAGGCTACGGCCCCGAGTACAAGCGCCGCCATTATTTCCTCAGGGCTATTGAGGTTTGTAAAAAATGGGGTGTTCCTTATATTGACCTTTGGGAATGCTCGCAGCTTAACCCATCGCTTAAATGTCACTTTGACCCGGACCTTGACGGTGCAGGAAACAAGGCTGCCGGAAAGCTCTACATAGACGGTCAGCACCTGACCGCCAAGGGTTATGACATGGTATCGACGGCAATCGGTCAGTGGATATACGGTTTATAACAGATGAAAGTGTTAATTTTTTGACAAACTTTTTTCAAAACCATTGACAACCGCGGCTTCTATGATATATAATTGTCTTGTAAAACAATTTCAGAGCGAGGTAAAACCAATGAACAGATTTGTACTTAACGAGACTTCTTATCACGGTAAAGGTGCGGTAACTGCGGTTGCAGACGAAATTGCGGCTCGCGGATTTAAAAAGGCATTTGTTGCCTCTGACCCCGATCTTATAAAATTCGGTGTTACAAAAAAGGTCACCGATGTGCTCGACGGAGCAAAGATTGCCTATGAGCTTTTCTCGGATATAAAGCCCAACCCCACTATTGAGAATGTTCAGGCGGGCGTTGCTGCATATAAGGCTTCAGGCGCTGACTGTATAGTTGCTATCGGAGGCGGCTCCTCTATGGATACCGCAAAGGCTATCGGTATTATTATTAACAACCCCGAGTTTGCGGATGTTCGCAGCCTTGAGGGTGTTGCTCCCACAAAGAATAAGTGCGTTCCCATTATTGCGGTTCCCACAACTGCAGGCACTGCGGCAGAGGTTACTATCAACTATGTTATAACCGATACCGAAAAGAACAGAAAAATGGTTTGTGTTGACGTTCATGACATTCCTGTTGTAGCAGTTGTTGACCCGGATATGATGGCTACAATGCCTAAGGGCCTTACAGCCGCAACCGGTATGGATGCTTTAACTCATGCTATTGAGGGATATATTACCAAGGGCGCATGGACTCTCTCGGATATGTTCCACATTGAAGCTATCAGAATTATTGCAAAGTCCTTAAGAGGCGCTGTTGCAGGTACTGACGAGGGCAGAGAAGGAATGGCTCTGGGTCAGTATGTTGCGGGAATGGGCTTCTCTAACGTAGGCCTTGGCATAGTTCACTCTATGGCGCATCCTCTCGGCGCTCTTTATGATACCCCTCACGGAGTAGCAAACGCAATTATTCTGCCCACAGTTATGGAATACAATGCTCCCGAGACCGGCGACAAGTATAAGTATATTGCAGAGGCTATGGGAGTTGAGGGAACTGATAAAATGACTGTAGATGAATACCGCGCAGCGGCTATCAATGCTGTAAAGCAGCTTTCGCTTGATGTTGGAATTCCCGCGGACCTTAAAGAAATTGTTAAGGCGGAGGACATTCCTTTCCTTGCGCAGTCGGCTTATGATGATGCGTGCCGTCCCGGTAACCCCAGAGAAACATCTGTTGAGGAGATTACAGCTCTTTATAAGAGCCTTCTTTGATAGACAATATAAACTCGGGTAGCGGTTTTTCCATACCCGGGTTTTCTTGATTTTTTCGGTACATTGCGCCGAAATACAATATAACAAAACAATGATAAACTAACAAAAAAGGAGCAAATTCAGGTAATGTCAAACATTTGGCACGATATATCCCCCAAGCGCATTTCCCCTGAGGATTTTATCTGCGTTATTGAGATTTCAAAGGGCAGCAAGAAAAAGTATGAGCTGGATAAGGAAACGGGATATATAATTCTCGACCGCATACTTTATACATCCACCCATTATCCCGCAAATTACGGCTTTATTCCCCGTACCTACGGTGATGACGGCGACCCGCTTGACGTATTGCTCATCTGTGCTGAGCCCCTTGAGCCAATGTCTCTTGTACGAGCCTTTCCCATAGGTGTTATTGCTATGATGGATAACGGCAAGCGCGATGAAAAAATTATCGCTATACCCTATAACGACCCGAATTATAACCAGTATTCGGACATCGATGAGCTTCCTCAGCACATTTTTGAGGAGATGCGTCACTTTTTCTCGGTTTACAAGAGTCTTGAGAACAAGGAGACTGCCGTTAAAGAGGTTAGTCCCAGAGCTGAGGCTGTGAAGATAATAAATGAAGCGATAGATAATTATATCGAGTGCTTCTGCAAATAAATACAGGTGAATATATGAGATGCCGACTGATGCTGGTTGGCATCTTTTTTGTTTAATATATTTTAACTAATCTTTTACTGCTTGGTATTGAAAGTAAAATATTTTTATGATATAATTAAAATGGATTTATATGGGCTCGGAATATTCGCGCCCCGTTATAGAGCTTTTTTTAGGGGAGACAAAATATGAGGATACTTATTGTTGATGATGAGTCTGAAATAAGAACGGTTTTGAAGTTGTTGCTTCAGAATGCGGGGCACACTGCCGTTGAGGCTGCTGACGGTGCCAAGGCCGTCGAGGCGGTAAAGGCAGATGGGGCATTTGACTTGGTTATAATGGACATAATGATGCCAAATCTTTCAGGTATTGATGCTGCGAAAAGCATTCGTCTGTTCTCTGAGGTACCAATACTTTTCCTTACAGCGAAATCACTTGACAGCGATAAGGAGAGGGCTTATGCCGAGGGCGGCGACGATTATCTTGTTAAGCCCTTTTCCTCAAAGGAGCTTCTCTTAAAGGTGGATGCGCTTACAAGAAGATATAACAGCTACGGCGCGAAAAAAGAAGGAGCAGATACCATTCAGCTAAGAGGAGGAGTATCTGTTTTCTGCTCGGCAAGAGAGGTAACAAAAAACGGCATACGTGTCGATATGCGTGACAGAGAAACCGAGGTTCTTATTTATCTTGCTCAAAACAGAGGCAGGGTTGTCAGCGCATCGGAGCTTTATGAAAAGGTTTGGGGCGAAATTTCGCTTCCTTCATCAAACAATACTGTGACGGTTCACATTTTGGGGCTCAGGAGAAAGCTGGAGGATGACTCATCTGAGCCTAAGCTTATACGTACCATTTGGGGAAGGGGATACCAAATTGACTGATAATAAGGCGAGGAGAATCTTTCATTCCCTTTATGTAAAGCTTACTTTAGTCATAGTCTTAGGGTTGGTTATCAGCTGCGCTGTATTTGTGCTGGTAAGATTTTTGGGCAATTACATTATCAAGACATATTATGCTACAGATGAAGAAAAAACCGCTCGAGAAGAGGAGTATATAAACGAACTTCGTCATTATGTTCAGCAAAACAAAATTTCCTCAGAGAATACAGATCTGATTGCGAAATGGTCTAAGAGCAACAGGTATGTATACCTGTTGGTTTATAAGAATGATGAGTTGTTTTTCTCATCTGATATGCTTCCGGAAAAGCCAAGCACAGATGTTACTCCCGAAGCGCCCGACCCTGACGCACCCGATGAGGGCGGGGAAGAGGGTGACGGGGAGGACATGCCCGACACCGACGGAGAAAGCGGCACAGAAAACGATGGCGATAACGAAAGCGGAGCCGATGACGGACTCGGCGGCAGCTTTGGCTCGGGTATAACCGTTGACTATCCTACAAGAGAAGAGCTGAAAAAATATGCTGAGGAAAATGACCTTTACGAGCTTGAAATGACCGACGGAGTGCTTTTTGCCTCTATTGCGGAGTTTACCGAATATTTGTATTATGATGTGGCAAACATTGTCAGTCTATTTATTGCTATGGTTATCCTGTCTGTTATTCTTATCAATTATTTCAGAGGCATTGTTGCAAGAGTAAAGAAGCTTGACCAGAGTGTTATGGCGGTTGCGTGTGGAAATATAAACCGTTCTATAGAGGTGAAAAAAGGATATGACGAGATTGCCAGACTTTCTGAGAATGTTGAAAATATGCGGTGTACTATTCTAGAGAGCATAGATGATGAGCGCAAGGCAAGACAGGCAAACACCGAGCTTATTACAGCAATGTCACACGATATCAGAACTCCTCTTACTGTTCTTCTCGGATATCTTGATATTATGAAGAGCGAGGCGGAGGGCGATGCTATGCGTTCTTATGTTGAGGCTTCTGAAAAAACCGCAATGAGGCTGAAAAACCTTTCAGATGATATGTTTAACTACTTTCTTGCCTTTGGCAGCGCAAAAGAAAGCATTCACACAGAGGAATATGATGCCGCAACGCTTTTTGAGCAGATGCTCTCAGAGCACCTCGTTTTAATAGAAGAGAATGGATACAGTATTGTTTTAGAAAAAAAGGATGAAATGTTTGTTAAGGGCTCAACCGTTCTTACCGATGCGCCAAAGCTTATGCGCGTTATGGATAACATTTTCTCCAATCTTATGAAATACGCGGAGAAATCCGAGCCTATTTATCTTCGGGTTGAGCTTGGACCTGAATTGTTTGAGCTTGAGGTGAAAAATACGGTGAGACATGACAGGGACAGACAGGAGAGCAACGGTATAGGCCTTAAAACCTGTCAGAGGCTTTCTCAGTTTGTTGCCGACAGCTTTGAGTTTGAGGAAAAGGATGATAGCTTTACTGTAAGACTTAGGGTAAGGTTGATTTTACCTAAGGAAACTGGGTAAGGGTCTTATGCTTAAATTTTTGATTCTTGACAAGAAATGCCCCGAGGAGCTGATAAGCCAATTGGCGGGCGATGGAAAATATAGCGAAACCGAAGAAATCGTATCCTCGTTTTTCTCGCTTTTAGACGATGGGTGCGAGGTTGGATTTGCAAGACTATCTGATATTTTGCTAGTCAGAATATTTGACGGTGAAGAATATGTTTTCATTTACCCAATAGCTCTTTCAGACGGCTTAGACGAAAGAGATGCGCTCGCAGAGCTTCGTGCCTACGCCGTAAGGGAAGAGATACCTTTGGTGCTTTGCGATGTGCCTGAGGACTCAAGACAAACTCTTGAAGAGGCATTTCGCTTTACTGAAATACATGATGATGACGGTTGCCTTTATGCCGTTGTGAAAAGCGAATTGTCAATGCTTTGTGAGCCGCTATCTCTAAGTGACGGTGTGATAAGCCTCACTCCTCTTTCGGAATCTGATATTAAGGTTTATGCCGAAATATGCAAAAACGAGGAGATAAACAGGTACTGGGGATATGATTACCGCGAGGATATTGAGAATCCGGAGGATGAGTTTTTTTACCTGGTTTCCGAAAAGGGGAGAAAAGACGGAACAAGCCTTTCACTTGGCATAAGATATAACGGACATCTCATCGGAGAGGGATGCTTTTGGGGCTTTGACCTTATGGGCGGAGCTGAGATTGGATTTAGGATTTTGCCTGAGTGGCAGTCACAGGGATTTGGCCGCAGAGCCTTAAAGCTTCTTATCAGCATTGGTGAGGAAATGGGGCTTATCAGCCTTTATGCCACTGTAAAAAAAGAAAACACACCGTCGGTAAGACTGCTTGACAGTTTAATGGAGAAGCTGGGCGCCGACGAATCGGTAAACAAATATATACATAGATATTGACCTTAATATGTAAACAAAAGTAGTCGTTTGAAAGGAGGGCGTATGAAAAAAAGCGTAGTTGGAATACTTGCTCATGTTGACGCGGGAAAAACAACGCTTACCGAAGCATTATTATACAAATCGGGTATGCTCTCAAGGCTCGGCAGAGTTGATAAGCGAGATGCCTATCTTGATACCCACTCTCTTGAAAGAGAGAGGGGCATTACTATTTTTTCAAAGCAGGCGCAGCTTGAGACCGAGGGACTTTCTATAACTCTTATAGACACCCCCGGGCACATAGATTTTTCCTGCGAGACAGAGCGGGCTCTTTCTATTCAGGATTATGCAATACTTATAATCAGCGCCCAGGACGGAGTTACGGCGCATACGAAAACTCTGTGGCATCTTCTTGCGTCGAGGCGAATACCCACGTTCATTTTTGTTAATAAAACAGATATTGCAGAAAGAAGAAGAGAGGACCTTGTAGCAGAGCTTAAAAATATTCTCTCGCCCGCCTGCGTAGATTTTTCAAACGATAGTTCATCGGAGTTTTATGAGGAAGCTGCAGGGTGTGATGAGCGGCTGATAGAGGAGTTTTTTGAAACAGAGACTCTTTCTGTTGAGTCCTTGGCTCACGCCATTGCGAAAAGAAGAATTTTTCCCTGCCTTTTTGGTTCTGCTTTAAAGCTTAAGGGTATTGACGAGCTTCTTCTGATTTTAGAAAAATACATAGTTGAAAAAAAGTATTCAAATACTATTTTCGGCGCCAGGGTGTACAAAATAGGCAGAGATGCGCAAGGAAAAAGGCTTACCTACCTTAAGGTAACGGGAGGCAGCATAAAGCCTAAGGATACTTTTACGGTAAAAACGGCCCGTGGTGAGGAAATAGCAGAAAAAATAGAGGAAATAAGGATATATTCGGGTGATAAATTCAAGAGTATCTCATCGGCTGGCGGCTCATCTGTTGTTGCGGTGCTGGGACCTGCCGAAACTAAGGCGGGAATGGGACTTGGCGCAGAGGGAGATGACAGGGTGACGCTCACCCCCGTTCTTGATTACCGAATGATACTTCCAAAGGAAATAAGCCCTTACGAGACATATATGCGTCTTATGGTGCTGACCGAGGAGGACCCATCGCTTGCCTTGACCTACAACAGCTCTACTCATGAGATAAGAGTCAGGCTTATGGGGGAAATACAGCTTGAGGTGCTCTCACGAGTAATCTTAGACCGCTTTGGATTAGCGGTAACATTTGACGAGGGAAGTATACTTTATAAAGAAACCATAGCAGATGAGGTGTACGGCAGAGGACACTTTGAGCCTCTTAGACATTATGCCGAGGTTCATCTGCGCATCGAGCCTATGCCCGAGGGAACAGGTGTTGTTACCGCTACCGAGTGCCCAACAGATACTCTTGCGCTGAATTGGCAAAGGCTTATTATGACTCATATTGAGGAGCGTGTTCACCGTGGGGTTTTAACCGGATCGCCCCTTACCGATGTCAAAATAACGGTTGTTGCGGGTAGAGCCCATGTTAAGCACACAGAGGGCGGTGACTTCAGGCAGGCAACATACCGTGCGGTGCGTCAGGGACTTATGAAAGCTAGGTCTGTGCTTCTTGAGCCAACCTTTGATTTTCACATTGAGCTTCCTGCCGAGCTTCTTGGCAGAGCGATGAATGATATAACCAATATGTTCGGCACATCAGAGCCCCCCGAGTTCCTTGGAGATACAGCGATACTTGAGGGGAACTGTCCCGCTGCAACAATGCGCTCATATGCCTCGGAGCTGAGAGCTTATACAAGAGGCGAGGGCAGAATTGCGATGACGGTAGGTCCTTACAAGCCCTGCCACAATGCAGATGAGGTTATAGCCGCCAAAAGCTATGATCCGCTTCTTGACGAAAGAAATCCCACAGGCTCTGTTTTCTGTAAGGGCGGCGCGGGATATGCCGTTCCCTGGGATGAGGCAGACAGTCTTATGCATGTTGAAATTCCCGGGCTTAAATCGGCAGAAGAAGATACTGTGACAGAGGCCCCGAGAATTTCAAAGACCCTTGATTACCGCGGAACGGTGGAAGAGGACAAGGAGCTTATGCGTATTTTTGAGAACACATACGGTAAGATAAAGCCAAGACGCGCTCCGGAAAGGGTAGAAAATTCCGCACCTCCAGAGAAAAAAATCGAAAGGCCGAGAAAAGCAAAGCCAAAGGGTGAAAGCTACATTATCATAGACGGCTATAATTTTATCTTTGCCACCGATGAATTAAGAAAGATAGCCGAGGCAGATTTTGCCAGAGGGCGAGACGCTCTTGTAAGAATGATGTGCGATTATTCCTCTTTTCGCAAAATAAAGACAATAATAGTTTTTGATGCCTACAAAAGAGCGGGCGGTGAGGGAAGCGAGGAAATTATCGGAGATGTTACCGTGGTTTACACTAAGGAGTCTCAAACGGCAGATGCATTTATTGAAAGAACAACCTATGAGATTGCAGGAGAGCACACCGTAAGAGTTGTTACAGGCGACCTGCAGGAGCAGCTTGTTGTTTTAGGCAGCGGCGGTCTTAGAGTAAGCACATCAGAATTCTGGGAAGAGCTTCGGGAAACCGCCCTACTGATAAAAGAAAAAATTGAAGAATATATGAAATAATGTCGGCATATTAAGATACCGACACTCAGCTTTAACATGAGAGGAGCAGAGAATTGAATTTAATTAAAGACAAAATTGTTGAATCGGTAAAATCGGTTTTACCCATAGCACTTATAGTTTTCGCACTCAGTATAACCGTTGTTCCGATGTCAACTGCGGATATGTTGCTATTCCTTATAGGTGTTGTATGTCTGGTTTTCGGAATGAGCCTCTTTACTGCGGGAGCGGAAATGTCTATGCAGCCTCTCGGTTCAAAAATAGGTAGCTCTATCGCAGGCTCGGGCAAGGTGTGGCTTATTGCCTTTGTCAGCTTTGTTATCGGTATTCTTGTTACCATATCAGAGCCTGATTTGCTTATTCTTGCAGATCAGGTTAACAGTGAGGAGCTGGTGTATATTGTATCCATAGGTGTCGGAATATTCCTTATGATTGCGGTTTTGCGCATTGTTTTCGGAATAAGCCTTACACTTCTTATGATAGTCTTTTACATATCGGCATTTGTTATGGCATTCTTTGTTTCTCCCTCGTTCCTTCCATTGGCATTCGATTCCGGCGGAGTTACCACAGGACCTATGACAGTTCCTTTTATTATGTCCATCGGCGCCGGTGTTTCTGCGGCCAAGATTTCTGCTGATAACCGTGATGACTCATTCGGTATTACCGGACTTTGCAGCATAGGACCCATAATTGCCGTGCTTGCCCTTGGTATCATAGGAGGCAAGGAGGGGTATTACGAGCATACGCCACCTCACGTTATCGAAGATACCCGAGAGGGAATTCTTCTTTATGCAGAGGAGTTTGCTAACCACGGTATAGAAGTTTTAAAGGCTCTGCTACCGATAATTGTTTTTGCCTGTCTGTTCCAGCTCATAACACGAGCATTCAACAGGGTGCAAATGATAAGACTGGGTATAGGTATGGCATATGTTCTTATCGGAATTGCTATATTCCTCACAGGCGCAAACGTAGGCTTTGTTCCTATGGGAACAGCTATCGGTGAGAGCCTGGCAGGTATTGCGGGAGGTCTTCCTCTCGTGCCTATCAGTATGCTGTTAGGTTACTTTATTGTTAAAGCCGAGCCGTCGGTTTATGTGCTTAATAAGCTTGTCGAAAATATGAGTGCGGGAGCAATTTCCGGCAAAACCACAGGCTTTGGACTTTCGGTGGGTGTGTGCGCGGCTCTCGGTCTTGCAGCTATTCGTATTATTACCGGTATAAATATTCTTTGGTTCCTTATACCCGGCTATATTATAGCTCTCGCTCTTTCATTCTTTGTTCCAAAGATATTCGTAGGTATTTCATTTGACTCGGGCGGAGTTGCCAGCGGTACAATGATGTCGGCATTTGTTCTTCCGCTTTGTATGGGCGCTTGCGACGCACTTCCTTATGCAAATGTTATGACAGATGCCTTTGGTTGTGTTGCTCTTGTTGCTATGGCACCTATAATCGCAATACAGATATGCGGTCTTGCATACAGGCTTAAGACCGAGGACAGAGCCAGACGCTTTGTTTCCGCAAGCGAAAGCTTTATTGATTACGGTTACCGTGAGTCAGAGCCCGAAAAGGTATATACCTTAAAGCAGATAAAACCAAAGGAGGGTGGCGCAAAATGAAAAAAGTAGCGGAGGATCAGCGCGTAAAGCTCCTTGTGGGAATAATTAACCGCGAGGACGAGGAGCGCTTTACCGAGATAGTAAACGAGTTTGCGGTTGCTCTTCATTTTTCCGGTCTCGGACATGGAACAGCGCATTCAAGCTATATGACATATTTCGGCTTTAACGAAATAGATAAAAAAATGACACTATCTCTTATTCCGGGAAAGCTTGAGCACACGATACTCAGCGAAATAGGCCACGGCTTAAAGCTCTATCTTGTAGGCCGCGGAATAGCCTTTACCGTTCCGCTTTCGGGAATTTCCAACATTATCAATGATGCAATAATTTCGGGAATCGAAAAAAGCGACAAGGTTCTTACAAGACAGGCCCCAATATCAAAGAAAAAGGAGAAAAAACGTATGCACGAGCTGGTAATAGCAGTAGTTGACAGAAAATATACAGATACAGCGATAGAGGCCGCAAGAGGTGCCGGAGCTACCGGAGCAACAGTATTCCATACAAAGAGCGTGAATAACCAAAAGGCGGCTCAGAGAATAGGAACAACGATAAGTCAGGAGACGGACAGTGTTCTCTTCCTCACCACTCTTGAATACAAGAACAAAATAATGGAGGCGGTAAGAGACGCGGCAGGACTTAAGACAGAGGGGGGAGCCGTAATATTCTCGCTGCCTGTTGATGACCTTGTAGGCATTGGTAGATTTGAAGATTATATCGACGGAGAAGAAAACGACAAATAATCCTTTAATGTTTTTTTGGAGGTGAAAATCTTGAAAAAAATATGCAGAGTATTCTTTTCCAGGTATGCGCTTTCAGCTCTGGCAATAGTTTTGCAGGTGGCGGTAATGATTTATCTTTTCATTTTTGCCGCTTCATCAAGAGTGTATATTTCTCTTGCATCAATGCTGCTTAGCGTTGTAGCCTTTTTAAGTCTTGTTAACCGAGAAACCAACCCCGAGTATAAAATCCCGTGGTCCTTTATCATACTTACTATTACACCCGCCGGAGCGATACTTTACTTTTTGTTCTATAAGCGCAAATTGACGCGCAAGGAGGCAAAAAGGCTTAGATGCGCCGTAAGCAGAATGAGAAGACGCGGTTTCATAAGCGAGGAGTGTACCGCCCTTTCAAGAATAGACCCACAGGCGGCAGGAAAGGTGAACCTTATTCTCAAAGAGGATGCTCTTGCTGATGTGTACCGAGGAACAAGCTCACGGTTTTTCGCTACGGGCGAAGAGTATTTTGAGTCATTTATAAAGGATATATCCGAAGCCAAGGATTATATTTTTCTTGAATACTTTATCATTGACGAGGGTGAGCTTTGGTCAAAAATTCACGGTATTCTTAAGGAAAAGGCAGAGGCGGGGGTTGATGTAAGGCTGCTTTACGATGACTTCGGATGTATGAGAACATTGCCTTCAAGGTATGAGCGCACTTTGCGTAAGGAGGGAATTCAGACCTATCGCTTTTCCAGGGTCAGCGCAAAGGTCTCTTCCATACATAACAACCGTGATCACCGTAAAATATGTGTTGTTGACGGAAAATACGCGTATACGGGAGGCGTTAACATAGCCGACGAGTATGCTAATATAATCAGCCGTTTCGGTTATTGGAAGGACGGCGGAATAAGAATAGAGGGACAGGCTGTTTTAGGCTTTATTAAGCTGTTTTTGTCAAGCTGGGACCTTACGGCAGGCTGCACCAGCGACTATCAGCGATTTGCAGATACTGTATCTATGGCAGAGTCCCCCGACGGCGGCTTTTATATTCCTTACGGCTCGGGTCCCGCGCCTATTTACCGCACGTCTAACGGAAAAAATGTCTTTATAACATTGATAAACCAGGCGGAAAAGTATATTTATTTCACCACACCGTATCTCATAATAGACTACGACCTTACCGAGGCGCTGAGGGGCGCCGCAATGCGAGGTGTTGATGTAAGAATAATAACTCCGGGTATTCCCGATAAAAAAAGAGTTAAGATAATGACAAAAAGCTCGTATCCGAAGCTTGTTGAGGCGGGAGTGAAAATTTACGAGTATATTCCGGGCTTTATGCATGAAAAAACCTTTATCTCGGACGATAAATATGCGGTTGTAGGTACAATAAACTTTGATTACAGAAGCTTTGTCCACCACTTTGAAAACGCAGTGCTTATGTATTCAACTCCAACTGTGGCGGCAGCGCTTAATGACTTTAAGAAGACCTTAACCATTTCTGACAGAGTGAGCTTTGAGCATACAAGACTCAGCTTTATTGAATGGATATTCAAGATAGGAATGCGAATTTTCGCACCCCTTTTATAACATTATCTTCATATTTTCGGTCATTTTTGGCAGAGGAGCTTTATTTTGTTTCTCTGCCAATTGTTTTTTTATTTTGATAGTTTGATTTTGTCGTTTTTTAGAGGAATGCATAGTATGGATATTGGCGGAGATACCGCCATAAAACAAAAGGAATGCGAAAGGCGTTTTTTCGTGAATATTGTGATACTTACGGCTCTTGGAGTGGGTGGAGCTACCGTTTTCGGCGCTCTTTTAGGCTTTGTTATGAAGGGGTTTTCTCAAAGGTATGGTGGGCTTATTATGTCATTTGCCTCGGGGGTAATGCTGGCATCGGCGATGCTTGGGCTGATACTGCCGTCGCTTGAGCTTGGCGGAGATTTTGCCCCGGTGGTAACAATACCCGCGATATTTATCGGCGCTATTATTCTCGACCTTGGCGAAAGGCTTGTGCCCGAGGGAGATCTTCCGTCTTCGTTTGAGACGAGCGATCGCAGGCGGGGAGTTATAATGTTTGTTTTTGCAATAGCGCTTCACAATCTGCCTGAGGGAATGGCCGCCGGTGTTGGATTTTTAACAGGAGATATTTCGGATGCTATGTTTATCGCACTTGGAATAGCCATACAGAATTTGCCCGAGGGTATGGTGCTTATAGCTCCTATGATTTCTGCGGGCATAAGCCCCGGGCGTGCCTTTTTCTATGCCTTTCTCACAGGAGTTATAGAGGTGGTGGGCACTTTTTTAGGATATTTTGCAGCCCGCTCGGTATCTGTAATACTGCCGTTTGCTCTCGCGCTGGCAGGGGGAACTATGATATATGTTATCAGCGGAGATATAATGCGCTGCCCTGATGGAGAGGGAACAAAATACTCAGGGTACTCGCTTCTTATAGGATTTTCATTAATGCTTATATTTAATTTCATTCTGAATTAAAAAATTATTGATTTGTTTTCTGTTTTGTGGTAATATAATTGTATATTGATTTACAGGACGGTGGCATTATGTCAATGGATAGAAATAATATAGATCCAAAATACAAATGGGACCTGACCGAGATATACAAGACCGACGATGAATTCGAATCGGCTCTTAAAGAAACAGAAAAGAGGATATCAGCCTTTGGTGAAAGAAAAGATGAAATATTAAGCTCCGCTTTGGGGCTTTTGTCTGTGCTGAGAGCTTTTTCGGAAATTTCACGATGTATCGAAAAGCTCTGGAGCTATGCCTTTCTTTCTTTTGCCACAGACGCATCCTCGGGCAAAAACCAGGCAGCGGTTGCAAAGGTAAGAAGAGCCGCCTCTCTTTTCGATGAGGCAGCTTGGTTTGTTTCACCAAGTCTTATTAAAGCCGACGATAACACTCTTGACGGCTTTTTCAAAGAATGCCCCGCGCTTTCGGAGTATTCGCGCTTTATTGAAAGAGTGCGCTTGGAGAAGCCTTACATCCTGTCTGACGAGTGTGAAAAGCTGATGTCAAAGCTCTCCGAGAGTCTTGACAGTCACGAGAATATAAGAGATATTTTCGCAAGCTCAGATTTGCGCTTTGGCAAAATCAAGGATGATGAGGGAAAAAGCGTAGAGCTGAGAGATACAAATTATGTAAAGTATCTTATGTCAGGCGACAGACGTGTTCGCCGTTCTGCATTTACCACTCTTTATAAGACCTATGAGGGATTTGGCGGAACATTTGGCGCTCTGTATTCGGGTTATGTAAAGGAGCAGATAACTCTCGCAAAAATGAGAGGCTATTCCAGCTCTATAACCGCATCAACATTCCGTGACGAGGTAACACCAGAGATATATAATAATCTGATAAATTCTGTCCGCGAGGCTTTGCCAATCCTTTACGGCTATTATGAAATGAAAAGGCGTGTTCTTGGGCTGAGCAAGCTTCATATGTACGACCTTTACGCTCCCCTTATTTCCGAGCAGGATAAAAGGTATACCTACGAGGAGGCTGTGGACCTGGTTCTTGATATGGCGAGGGTGTTTGGAGATGAGTATTACAGCACTCTAAAGCAAGGACTTACAAAAGAGGGGTGGGTAGATGTATATCCCGCGGTCGGAAAGCAGGGCGGTGCATTCAGCGCAGGGTCATTTGATACAAAGCCGTATATACTTCTTAACTTTAACGGAAAGAGTGATGATGTATCGACTCTTGCCCACGAGGCGGGACATTCTATGCACTCTTATTTTTCAAGAAAATACAACCTGCCCCACAACTCTCACTACACTATCTTTGTAGCAGAGGTTGCCTCTACGGTAAACGAGCTTCTTTTAGCCCACAAACGGCTTAATGCGGCAGAGTGTGATGAAGAAAAGCTATCGGTGCTTAACGGTCTTATGGAAACCTATAAGGGAACTCTCTTCCGCCAGACTATGTTTGCCGAGTTTGAGCGCGATGTGCACGCAGCGGCAGAGAGAGGCGAGCCCCTTACGGCTGAAAGTCTATCAAAGCATTATAAGAGCCTTGTTGACCTGTATTTTGGCAAGGATGTTGTAACAGACAGGCAAATTTCACTTGAATGGATGAGAATACCTCACTTTTTCTCAGCCTTTTATGTTTATAAGTATGCGACCTGTATATCTGCAGCATCGGCTATAGTTAAACGGATTGAAAACGAGGGCGAGACGTACATTCCCAAATATATAGAATTTTTAAAATGCGGAGGCTCGCTTTCTCCTCTTGACAGCCTCAAGGTTGCGGGTATTGATATGTGCGACCCCGGTGTTGTAAAGGCTGCTGTTAAGGATTTTGAAGATGCCATAAAATCCTTTGATAAAATCTATAATAGTATAAAATGTAAATGATAGTTTTCAAAATATGTCGATTTATGTGAAAAAGCGGACAATGCAAAGGCGCATTGTCCGCTAAATTATTATCTTGATTTTAAGAATTTAGTCCATATCGGAATGTGTGAAGCCGATATGACAAGAGAAATAATCATTATGATGACCCATGATATTATTGTTCCGTGCCAGCCAAATGAATCGGCAATTCCCGTAAAGAGTGTGTTTGCCGCCACAACGCCAAATGATGCAGTACAGTTGAGAGCTCCTGCTACTGTCGCGCCCTTGCCACAGGGGTTAAATCTTGCGGCAATATATGAGGTGGTAAATAGGGAGGCTGCGCTCATAAGCATAACAACAAGAGCAAGTAATGTTACAATAACAAGGTAGTGAACCTCACCTAACAGCAGCATAGCGGAAGTAAGCGGAGTTGAGATAAGGAAGAAGAGAGTAATTATTACTGCTTCATTTCTAAGTATTTTTGGATAAATCAAATGCGAAATAACAGGACCGACAGCTCCCGAAACAAGAACGATAATGCTCATAACCGTTGCAAAAACAGCATTAACACTGTCATAAGACTCGTTTATCATAGTAGGCGCCATTGCCTTAAGACCTAAGTCAAACATCGTTCGTGTAAATGAAAGAATAAGTAGTAAAATTATTCCGGACTTGAGGGCTAGCTTTATAAATTCTCTCGAGCTTGAACGGTTTGTATGGCTTTTTTCGGGAGAGGGGATTTGGATTTCTTCAATATATGGCTTAACCGACCTTACAACAATTTCCCACAAAACCGCAATAGCGGCAAGTCCAACAGCCGAAACAAGAAAATTCATTCGCCACTGTGCGCCAACTATTGCCGCAAGAATATAACCGAGAACAGCGCCGATAGGGTTGCCGAATGTTACCGTGAAAAGCGAGAACTCCTGCATATCGCTTCTCAAAAGTGTGGAAACTATCTTGAATGTAGCAGGCCAAACCGCAAACTGCAGGCAGGCATTAAGTGTCCATGAGATAAGCATTATGGGGTATGACTGATTGAAATAAATAACAATATTTGAGGCGGCAGCCCCAAGAAGTCCTATTGTAATAAATCTCTCCGGGTGCCACTTATCTGTAAAAACTCCGCCTACAATTTGCAAAACAGCATAGGCGACATAAAAAACGGCGGTTATCGTTCCTGTTTCGAGCTTTGTAAGAATACCCTCATTTACTATAAATACCATAGAGGCGCTGAAGCCGTTTTTTGACATACATATGTATGAATAAGCCAAAACAAGTGTGCACAAAAGCACAACACAGGCATGCTTGTTGTTTATTATTCTTGACTTCATGCTACCTCCGCTAGGTTTTTTTAAGTTCTTTTGCTTTCTTTAATCATGGAAGAGATTTTTTGAGCAAGAGCCTTGCTGTTATATCTTGGGCTTATGCGCCAGGTCCAGTTGCCCTCAGCAACAGACGGGGTGTTCATTCTTCCATCCTCGTTCTTTAATTCAAGGTAGTCCTGTATGGGTATTATGGCAAGAGCGGCAGAGCTCCCCAGGGCAAAATCTATAAGGTCAAATGTGCGGCTTTGCCCCTTTTTGTGCGGACATTCTCTGTTAAATCTTTTTCTAGTATCTCCCGAGAGCTCTGAAATAAAGCTGCGGGCGCAGTCTGAATCGTGAGAGCCTGAATAGACTACGCAGTTTCGGTCTTTAAACATTCTTGGCAGATATTCGCTGTCATCGTCAAAAAACGCAAATTGCAGCATCTTCATTCCGGGGAAGCCTGTGTCAAGGAGCAGCTCTCTTACATCATCGGTAATAAAGCCTAAATCCTCCGCGATAATTTTTGACTTAGGGAATGCAGCCTTAACGGCGCGGAAAAGCTCTATTCCGGGGGCCGAGTCCCACTTTCCCTCTCTTGCGGTTTCGTGACCGAATGGGATATTGTAATAGCCTGCAAAGCCCCTGAAGTGGTCGATTCTAAGCACATCATAGAGCCTGAAGCTTTCTTTAACTCTCTTCAGCCACCAGCTAAAGCCATCGGACTTCATTTTTTCCCAGTTGTATATTGGGTTTCCCCAAAGCTGACCGTCGGGAGAAAATCCGTCGGGAGGACAGCCTGCAACAACTGTGGGATTATAGCTTTCGTCAAGGAGAAATTCATCGGGCGACATCCATACGTCAAGGCTGTCGTGAGCCACGTAAATAGGCATATCTCCTATTATCTTAATTCCCTTTTTATTAGCATAGGAGCGAAGAGCCTGCCATTCTCTGTCAAATTCATACTGTATCCAAAGCCAAAATGCGCACTCTTCTTTAAATTCATCTGCATTTTTTCTTGCCAGGCTTGAATTTTTGTATTCCTCGGGCCATGAGGTCCAGGCAGAGTAATTAAACTTCACCTTAAGAGACATAAACAAAGCATAGTCAAAAATCCAGGATTTGTTTTTCTTTAAAAAGCTCTTGTAGCCTTGCTTTTCCTCTCCGCCCTTTTTAACAAATCTCGTGTGCGCGAGGCGTAAAAGAGAATACCGTGTTTCAAAAAGGTGCCCGTAATCGACCTTTTTGTTTTTTGTTTTGTGGGGTCTAAGCTCTTTCTTTGTGAGAAGTCCCTCACTGTTCAGTATATCAAGGTCTAAAAACAACGGATTTCCCGCCGCCGCGGCAGGGGACTGATAGGGGCTGTCTCCGTATGAGGTTGGGTTAAGCGGCAAAAGCTGCCAGTATTTGTTACCCGACTCCGCCACAAAGTCTGCAAAGTCAAAAGCCCCCTTGCCAAAAGAGCCAATGCCGTAAGGCGAGGGCAGGGAGCTTACAGGCATAAGAATACCTGCTTTTCTTGAAAATGTATATTTGTTTTTTGCGTTGCTCATAAATACTCCGAAAAATGAAAGGAATTTACCTAATAAACATTATATCATTCGTCAAAATAAAAGTCAACAAAGGAAAGCGAAAAATAAAATCTATTTGTTCATAAATTGTTGACATTTGTCGGACAGTGTGCTAAAATGTATCTAAAGACCAAAATGCTATGGAAAGGAGTTAGAATTCGTTTTCAAACCGTTTTGGTCTTAATATTTATTATTACATTTTCGGAGGATAAAACCAATGGCAAAAAATCTTGTCTATGACATCCACGACAAACCCAAATTAGGAAGTCTTATACTCTTCGCTATCCAACAGGTGTTGGCAATTCTTGCCGCAACAATCCTTGTTCCGGCTATTATCGGTAACGGTATGAGTCAGTCAGCCGCTCTGTTCGGCGCAGGTGTTGGTACTATTGTGTATCAGCTCTTTACCAAGTTCAGAAGCCCTGTATTCCTTGGCTCATCCTTTGCTTTTATCGGCTCAATGTTCGCAGCCTTTGGCGGTGCCGCATCCGCGTCTGCCGGTTATGCGGGCTTGATTCTCGGCGCATTGTTCGCAGGTCTTGTTTATGTTATCATTGCCGTTATTGTTAAGTTCGCAGGTGTTGCATGGATAAACAAGCTTATGCCTGCGGTTGTAATAGGTCCCACAGTTGCTCTTATCGGTATGTCTTTGGCGGTTAACGCAGTTGGCGACCTTACTAAGGGTAAGGTAGTAGATATATTGGGCAACTCTCTTTGTGACCCCCATATAGCTCTTCTGTGCGGTCTTGTAACTCTGTTCTCTGTTTTTGCCTTTTCTGTTTACGGAAAGAAGATGGCAAAGCTTATTCCCTTTATTCTCGGTATTCTTGTAGGTTACGCTACCGCATCCATCTTTACTGTTATCGGCATTCTTACAGATAATGTCGCTCTTCAGGTTATCAACTTTGCGGCATTTAAGGATATGCAGATATTCTCTCTGCCGGACTTCACCTTTATCAAGGCATTTGAGGGTGTTAAGGATATAGACGGTTCATTTATAGCAACTATTGCGGTAGCTTACGTTCCCGTCGCTTTTGTTGTATTTGCCGAGCATATCGCTGACCACAAGAACCTTTCTTCTATTATCGAAAAGGATCTGCTTGAGGATCCCGGTCTTCACCGTACACTTCTCGGTGACGGTGTAGGCTCTTTTGCGGGCGCGTTCTTCGGCGGATGCCCCAATACTACATACGGTGAGTCTGTCGGTTGTGTGGCAATTACTCGTAATGCGTCTGTAATAACAATCACAACTACGGCAATAATGTGTATGGTAATCTCGTTCTTTGACCCATTTGTAACCTTCTTGGCTTCTATTCCCAACTGTGTAATGGGCGGTGTTTGCGTTGCGCTTTACGGCTTTATTGCGGTTTCGGGTCTTAAGATGATTCAAAAGGTGGACCTTAACAAGAGCAGCAACCTCTTCGTTGTATCTTCTATCCTTATTCCAGGTATCGGAGGTCTCAGCGTTACCTTTGGTGAGATAACCATTACAACTATCGCTTGTGCGCTTATACTCGGTATAATCGCTAACCTGGCATTCAATAAATTCAACAAGTCCCAAGAAGAGGAATAAAAAAGACTATGAAAAACTATGATAACGTGGTTATATTTGACCACCCGCTTATAAGACATAAAATAGCTATTCTTCGTGATAAGAATACAAGCATGAAGGAGTTTCGCGAGCTGGTTGAGGAAATAACCACACTTATGACATACGAAACTCTCAAAGAGGGTGTTCCCACTACCGAAATACAGGTTGAAACGCCCCTTGAAGTATGCACCCAACAGGTGGTAAAGGACAATGCTATTGCCATTGTGCCCATACTCAGGGCAGGTCTCGGAATGGTAAACGGTATTCATGTGCTCTTCCCATCTGCAAGAGTAGGACACATCGGTATGTACCGTGATGAGGAGACCTTTGAGCCTAAGTCATATTACTGTAAGCTCCCTGAGGGTATAGAGGACAAGCTTGTACTTGTTGTTGACCCCATGCTTGCAACAGGAGGCTCTGCTTGCGATGCTATCGCTCTTCTTAAATCCAGGGGATGTAAGCACATTAAGTTTATGGCGATTATAGGAGCGCCCGAGGGTGTTTCTAAGGTGGCAGAGGCTCACCCCGATGTTGGAATTTATGTCTCCACACTTGACAGATGTCTAAACGAGCACGCATATATTCTCCCCGGCCTTGGCGATGCAGGAGACAGGCTCTTCGGAACAAAATAAAAACAACGTGGCTGTCAGAGGTTTGTGACAGCCACAAAATATAAAGGTGATTTAGATGAGTAATGTAAAAAATGACCCAAAATACAAAAACAGCCTTCTCCAGGCTATACGCGCTCAGCTTGAGCATAGAGCCCATTGGCTTTATCTTCTCTGCGACGAGGCGCAAAAGAGAGGCCTTGACCCAAGAGACTTCGGCTCTGATGCGGTAAAGAGATGCGGACTTTCACAAGGCGCTGACCTTGTGAAAAAGGGAAATACAGATAGCTTAAAGGGGCTTAAAAAGACTTTGTTCACAAAGCCCGCCCAGCTTGTTTTCGAAATGAAGATACTCGAATCCACAGACGAAAAGCTCTACATAGACTTTCACTATTGCCCCCTTGTTAAGGCATGGCAAAAGGCAGGTTGTACCGATGAGGAGATCGCTATGCTTTGCGATATCGCGATGTGCGGCGACCACGGCATCGGCGAGTGCTACGGCAGTACCCTTGATTTGCCTAAATGCATAGCAAAGGGTGACGACATCTGCTCGCTCAGATACAACAAGAAAAAAGAAGATTAAATTTAAAAATGAGAAGCCTCTCGCAGATGTATGCGGGAGGCTTTTTGTCATTGGTAAGATTTATATATTTCCTTAACCGCAAAGTAGGATGCCTTGGGGTTCCTGTACTCGTTTAATATACCCTTGTTGTTGTAGCCCCTGGCACGGGTAATTCCAGCCTCCTCGGAGGTGCGTGTGTCGCACATCTGCCAGATGTATGTACCTGCGATTTTTTCGTCGGAAAGGAAGAGCTTTAAGCAATGAGAGAGAAGTCTTGATTGGTATTCCTCACTCCACTTAAAGGTTTCAAAATTCCTGTGTCCGTATACCGCAGCTCCGCCAAACTCGCTCATAATTATAGGCTTGTTACTAAATCCGAGAGAATCAAGTCTTTTATGAACATCGTCTACAAATTTCGCCCAGGACTCAATGTCCTCACCGTACCAGCCGTTGTATTGATTTATCGAAACAACGTCGCAGAATTCGTAAGAAATATCCTTTAGCGCCTTGTTTGTGGCATAGGTAACAATACGGTTGCCGCCAATTTCTTTAAGCAAGCTATAATACTCACGTGACATATTGTATCCTGCCTCGGTCTCGGTGAGAATTTCGTTATGCATACCCCAAATAATTATAGATGGGTGGTTGTAGTAGTGCTTAACCATCTCTCGGTGCATATCCCCGCCTCGCTTAATTACAACAGGGTCAGAAAGCGCCGATTCGGAAAATCCACCGCCCCAGATAGGAATTTCACTCCAGAAGAGCATACCGCACTCGTCAAGTATATCAACAAAATACGGGTCGTTGGGGTAGTGTGAGCCTCTAAGCGTATTGCAGCCAAGGTCGAAGGCAATATCAACGTCTCTCAGCATCAGGCTGTGAGGAAAGGCAAAGCCAAAGTCGGGGTGGTCCTCGTGACGGTTCACACCAATCAGACGTATATCCTTGCCGTTCAATCTGATTTTACAGTCCTCTACCGAGATTTTTCTGAATCCGCACCTGTCCTTCAGGTCATCGGTGGAGGTTGAAATTTCGATATCATAGAGGGCGGGGGACTCGGGCGACCAAAGCTCAAAATTCGAAATAACAAAGGATTTTGTAAAGAACTCTTTGCATTCCCCCTGACTTAATGTAACTTTTGTCTCTGTTTCAACATCGCATACAGTTGTCTTTACAATGTCTGTAATCTCGGTCTCGTCTGCGTTATACAGTTCGATAGCAAATCTTGCCTCAGCCTTAGTCATATCCTCATTCAGGGTGTATTCAAGCCTGTTTGAAAGGACAGAAATGCCACATAGGGTTTCAACACTCACCGAGCGAGTGATTCCGCCGCAGTGGTACCAGTCAACAACCCTCTGAGGAATAGATTTTTCGTCAAATGAGTTAGAAACCTTAACAGTCAGCCTGTGTGTGCCCTCGGTGACACCGCGCTTTATAAGCTCAAATTGGCAAAAACCGCCGTAGTGACTGCCAAGCAGCTCTCCGTCAAGCCAGACGGTTGCCTCGGTCATAACCGCGCCAAAAACGAACCTTAAGGTACCGCCCTTGGTATAAAATTCCCTTTCGTAAAAGGCGGCTCCCTCGTATTCAAGAAGCCCCCACATAGTGTTCCATACAGAGGGTACGGTAACAGTCTCGCCTGACGGAATACCGTTTTGCCAGCCATCGCTTTCTCCTATGCCCTCGGGGTCGACAGCGAATTTCCAAGCGCCGTCAAGGAGCTGAATATGTCTTATCTTATGTTCGTCAAAAAGCCGTATCATTCAGAGCCTCTTTTCTTAATATATTGCTTTGGTGAAATTCCGTAATATTGCTTGAAATTCTTAGAAAAAACAGCAGGGTCAACAATTCCGCACTGCTCGGCAATCTTAGAGATGCTTACATCATCGCCGTAAAGACTGAGCAGCTCCTTCGCTTTTTTCATCCTTATTGTAGTAAGGTATTTTTTAGGAGTCATTTTAGCAATTTCAAAGAATTTTGTTCTCACATAGTCTTTAGCATATCCGCTTTCCTTAAGGAGCTTTACAACACTTAATTCGCTGTTGTCAAAGTTCTTTTTTATATTATCCATCATAGCGTAAACAATAGCCGCCATGTCGCTCTTCGGATAATCGAGATTAAGGAGAATAAAGTTTATATAGCTGTCGCACAGAGATGTAAAATATTCCTCTTTGCCAAAGCGGTTATATAGAGCAAGCTCGGCGAGCTTTTTGCCCTCGCCGTAAATATTGTCGTAAAGTACGGTTGCATCATCAAAGCGAGAAAGCTTTTCAAAATTACCGGTAATAGAGATGATGTTATATTTGTGCTCTGAGATAATTCCGTGCTTTACCCCCGGGGGAACAATTACAATAGAGCCCTCGTATATCGGATACTCGCTTTTTTCGGTAAGAAATACTGCCTCGCCGGTTTGCACCAGCATAACCTCGTAAAAGTCGTGTGTATGCTTAATGCCTGAGGTTCCCTGAGCCGTATTCCAAGCAGCAGGATCCATGGTTAAGAAGTCGTCAATCTTCTTAAGGCGCATATCTACATAAAAATCTCGGTCAGAGGGAATTCCGTCATTAAATGTATAAAGGTCTATCAGCTCCTCCGAAATTTTACAGGGCTCATCCCCGGAGGAATAGCTGCGGTCCGTAAGGGTAAATGAAATGTCATCAAGATATTGAACACCCTTGATATTCGTTGCCGAGTGAATAAGCAGCGCCCTTGTGGGGAGCTCTCCGCCCGCGTTTATCTGAATATCACGTGTTACGGTTTTTTCTTGATTAGAATATATGAATAACTTCAGTTTTGATTCTTTAAGCTGATCAATATTATGATAATATTCAAATTTCAGCTTGTACCACCTGTTTGCGCATAAGGTAATTTCATCAGCCTCAAGCCCGTCGGCTTTTATAGATAGCTTTTTTGCGTCGGTATTCGGCTGGTCGGAGGAAACAAAAAAACCAAGAGAAAACATACGCGCGTTTGCCTTGTTGCAAAACTCTATAGCCCAATATTTGGGGCGGTAGTACCATATCGGTTCAAAGTAATACCTCATCTCAAAAACAAATGATGAGGGCGAGGAAACGATGGCATTGCCGCCAATATTTGTTGTGCTGTTAACATTGTGGGTGGTGTTTGAGGTTAGAATTTTAATTACACGGTTGTTCGGATTTTCAGGATCGTAATCTGTATAAAAACGCGCTCCGTAAAGCCCGCGAAACTCGGGCGTAAGCTCGTTATCATTGGAGATTATTCTTGCGTGAATATCCATAAAAAGCTAGCTCCTTTTTAATCACCTGCTTCGGATTTGTGCGTTTTTCACTAATATTTAAACATATTTTTGTCAAATTGTCAATAAGCAATACTATCTACCACGTTTTTTAACTTTTTTTTGGAGCAAATAAACAAAAAAACAGCCCTTGTTCCGTGATATAATCTAAAATGAAGCGAAACCCTCAAAACAGGGTAAAATTTCACAATGATGGAAAGGAGTTAACATGAAAGAAAAAAGCAAGTATTTAAATGCCGAATGTGAAATTCTCCTTTTGTCCGAGACCGATGTTATTGCTACCTCGGCAGCCACAGACAAGTGGAGCGGAGACGTTGACAGCGGCGGTTGGACCTAAGCGGTAATTTTTGATGACGTTTGCCGCTTTTTCCCGATCGGAGTAACAGCCTTCCCTGTTGGGGAAGGGGGACCACAACGGGGTTCCCCGAAGCGAGCGTAGCCGAGCTTTGGGGGTTCGCGATGGTGGTGGATGAGGTTTACACCTTCGGGTCGCAAAGCAACAAATCTCCCTCAAAATTTCCTCGCTTGCTCGTAAAACCAAATTAAAAACAAAAAACAAAAATTCTGAAAGGAAAGAAAAATGAAAAACACAAAACTCTCTAGAATCATTCTCCTTGCGCTTTCTGTCGCTGTCCTTGTAGGATGCGCACTCGCCTTTAGCGTAAGCGCGGCTGAGGAGAAAACAACCAATGACATGATTTACGCTCAGAACGTAGTTTACGGCGATAAGGTTGCGATAGCTTATGCTGTTAACGTACCGGTTGCTGATGCCGCAAACACTACGGTTAATTACTATTGGGAGGATGCGCCTGACGTTATTAAAAAGGCTACATATTTTCGCAACGACACAATAGATGGTGTAGAATATCCCGTATTCATCACCGAGGGCGTAGCTGCAAAAGAGCTTGCTAAGGTAGCATATGTTACTACCGACGGCGGCAAAACACATAAGAGCTACTCCGCAGCAGAGTACCTTTATGTAAGACTCTATGAAGACGGCTTTGCGGCTAAGACCGAGGCTGACGGCAAGGACTATAACAGAAAGCTCCTTTATCAGAACCTCCTTAACTACGGTGAGCAGGCGCAGATTGTCTTTGATCATAATGGTACGCGCCTTACCGAGTACAGCTTCGCTTATACAACAAATAAAGACGTTAAGCTTAACGGCGCATCTTATGTATTTGGTGCGGAAACCGTAACCGCTACATATAGCGGTGCAGGTCCTCTTGAAAGTTGGATTTCTATTGACACAGAGGGTGTCGAGACCGTGCTTGCAAGTGCTGACATTACCGTTGACGGTGTAATTAAGGTTGATGTAAATCTTGGTGCTCATAATTGTGCTGACGTAGATCCCAAGGACCACAAGTGCGATACCTGTGGCGAAGTTCTTTCCGAGTGTAAGAACGAAAATGCAGACCACCTCTGCGACATCTGCGGTGTGGTAGTAAGCACTTGCGCTGACGCAAACTCTGACGGTAAGTGCGATGTTTGTGGTATTTATACTTTTGCAAGCGACGTTATAAATTCAGGCAGTGCTATCACGATCCGTAATATTACTTCGTCGGCAAAAGCAATGACAAGCGATACTATAACTAATTCCTCTAGCATCTCTTCTGGTGCACCTGATACAATGCCTTATGGTGCGCATTTGTATCTTGATACTCCTGCTTCGGCGGCAAACAAGGTTCTTGTTATTAATACAAACGCAGCAACTGGTCCAGCTCCTTCCGGAAGCACGAAAGTAACAGACTATTTATCTGACATTGTTTTTACACCCGATGTAGCGGTAGAAAATGGGGATCTCATAGTTCTCGAATTTGATTATTGTCTTCAGTCTCTTACTAGTGCACCCCAAAACGGTTATCCTCTTTACTGGTATTTGGATTATAGTGGTGAAACGGCTGATGCTACTATGAATGCAATTTATAGCTACAATAAGGGCAACCCAAGACTGCAAGCGGATAGCGACAAAGCTTATTCATTTACAAAGGGAACTTGGGTAAGAATTAGACTGGTATGCGACAATACAAACAAAAAATTATACACCTACATTTCCAACAATGGTGGTGAGAGCTATAATACTTGTGCTACTGTTAGCTCTCTTGCATCAACACTTGAAAACATTGGATTTAGTACTAACGTGAGTAGCATTGTTGCTGTTCAATACGTAGATAATATAAAATGCGTAAAGACCACCGCTGAGGCTTACGGAATCACTCTCAACTAATTAAGTTTAACATTTAAACACTAATTTGTACTTCATCGCGGCTTTTGCGCACGACCAAAAGCCGCGATTTTTAACCCGAGAAGCCTTCCCCTCGAGGGGAAGGTGGCAGACGACTGTCTGACGGATGAGGTGTTCGTTACGCAAGCATCGGTAATGCGACAATGCCGAAGAGCTGTTACACCTCATCAGTCACTTTGTGACAGCTTCCCCTCAAGGGGAAGCCTTAAGTCAGAAAGGCAAAACGAGAAATATAGAAATATGTATACTAAAAATGACATTATAACCGAGGAGAGGATAAATTCTCTTCGTGAAATAAGAAACAAAAAAAGAGAAAAGGACTTTGAGGCTCTTATCCCTGCTATGGGAAAGGCGGCGGTAGACGAGATAAGTAAAATTTACGAGATGTTCGACCACCGAATGCTCATTTGGCTTGCGGGGCTTTGGGAGCCGGAGATTGGCGGATTTTATTACTCAAATTCCGCGAGAGACCACGAGGGCTTTCTCCCCGATCTTGAGTCCACAAACCAGGCGATAGGCTTTATTACCAGGCAGTGCAGACTCTGCCTGGGCGAAGAAAACGGAGAAATGCCTATAACCAAGCTACCCGAGAGATTTGCGAGCAAGATTTGCTCCTTTGCATACGGGCTGCAGGATGAAGACGGATACTTCTATCACCCCCAGTGGGGAAAGGACGTTCCCGAGACCAGAAAGGGCAGGGACCATATGGCTGCCTGGCGGCTTATTGAGCCGCTTGGCGTTGAGTGCAAGTACCTGAGACCGACACAAAGACCTAAAACAGGCGAGAAAAAGGTGACTTTACCCGAGCATTTTTCTTCTCCTGAAGCATTTGCCGCCTGGCTTGACACAAAGGAGCTTGAGGGCGGTAGGTCCTATTCTTTCGGTCATTATATAAATTCAACAACAGGCTATCTTTTCTCAGCGGGAAAAGAGTATATAGACATACTGGTAAACTGGCTCAACGAGCATCAAAATCCCGAAAACGGACTATGGGAAAGCAAGGTGACCTATGACGCGGTTTCCGGCCTTATGAAGCTGGGACTTTGCTATCCCGACTTTGGCGCAGCGCTCCCCTATCCCGAAAAATCCTTTGAGAGCGCTATGGCTGCCGTGCTTTCCGACCAGCCTGTAACCTTTGGCTGCGAGTTCTATAACGCATGGGCGGCTATGAACGCATCAATTAAGTCTATGGAATTTGCGGAAGATTTTGTTCTTGCCGACAAATGCAGAAAAAGACTTTTTGAAATGGCGCCCGAGCTGATAAGGGTTACGGGTGAAAAAATGGCAAAATGCAGAGTCTCTGACGGCAGCTTTGCCTACTTTACCGAGGAGTCGGGAAAAACCTGCCCCAGGTCTCAGGGTGTTCCTGTGGGGCTTGCCGATGTGCGTGAGGGAGATATTAACGGCAACGGATGCTCAACCCAAGCCCCCCTTAAGCATATGTTCTCTGCCTTTGGGGTGAGCAATCCTCCTTTCTTCTGTGAGGAGGATGCCGAATTTCTCTTCGAGCTTATGGATGCGAGAGTAACCGCCCCAAAAAAAGCGGTTGCGGAGCGCTGATTTTTTGATAAGAGGAAATAAAAATGAAAAAGATTTTATTGTTTATATTAACAGTTTGTCTGGCTCTCGGGCTTTTGGCATCCTGCGCTGATGACTCCGACAAGGATGACGCAGGCACCCAAACCCCCGGCGGACCTACAGGCGAAGAGGTAACAGGCGGTTCTGATGTCTGGTCGAACAGCATTGTTCCAACTATTGTTGATGCGAAAGATGACGTTTTTGACCTTTCTGACAACATTTATTTGCATATTAAGAACGCTACGGGCAAATCTCCCGAGATTGCCGACAGCATAAGCGCGGATAAAAGCAATTATATTGTTCTCGGCAAGGTTAACTGCGATCTTGTAACAGAGGCATATAAGAAATTTGAATCCTATGTTAATGTTGACGAGCTGTTTGACAAAAAACAGTCCGCTTGGCTCATATATGTAAAGAACGGCTCTGTCGCTATAGCTTACAGCGATATCCTTGCTAAAAAGGATGCGGTTGACTATCTTGTCTCTCAGGCAAAGGGCGCAAGCTTCGCTCCCGCAAACGGTGTTTTCGCAAAGGAGACCCTTGAGATTGAGGAGTACATAAAGGAGCTGAGAGCAGCAGAGCAGATGACGGATATGGAGGTAATAGGCTCGGTTCTCGGCGCTGACGCTCTTGCCAGCTTTAAGGACCTTTATGCTATGTTCGATTCTGACCTTTACATCTGGCTCGCGAACCTCTGGTGTCCTGATAACGGCGGATTTTATTATTCCGCATCCGCGAGAAACAACGAGGGCTTCTTGCCCGACCTTGAGTCTACCGCTCAGGCGCTGCAGCTCCTTGACAGAACAGGTCTTTCCGCAGCCTACAGCGGCAAATGGTCAAATATGCTCCCTGATGATATAAAGGCTAAGCTTTTGAGCTTTGCTAAGGATATGCAGGCGGAGGACCATTATTTCTACCACCCCCAGTGGGGCACAAGCATAAACTCAAGCCGCAGGGGACGTGACGCAGGCTGGGCAAGAACAATTATTACCGGTCTTGGCGGAACTCCTAACTATTCCTTTGTTGGCGATACAAATGTTGAGGATTTGTCAAGCCTTACTCAGAGCTTTAAGAACAGCTCAAAGGTGTCTGCTGTATCAAGGGTTGTGTCGGTTGCAGCCTCAAGTGCGGTATATGCTACTACCGAGAGCTTTATAGCTTATCTTGACTCGCTTAACTTCAGCAAGAACTCTTACTCGGCAGGAAATACAATTAACTCTACCGTGTCTGAGATAAAAAAGCACGGTCATTGGGATACTCTCAGAAAATATCTTACCGAGCATCAGAACAAGGAGAACGGACTTTGGGAGGATGAGGTAAGTTACCAGTCTGTAAACGGACTTATGAAGCTTTGTACCTGCTTTGGCTCAAGCTTCCCGAATGCGGACAAGGCGCTGGACTCGGCTATAGAAATTCTCTTGTTGCCTATTGATGACGAGCTTACCGGTATAACCTTTGTTTATAACCCCTGGGTAGCTATTGCGAACCTGCTTAACGCGGTAGACACTGCCACAAAGACCGATCTTCGAAATATGCTTCACGAAAATGCGGCGAATATCTTTAAAATGACAAGAGAAAAGCTTTCCGCATTTGCTAAGGATGACGGCGGCTTCTCTTATCTCAGAGATTATTCCTCGCCATTCTCCCAGGAGGCGCTTGTAGCTGTCAGCGGAAGCGCTGAGAGTGATGTTAACGCAACAGCTATCGCTATCTCAACGGTAGTCTGGTATATGGAAGAGGTATTTGCCATTAACTTCCCAACAGTTTATTCAAAGTATGAGTCGGTATACTTCCTTGATACACTTACAGGCCTTGGTTCTATTATAAAGGATGCTCAGCTTTCTGAGCCTCCCGCGGTAATAACCTTTGACGATTATATTGAAGAAGAAGCGCAGATAGAGGGTAATGTTGTTATAAGACCTGTAAACGGTGTTTTAAATACTATCGGAAATACCGAGTCTGACGGTAACGGATATAAGTGGTTTGAGTCAGCCGTTGTACCTAATCCCGCAGAGGGGGCTGACCCTAAGGACCTTGTGCTTTATGTTGCCGATAAGGTTTATACAAATGATGACGGCAAAACCGAGGTAGCCGATACTCAGAGTAATACAACCTTTGAGATACTTAATATGGGCGCTCCCGGAAACTGCTATATCTTCGAGGCTGATATTCTCTTTGACGGTACCAGCGACGCGTCGAGTCCTATAATGCAGATTATGTATTTCAGAAACGGCTCGGCTCTCAACTCCGCTTGGGTCAACCTGTATCAGTATGAGAGATTTGGTGAAAAATATCTTCGTATTGAAGAAAATTGGGCGGGCGCTGACGGTTTTAAGGACAAAGAGGTTGTAAGCGGTATTCCCTGCGACGAGTGGTTCAAGCTCAGAATTGAGATGTATAAGGATTACTCGGGCGAGGGCGGTCAGCTTAAAACTATGATGAAGTTCTATGTCAACGGCAAGTATGCCGGCACCAGCGACTCGGGTCATTATGCAGACGGAGCCTATAAGGACTTCCTTGTAAATGCGGTAAAGCTGGCTTATTACAGACATGCGGCATCCGCATTCTATCTTGACAATATTTATGTTGCTAAGAGCTCAAAGAACTATGAGGGTGAAAAGATTAGTGTTTCTGACTCCTCTGATGAGGTTAAGGATAAATATGTCTGGGACTTCGAGAGCGGAATTCCATCCTTTGATACCAACTTCACCGAGGTGTTCTACCAGGATAGCGACAAGAATACCATAGCTATTGACGCTAAGGATTGGACAAGTGAGCTGGATGCAATTTACGGCGGCTCAAACTCTCCCGGAGCTAAGATATACTCTGTTCAGGACCCGAAGAACGCGGCAAACAAGGTTATAAAGGCATATTCATTCAATACAAAATCTCGCTCTTATACCGCTACAATGTATGTTGATGATGTTTTGACAGCGGAGGGCGGCAAGACCTGGGAGGTTGAGTTTGACTACTACTTCGAAAAGCTCGAGTGGCTTTACGCGGCTGACTTCTTCTCAGTAAACTTCCAGAATATTAACGGCGCGCCTATCGCGGGCATTACCTTTGAGGCGCTGGGCTGGGAGGAGACCCATAAGTCAGAGCTTCTCGGAATAAGACTCAGCGACGGCACAAAGCTTACTAACTTTGGTATTAACGATGATACCTGGTATAAGTTCAAGCTGGTTTATCATTTCAATGAAGAAAAGCCCGAGGAGTCAAAGCTTCTTATTTATGTTTATAACAATGAAACAAACGGATATGACTGCCTCGCTAACACAACTCTTTCGGCTAAGATTGACAAAATTGAGCGCGTAGGCTTCAGCTTCTTAAGCTATGACATAAGAGGAAGCCAGTATATAGATAATGTTTCTGTTTCAAGAACCGCGCTTGAGTATGATATCACGGCTAAGCCTATCGAGGGTGAGATAACCATTCCCGAGGAAGAGGATACAAGTATACATATCGACACAACCTCAAGAGGCGAGGGCGCAAACTACAATAACGCTTTGAGCTTTGAGAATGTGACATTTGATTCTCTTGTGAAAGACGGTAAAATGGCAAACAACACCGCGAGAGGCGACGGTATAGCCGACGGCAACAGAACGCTGTCCTTTGTAACACTGGGTGACAACAAGGCGCTTGTTTACGAGTCGCTCGGCAGCGGAAACCACGCGCTGAACTTCGTAGCCCAGAAGCCTGCTTACGATGGCTTCATCTTCGAGGCAGATATCAAGCTTAATGATGTTGATACCACCTCGGGCAGAGATATTCGCTTTACCGGTACAAAGACTAATGGCACAGCAGACTCTTCGCTTTACGGCTTCAATATTAAAATCCATAAGAATCCTAAGGAAAGCGTCGGCGGTTATATTATAACAGTCTCGGGCAGCGAGCAGAAGATAACTGTTAAGGACAACAGCTGGTTCAACATCCGCCTTGAGACCGACGGACTTAACACAGGCTCTCTGTTTATCCTTTGCATAAACGGTGTAACTGTAACTAGCGGAAAGCTTAGCGAAAGCATTTCCGGAATAAAGGGAGTTGAGCTGTTCACTCCGTCTACATATAACGGTCACGGATGGGAAAAGGGCTCTATCAGCCTTGATAATGTTTATGTCAGCGGTAAGGGAACACCTCCTCCTTACGACATCATTACAGATGACGGAAGAGGCGACGGATATTACAAGACCGACGCGATAAACTATACCGGCAAGACCTATGAGTCTCTTGTTTCAGGTGGTTATATGAATGTTAATACCTACCGTAAAGACGGTATAAACGAGGGTCTGCGCTCGCTTGCGGTAAGAGACATTGACAGCGACGCTGTACTTTCTTACTCAGCCTTGGGCAGCGGAAATCACGCGCTGAACTTTGTTGCTGTATCTCCCGCGGTAGATGGCTTTGTTTTCGAAACCGACCTTATGGTTGAGGGAGCTACCATCGACGAAACCAGAGATATTAGCTTTATCGGAACCGCGACAAACGGTACAGCGGCTGCAAATCTGTGGGGATTCAATATAAAGATTCGCTCCAATCCCGATAATACGGTTGGCGGCTACATTATAAGCGTTAGCGGTCTTGACCACGAGTTCTATATTGCTGCGGGCGCGTGGGTTAACATTCAGTTCGTAGCTTACGGTCTTGATAAGGACGATGAGGTAACATTTGCGGTAAACTCGGTACAGAAGAGCTTTAAGCTCACATCGTCAATATCGGCTATTAAGGGTGTTGAGCTTTATACCGCATCTGATAACAGCGGACTTAAGGGCTTTACCTCCGGTACAATTAACCTTGATAACACATATGTTTCGGGTACTGGTGTTTACAATGCTCCCGAACAGATAACCACCTCCTCAAGAGGCGAGGGCCATTACATAAGCTCCTCGATTAAGTATTACAGCTATCTTCAGTATTCGGATATTGTTGATGCCGGCTTGATGGCTGAAAATACCGCTAACGACCGCGGCGACGGTATTTCCAAGGGACACAGAACCGTATCTCTCAAGGATTCAAATGATGTTACCGCTTTGGTTTACACCGCCACAGGTAGCGGAAATCACTCGCTTAATTTCGTGGCTCAGCCTAACAATAAAGATGGATTTGTCTTTGAGACAGATATAATGCTTGATAAAGTTCTTGCTTCCGAAACGAGAGCAATAGCATTTATCGGTTCAAGCACAAACGGAAGCAAAACCGCAGACGTTTGGGGTGTGAATATAAAGCTTTATCCTAATCCCGACAGTGTTGTAGGCGGATATATTCTCACTGCTTCAGGCACTGACTGGAAGGGTGTTATTCCCGGAAATACATGGGTTAATATTCGCTTTGAGGCAAATTCGCTTGAAAAGGGCGGAGCATTCTACCTGCATGTAAACGGTGAAATGGTTGCCATAGGCGAGCTTGGAAGCGATATATCAAATATCAAGGGTGTTGAGCTCTACACACCGTCAACCAATGGCGGAGTAGATGGCTTCACCGAGGGTAGCATTTACCTTGATAACACGGCAGTGCTTGTCAGCGGTATTGAGACAAACCCTGATGAGGGTGGCTCAGGTTCCGGCTCCGGCTCAGACTCAGGCAGTACAGATACCGGTAGCGGAAACATGACCGGCGGTGACGTAGACGGTTCCGCATGGGACAAAAACTAAAGATATTTTAATTCGCAATACGCAAAAAAAGACGGCGAGGGGCAAAAAGCTCCTCGCCGTTAAACTTATAACCAATAAAGCGTATGATTTTTATGCGCTACATTTTTGATGATGCATTCTTTTTTGCTCGGTATGCCGTGGGAGACATACCGAATTTCTTTTTAAAGGAGCGGTTGAAATAAGAAATATTGTTAAATCCGCATTCAAGGGCGATATCTATTATTCTTCTATTACTCCTGGATATCATTTTCTTTGCATTCGACAGCCGTTGCTCCTGAGTGTACTCGGCATAACTCATGCCGACCTCTTGTTTAAAAAGACGTCCTATATATTTTTCATTTTTATTGTAGGTTTTTGCAAATTCCGACAGAGACATATCTGTTTGGTACATTTCGTCAGCATGCCGCTTCATAAGATACACAAGCCAGTGCATCTCGTGCTTGAGCTTCGGCGCATTCTTGTCTAGATACAAAAGATAATCTGAAACCAGATCGCCTATGCGAAAAAGCTCCTCAGGTGTTTCGATATATTCGCAGTTATCAAGCTCACATAAAAGCTTTTCAAAATCTACCCCGGAGTGCTTACAGGCTCTTTTTGCTATTTCGATAGATTTTGCCTTATCAATAACAGCATTACCCACATAAACAACGGCACTGACATTATCACCTATCACAACGGGATTGGCTATTTCATAAAGGCCGTAAATACAGTGTCCTCCGAAAGGCTGTTTGGTTTGAATAGCTTTATTGTTGGCATACATTTTGCAGCGCAAGCATGCAGCTCCCCCTCTGGGAGTAGATTTTGCTATGGCGCAATATCTTTTTGTATGTACAATATTTTTTAATTCTAGCTTTGAGTCAGGACTATCCATAATTCCCGACAAATCCAGAATGCTAATATGGAAGTTTCTTCCTTTGGATAATTCATCAATCAAAAATTGAAGCGTTTGCATAAGCTTTTCCGAAACCTTTTTTGTTATATTATAGCATAAAAATATCCTTTGTGCAAGTATTTTGTTCCCTTTGTGTTAGATAATAGTTTATGTGAGTGTTAGAATTATAATGTAAGTGGAATAAAATCAATTTATTCGTGATAAACGGAGGAACAGATATATGAAAAAATATGACGTTGCAGTCATAGGCGGTGGCTTTGCAGGCTGCGCGGCGGCTTTAGCGGCTGCCAGAGAGGGAGTCAATGTTTTGCTTGTTGAAAAGTCAAATGCTTTAGGAGGCGCTCCCGTAAATTGCCTTGTAAACCCATTTATGCCCTTTTCTACTAAAATCAACGGTGTGCGAACCGAGCTATCGCAGGGACTTTTTACTACCATTTGTGACAGGCTGCGTAAGCACGGAGCAATGCTTTACGACACTCTTCACGAAGAGGGGCTGAAGTATGTGTTAAGCCAAATGATGGAGGAGGCGGGAGTGGACCTTCTTTATCATGCTTACATATTCAGGGCTGAAAAGGAAGAAGGAAAAATAAAATCCATATCTGTAGCTACAAAGAAAGGCGAGATGAAAATAGAGGCTGATTACTTCGTTGATGCTTCGGGCGATGCTCAGCTTACCTACCTTGCCGGTTGTCCCACAATTCTCGGCAGACCGGAGGACAGTCTTTGTCAGCCAATGACGCTTTGCTTCAGGCTTGGTAATGTAGATGTAGAAAAGTTTATTAAAAGCAATAAGAGAATGCAAGCCGCATATAAAAAGAGTCTTGCAAAAGGAGCGTTTTTGAATCCCAGAGAGGACATTCTCTTCTTTAGAACTCCTATTCACAATGTTCTACACTTTAACACTACAAGGGTAGTAAAGAAAAATCCTACAGATCCCGAGGATGTTACTGCTGCTGAGCTTCTTGCAAGAAAGCAGGTATACGAGATATACGACTTTATGAAGAAAAATGCCGATGGTCTTGAGGACAGCTTCCTTATGATGACTGCTGCGGAAATAGGTGTTAGAGAAAGCCGTATGGTAGTTGGAGAGTATGTGTTAACCGAAAAGGACTGTAGAGCATTTACCAAATTTGATGATTCGGTTGCGGCATGCAACTATGACATTGATATCCATAATCCCGAGGGCTCGGGCACAAGCCACTACTATTTCCCTGAGGGAGAGTATTACACCATTCCGTACAGAAGCCTTATACCCCAAAATATGGATAATCTTCTGGTTGCCGGAAGATGCATTTCATCCGACCACGGGGCGCAGGCATCATACAGAATTATGCCCACTGTATGCTCTATTGGAGAGGCGGCAGGTGTTGCAATAGCTCTTGCGGCAAAATCAAATAAAAGCGTCAGAGAGATAAGTGTTTCCGAACTTCAGAAAACACTTAAGAATAACGGTGCGTTTATTGGAATTTAAATATACAAAAAAACGAAACGGAAGGAGAGATGTATTTTAAATGAAAAAAACGACTTATACCCAGGCTGAGGTAGAGGTGATCTCCTTGTTATCAACGGATATCATCACATCGTCGGCAGGTTCGTGGAGCGGCTCCGGTGGCGATATTGACCCCGATGGTTGGATTTAAAAGACGGTTTAGAAAAAGAGTAAAATTTATATTTTGAAAGGAAAATACTATGAAAAAGACAACTAAACTTATCATTTTCGCATTTTCTCTTACTCTGATTATATCAGCATTTGCAGCCTTAGGTGTAAGCGCTGCGGCTGAAGATGAGGGAGCGCTGACTATAAAATCAATCAATATAGCTTATAAGGATCAAATTGAGCTTCTCGTTGCGGTGGATGTGGATTATGCCGAGAAAGACAATGTTGAAGTTACTTATACTGTTGATGGCGAGCAGTACACAGCTAAGCTTCATCCAACCGAAACATGTGTTAAGGATGAAGTTACGTATCCCGTATTCTATGCGGCAGGCATAGCTCCCAAGGACATTAACAAGGTTATGACCTTTGAAGCTCATATAAAGGACAGTGACGCAACCGGAACCCCTTATTCGGCTTCTATTCTTGATTACCTTTATGCAAGACTTTATAAGCAGAATTACATTAATGCAACTACAAGCGATGATATTAAGAGAAAGGATCTCTACCTTAATACTATCGCCTATGCTTCAAGCGCCCTTGATGTTCTTGTGAATTTAAATCTTGAAGAAGCTAAAAGAGAGCCTCTCTTCATCACTGATTATGTATTTGCTTGGTCGGATGACGATAACGCGGCAGTTTCCGCGGGTAGACCCTTTGGCGCATTCCCTAAGGGAACAGAAATTACTCCTGTGTATAATGGAACTGTTACCGATTGGAGCTTTACCGATGTTGACGGCGAAAAGCTTGGTGAGGCTAAAGACGGAGTTGCATATGTTTTGAACGAGCACACGAAGCTTGTTGCCGTTGTTGTTGATTCATATACCGTTATGGACTATGAGAACGGCGCATCTAATGCTTTTGTATCCTCCAAAGACGGTGACGGTAATGCTATAACCGGCAATCTTCCCGCAAATGCAAATACTCTTACTATGGGTCTTGCAACCGACGGTGACAACCAATTCCTCCAGGTTCGTAACTACGCAGACAGCAAAAAGACCGGTGTTACTACCGTAAATCTTTCCAACACTCTTCAGGCAGGCAACTGCTACACCTTTGAAACTAAGGTAAACGTTAAGGGAGCTAGTGCGGGCTATAACTCTGCGCAGATTAAATTTGTCAACAATAACGGCGGCGAGGCAGTTAATCTCTTCCTTGGAATGGCTACCGTTGACGGAAAAACTGGCGTTGCAATCGCAACTACTGGCGATAACTCATCTATTGCAAAGGGAACTAAGCTCTTTGATGCTACTGACAAGGTTATCTCCACCAATACCGGTTGGTTCACTCTTCGCATTGAATTCTACTTCGGTGGACCTGATGCAGAGGATGCAACGGATGAGGAAAAGGCAGCATCAAAGGCAAAAACCTATATGAAGCTCTATGTTGACGATATCCTTGCATACGACGGTCAGGCTAACTGGGCGATGGGCGCAGGCATCACTCACGCACAGATCGACCACATCTCTGCAGGTAAGACTCACAACACTTGCTACGACGATATCTTCTTCACCAGAACAGATAAGGCATACGTTGCAGGAAACGAATACGCAGAATAATTCTTAATCAACACTTTTCGTGGCTTTCGCATATTCCGCGGAAGCCACGATTTTAAAACTCGGACTAAAAAATGAAAACTAGAGAAGAAATCTTAACAAAAGAAAGACTTGAGTATGTCAGAGCTTGCAGAAATGCTTCAAGAGAGTCTGCATTTGCTGAGGTTAAAGACAAAATCGGCGAAGCCGCCTCTGCCGAGCTTAAGAAGCTATACGACATATTTGACGAAAAAATTTATATTTGGCTTTCAGGACTTTGGGACAGGGACTGCGGAGCATTTTATTATTCCGAATCAGCAAGAGACACATCCCCCTATCTTCCGGATATCGAGAGTACGGTTCAGGCGCTTCGCTTTCTTAACAATTCCGGTATGATACGAGCGGGCGAGGGCAATTACATTAACAGAATCCCCGTCGAGGTGCGCGAGGGAATAGTTAATTTTGCGCTTTCGCTTCAGGATGATGACGGATATTTTTATCACCCTCAATGGGGAAAGAATATTTCGGCTTCAAGACGCGGCAGGGACCTTTCATGGGGCAAAAATACATTAAAGGAAGCCGGCGTTACACCGAGATATATGCTTCCCACAGCCAAAACGTCTGACGGCAAGCGCTCGGAGCATCTTCCCGATTATCTAAAAAGTATAGATGCATTCAAAAAGTATCTTGACGGAATGGATATCACAAACAATTCTTACTACGTCGGAAATGTTATTGAGTCCACAATGTCTTTAATATCTGCCGCAGGAGAAGAATACACAAATTATCTTGCAGAGTGGCTTAATTCAAAAAACAGGTCAGACAACGGTCTTTGGGAGGAGGAAATCAAATACTCCTCCGTTAACGGACTGATGAAAATGTCGGGCAATTATCCTGCTATGAGGGTTGGATTGCCTCATGCCGCAGCATCCTTAAAAAGCGCAATTTTTGCGGTGATGAGTGATGAGCGAATGAAGTTTGTTTGTGAGGTTTATAACCCCTGGGCAACGATTGTAAATGTTTTCAGAGCTAACGGTAATGCCCAGGAAAATGGAGAACTGGACATTCTTCGACGTCAGCTAATCGACAATGCTCCCGCACTTATTGCAAAAACCGCGGAAAAAATCGGAGTGTTCAGAAAGTCCGACGGCTCCTATTCTTACTTTAAGACTATGTCAAGCGCAATTTCTCAGGGTTCGCCCGTTGCCGTTCCCAGAACCAACGAGGGCGACGTTAACGCAACTACCATATGCGTTGGATCTACCACAAGATGTATGAGGTCGGCGCTGGGGCTGCCTGCAATTCCGATTTATGCTCCCGAGGACGGGGAATTGTTCTTTGAGCTTTTGATGTGCTCTTCGGTTGTAGAAAAAAAGTACAACTTAGATTATTTTCCCGAGAAGCCCTCTGACGAAGAGGAGCTGGGCGAGTAAGTTATAACGAAAGGAAACAGTATGAAAGGAATTTTTAAAATCTTAAGCTTTTTGATTATATCCTTTGCGCTTCTTGTGTCCTGCACCCCCGAGGAGCCGGATATTGGCGGCGAAGAAAATGTGACCCAAACAAGCGGTTGGGTGGCAAATGATATAGTATATTACCGTGGAGATGCTGATTTGCCTCTTGACGGGATGACCGATGAGCTTTTATACAAAACCGAGGTGAAGCTTCAACCTCGTGGAGGTGCCGAGAGCGACAAGCTGTTTATTGTCGGTAAATATGACAGTGAGCTGTCACGTCTTGCTTATTCGAAGCTCGAGAGAGTTTCGACAAACTCCGAGCTTGAGAGCTCGTATGTTATATGTACAGACGGTGTGTCGGTGGCAATAGCCTATGAAAATTATGTTACCCGATATGCAGCCATAGATTATTTCTTAAGTAATTTTAGCTCCTTAGACCTGACAAAGCAGGGGACCCTGGTAAGCAAGACCATTGGCATCGAGGAGTATGTAAATGAGACGAGAAATGAGCTGAGGGAAAAAGATTTTTTGGGCTTATCGTCCCTTTCTGCAGGCGCTGTAAGGGTATTAAAGGAACTGTATTCACTTTACGACGAGGATGCCTACATCTGGCTTGCAAATCTTTATGATCCGGACATTGGAGGCTTTTATTATTCCAACTCGGGAAGAAATACGCAAGGCTTCTTACCCGACCTTGAGTCAACAGCCCAGGCGCTTATGTTTATGGCAGATAGCGGAATGTTAGATAATTACGGCGGAAAATACGGCGATGCCGTATCGCCTGAAATGAGAAAGGCGATTTTGGCATTTGCAAAAAACAGCCAGGACCCTGATGACGGATATTTTTATCATCCTCAGTGGGGTAAAAGCATTAGCTCAACAAGGCTTGGCAGAGATCTCGGCTGGGCAACAAGAATTATAAGTGCCTTTGGTGAAAAGCCCATATGGGATACTCCCAACGGTGTTGGTGGTGAGCAGGGCAAACCGGGCAGCGAGGTTGCTATGACCTCTTCGCTCCGCGCAGGCTCGGCTTTACCTGTTTCTAGAATAGTGCTTACGGCAGCTCCCGCATATCTTAAGGATGTGGAACTGTTTAAAGAGCATCTTGAAAATGATTTTGATTGGGAAAATAATTCTTACAGAGCGGGTAATGCGATAGAGTCTGAGCTTGGACAGATACAGAACGCAGGCAAGGAGTATACAGAGGCGCTAATCGAATTTTTGAATTCAAAGCAGAAGTCAAACGGATTGTGGGAGGACAGTATAAACTACGATTCGGTTAACGGTTTGATGAAAATTTCGGTAGCTTATACCGAACTGAAGGCGGAAATTCCCAAAGCCGATGTGGCTATGAACAGCGCTCTTACAATGCTGAAATCCGATGACAGCGCATCTCATGTATGCTCTGTATATAACCCATGGAAGGCTGTTGCAAATATTTTAGAGAGTATTAAGAAAGTTTCGGGCGACTCGGAGGTTCAGAAGCTCAGAAAATCATTTATAGATGAGGCCGAGGAGCTTATTAAAGTAACCCTTGATAAGCTTATGGTATTTAAAAAGAGTGATGGCGGTTTTTCATATTATGTCAAGTATTCGGCGGCAAATTCTCAAGGCTCGGCGGTAGCTCTTGAAAAAACCGAAGAGAGCGATGTTAATGCAACAATGATTTGCGTTAACAGCATTATAACGGCAATGTTTGACGTGTTCGGAATTGAGCCTGTAAATCGCTATTATCCGGTAGATTATGCTTTTCTTACCGATACCATTATGCACCTCGGAACAATTATCAAGGATGAGATTCCCGATGCCGAGGTAATAACCTTTGATGAATATGATCCCTATATGGGTAACAGTGAGGGCGGAGTTGAAAAGTCTCCCGATGATTATGTAGAAAACATTGTAGGAGACATAGAAATTGATAATAGCGGCTACAAGTGGTTTGAGAGCGCTGTTGTAAAAAATCCTGATCCCGATGCTAAAAAAGAAGATGACAAGGTTCTTTATGCAAAGTCAAATGTTTGCATCGGAGAAGAAAAGACCGTGGCAGAAAAGCCAAGCAGCACAAGATTTAAAATAGGCTATGCCGATCTTGCTGTTTTGGGCAACTGCTTTGTATACGACGCTGATATGTACTTTGTTCCAGGCTACGGAAAGGTAAGCAGTAGCGGAAAGCCTACATCAGACCCTATGCTTCAGATATTCTTTATGACAGAGTCGCTACCTCAGGCGTCGCTTAATTTCTCGGTTTATACAGAAAATGGCACCGATTATGTCAAGATAGGTGAGAATTATGCAGGCCTTGACGGCAAGGAGAGCAATATTGCAGGCGGAATACCTATGGGAAAATGGGTAAATATCCGACTTGAGTATTACAAAGATTATGAAACCGTCGAAGAGAACGGCAAGGTAACAACCCTGTTTAAGCCGGCTCTTAAAATATTTGTTGACGGAAAGTTTATGGGAGATTGCGATGCTACCATAACAGGCAGCGATTCTTCCGGCAAGTTAAATTATTATGACAGAAAGGTAGACCAGGTTTCTGTTTCATACTACCGCTATCTTGCAAGCGAGGTATACTTTAACAACGTGCTTGTTGAGCGCACGAGAAAAGAGTATGTCAAGGGTGAAAATCCCGATGCGATGATAGATCCTTCGCTTCCTGACGAGGAGATGCGCGAGAGCTACGGCTTTGAGGATGGACTCCTTAACACCTCAAATGTTGCAAACAAGGTAAGAGTGCTTGATTTCGGTGTTAAAAAGTACATAAATGCCAGCGAGGGACAGACCTACAATCCGTATATTTCATATAGCATTGTTCAAGACCCTAAAAACGCGGCAAATAAGGTACTTAAGGTGGAGGCTCTTAAGGATGAGACGTTTGACAAGCCATCGAGAACAGAGGTAAATCTTTACAACTCTGCGGCAAACGGAACAGATTATATTTTCGAGAGCAAATTCTACTATGATTCGGATTCTATCGGAATAAACGGTGACCTTACTCAGCTGTTCTTTATGAACAGTCTTGAAGGACAGCTTTATTCTCTTCGCATTTCTGCGCAGGCAACAAAAGGAGTCTTTAAGCTTTCTCTTATTGAGAACAACATAGGTTCCGATAAAGATACCGGCACAGGAGAAACTATTTGTGATAATTTAGCCTGTGACGGGTGGTTTACTCTTAAAATAGTATTCCACAGAACAGGCAATGCCGATACCACCGGCGCAGACATTTATCTCAACGGTGAGCTTGTAAAAGCCGATAGAACCTTCAAGGCTGCGGCTCTTGAGCAAAATCCGCTTGTTAAGGTTGTTTTATCGCATCAAAAGACTAATAGCTCTACAGTCTACCTTGATGACATTTCATTTAAGAAAAGCGGAGAGGTTGTCGAGGATGTGGAATCCGACAAGCCTGTCGCAGATTTTACCGACGGATTTAACACAAAGTATCTCCACAGCTACAGCTACTCCGGAAATGATCTTTTAGAGGTAACCGATATAGATCCTGTAAAAATGGAAACCCTTTGTACAAAGTTCTATCTTTATGTAGACCCTAAGAATGATGCAAACCAGGTTCTCAGAGCGGTAAATAAGAACGGTGGAACTACCCCCGGATATACAAGAGTTAATATTTCGGGAGACAATACCGCGGGGGATAAATACACCTTTGAAACAAAGATGTATATAGAGACATTCTCTGCAGGATACAATCTGACCCAGATAAAGTTTGTGGATAAAAACGGCGGAGCCGCATTTAACACTTATATATCAATAGATTCTTCTACCAAGAATCTAAAAATAGCAACCACCGGCAGCGGAATATCCCCTGCAGCGGGAACAAACCTGCTTTCAGGCTCGGAGATTAAGGAAACGAGTAAAGCATGGTTTACCCTTAAAATGGAATTATACCATAAGGGTGTTGAGTCTTCCGCAACAAACACCTACCTTAAGCTTTATGTAAATGACATTCTTGCTTATGACGGTATTGCCTACGGCGCCCTTGGAGCAGAAATAGATTATGTGGATATTGTGCATTGCAAGACCACAAAATCCAGCGCTGTTCTGTTTGATGATATATCGCTCACAAGAAGCAATGTAGCCTACGTTAAGGACTGATTTTAATTTGAGGTATATGCGTCTGATAAAAGGAATTATTCCGTCGGGCGCATATATTTCACAACACAGAAATAAAGCAAAATATGTTACACACAATGGAAAAAATAATAAAGCAATTTCCATAAAAAAACTAGCAAAAAAACTTGAATACACCTATTCCTTATGCTATAATAGGCTTGGATTTAAAAAAAAGGAGACCTTTTTATGAAGAAAAAGACAACGCTCGGTGTTATGCTCGACGTTTCGAGAAATGCCGTTATGAATATGGAAAATCTTAAGAGATACTTTGATGTTCTCAAGAAGATGGGATACAACTGCGTGTTCCTTTATGCAGAGGATACATATGAGGTAGAGGGCGACCCTTACTTTGGCTATATGCGCGGAAGATATTCTAAGGAAGAAATGCGCGAGATGGACGAGTACGGCAGAAGTGTCGGTATTGAGGTTATACCCTGTATTCAGACTCTTGCCCACCTTACCCGCATCAGCAAGTGGAATCAGTATGTAATGGACACACCGGATATACTTATGGTTGACGATGAGTCTACATATGAGTTTATCGACAGAATGTTTAAGACTCTTTCCGAGTGCTTTACTACCAAGAGAATCCATGTTGGTATGGATGAGGCGCATATGCTGGGTAGAGGAAAGCATCTTGACAAATACGGTTATGAGACCGTTGACGTGCTTATGACCCGTCACCTTGACAGAGTTTGTGAGATTGCAAAGAAGTATGACTATGAGCTTATGATATGGTCGGATATGTACTTCCGCCCTTGGAACAACGGTGATTATTATATAGGAAAGGCAGAGATGCCCGAGGAATATATAAAGGCGCTTCCCTCTAATGTTATTCCTGTTTATTGGGACTATTACTCAAAAGACCCACAGCGCTATGACGACATGATTTATAATCACACCCAGCTTTCCGATAAGACCTGGTTTGCGGGCGGCGCTTGGACCTGGGGCGGCTTTGCTCCCCATAACGGCTGTTCAATAAAGTGCTCTCCTCCTGCTATTGAGGCTTGTAAAAAGTACGGCATTAACAATATCTTTGTTACCATGTGGGGTGACAACGGTGCCGAGTGCTCAAAGTATTCGGTTCTTCCCACCCTCTTCCTTATTGCCGAGCACGTAAGAGGCAATACAGATGAGGCTCTTATAAAGAAGAAGTTCGAAAAGCTCTTCGGAATAGGCTTTGACGAATTCCTGCTTCTTGATACACCTAATAATGTAGCACTCCCCGAGGATACATCAAACCCCGTTTGTCCTTGCAAATATATGCTTTATTCCGACCCGTTTGTAGGATTCCCCGATTCTACTGTAAAGCTTGGCGAGGGCGCGAAATATCCCGAGTATGCGGCAGCGCTTTACAATGTAGCAAAGAAGTCGAGAAAGTACGGCTACCTCTTTGACTCTATGGCTAAGCTTTGCGACGTTCTTGCGGACAAGTACGAGCTTGGTGTAAAAACAAGAAACGCATATAAGGCAGGCGATAAAACCGAGCTTTACCGCCTTGCTAACGAGGAATACACAAGAATCGAGAAAAATCTCCGTGCCTTTATCAAGGCATTTGAAAAACAGTGGATGAAGGAGAACAAGCCCTACGGCTTTGAGGTACAGGATGCGCGTCTCGGCGGACTTCTTTACCGTATCGGCTCCTGTAAAAAGCGCCTTACCGACTACTGCAAGGGCAGTCTCGACTCAATCCCAGAGCTTGAAGAGGATATTCTCAAGTACAAAGCCGAGGGCGAAAGTATATACCTCAACCTTTACGCAAATAACGTGACATCCTGCGTAATGTAATATACAATATTAAAAAGGAAGACCGGCAAAAATGTCAGTCTTCCTTGTTCTTTTCCCAGAATTCGGTTATAACCTCCTTGAGCCTTGCGGGAGTCTCGATAAATTTTACTCCCTTCCATAGCTTTGGCAGGCTGTCCCTATATAGCGGGTCGTCAAAACGGTCATCAATAAGCACAATTACACCTCGGTCATCCTCACGGCGAATAACTCTTCCTGCCGCCTGAAAGACTCGGTTCATTCCGGGGTAAATGTATGCGTATTGCTTACCCTCCTCGTATTTTTCCTGATAGTATTCGGCAATAGCCTCCCTCTCGTATGAAAGCGAGGGCATACCAATACCCACAATAACAGCACCGATAAGCGAATCTCCCGCAAGGTCAATTCCCTCGGAGTATATTCCGCCCATAACGCAAAATCCTATGAGATAGGACTTGTCGGGAGCCTTAAATTCCTCGAGAAAGGCAGTTTTTTCCGCCTGAGTCATATTCCTTTTTTGCGCAAGAATGTTGAGCTTCGGGTATTTTGCTCTGAATGCTTCGGCGAGCGCCTCGTTGTATTCAAAGGATGGGGTAAATACCATATAATTGCCCCTCTTTGCCGAAACGGCAGCCGCAACCGTGCGCACAACCGCAAGCAGGGTGTCCTCCCTTTCGGAGTAGCGGGTGCTTATTTTGTCCATAATGCTGACCGTGAGTTGCTCAGGGGCAAAGGGAGAGTTCACCTCCAGAGTTTCGTCTGAGCGCTCACCGCCAAGAGTTTCTCTGTAATATCCGAGAGGAGAAAGTGTTGCCGAGAACAGCACCGCACCGTGCCCGAGCGCAAGCCTTTTCTTTATACCCGGACCGGTATCAAGACAGAAGAGTTTTGCGCGAATGTTGCCGTCATCATAAAAGATAAGCAGCTTGTATGCCGAGTCAAATCTTGCAAGTGTGTCAGAGAAGCGCTTTATTGCGTAATAGTAGCTTCGAAGAGCTTTAAGGCGCATATCCCGCTCTTCGTCTCTTGCGGTAAGATTTATCTTTATTTCTTCGTCGATAACCGACATAAGCTCGTCAAATAGCTGATAAAGCCGTGAGGGAATATCCGAGAGGGCTGCGGCGCCTATCGTTTCTTCGTCTTTAGTTTTTCTAAGCTCGTCTTTTACAAATGGGAAAAGTGTCTCTCTAAAAACGGTTGAAGCAGTAATAGCCAGCTTTTTTGTGGCCGAAAGCGGTCCGAGAAGTTCATTTGCAGAAATCTCGAGAAGAAAATCTGCCGAAATCTCAGCCGAAAACATTTCTCTTGCCCGCTCGCCAAGGTTGTGCGCCTCGTCAACAAGAATTGCAAACCTGCCCCCTCTTGTAAAGTAACGGCGGATATAAACAACAGGGTCAAACAGATAGTTAAAATCACAGATTACTACGTCACAAAGCTCGGAATATGAAAGCTCAAGCTCATAAGGACAAACCTCAAAAGACTCGGCAACAGGTACAAGCTCCTCAGCCGACATAACTGTAATATTTTTAGAATAAAGGGCGAGGGTTGCCTCAGTGAGTCTTTTGCAAGCAGAGTTTTTGCAGGCAGCCCGCGAGTCACGGCAGGCATGGCCGCCAATACAACAGCGGTCCTTTGCGGACAGGATAACCGCTCTGAGCTTTGCTCCCTTTTCGGCAAACAATTCAAGGCATTCTTTTGCCGCCTCTGCAGTGGTTGTTTTTGGCGTAAGGTAAAACACCTTGTCGCAGCGACCGTCGCCTAGTGTCCTAAGGGCTGGGAAGAGAGCCGAGACGGTTTTTCCCGTACCTGTGGGTGCCGAGGCATAAAGCACACCGCCTCTTGAAAGAGTGCGATAAGCCGAGCGCACAAATATACTTTGTCCCTCTCTGATGGCTGAGTAAGGAAATTTAAGGCTTTTTAGAGTGGGCAGTCTCTCGGTAACTCTTTCTATTTCGGGCTTGGCATATACCGAAAGAGTGCTTACGCATTTGTCAAAGAAAGAGGATAGCTTCTCGGCGGAGGGAGTTTCTCTTGTCTCGGTATATATATCCGAGGTCTCGCTAAGGCAAATAAGTCTTATTATAGCCTCGCTGTATCCCATAGATTGGCATAGAATGTGCCCGATAATGAATGCTTCGCCCCTCATCTGAGCCGTCTCGTGCTTGTTAGGCTTTGCGGAGGGGGACTCCACAATTCTGCCAAGTGTTATTTCGTTTTCAGACAAAGCGCTGACATAGGGCGACATCTCAAAGTCAAATCCCCCTGATGAAAATTCAAAATACAGCCTCTCGGGAGTGTGCTCGCCTATAATTTTGGTCAGTCTCCTTACCGTAAGCTCGGCGAGCCTTGGCTCATCCTCGTCTCTTGTATTAAAGGTAGAGAGCGACCTGCGGGCAAGGGTAACAAATTCCTTAAGCTCTATTCCGATTTTGCCGCTTTCGGCATCATATCTCATCGCTCTTACCTCCCGTTCATTTGATAAAAATATTTTACCATATAAAAAGGGCAAAGTCAATATTGACTCTGCCCAAAGTGTTGTTTAATCCCCTGCCGATTCCTCGCTGAATATAGATAACAGTCTTGCCTTTGTTTCAAGCCAGCAGGACTTTTTGTCTTTGACAAATGAATATCCCGCGGTGTATCCTCTGAATCCGATTACAGGAAGCGCCGAAAGCTTGATTAATCCGTCAATCACCACCGAGGGTGTAAGGTCGCCCCTTACATTTAAAATTACCGAAACGGTAAATATCATACAAAGAGTAGATGGAAGCAGATTTAACAGCGCCTTCAAATACTTTTTCTTACTCGGGTCCTCAAGCTCAGATGAGGATGAAAGTGTGCTTCCCGAGAGAAGCAGGGCCGGGGTCAGCTTTACCGCCCGCATCCTCCGTGCCTTAGAGAAATAATATCTATCCCTGAGCCTTACCTTGCCCCCTTTGCAGTAGGCATCGTATTCCTCCTCGGTGTAGCCTGCCTCGGCAATATAGTTTGAGCGTCTAAAGCTTAATTCTTCTCTTGAATACTTAAGGCAAAAGCTTCTTAGCTCCTTTATGTTCCCGGCGCCGACAGCGGCTCTTGCAGCCTTGTATTTTGAAAGAGCTTCCTTGTATTCGTCACATCTCTCTCCCAGCCTCTCGCCTGAGTCCTCGAGAGAAAAGTAGATAATATAAGAGGCGCAAAGCATAGCCGCAAGAGTTGTGGTAAATGCAGAGCTGCCAAAGTCGCTTAGGCTAATATCTGCAAATATAATAAGCGCCGATACCGCAAGCGTAATAAGCGCAATAGCCTTGCCGGCATTGTTTATAAAGAAGCTGTATCCGCCCTTTACCATAGAGGAAATTTCAAGCAATTCCTTGTCAAAAGTACTGTCATTCATTTTCCGTCTTTCTCCTTGCCATACGGAACATAAGCGCGCCAAGGGCATTGCCGATAAAGCCAACAAAGGATATTACGGTCATTTCTGCGGCAATTTTCGACAGAGCGAAAAAGATTATAAACAGAAAAAGCCAAACGGTATAGGAGGCAGGCGACTCAAAATGCTTTTTTAAAAGCTTAAATACGGGTATTGCCGAAACAAGCGCAAGCAAAAGAACCCCTCCCGAGAGCGCTTTTGCGCTCTCGCTCCATAAAGGAAAATAGAAAAGTGTACATACAATAGGCGGTAATACGCAGAGAGCAAAACCGACTATATGTAAAAAGATGTTTGCAATTTTATGGGGTTTGTTCGTTTTCATAGCAGCAAAGCTCTTTTCTCATTTTGTTGATTTTCTCGCCCATAGCTTCTTTTTGGTACTGAGGAAGAGAGGATGACATGAATATTTCGTAGAGCATCTCTATCTGCGACGATAGTATGAGGTTTGACCTTTCCCTCTGCTTGTAGATATCCTCTTCGGCAATGAGCCTTGATTCAAGAGAGGAAATAAGCTCACTCTGATTTTTCAGTGCAGAGTCGAATACATCTAGACGTTTTTCAATTTTGGTGTTTTCTTCTTTTCTGCTTTCTATTTCCTTGTCGCTGGTTTCCTTAAGCTTCATTACAGATGTACTCATATTTCCGAGAACTCCCTTGACAGACGGAAGCAAGCCGCGCCTGTAGAAGTAGCTTATTATCAATGTTCCTATAAATGACATAAGGGAGAGTATCTCGGAAGCATACATTAGCGTTGTGTCGTATATTAAAGCAAAGGGATTTTCGGTAAAATCATTCTCTGTGCTCTCACTCTCTTGTGTTAAGCCGCTTTGGTCTACTGTGACTTCCGTATCGTTGTTTGCGGATACAGAAAAAGCAAAGCTCATTATAAAACAGAGAATAAAAGCTGTGATTAAAATTTTTGTTTTCTGTTTCATTATATTTCCTTTCTAGAATATTGTAGTTTTTTCAATTTTGTCCTGCAATGCAAGCAGCTGCTTTTCAAGCTTAGAAACTGCTGTTTCAAGTCTCCTTGTACGGAGAGCGTTTATGCGAAAATCCTCATCAGACGCAGGCGATAGTGCCAGACTTTTTCCGCTTTTTATTATTCCTGGAATCTTGAATTCTCCGAGGGCTGTAAAAAGATGAGGGAAATGACTGCCGTCGTCAAGCTCCGAGGGGTCAACGACAGCTTTTGAAGACTTTAACTTATAAATTCTTGCGCCGATACGTATAAACCCCTCTGTACCATCGGGAAAGACCAATATAAGCTCACCTGTACCAAGGTCATGAGAGGAAACAAATGCCTCAGAGCCAAAAAGCTCATATCTTATAGTGCTCATAGGCCTAGCTTCTCCTCAATTCTTGATAAAACCAGCGGTAAAGGCTCGCCCCCAACAAGAATACGGGAGGCAAAGCTGCCGTTTTTGATTTCCTCGAAGAGATCACAGAGGGTGTGCCCCTCTTCAAGATCTGTGGGGATTGTGCCTGATAAAGAGTCTTCGCCCTTGCGGCTAATATCATCGAGCAGCGAATTGAATGACTCGATAATATAGAGCGGAAGTCGGTCAAAGGCTTCTTTGAGCTTTGCTGAAGAATATCCCTCGCCGCCGTACACATAGTCTGAGGTGGGTCTTGTCGGAAGATCAGATACAGAGATGCCCTCTATATCCTCTTTAGTAATTTTTTTGGTGTTCATTCAAATCCTTTCTGTAAATAATAATTTACATATTTCTGATTTTTCCCTTAATTTTGTAACGGTAGGCAAGGGAATGTATGCCCATAGGAGCTCGGAAGCTCTGCGCGGTGAAAATAAATTGCTTTTCAATCCAGCCCTTTTCATGCTCGTTTATTGATATAGTTGCATAATCCGCACCGTCAATAGCCAGGCGGGAGAAGTCAAGGCTGTAGAAATCGACCTTTCCCGGGTGGATTTTACAAAGCTCTTTAATTCCGCTTTTGTCGGTTTTTACAAATATTGAAATTTCGCAGTCCGACATACACTTCAGCTTCAAGGCAAACGATGATCTGATTGTGCTTTTCTCAAGATAGGATATACCGCAATCATCAGCTGCTGTTGCAATAGTATAGCTTACAGAGTGATTGCCGAAGGAATAGTAATATGGGTGTATGATATTACCCATTTTTTTCTTATATTCTTCCGGGTCAAAGCCATCGCTGTCGGCTATATAAGGCGGTGGCACACCCCGCTTATCATTGTTGAAGACGCACAGGTCGCCGGACCCTGTTCCGAAGAAGAGAAGACTGCCAAGACTGAAAATTTCGGTTGCGGGATAAAAGCTTCCGCCTCGGTATTCCTCGGTTGGGTAAACAGAAAAATCACCCTCATGCTCTATGGTATAGTATTCGTAAGCGCCGCTCTGGTTTTTCACACTGTAAACCGTTGCTTCAACCACGGTGTCGGGCTTTGGGTGAACCTTGCGTCCTGACTGAGATTTTGATAGGTAACGATATATACGGGTATCCTGCCTGTATGTTCCTATGCCGTTGAGATAATACCATTCGTAAAACCTTGAGCCGGAAAAGGTATATTTCCCTCTCGAATCCGCAAGATACATTCTTCCGCCGGAGGCTACAACAAGATATCCGCGCCATTCTGCAAGTCTTATGTCAGAAGCAGGCTCACAGGACAAGAGCTTTGAAATTTTATTTGATAAGCAGCTTATGCTTGGAGTATCAGACGAGCCACCTGTAGCTGAGCAAACCCCGTCACCGGAGACAAAGATTCCGTCTCCCATAAACACGCATGAATCTGCAGAGAGATTATTGCCGTTTCTTATAAAGCTTACGGGATAACGGCGGTCATTTTTCTCTCCCTCCGCTGTGTGATAAAAGATGCTTCCCGCACCGTCATCACCCGATTTGAACACGAGAAGCTTTTCGCCAACAGGTAGTAATGATGACACGGGGTAATCGCCTGTTCCGTCAATAAGATAACTATCGGTGCTGAAATACAATGGAGCTCCTGAGCTGATACCAACCTCTGAATAGAACACAACACCCGGAAGGGCAGGATTTCCTGAAAGAAATATTCTTCCGTCGAACGAGCACGCCATACTGCACCCGAGAATATTCTCCGTAGGCTCAAGCCTTTTTCCCAACTCGGTTGAGAGAAAACCGTCGCCTGCGTCAGAAAATGTTCCGCTTATTGTGATGGTGCGTCCCTGAATAAGCTCTCTGTCAGAGCAGTAAACAGAAATCATTTGTCTTGATTTTAAAAAATCGTAATCAATGTCTTCTCCGTCAACCTGAACCTTTATTATTTCGGAAACATTGCCTTTCAGCTGGATAGCAAGCACTACTTGGGTATTTGGGATATTATAGTAAACCGCTCTGTCCTCAAGGTCGGCAGTGTTTTCTATTTTTTCAAAATCCTCAGAGTCCTTTGCATAGTTGATATCCCTAAGCGAAGTACACTTGTTAAAGGGTGTTATGCCAAAAGCTTCAAATTCATCGCCTAAATAGAAAAACGAAAGAGCCGTGCAATGCTCAAAGGAATAAGCTCCTATGGATTTAACTGTCTTTGATAAATAGACCATATTGAGGTCGGTGCATTGGGCAAAGGCCTTGTTTCCTATTTTCTCAAGGTTTGTGTTAGTGATAAGAGCTGTTATGCCGTTTCTTGCGTGGAAGGCATAGTCGAGAATTTCCACAACCTTATAGCGTCGTCCGGCTATGGAGGTGTATGACGGAATGTGTAGAATTCCCGTTATCTGCTTGTATGAGCCGCTTACGGCGCAAAGCTCCTTGTCATAGTCGAGTATTGTGTAAGTCAGTCCCTCCGTTTCAAAGCTAAGCTCATCTGTCGATTTGACCGTATATTGTTGATAAAAGCTGTTTGTAAGAAGATTCCTGGGCTGGCTTTTTTCTCCGTCTATGTGAGTTGTCGGAATATATACATCGGCGCTTTCGCTCGTGATTTCGGATGCAGTACCGTTTTTGTCAACCTTTATTATCTTTTCCCCGTCAAAAATATAAAGGTTTTCGCCGTATGCAGCAGAGCAGCTTCTGCCGTCGCGAAGATTATTGTAAATGCACGGAGGCTCTGTCAGGCTGTCCTTGTCGTCTGCTTTGAAATAATACAGCTTGGTTCCTGCGTGTACCGCAAGATATTCGTAACCGTCGCATCTTTTTGAGAAAATACGGTTAATCTTACCGTCAAGGGTAAACAATTTTCGAAATCCGGGTATGCTCTCTATGCCTCCGTCGCCATCGTAGTCAACAAACATATTTTCAAGATAAGAAAATCGTTTTTCAGCATCACACGAAAGCTCGGACAGGTCAACACCTCTGAGATTTTTATAGCTTCGGGTGTATTCGGCGGTTGATTTTATTATGTTTCTGTGATTTGCCATTACGCCCACCCGTTAGTCTTTACGCGCTTTAATTCTGCATTGTTTGATTTCATTCCCTCCGCCATTCTTCCGTAAAGCTCCATATAGCAGTCTGATAGGTTTTTATCATCGTCAACTAAAAGCATAGCCGAGGTAAGTGGCGCGAGAAGAGGCAGATAACCCTCTGGCAGATATATATATTGCTCGTCATCATCAATAATAGATAGGGGGCGCTTTCGGTAATAAACATTTACCTTTCCGGAGTAATCATCGGGAAGAATAATTTTTGTCCCGTCTGTAACAGCTCCCTTGATTTCGTTTTTCATCATATCTGTCGGAGGGGCAGAGAATGAAAAGAAATCAGGGCATTTGTTCATATCAATGCAGTGAACGGCATCATCAGGTATATCCTCAAGCCTGTCGGATGTTATATCAGAAAAGGTAGTAAAGCTGAGCACTGTGTAAGCATAATCACCGCTAAACTCTACCTCTCCGCCGTATTTTATAAATCCCTTAAAAACCACCTCGTCCGCATCAAAGCTCTCGGTTTTTACGGTAGGACCGTCGCGAACGGTAAAGCTGCCCTTTCCCGAAAGCTTTACCGAGTATGCCCTCCCCTCAAGGGGGAGGGTGAGGTCCTTTTTGCCGATATGAGATATGCATTCTTCGCTTTTACATATGCTTTTTGCCGCTATTGCCAGAGTTTTTTTGCCTGTTATTTTTAGCTCGCAAAAAATTATAGAAAGAGCGCGTCTGACAGCATTTATAAAGCCTACGCCAACCTCCTCAGGGGTCATAAAGCAGAGAGAGCAAACCTCTTTTTTTAAGTCTTTTAATTTCATTTTGAAAAAGCACCTCGCTTTTTATTTATATCAGAGCGCCGTAGCGTTGTATACCTCAGCCTGTGAGTCAACGGCGAGCAAAATATGCTTGTATGCGCCAAAGCCTACGCCAAAGCGGCATCTGCCGTTCCAGATATAGTTTCCGGTGTGATTGTCTACCCAGTTTGAAATGGTAAGAGGCACACGGTTAAAGAACATGTTACCCGAGAGATTTTTGTTAGCCTCACTTGACATTATCATTACACTGTCGGCATCGCAGGCCCAGTTTGGAAGAATAACAATGTTCCAATTGCCGTAATTAAGGTTGATTTCACCTCCTCCCGAAAGACCTGCATAAGTGCCGCAAACCTTTTTTGCGATAGATTCGGCGACAGGTCTGTTTCCGGGAAGAATGATTGTGTCGGCATTGTATCCGAGAGGGTCTCCGTTTTCGTCTTTCATATTGCGAAGCTTAATTGAAAGCTCTGCGAGAGCCTCTTCAAATACCTCCAGAGAGGGCTTGCGTGAGCCTGATACGGTGGAGGAAAAAATGTCACCCCAGAAATAGTTTGACTGAGTGCGTATGTCCGGACCGAACTTGTGATTTGAGTTAAACAAGGGGAGGGAATCGGGAGCGGTGAGGTCGAGATTTGCACCGTGAAATACAGCGCTTTCCTTGGTTGCGCCTATAAGAGCTGCCTCGCATATTTTGTTTATTGTTTTGTAATATGCTCGTGTAAAATTCTCGGCTCTGCGTTTTGCATCTGCGGCAACACCGTACTGAGCATCCTCCATCATCTCAGCCGAGATTGTAAACTCCTTCATAAACTGAATGTGCTCAATAAACTTCTTGTAGGTCTCGGCTATATGATCGCTGAATGCACCCGAGCCCTCGTTTGTTGCCTGAAACACGTCAAATTCGTTTTCTCCGACTATGGTTTCACCGAATCTTGAGCTTTTTTCAATATTAAAGAGCTGGCTTGCAATACCGCCCTTCTTGGTGAGAAGATCGCTCTCGTGCTCAATTATCATTTTTATCGGAGTTTCGAGCTTTCCGACTGCTGCATTGGTAAATCCTGTGTTTTTAGAATAAATAATCATTTTTTAATTTCCTTTCTTTTACTGTGCAAATCTTATAAGAATTGTGTCGCCGGCTTCTTTCGCGCCGCAGGTATCATAAACATAAAGGTTACCCTCAACGGTGTCCTCGATAACCATATTAACACGGTCTGAATTCTCTTTGATAAGTGCAAGCTTTGTTCCCGGAAGAATCTCGGTCATAATGCTTGATGAGGGAGCCGAAAACACCATATCATCGGTAATAGGGAAGCAGCGTATTCTCTTTGAGATTCCCTTAGCAAGGTTTTCGCAGCACACATGGGTGGGACGCTCTCTGTCCTCAATATTGTAAAGAATACCGTCGCTTCCCGCCTTTACAAAGCTTCCGTAAGTGAAGCCCTCGTTGGAAGCCAGCATATAGGTTGTGTCGGGAGATGTGGTATCCGAGTTAAGAATTTTCTTTAAATTAAACATATTGTTTCCTTTCTTATTTTGTAACTTTTCTGTACAGCTTTTCTATATCGCTGTCGGTCATGTCCTCAAAGAGCGCTCTGGCTATTTGCCATTCTCTGCGGGTCATTGAGGATACGGGAGATTTTGAAATATGAGGTACACCTGCCCTCAGATGTGAGCGGGTATCGGTTTTTTTAACCGGAGATGTTGCAAGGTATGCTTCTTTTGGTGTAAGTCCCAGGTCGCGAAGAGCTGCATATCTTGTTGGATTGGGAAGCTCGGAAATATCGCTTATACCTTGTAGCTCAGAGAAATCTTCTCTAAGCAGTTCTAGGTCTTCCTCAAGAAGAACATCTATTGACTCTTCTCCAAGGTTTTCATCACCTATATCGCTGCTGTCGGCATTGTTTTCTTCCGGCTCTTCGGTAAGCTCTGCCTGAACTTCGGTTTCTGTACGAATGTCTTCGTTCATTTTTACTTTCCTCCCTTAACTCTCATATCGCCTCCCTTTACGCATGAGGCTTTGGGGCCGGTCTTAGGCGGATTTGGAGCCTTTATCGGTTCTGCCGAAAAGGTTTGGTATGGGGATTTTTTTACAGTATTTTTCATTTTTACTCACTTTCTTTTTCTTGATTTTTGATAATTTCTTTAAAGTATTCAACATTTTCTCCTGCGTAAGGATAATGCGCCCTCGCCTGAGCCTGCCAATAGCGCAAGAGTGTCGCGGCACAGCTTTTGTCACCCAGAGTTCCTGCTTCAAGGTCAGCAAGATTGCGCTGCCAGATGGTTTCGCGCTGGTATTCTCCCTCGGCGCTGAGGTCTACCGAGAAAACATAGTCATCACAGTAAAAATAGCTGCCGTCGGCATTTCTCTCAATAAAGTCATGGCGGCGGAAGGAGGAGCGGTGCAGCCTTCCCGAAGCATCTCTGTACCGTAAGGGTCTATCCTCATCCGCAAAGGCGAGATAGTGGAGAAAAATTAAGCGGTAAAGCTCCGAGTAGCAAAGATTTTTAAGCCTCTTCTTGGATTCAAGACGGCTTGAGGCCTGAGAAATTTTAAGCTGTCTTGCAAAGCCCGATTCCGCGTTTGTTGTGTCTGTGCCCTGAAGCGCATCCGAAATACCTATAATTCGCTTAGCCTGGTCATAAAGTCTGTCTGCCTCGGCAATATCCTGCATAACATCCGGAGTGGTATCTATTTTTCCGTAGCTGTCAGCCGTTTCTCCCGGTCTTAGCTTAATAACCCTGTCAAAAACAGCATTTGTTATAGAAACAGATGCATCCTCAGGCATAACAGGAGTAATTCCCGCCCGCAGAAGCTTGGCAAGAATTCTTGATTCAACCTTGTTTATGGCTTGCTGTTGGGGTCTTATTCTCTCGCAATCGGATGAGCCGAAAAGGGCGGTTGGGTCAAGCGTGTTTTTACGTATCACTATCGGAAAATCTCTGGGAGTATAATAAGAAAGCATAAAGCTTTCGTTACCCTCACAGACCTTTTCTGTTCTTATGTTTCCAAAAACCGTGCCCTTGCCGCAATTACACTGTGCCCCGGGCGCTCCGCAGATAGGACAAATCTCACCCTTTCTCATATAGTAGCTTGGGGAATCCTCAAGAACAAGGTCGCCCGAGAATACAAATTTGCCTATCTCTCCGTTATCCCCGCGGTAAAAGGTAACAATCATTCTTACCGTATCTGTAAGAGATGCATCGGTGTCATACTCGTATTCGCAGTCCGCAAGGCTTAAATCCTCCCTCTTAACATTATATCGGCGCATAAGCTCCGCCTTTGTGGTAGTAAAACGGAGAAAGCAGTATTCCATATCCGAAATCTCCGTAACCCCGGGCTGTGGAATAAACACCTCGGGCGATAGGGAATGTACTCTGACATTGCCGCCCTCGGAAATATTGCTGTCCCACTCAACATACCACACACTGCCGCCCATAATATAGGTATAGCGCTCATCCTTGTCGTTCATAGCCTCAAAGGGAAGCTTGTTTCGGATAGCAAGGCATAGCCGCTCAATTGCCTTTGAGCATTTGTCGTGCTTTTCGCTGTATGAAAAAGCCTCCACTCTCGGTATGGGGATGTTTGCGGAGATTTCGCTCTCCACTATTTCAAAAGTAATATTTCTTACGGTAGCGGCAGGCTCGCTTGAGCCGTCAATTTCAGGAGAGCCGAGGTATTGCCGCATATTTCTCTCCATTTTTTCAAGCTCGTGGGAGTGATAAAGGTCAGCTGCCTGATACAACTCCTTAAAGGTATCAAGAGCCGCCGTTTGCTTTGTGTCTTTGTTATTCAACTTTGTTTGGTTCTCCATATTTTTTAATCAGATATTTTTTGCCCTCACCGTCGGCATTTATATAGTCCTCGTACATATCAGCGCTCCAGCCTGAGGTTTTTGGTTTTGATACTGCGGGTCTTGAGTAGAATATTGCAAATCCTCTCAGAGCGTCGGGAGCATGAGTTATGTCGTGGGGCTCGGTTGAGCAGTCGGTGGGGCGGTTTTTATCAACGAGAAGCGCGGGAAGCGTGCGGGAAATTTCCCTGGCTGTCGAGAATATCTTTAGTCCCGGACCGTGGCCCTTGTCGCAAAGAAGCTCCTTTACTGCAAGCCAGCCGCACTCTCTGTCATTTGATGTTTTTGTAAAATTGACACCGTGCTCAGAGAATATTGCAGCCTTGGTTTTTCCTGTCTCCTGGCTTCTTGAGAAAAGGTCAGGCGGAGCCAATGTTGCGTAAATATCTTCATTCTTCGGAGTTCTCGCGCTTATTGCGGCCGCCGCAGCGCTTATCGGCAGGTTCGATTCGCAATATTCTCTGTAAACGTAGGCGCGCCCATCGGGCGAAACCGCAATCCACAGGCAGGCAAGGCGGTCAAGTCCGTAATCGATTGTGCGGTATTTTCTCCAGTCTCGGGGAATCTCAAAGGGGTCGATAATATGTATCCTTGCATCAAATTCCGAAAAATACTGACCGTCAAAAATGTTCCAGTCTCCGTACAAAAGCGCCTTTTTTTCTCTTTCGGGCATTGCCAAAAGCCGCCTGCGATAGTCGGGGTCGCCAAGTGAGAGAAAGCGGTTGTCATCAAGCAGGGAGGGGATAAATATACGGCTGAGCCCATCATCTCCCAAGAATACACTAGATGAGGGAGCCGGGTCCACAAAGCGCCGCTTTACCCACACGTGACCGACACCGCCGGGGTTCGTGGTGGATTTCACCTGCTTTGGATATCCGTTTGCGCCTCTGACTCTTGATATAAGGTAGATATACTGGCTTTCCGTAAAGTGGGTCAGCTCGTCAAATCTGATAATGTCGTATTCCGCGCTCTGATATTGATAAACGTCAAATTCAGCCGCACAGTAGCCAAAATCTATTACCGAGCCATTTTTGAATTTTCCCGTGTGAGTCGAGGAATTAAGAGTAAATATTTCCTTTGGATACAAGGACAGCGCAGCTCGGATAAGCGATTTTTCAAGCTCCGAGTAGGTGCGTCTTAACACGAGCTGCTTTGACCTTGGGTACTTAAGAGCAAATACCAAGGCGTCAATAAGCTGTCCGTGAGACTTTCCGCCACCGGCCGCTCCGCCAAAAAGAACCTCAAAGCAATCGGTATTCATAAATTCCATTTGCTTTTTTGTAACAGTAAATTTTCTTTCCACTCTCAGACCACCTCCAGGGTGAATTTTACATCTCCTGTGTCGCCCGATAACTCCTCAGTGTCAAGAAGATATTTAACAAAGGAGGGGTCGTGCCTCTTTGTCAGGGCAGTGTCCTTGAGATAATCTCTCCTGATTTCCGAGCATTCGGCATAAGCCTTGTTGAAAAGCTTCTTTTTCCTAAAGCTTTCAAGCTCGGCAAGTGTAAGACCTATCCGCCTTGCAAATTTTGAAAAGCTGGGCGCACCCATTTCGTCGTATCCGACAAAGAAAAGATACATATCCTTTTCTATACCGCGGTAGTAGCCTTTGTTTTTCTTCATTTCATCCTTTCCCGAGGAGCCCCTCGTTGTTTTTGTTTTCGATTGTCAAAACGTCTTTTCACAATCTTCCAAAGAGGCTTAAAAACGGTACCGTGCCCCTTAGGCAACTCTATTATACAACAATGAAATTTTCTTGTAAGTATACTCTTGGGTAGAAGAATTTTGCTCAAAATGCCAAAAATGTGTACAAACTGCACAAAAAAACGGCGTGAAGCAGAAGCGCTTCACGCCATAGGTATAAATTGGTAAAAATTGTTATCTTATCACATCTCTTACAAGAGGCTGCTTTTCGGGCTTGCACTCCGAAAACCTGTATGCTCTGAGCAGCAGATTTTCAGCCTCATCCAGCTTGCTTTCATCATTTGCAAAAAGGGTTGCAAGTCTGTCGCCTGCATAAACCCTGTCGCCGCGTTTTTTGTTAAGCATAATTCCCGCATGTGGGTCAATAATATCGGATTTTTTAGCTCTGCCCGCTCCCAGAGCAAGAGAAGAAAGACCTATCAGTTCAGCATCTGTGGAATGAATATATCCATCTTCATTTGCATAAACTTCACGGTATATTTTTGCCTTGCCTAAAAGCTCGGTATTTTTAAGAGCCTCTCCGTCACCGCCCTGAGCGGTAATCCACTCGGTAAATTTTGTGTATGCTTTTCCCGAGTCAAGAGCTTCAGTCACTAATACGATGGCATCATCTGAGGAAATATTCTTTGCCAAGGATACCATTTCTGCTGCGGTCAAAATGCAGATTTCTCTCAAATCCTCGGGCCCCACGCCCCTCAAAACGTCAATAGCCTCTTTTACCTCTAAGGAATTTCCAACCGCGAGACCTAAAGGAGTGTCCATATCGGTTATCAGCGCGCTGACACGTCTGCCGCAGGCCTTGCCGATAGTTACCATGCTTTTAGCAGGGATTTCCGCATCCTCGGGTGTTTTCATAAAAGCACCGCTGCCAAACTTAACATCAAGAACAATATTCTTTGTTCCCGAGGCAAGCTTTTTGCCCATAATTGATGATGTAATAAGGGGCACAGAATCTACCGTTGCCGTAACATCTCTTAACGCATAGAGCTTTTTGTCAGCAGGGGCAAGACCCTCGCTCTGACCGACAACCGCAATCCCAAGCCTGTCTACCTGAGAAATAAATTCATTTGCCGAAAGGGAGGTGCAATATCCGGGAATGCTCTCTAACTTGTCAACAGTTCCGCCTGTATGTCCGAGTCCTCTGCCGGACATCTTTGCAACCTTGCAGCCAAGAGATGCGGCAATGGGAGCCACAATAAGTGTGGTTTTGTCACCAACGCCTCCGCTTGAATGCTTGTCAACTGTGAGATTTCCGAACATAGAAAGGTCAAGCCTGTCTCCCGAGTCGGCAATAGCCTCTGTAAGATATGCGGTTTCGGGGTCAGATAGGCCCCTCAGACACACCGCCATCAGAAAGGCAGAAGCCTGATAGTCGGGAATGTCACCTCTTGTATAAGAGAATACGGTTTCGCGTATTTCCTCGCGGGTAAGGGGCTCACCCCTCTTTACCTTTGTTATAATATCATACATCTTCATTTTTCGTTTTTCCGTAGTCAAACCCAATAGGCAAAAGCTCCGAAAGGGTAAAGCTATTGTCCTCCGAAAGAATTATTTCAAAGTCACCGTCACACATTTCCCCCATAACCTGACGGCATACTCCGCAGGGCGAAAACAGCTTTTCGCGAGGCTCGCCTCTTTTTCCGCCCACAACCGCAATAGCAGAAAATCCCCGCTCTCCCGAGGTAACAGCCGTACCGAAAGCGCATCTCTCAGCGCAAAGGCTTGGGGAATAGGCAACGTTTTCAACATTAGTGCCGAGGTAAACTCTTCCGCTTTTAGCAAGAAGCGCCGCGCCAACGCTGATTCCCGAATAGGGTGAATATGAGTTTTTTCTTGCCTCCTCTGCCATAGCCAGAAGGTCTCTTTTAGATATTTTTATGTTGTTCATAAGCTATCCTTTAGTGAAATACCCGCCTCAGCCGTGTAGCCGACTCCAAGAAGTGACGATACAGTCATAGCTATTGTAGCAAAGGAATCAAGTGTTCTGAAATTTTGTCCCTTTATAGCATTTCCGCAAATAATAAGAGGAACATATTCTCTTGTGTGGTCGGTGCTTTTATCTCCCGGGTCGCAGCCGTGGTCAGCGGTTATGATGAGCAGGTCATCGTCTTTCATATTATTAATAAATGTAGGAAGAAATGCGTCAAACTCCTCTAAAGCAGTCTTGTACCCGGAAATGTCCTGCCTGTGACCGTAAAGCATATCAAAGTCAACAAGATTAATAAAGCATAAGCCGGTAAAATCCTTTTTCAAAAGCTCCTTTGCCTTTGCCATACCCTCATAGTTTGAGTGGGTGGGGTAGCTTTCGGTGATTCCCTCTCCCGCAAAAATGTCCGAAATCTTTCCGACAGATATAACATCCATTTTTTTGTCGCAAAGAGCATTAAGAAGTGTGCGCCTCGGAGGCTTTAGGGAAAAATCACGTCGGTTAGCAGTTCTTTTGTAATTTCCCGACCCGCCTGTAAATGGTCTTGCGATAACCCTGCCAACAGCATGCTCTCCTACAAGGATCTCTCTTGCCTTTTTGCAGATTTCATAAAGCTCATCGAGCGGTACAACATCCTCATGCGCCGCAATCTGAAAAACACTGTCCGCAGAGGTGTAAACTATAAGGTCTCCGCTTTTTACGTGGATATCGCCAAAGTCCTCGATAACCTTTGTGCCCGAATAGGGCTTGTTTACGATAGCGGGTCTGCCTACTGCCTCTTCAAATTTTTTGATAATATCTTCGGGGAAGCCCTCGGGATATGTGGGCATAGGACTTTCGGAAACAAGTCCCGCAATTTCAAAGTGGCCTATGGTCGTGTCCTTGCCGCGGCTTAGCTCTCTGAGTCTTGCGACCGCAGCCTTGGGCTCGCCTGACTTTGGCAGATAGTCAACTCCGTCAATATGAGAAAGCCCGAGGGATAAAAGGTTTGGTATATTGATCCCTCCCTCAGAAATTCTCTTTAGTGTGTTAGCCCCCTCGTCGCCAAAATCCTTAGCATCAGGCGCTTCGCCTATACCAAGAGAGTCAAGGACTATAAGGAATATTCTTTTTTTCTTCAATTTTTCATTTTTCATATTACTTTTTTATTGCTTTGCGGCAACATTAAGCGCAATCTCTATCATTTCGGTAAAGGAGCTTTCTCTCTCGTCTGCCGTAGTTGCAATACCTGTGAATATTTCGTCGGAAACCGTGCAAATAGCAAGAGCTCCTTTTCCTGCCCGAGCCGCATTCATATAGAGAGCCGCAGCCTCCATTTCAACTCCGAGTATACCCATTTGAGCCCATTTTTTGTTAAAATCAGGGTCAGCGTTGTAAAAAACGTCGCTTGAAAGCAGGTTTCCAACATGGTATCTTGCCCCGAGCCTCTTCGACTCCTCAACTGCCGAGGATAAAAGCTCCCAAGAGGCAATAGGAGCAAAGCTGCCGGTCAGACCAAATTGCTCACCGTAGCTTGACGGAGTCGAGGCCCCCATGCCGATAATAATATCTCTTACCTTTACCGACTCCTGAAGAGAGCCCGAGGAGCCAACTCTTATTATATTCTCAACTCCGAAAAAGTTAAATAGCTCGTATGAATAAATACCGATAGAGGGCATACCCATACCGCTTGCCATAACGCTGACTTGTTTTCCCTTGTATTCACCGGTAAAGCCCTTGATGCCTCTTACATCATTAACCAGCACCGCATTTTCTAAAAAATTCTTTGCGATAAATTCAGCCCTCTTGGGGTCTCCCGGCATAAGCACCGTCTTGGCAAAATCTCCCGGCGCCGCCTTTATATGCGGTGTATAATATCTTGACTTATCCATAATAATATCTCCTTTTTTTAATGTTTCGCAGAGCGAAACATATCATGACGGCATAGCCGTCATATCACACCTGCAAAGCAAGCATATCACGTCAGCATAGCTGACTTATCAGTACCCGCTGATATTCTCCTCTGCTTTAACTATTTTTACAATTCTGCTTGTGCCAAGTCTCTCAGCCCCAAGCTCAATAAATCTTTCGGCATCCCGGGTTGAAGAAATTCCGCCTGCCGCCTTAATTTTCTTGCCATTCTTTATATGCTTTGCAAAAAGGGCAATATCCTCAGGGGTCGCACCGCCCGTCGAAAATCCCGTGGAGGTCTTGATATAGTCTGCGTTAGACTCCGAAACGATTTCGCACATCTTTATCTTTTCTTCTTCACTAAGCAGACAGGTCTCGATAATTACCTTTAGCACCCTGTCTCCGATAATCCCCTTAATTCCGTTTATCTCCGAGAGAATATCATCATATCTTTTCTCTTTAAGCATTCCGATGTTGATAACCATGTCAATTTCGTCAGCTCCGTCGGTAACAGCGCACCTTGCTTCAAAAATCTTTGATGCCGTGGTGGAATATCCGTTAGGAAAGCCGATAACCGTGCAAATTTTAACCTTTCCCTCAGCATAAACCGCTGCCGCCCTTACCATAGAGGGCGCAATACATACAGATGCTGTGCCATACTTTATTGCATCGTCAATAAGAGAAAAAATATCCTCTCTTGTAGCCCCTTGTGCAAGCTGAGTGTGGTCGCATCTTTTCAGTATTTCCTTTATGTCCATTTTTTCGTCTTCCTTTCTTTTCTCATTTGCGCCTTTGCGCAAATATATCGAATGGCGAGATTTGCCGCCATATACCGAGCCTGCCCCAGGCAAGCATATCGACTATCTACCTATATTTTACCACATATGTATAAAAAAGAAAAGATATTTTTTTAAAAAAGCCTCCGTGCTTTGTCTTGCCAATGTGTCATTCCGAAACCGTGTACTTTTCTCGAAGACTGTTCCAAAAACTGAGGAATCTCCTTACCCGAACCGTCTAAGACTTAGGCTTATGCAAAGGGGACCCCGTAGGGCGGGGGGATTGCTCCCGCCGCAAATGACGACCAATAGTTATTTTTACATATCTACCTTGCCAAAGTCTGAAAGATATAAGGCTCCGACGCGGAGATCCCTCAGGTATAGTCTCAGTCTCCGAATATCGTGTTCGATTTCGGGATGACAGGTAAGGTGTGTCATTCCGAGAAGTAGCACAAAGCTAGAAGTCATAAATCAGCCTTCCCCAGCGAAGCGTGTTGGGGAAGGGGGACCACGAAGTGGTGGATGAGGTTGTCTTTTGTAAAGCCTTTTGTAAAGGTGAAAAAACTATTGACAATAATCTCCAATAGTGCTAAAATAATGTTGCGACGTAATTTAATAATTCCATCAAAAGGTGTGCTATACCATTTTAGCACGCCCACTTTTCACATTAACTTTTGATGGAAAAATTGCGTCGCGGCAATGTGGGAGGCTTTATGGATTTGCGTCTCGCGTTGCGGGACGCATTTTTTATATCCAAATCCAAAAGCTTTATATTAAGGAGAAAGACTGTGAAAAATTCATTAAGAAAAATCATTTTGCTCCTTGCCTGCATTTTATCGCTTATGCTTTGTTTTGCAGCATGCGACAAGCTGGTTCCCGGGGACAGCATTGGACAGAGCGGTACTTTAGGCAATCAGGGGGGAGATACCGGCAGCGGTAATAATGACAGCGGTAATAACGACAGCGGCAATAACGACAGCGGCAATAACGACAGCGGCAATAAACATACTCACACACCCGCCCCCGCAGTACGTGAAAATGAAAAAGCCGCAACCTGCATCCAAGAGGGAAGCTATGACGAGGTCATATACTGCTCTGACAAGACCTGTAAGTCTGAAATAAGCAGAGTAACAAAGACAATCGAGAAAACAGCGCACACACCCGCCGCAGCAGTGAGAGAAAATGAAGTAGAAGCAACTTGTACCGATGATGGAAATTACGAAGAGGTAGTTTATTGCAAAAACTGTGAATATGAGTTTAGCAGGGAAACAAAAAGAATCAATGCTACAGGACAACACAATTATGTCGATCTAATTTGTACTGTCTGCAACGGAAAGAAGCAGAGTGAGGGATTGCAGTTTGCTTCCAACGGAGATGGAACCTGTTATGTTTCGGAAATCGGTAACTGCACTGATACGAATATTGTCATTCCTGTGACATCCCCCAAAGGTAATACCGTAATGGGTATAGGCGATAATGCGTTCCGCAGTTGCTGGGCACTTGAAAGTGTTGTGATACCCGACAGTGTAACAAGCATTGGCGAATATGCGTTTTACAATTGCTCAGCTCTTAAAAGCATCGTTATACCCGATGGTGTAACAGATATTGGCTCTTGGGCATTCTCTTATTGCTCAGCCCTTACAAGCATTGATATACCCAACAGTGTAACAAGCATTGGCGAATATGCGTTTTACGATTGCTCAGTCCTTACAAGCATCGAGATGCCCGACAGCATTATAAGCATTGGCGATAATGTGTTCAGCAGTTGCTCAGCTCTTAAAAGCATCGTTATACCCGATGGTGTAACAGATATTGGCTCTTGGGCATTCTCCTATTGCTCAACCCTTACAAGCATTGATATACCCAACAGTGTAACAAGCATTGGCGATAATGCGTTCAGCGGTTGCTCAGCCCTTACAAGCATCAGGATGCCCGACAGCATTATAAGCATTGGCGATAATATGTTCAGCGGTTGCTTAGCCCTTGTAAGCATTGAAGTAGCAGAAAACAATATAGCCTATAAATCGGTAGATGGAAGCCTTTATACAAAAGACGGCAAAGCCTTAATACAGTATGCTATAGGAAAGACTAACACCTCCTTTGCCATACCTGACGGTGTAACACGCATTGGAAGTCATGCGTTCAGCGGTTGCTTAGCCCTTGCAAGCATTGATATACCCAACAGTATAACAAGCATTGGTAGTCATGCGTTCAGTGTTTGCTCGGCCCTTACAAGTATTGATATACCCGACAGTGTTACAGAAATTGGCAAATATGCGTTCAGCGGTTGCTCAGCCCTTGTAAGCATTGATATACCCAACAGTGTAACAAGCATTGGCGATAATGTGTTCAGCAGTTGCTCAGCTCTTAAAGGCATCGTTATACCCGATGGTGTAACAAGCATTGGCGATAATGCGTTCGAAGATTGCACCTCGCTTACAAGCATCGAGATACCCAACAGCGTTACAAGCATTGGCGATAATGCGTTCAGCAGATGCTCAGCCCTTGGAAACATTGAAGTAGCGGAAAACAATATAGCCTATAAATCGGTAGATGGAAACCTTTATACAAAAGACGGCAAAGCCTTAATACAGTATGCTATAGGAAAGACTAACACCTCCTTTGCCATACCTGACGGTGTAACACGCATTGGCAGTTGGACATTCTTCGATTGCTCAGCCCTTGAAAGCATTGTGATAGGAGATAGCGTTACAAGCATTGGTGACTTGGCATTCTACTATTTCTCATCCCTAAAAGAGGTATATTACACCGGAAGCGAGGAAGAGTGGGCAAAGATTTCGATTGGCCGGTACAATGATGAACTCAGATATGCCACACGCTACTATTATTCCGAAACCGCTCCCACCGATGACGGAAACTATTGGCACTATGGCGAAAGCGGCGAGATTGTTATTTGGGAATAAAAAATTATAAGCAAAAAACACAACCTATGGGGCTGCCGCTTTGGCAGCCCTTTTAATCTTTAAATAAAATTTCAAAAATAGGTGGAAATTTGCCTTTAAATATGCTAAAATATATAAAAAACAAATTTTTCAGAGAGGAGACAAAGCCTAAATGGTACTGATAATTGCCGAAAAGCCAAGCCTTGCACGCAATATTGTTGCGGGAATATCCGAAAAGATGAATGAAAAAGACGGCTACTATATTGGCGAGCAGTACATTGTCTCTTGGGCATTCGGTCACCTCTTCTCTCTTGCCGATATAGAGTATTATAAGCCCACCGAGTCCGGCAGGTGGACTCTTGATAACCTGCCGTGCTTCCCCGAAAAGTTCAAGTTTGAGCTACGAAAGGCGGATAATAAAAAAGGCGTTGATGCAGGTGTAAAAAAGCAGTTTGGCATTCTTACCGAGCTTTGCAACCGCCCCGACGTTGATACAATAGTAAATGCGGGGGACGCCGACAGAGAGGGAGAAATAATAGTCCGCCTCTGTGTTGAAAATGCCCTGAAGGGCGAAAAGAGCCAAAAGCGCCTTTGGCTCCCCGACCAGACCCCCGAAACAGTCTCAAAGGCTCTTCTTGAAATGAAGGACGAGTCTGAATATGATAATCTTGCAGGCGAGGGATATGCCCGTACTTATATCGACTGGCTCTACGGTGTTAACCTTACAAGATACGCAACTATAAAAACAGGAAAGCTCTTAAGAGTCGGCAGAGTTATAGCTCCCATAGTCCGCGCCATATACGACAGAGATATGGAAATCCGCAACTTCAAGCCCGAAAAGTACTATGTAATTCAGTCATCCGAAGAGACGAATGGCGAGAAAGTTGAGCTTACAAGCAAACTAAAGTTTGCAAAAGATGAAGAAAACAAGGCTTTGGAGTCCGCCAAGCTCTATAATGATACAGGTGCAGTTGTCACAAATGTATCGAGCAAAAAGGATAATATCTTCCCGGGAAAGCTCTATTCGCTCTCAACTCTTCAAAATGTACTGGGTGAAAAATACAAGATGTCGATGACCGACAGCTTGAAAATTATTCAGAAGCTATATGAGGAGGGGTATCTTACATACCCGAGAACCAACTCCGAGTATCTTGCTACTGCCGAAAAGGACAAAATGAAGTCCATAATCTCAAATATATCAAAACTCGGTTACCCTGTAAGATTCAAGGACTCAAAGCATATATTTGATGACTCAAAAATAGAAGCACACTCAGCCCTTACCCCAACCTATAAAATTCCGCCTAAGGAAAAGCTTTCGGCAGATGAATCAAAGGTATATTCAACCGTTTTCCGCCGTTTTGTTGCGGTATTCTGCGCCGAGGAGTGCATTGCCGAGAAGAGCGAAATCAAAATCAAGGTTGGCGAGCTTGAGGAGTTTAGCCTTAAGGGCACCGTAATTCTTGAAAAAGGCTGGACAAAGTTCGACGATTATACAAAGAAAGATAAAATTCTCCCCCGCCTTGCGGTTGGAGATAATGTCAATATCGACTTCAAGCCTGCTGAAAAGCAGACCACCCCGCCAAAGCACTATACCATAACCACCCTTAATAATTACCTTAAAAATCCATTTAAGGACGATAAGGCAAAGGCAAAGGAGCTTGAGGAGTCGGGAGAGGTAGACGATGCCGACGATTACAAGGCAATATTTGAGGGCCTGGAGCTTGGCACTGAGGCTACCCGCTCGGGAATTATAGATAATGCAAAAAAGAGCGGATATATAGAGCTGAAAAAGGATGTTTACACAATTCTCCCCGGTGGTGAGTATTTTATTGAGTCCTTGGGCAGACTTTCAATAAGCATGGATAAATACAAAACATCAGAGCTTGGCAAGGCGCTGAAAAAGGTTTACCGAGGAGAGATGTCCGTCACCGATAGCGTAAAGCTTGCTGAGGCTGAAATCTCGGATGTTTTTGAAAAGGGCGGGGCAAATATCCCCGTAGTCCAGGGCGTTGATACAGGAAAATACGGTGATATAGTAGGTATATGTCCCGCCTGCGGAAAGCAGGTCGTCAGAGGAAAGTTCAGCTACGGCTGTACAGGCTTTGATGACGGATGCAAGTTCCGTGTGGGTATAAATATCTGCCGCCGCGATATTCCAATAGAAGAGGTCCGCCGTCTCCTTGCCGAGGGGGCAACAGAGAAGCTCTCCGGTTTTATATCCAAGAACGGCAAGCGCTTTGACGGCCGCCTTATATTAAAGGATAACAACGCAGTCTTTAACTTCGATTAGTGTCTGTCAGATTTGTCCATAACCGCCTCTCCCTCTCGCTCGACGTATGTAACTTCGGGTCAGGATAGACGCTTCTGCCCGAAACCTGCCCAGGCACTAACTGTCAGATTTGTCCATAATCCAGCCTTCCCTGTTGGGGAAGGGGGACCAGCTCTGCTGGTGGATGAGGCGTTTGAAAGATAAAGATTAAAAAAATTACAAAAAGAGGCGGTCTTGTGCATTACACACAGGACCGCCTCCGCGCCTATTTTATGTCTACACCGGGCGCTCTGCTTGTTTCAGTCGGGGAGAACCCTCTTTTAGTTGTTGCAGCAGCAACAGAAAACAACGATAATAGCAAGAATTATAATCCAAGTGCAGTTATCGTCAAAGATGTGGCATAAGCAGTTGTTGTTCATATGTTGGTGTTCCTCCGATTGTCGTTTTGGAGCTTTTCGCTCACACACTACTATCTTATGCCTGAATTGAAAAGGTGACACAAAAATAAATAAAAAAAGACGGAGAAACCATAGTTTTTTATCAAATGGCATCCGTCTTTATTTGTTTTACATTAGTCCTGCTGTTAATTTTATTAGCAGGTCACCGTCATCAGGCTGAACCTTTGCGTCGTGAGCTGCTTTGTTGCGTACAACAGCACCGCACCTTTCGCACCTATGGATGATTATAAATCCCTTTTTAGGGTCGGGAAGAGTCTGTATAGGTCTCAGAATTCCACCGCAATCGTTTGCCCTGTCACCCGGGTTTATGTCCACATGGAGCGAGCAAAGGCAAAATGGACAGTGGTTTCTTGAGGTATACCCGAGAGGCAAAACCTCTTTTCCGCAATTTTTACATATAAACCCGGAATCGTTTTTCTTAAATCTCTTTTCTTCCATTTCTATCTCCTATCTCCTAACCCCTAACTCCTAACCCCTAACTCCTAATCCCTAACTCCTATTTCCTAATCTCCAACTTACTTTCCAACGCAGAACCTTGAGAAGATATCGTTGACCACCTCTTCGTTGACAGCTCTGCCGTCAAGCTCGGATATAGCTCCAAGGGCTCTTTCCAGGTCGCCCGAGGCCGCATCCTGAGCAAATCCTGCCTCAAGCGAGGATATAGCCTGGTTTAACATTTCACCGCCGCGCAACAGAGCCGCGCTCTGCCTTGCGGTAGAAATTACCGCATCCTCACCAAGCTTAATTTCACCGTCGATGAAGAGATGTTCGACAGACGTGCTTAAAGCAACAATAAGCTCGTCATCCTTGTTCTTTGCCGATGCAGTAATAATATCATTGAATATATTCGGCAGCTTTTCTTTGCCAAACTTAGCCGTACTGTCGCTCTTGTTTAAAATAGCTATTTTTGCTCCGCCGGCCTGCTCCAATAGCCTGATTAGCTCCTCATCTTCCTTATCAAAAGGTCTGGAAATGTCGAAAACTGCAAACAAAAGCTCACATTCGGATAGAATTTTTTCTGTTTTTTTAATTCCAATCTCCTCAACTGCATCTAGGACTTCACCTCTTAATCCTGCGGTGTCCGCGAGATTAAGCATAACACTTCCCAGCGAAACAGATGCCTTAAGTAGGTCGCGGGTGGTTCCGGGAATGTCGGTGACAATTGCCGCATCTTCGCCAAGAAGAAGATTGTATATTGTGCTTTTTCCTACATTGGGCTTGCCCACTACCGCGGTCTTGATTCCCTCGGAAACCGCCTTTCCTGTCTTGTAGGTAGCTTTCAGAGACAATATATCTTCTTTTATATTATATAAGAGCCCCAGCAGCTCACCGTCGCTGAAATCTCCAAGGTCCTCGTCGGGGTAATCAATTCTCGCAAATACCGAGCCTAGCACCTTTACAAGAGACTCTCGTATAGCCGACAGCCTTTGCCCAAGTCTTGTTCGTGAAGTCTCCGAGGATAGCTTTATCTGCGCCTCGGATTTTGCCTCGAGAAGTGCGCCTATTGCCTCTGCGTCGGTAAGACTCAATTTGCCGTTTATAAATGCCCTACGGGTGAATTCACCAGCCTCGGCAGCTCTTGCTCCCTCGGTGAAAAGAAGTTCAAGAACAGTCTTGGTCAAAAGAATTCCGCCATGGCATGCAATCTCAACAGTATCCTCTCCTGTAAATGAGTTGGGGGATGGAAATTTTGTTAAAAGAACATCGTCAAGAGTCTCACCGTCACGGACAATATAACCATACTTTGCATATCTCGGCTTAATATCCGAAAAGTCCTTGTTGTCCGCAGGGCGAAATACCTTTTTCGCAATTTCGAAAGCGCCCTCGCCCGAGACTCTTATAATCGCAACCCCACCCTTGCCGGGTGGGGTCGAAATTGCTGCTATTGTGCCGCCTATGGAATTCATTATTCCTCTGCGCTCTCTGCCGCAGTCTCTTCTGCAACTTCAGCAGTCTGGGCAGCTGCTTCAGCCTCCTCAAGCTTCGCCTCCTCAGCGTCAAAAAGCTCCTGGGGCTTCTTATCGGTGAGGAAGATAACTATCTTTCTGTTGTTATCGGCACCGATAGAGTTGGTGGAAACACCGTCGATTCCCTGAATTTCAGAGTGTATTATACGGCGCTCGTATGCGTTCATAGGCTCGAGCATAACGCTTCTCTTGTTGCGGAGAGCCTTAGCTGCCATTCTGCGCGCAAGTGCTCTGAGAGTTTCCTCTCTCTTTGCTCTGTATCCCTCAATATCAATAGTAACGCGGCTCTTGTCGCGCTCGCCCTGAGCATTTTTTCTTGCGGAAGCAAGGTTTGCAAGGTACTGAACTGCGTCAAGGGTGTCACCGTGATGACCGATAAGTGTAGATGCGTCCTCGCCAACGATAGTAATTCTTCTTGTGCCGTCCTCGCATGCATAAAGCTCTGCGGTAGCGTTAAGACCGATGTCGGAAAGAAGAGTGGTGACAAAGTCAAAGGACATATCCTCGCCTGCTTTTACCTCACGGCGCTCCATCTTAAGCTGCGCTTCGGGAATAACCTCGCTCTTCGGCTTTGAGGACTCGGTGGAGATCTGAGGCTCGGGGCGAACCTTTTCGGGTCTGTTCTTTCTCTTAGACTTGCTCTGTCCCTCGGGTCTGTGCTCGGCTTTTTGTCCGTCGGGTTTTCTGTCCTTTTTCTGGCGGCGCTCAACAGGGTCGGGAAGCTCAATAAAAGCCTTAACCTTAGCGGGTCTTGAGAAAAGACCGAGAATTCCCTTTGTTCCGCCGTCAATTATTTCAAACTGCACTTCGTCGAGCTCGCCGACGCCAAGTGCTGCTCTGGCATTCTCCTTAGCCTCAAGAATGCTTGAGCCGCTAGCTGTAATTTCCTTTATCATAACTGTAATATCCTTATTGTCAATCTTTTATATCGGGTATGTCAATACCGTGATTTTTCTTGGTTGTCTGATTATTTTTCTTAACATCGGGGAGCTCATCGTAGTCGTCCTCGTCAATGTAGTGGAGAGAGCGGTACTTGGGCATCTCCTTAAGAGCCTGGCGCTGAGCCTTTTCGGCATTTTTCTGCTCACGCTTCATAGCCTTTATTTCTTCCTCGGTATATCTGGGAATAGGCATAGCCTTTGAGAGAATAAAGCTCTGAATAATTCCGAAAATAGACTGATAAATCCAGTAAACACCCATCATTCCGGAGAATGAGAATGCCATCCAGAGAGTAAGAGCCGGCATAATAAGGTCCATAATCTTGCCTGACGCCTTTGCCTGCGCATCCTGGTCTGCAACCTGGTTAACATTTCCGCCCCATTTTCTGGTAAGCCACATAGAAACCCATGTAAGTACTGCCGCGATAACGGGAACGAGAATAAGCCATCCCCAAACCTGATTGGGAACTGCCGCAAGATTGAGACCGAAGAGGGTAAAGTCGGGAAGAGGAGCCTCAGCTCCAAGGTCGGCAACGTTGATGCCTGCTTCGTTTATCTTTGAAACAAGGCTTATCTGGTCGATAGACTTGAAAGCTACCTCGGTTTCAGCGGCGATGTTGTTAACCGTTTTGTAAATATTCGTGATTACACTGTCCTCCAGCTTACAAATGTAAGTAAGAGGATTTCTTATAATATCGTAGAGGAAGATGATTATAGGGAACTGAAGAAGCATAGGCAGACAGCCCGAGAGGGGATTGTATCCCTCCTTCTGCTGAAATTCCATAATTTCCTGCTGCATCTTCTGCTGAGTGCGCTGGTCGGTTCTTCCTGCGTATTTTGCTTTTATAAGTTGAATTTTGGGAGTAAGCTTTGCCATTTTTATCTGGTTTTTCTGCTGCTTTATAGAGAAAGGCAGGAAAACAATCTTGAAAAGCAAAGCATAAAGAAGTAACGCAAAGGCGTAGCTTCCGTTAAACAGGCTACTGAACCATGAAAGCATTGAGCCTATGGGTCCGTAAAGCCATCCAAATAGCCATTCCATATTTTTACTATTCCTTTTCGTTTTCGATTGTGTCGGTATGCTCACACTCTGTGTGGGAATCACCCATGTTTCTGCTATCGGTCTTGTTTCTTAATCCCTTTTCGGGAACAGGGTCATAACCGCCTTTAGAAAAGGGGTTACAGCGCAAAATTCTCCAAACGGAAAGAATAAGACCTACAAAAAAGCCTCGTTTCGTAAATGCCTCAAGGGCATAGGCAGAACAGGTTGGTGTAAACCTGCAGCAGGGCGGTTTTAGGGGTGAGATGCATTTGCGGTAAAATTTTACCAAAGCTATCATTACGTGCTTCATACGTCTTTATACATACCGAGCTTTTCAAATGCGATATCAAGGTGATCTCTGATATCTGTACTCTTAAGCTTTGTGGCAGATGAGCGCGCTGCGATAACAATAAGAAAGCCTGTCTTAAGCGGCTTTTCTTTCTCTAAGGCACGAAGCCCCTCGCGCAGAATTCTGCGTACACGGCTGCGCACGGTTGCGCCGCCAAGCTTAGTTGAAACTGTTAAACCTATACGGTTCATCACCCTTTTTTCCGGGTGAGCCTTCGCCAGCCTCTTGGCTGCATAATCGGGCAGAACATAAACTGCGATAGCACAGGTTACGGCTCTCTTACCCTTAGAATACGCCTTGGAATACAGATGATTTTCGCAAATAGCCCGAAATTTCATTTACCGTACTCCTTAAAACAAAATTTAGTAAAAAACCCCGATAATGCACAAAACAAAAACTGCGCTTTATCGGAGGTTTTTATGTCACAAATCCGTGACGGTCACTGAGTGACGAAGATCAATAGGTGAGCTTAGCTCTACCCTTGGCGCGTCTTCTCTTAAGAACTTTTCTGCCGTTAGCGGTTGCCATTCTCTTTCTGAAGCCATGCTCTTTTTTTCTCTGTCTCTTCTTAGGCTGATATGTTCTCTTCATAATTAGCACCTCCTTGTAAGATATTAAACATCGCGAGTCCCGTAGGGCTCAAATTCGCGTATTCATACGAAAGCAGAGTATATTATAGCTTAAAATATTACTTTTGTCAAGAGAGTTTTTGAAAAAAATGTAAAATCTTCTCAACAAGCTTAAATCTTATCCTTGACTTTTGCAATATAATCTGTTAAAATATAGTATAACTTTTTAAAATAACCCTGTAAAGGAGTCGGTATATGAATAAGGACATCAAGGAGATTCTTATTTCTGAAGAAAAAATAAACGAGATGGTAACCCGCATAGCTGCCGAGATAGACAGAGATTACAAGGGCAAAAATCTTGTTCTCGTTTGTATACTCAAGGGCTCAATCGCGTTTATGGGCGACCTTATGAAAAAGGTTACCATTCCCACAGAGATAGACTGTATGAAGGTTTCCTCATACGGCGCGGGAACCGAGTCCTCAGTGCAGATAAATATTGTTCTCGACCTTATCCGCCCCGATCTTTCTGAGTGTGACATACTTATCGTTGAGGATATTATAGATAGCGGAAGAACTCTTAAGTATCTTACAGGCTACCTTTTACATAAGGGCGCAAGAAGTGTTAAAACATGTACGCTTCTCGACAAGCCCTCCCGCCGCGTTGTGGAGCTTACTCCCGACTATGTAGGCTGCGAGATTCCCGACGAGTTTGTTGTGGGATACGGTCTTGACTATGCCGAAAAATACCGTGCTCTTCCTTATGTTGGTGTTCTCAAGCCCGAGATTTACTCAGAGTAATTCCGGAGGAAATATTTTTGTATACTGTCGGACTCTACACCCTGGGGTGTAAGGTCTCTCTGTATGAGACCGAGGCGGTTGCCGAGAGCTTTCGCGCACTGGGCTTTGAGGTTTGCCCCTTTGACAGAGTGTGCGACGTTTATGTTATAAATACCTGCACCGTAACCCGTGAGAGCGATGATAAAAGCCGAAAGTATATCCGCAGGGCGGTGCGAAAAAATCCGTCAGCCGTGGTTTGCGTTATCGGCTGTTACAGTCAGAACTCTCCCGAGGAAGTAAAGAGCATTGCGGGTGTTTCGGTAGTTCTCGGCACTCGTGATAAAATGCGTGTTTCCGAGTATGCCCTTGATATTCTCACGGGCAAGCGACGGGGGCAAGTAGTTGATGTAGGCGACCTTTCGGGTGTTGGCTTTGAGCCTATGAAAATCAAAAGTGCAGAGCGCACCAGAGCTTATGTAAAAATAGAGGACGGCTGCGAGTGCAAATGTACCTATTGCGCTATCTCGGCAGCGAGAGGTCCTGTCAGATCCAAGCCTAAAGAAGATATTATCTCAGAGGTTGAGGCGCTCTCAGCCACCGGAGTAAAGGAAATTGTTCTTACCGGAATTGAGACAGGCTCTTGGGGTGTTGACCTTAAGGAGTGCGGTCTTGCGGACCTTATTGTGTGCCTTGATTCAAGAAACAGCTGCGGCCGCATAAGACTTGGCTCTATGGCTCCCGAGCTTGTTACAGAGGAATTTCTTAAAAAGATTTCTCAGACAAATATAATGACTCCACACATTCATCTCTCGGTTCAGAGTGCTTCCTCAAGCGTGCTTCGCGCAATGAAGCGCAGGTATAATTCCGAAATGCTTTGCAGATGTGTTGATAACATTAAAAAATATATGCCCGAGGCGGATATAACCGCAGACCTTATGGTAGGCTTTCCCGGCGAGACCGATGAGGACTTTAAAGAAACCTTTGATTTTGTCAGCAGGGCAGGTCTTCTTGATGCTCACGTCTTTGCTTATTCAAAACGTGACGGCACACCTGCGGCTGAGTACCCAAATCAGGTGCCCGACGAGGTAAAAAATAAGCGCAGCGAGCTTCTTATCAAAGAGGTAGGGCGGGTAAGAGAAGCTGCCCTTGACAAAATAATAAACCGAAAAAAGCCTGTTGAGGTCATTTTCGAAACCGCAAAAGGGACAGGCTACATCGGACATTCGGCATCCTATGCCGAGGTCTTTGCTGAGAGCGAAAGCGATGTAAGGGGCGAAAGCCTTCTTGTAGAGCCTCAGCACCGCGAGGGCGGTATCATATATGGAAAATAATAAAATAAAAATAAAAGTTTACAAAAACTGGTTAAGAAAGGCGAAAAACAATGGAAAACAGCAAAAAGACAATGGACAAAATAGTTGCTCTTTGCAAAACAAGAGGCTTTATTTTTCCCGGCTCCGAGATATACGGCGGTCTTGCAAACTCTTGGGACTACGGCCCTCTCGGTGTTGAGTTTAAGAATAACGTAAAGAAAGCCTGGTGGAAAAAATTCGTGCAGGAGTCCCGCTACAATGTAGGTCTTGACTCGGCTATAATTATGAATCCCGAGGCATGGGTAGCATCAGGACACGTTGGCGGCTTCTCTGACCCGCTTATGGACTGCAAGGGCTGTAAGGCGCGTCACAGAGCTGATAAGCTTATTGAGGAATATGCGTTCCAGAACGGTTTAAATGACAACCCCGCAGGCTGGACCTTCCAGGAAATGGCAGATTATATTAAGGAAAAGGGAATCGCATGTCCCGACTGTGGCGGCAAGGACTTTACCGACATCAAGAAATTCAACCTTATGTTCAAGACCTTTATAGGTGTTACTGAGGATTCCACCAATACAGTTTATCTCCGCCCCGAGACTGCTCAGGGTATATTCGTAAACTTCAACTCGGTTCAGCGTTCCACAAGAAAGAAGCTTCCCTTTGGTGTATGTCAGATAGGTAAGTCCTTCCGTAACGAGATTACCCCCGGTAACTTTGTGTTCCGTACCCGTGAGTTCGAGCAGATGGAGCTTGAGTTCTTCTGCAAGCCCGGCACCGACCTTGAGTGGTTTAATTATTGGAAGAACTTCTGCCATCAATGGCTTCTTGACCTTGGCATGAAGGATGAGAACTTAAGACTTCGTGACCACGATCCCGAGGAGCTTTGCTTCTATTCCAAGGCAACCACCGACTTTGAATTCCTCTTCCCGTTTGGCTGGGGTGAGCTTTGGGGTGTTGCTGACAGAACAGACTATGACCTCGGACAGCACCAGAACCATTCCGGCAAGGATTGCACCTACTTCGACCAGGAGACAGGCGAGCACTACATTCCCTATGTTGTTGAGCCCTCTCTCGGTGCTGACAGAGTTGCTCTCGCGTTCCTTGTTGACGCATATGACGAGGAAGAGCTCGGCGAGGGTGACATTCGTGTAGTTCTTCATCTTCATCCCGCTCTTGCGCCTGTAAAGGCTGCGGTTCTCCCTCTTTCCAAGAAGCTTTCAGAAAAGGCTCTTGAGCTTTATGACGAGCTTGCTAAGGAGTTCCCCGTTGACTTTGATGAGACAGGCTCTATCGGTAAGAGATACCGCCGTGAGGATGAGATAGGTACTCCTTTCTGCATTACCTATGACTTCGAGACCGAGAACGACGGCTGCGTAACCGTTCGTGACAGAGATACTATGGAGCAGGTCAGAATTCCTCTTTCCGAGGTTAAATCCTACATTGCAGAGCGCATTAAGTTCTAATTTAAAAACAAGGGTTGCCCGCTGATTCGGCAACCCTTTCAAATTCATAAAGGCAGAATATCTGCAAACTTAAATTTACAAAAAAACGAGGTTTTATGGAAAAAGTAAACAAAATAGCCTCTTTTACCGTTGATCACGACCTCCTCACCGAGGGGATATACGTATCCCGCATTGACGGTGATGTTACCACATATGACTTGAGAACAAGAGTGCCTAATGCAGGAGACTATATGGATAATCTTACTATGCACTCGGTAGAGCATATGTTTGCGACATACGTTCGCTCCTCTCGTATCGGTGAGAGAGTAATATACTTTGGTCCTATGGGCTGTCAAACAGGCTTTTATCTCCTTGTCCGTGATGCCGAAAATGAGGAAGTGCTTCGGGTAGTTATCGATGTTTTGAACAAAATAATTAACCACGAGGGCGAAATGTTCGGCGCGGTAAAAAAAGAGTGCGGAAATTATAAGAATCTTGACCTTTCAGCGGCAAAAGCCGAATGTAAAAAATATCTTGATATTCTCTTGAATAAAGAAAATGACTTTATGTATAAAGGAGAAAAGATATGAGGGTTGATATAGTGATAATAGGCGCTATGGAGCCGGAGGTTGAGGGGCTTATTTCAGAAATGAGCGACAAAACCGTTGAAATAATCAGCGGAATCGCTGTAAATCTCGGTAAAATCGGTGAAAAACAGGTCGCGGTTGCAAAATGCGGTATAGGCAAGGTCTTTGCTGCCCTCTGCGCAGAAGCATTAATAATCAAATATTCCCCCTCGCTGATTGTAAATACAGGTGTTGGCGGTGCTCTTGCAAAAGACCTTAAAACCGGTGATATTGTAATTGCCGAAAGCCTCTGCCAGCACGATATGGACACTTCCGCAATAGGCGACCCCGTAGGACTTGTTTCGGGGATAAACAAAATATATTTTGATGCTGATAAACGCGCGTCGCAAATTCTCCTTGAAGCAGCAAAATCCCTCGGTCTTACGGCACGTGAGGGCAGAGTTGCATCGGGAGATAAATTCATCGCCTCGGCTGAAGATAAACTCCGTATTACAAAGGAATTTTCTGCCGATGTTTGCGAAATGGAGGGCTGCGCCATAGCCCAGGTAGCCTTTGTAAACAATATTCCCTTTGCCGTAGTCCGCGCAATTTCCGACTCGGCAGACGGCGGGGCTACAATGGATTATCCAACATTTTTGCCAATAGCTGCGGCTAATTCTCAAAAGATGACTATGGCCCTTATTGAAAAATGGCAATGAGAGCTTAAAATAAAAAATCAACCCAAATATTGACAAACAGAGCGCATTGTGCTAAACTTATGTTACCTTGGTAAATTTTTAATATTTTCAAGGTCATAAAATAAAAGCGAAAACCGAGGATAAGGAGGTAAAGCAATGATTGGTTCTATGCTCGGAAAAGTTATGGCATTGATTACTGTGCTTTGCCTGACTGTTTCCGGAGTTTTTGCGGCATGGACATTTTTGGGTCCGGCACTGGATACGTCAAATGACGTCTCTTCTTCTCTTAGCGGATTCTCTTACGGTCCGTTTTATATAACCAAGGTCGAGGTTGTTGGCGGTGACTATTCAAGCACCGATGTCAAAAAGGTTAGCGATACAAATATAAGCGCTGACATTTCTCTTAATAAAAACACTTCCTCCACAGTCGTAGCGGACATTACCTTTTACAATAGCACAGATGCCAGCTATTACTACAATGAGGAGCAGATAGTTTCTACAGATAACGATAGAATCAGTTGTACTGTTTCCGGCATTGAGCAAAAGGAAGAAATCCCCTCAAAGAGCTATAAAACCATTACAGCCACCTTTGGCTTCAATAGCAACAATACGTCAAAAACCGACCTCTTAAGCGAAGTTCATTTTAACTTTGTGGTAGATAAAGACTCTATCGGTATTGTTGTAGCACAGAGTGCGGTAACGAGATTTGAAGATATTATTAACAGCGTGATTTCGGCAGATTCTTACAGTACCCTCAAGAATGCTATGAACAATCGCGGAAGTAATGCTTCAACCGTTTCCTATATCGGTAACGTTTCGGGCGCTCATGATGACGACTCTGCTTTGATAGAGGAGCTATTTACCAAGGAATTCCTTAGTATGGACCTTGACGGTGACGGAGTCTCAGAGCCTATCACAATGATGATAAAGCGTGAAAACCTTGATAACAACATATACACAGGTGACGATTACACCTACAAGAACTTCTGGGGTCAAAGCAGAACCGTACAGGGTACTGAAATGACTATATACATCACCTCTGAGGGCTTCAGCTCACGAACTCTCACGGTATATGCCGCAACCTACACTCTGCTTGAGGGCGCTGATAAGTGGACACAGGTAGTTCCCCTTACTAAGGGAACAGCAAGCGCTAACAACTATTCCAGCGGTGAGTTCGGTACAGATAACTCATTTAACACCGATACATGGAAGTCCGAAGACGGAAAAACCATTGATACACTTGTACAAAATGCAATGAAATAAACTTGTTCCCAAAATTTTCAAAAATTGGAAAAAATATATTGACAAAAGGTTAATTACATTGTATAATTGTCTCATAACCACTAATACATACTTATTTTATAATTATGGAGGAAAAATAAATGAAAAAATTAGTGTACTTATTGCTCTTATTCTCTGCGTTACCATTGGTGGCGTATATGCTGCATGGGCTTACACGGGCAATACTGTAAGCACAGCTGACAGAACCCTTTCACACGGTATGGCAACTGCTACTACCGAGGGCGATATGGGTACTCTTAAGGTTACCGAAAACAAAATTGACATTAAGATTGACCAGAAAGCAACTGGTGATTATCACGCAGTTCTCGTTATCACAGGTGAGATTACAGTAACCTTTGATCCTAAAGACGGAGCTCCCCAGGATGTTGTTGATAATGCGATTCCTGCGAAGTGTTATCTTTCTGCTAACAATTTGGATGCTAATAAATACGGCGAATCAGCTATCTACAAAATTTCCGATAATTATATTGAACTCGAATGGGAACCGCAGACCGATGGCACATTTACGGCGACCGTTACAGATGAACAGATAGGGACACTTATCAGCCTTGGATCTGAAGACTTTATTCTTGATACTCATGATGAGTGGCAAACATTCCACGATCTTGAGAAGGGTATTACTATTACCGCATATTTCGCTCAGATTCAGTAATATCTTTAGTTTTTTAAAGTCCCATGCGTGGCACGCAAAGGCTGCGCATGGGAATTTGACATTATTCGGAGGCAAAAATGACAGGATACGATTTATACGTATTTTTTGTGTGTCTTGTTATGTTCGTTTCTGTGCTTTTGCTTTTTAGCACAATGCTTTTCATTATTGTAAACCAAGAACTCAGGGCAATCAGACACGGCTTGCAGGACAAAAAAAATTACAACTGAATATATGAAGAACGTCAATAAAAAGTCCTTCTTCAAAAGCGTATCCGGCATTGTTACCCTGGTAATTTCGGCAGTGCTTATCGTAGTTTTTGTGTGGACCTTTGACGTTCGTTATTCAAACAAGCCTGTTGAGGGCGGTATTGCTGTGCCTAGAGTTGTTCTCTCTGACTCAATGTCCTATCAGAGAAAAACAAACACCTACCTTACCGAGAACAACCTCAATGACCAGTTTGACACATTTGACCTTATCTTTACACGTGAGATGCCCGGAGAATATGAGCTTGAGCTTTATGATATTGTAGTATATGAACTTGAGGGCGAGCTTATAATACACCGAATAATCGGAATAGAAGAGCCTAACGAGAGCCACCCCGACCAGCGACTCTTCCAGATGAGAGGCGATGCAGTAAGATATTCTGACGAATTTATGGTAGAGTATTCGCAAATGAAAGCCATATATAGGGGCGAAAAAATTCCATTTGTCGGAAGCTTTGTTTACTTTATGCAGTCTCCTCCCGGATACCTTTGTATAATTCTCTTGCTTGTTGGATTTATAATAACTCCCATAATCGAAAAATTCATTTGGAACAAAAAGCTTAAGAGACTTTCAAAAATAGGATTTCTTGACTGACAAAGGTATGTAAAAAACAAGATTTGATAATAAAACCGCTCACAATTAGCGTGTTCTCCGTGAAGGATAACACGCTAATTGTGAGCGGTTATTTTTTGTGAATTTCGGTCATTGCTCTTTCCTAATCAATCAATTTGCGTGGTGAGTCAACAATACCGGCAAGGTAATCAAGCGAAACATTATAATATTTTGCCAAGATAATATACCTATCTATTCCCATCATTTGCTGCCCGGTCTCGTAGCGACAAATTTGCTGTTGTGTTGTATTCAAGAGCTTGGCTATATCCTTTTGACTGAGATTTCTATCCTCTCTAACATCTCTTAATCGCTGGTATTTATTCATATAGATTCACCTCCTTTTGATATTTTATCACAAATCTTAAAAGATGTATTGACAATACACGTTAAAAGATGTATAATATATTAAAAAACAACTTAAAAGATGTGAGGGGCTTGCTATGAAACCAATGTTATCAGAGCTGTGGGACAATTATGTTTTATCGGGAAAACGGAGCATTGATGAGTATGAATCGGAAATGCTTGAAAGAATGGATAAATATTTTAATCTATTAAATGAGCATCTCGATGAATACAACTTAAAGTTACTTAATGAATTTATAGAATGTTACGATCAAGTTCTGTGTTGCGAGAATAGATGTGCATTTATAGATGGATTTATTCAGGGGTCTAAAATTATGATGGAGATAAAGTAGAATTGTTTATCGCAAAAAATCATGCAAATTACATATACTATTCTAAAAAAGCATTGACAAGCATTGATTTGTCATTATATAATTGTATATATTAATTTAACGCGAGGAAAACAAAATGTCAGAATTTTTATCAACACTTCATCCGGCGCTGGTATGTCTTATAGTATGTGCCGCAAAGATAATTGAAATATCTATCCAGTCGCTTAAAACCTGTATGATGGTTAAGGGTCAGCGAATGAAAGCCGCAGGGCTTGGATTTGTCGAGTGCGTTATTTGGGGACTTGTAATATCTACAATTATAGGCACTCTTGGAGACAATCTTCTTTTGCTTCTATTCTACTGCGTCGGCTATGCTGCGGGACTTTTTATCGGTGCAACTATTGAGAATAAAATCGCTCTGGGAACATCAAACCTCGAGCTTATCGCAAGCGACGAGAGCACAAAAATAATTACCGAGTATTTAAAAGAAAACAACAGGGGCTACACTGTTTTTGAGGGACACGGCTCAAAAGACAAAATGAATATGATATTTATCGTTCTGCCGAGAAAAGAAACCTCCGCGGTACTCCGTGAGATACGCAAAGCCACCGACGGCAAGGTCTTTGTTGTAGCCTCCGAGGTCAGCAAGTATGCCGGTGGATACGGAATGGTGAAGTGATTTTTTAAGCACTAAAGAAAAAGAACAATAATTGTTGTAATAATCAAAGCCTCTTCAAAATATATTCTAATACAAAAAGAATTTTTTGGAGGTGGATATGTTTATATATTCAATCAGAGCATCAACAGTAAAGCTTTTCGGATTTGTAGCCCTGACACTTTTGCTTATTGGAGTTACTCTCGGCTTTGGCGGTGGTGAGACTGTAATGGCAGCGGCAGACGAGTCGGGGATAAATTTCAGCGGTATAAAAACCAATGAGGATAGGATAGAATTTATAAACGGATTTGGTATTAAGGTAGAAAGCGAGCCCCTTGAAGAAGAGGCATTCACAATGCCCGAGAATTTTGACAGAGTAATCTTAGGCTACAACGAAATTCAGAAAAAGCAGGGGCTTGACCTCTCAAAGTACGCAAACAAAAGGGTAACAAGATATACCTACAAGGTAACAAACTATAATTCCGATGGCGAGGTTTATGCAAATCTCTTTGTCTATCGCTCAAAGATTGTTGCCTGCGACATTTGCTCGGCATCTCCCACAGGATTTGTTGCTCCGCTTACACAGGTGGATAAATCAAATCTCAAATAATAAAAAAACGCCTCTCGGAAATACCGACGAGGCGTTTTAACTTTAAAGAAATATTTTAAGAAATTCCAGCACACCGTATGAAGCGAGAGTCATAACAACACCGGATAATATAACACCGACAAGCACTGCCAGAAATGAATATTTTTTCTCAACATTAAAAAGCGAGGCTATCAGTGATCCGCACCAAGCGCCTGTACCGGGCAAGGGCACACCGACGAAGAGCATAAGGGCGATAAATATTCCTTTTGTCATCTTCATTTTGGGCATTTTTTCGCCATCGGTCAAGGCAGTATCCTCATCCCCGATAACTTTATCCTTGTGCTTGTCCGCCTTTTTCTTCATCCACTTAACAAAGGGTTTAAAGAACTTGAATTTTGCGAGAAAATCAAGTATTTTGGGCATAAGAAGCAGTATAAACGGTACGGGAAGCATATTTCCTAAAATAGCGAGAGGAAAATTCAGGTAAAACGGAAGCCCCAAAGCCGCTCCAACAGGTATAGCGCCTCTAAGCTCAATAAAGGGTATCATTGATATAAGCAAAACCCATATTTCGGGTATAGACTGCAAAAAATTAATTATATTATCAAGCATTTACTTTCTCGTTTCTGTTTTTTTAAAGAAAAACTTCTCTGTTTGTGCCGTAGAATATATCGCTGTGTCCCGATATAAGACTGCAGAATTTTTCAAAAATATGCCAATCCTTATGCCAGTCAAATTCGTAAGCATGTCCCCATATTGAAAGAATCTTTGGCTCGTCGGGCTTAAGATTGATAAATTCCTCCGCAAGCTCGAAAAGGCCCTCACCAAAGTTGCGTGTGGAAAAATCAAGGCGGTAGAGGTCACTTGGCAGGTCAAATCCGTGAGTTACATTCACTGTTCTTGCATACTTTATTCCTGTTTTGCTTCTGATTATGTCAACAACTCTTCCGTCAACATATCCGCAAGGGTAGGCAAGTCCAACAATGTCATATTCCACCAGGTCAGAAAGCCGCTTTCTGTCCTCTTCAATCTGATAGACTATATCTTCCTCCGAAAGCTTTGTTAAATCCGGGTGATTTAGTGTATGTGAGGCAACCTCGTGTCCCTCGTATATGGCGCGCACATCGTGAGCAAAAACCTTGTCGCGATACACAAGATTTCCCTCAATATAGTTTGAAAACCTACCGCCAAAGCCTCCGGAGTTAAGATTAAACGTGCCCTTTAGCCCATATCGGTTAAACATTTCAATAACTCTCAGGTCCTGAGTAACACCGTCGTCATAGCTAAAGGTGATAGCCTTCATTTTTCCGCCAAATTTCATTCTCTGCCTCTTTGATAAAACCCGCGCTGTGTATGCGCGGGTTTTTGTAGTCGATATACCGACTTTGTCGGTTTGATATATGGCTTACGCCACCGGATATGTTTGCTTCGCAAACTTAATATATTTTGATTGACGGGCAATCAAAATAAGCTACTACCAGTACTTCTTAAAATCGGGAAGCAGATATCTTGCAAGAGCCTCGAGATAGAAGAAGTCACCGTATGCCGCGCACTCGTCAATACCCGCGCCCTGGGGCTTAGCATGAGTTACATGGCAGATAAGTCCGTCATATTCTACGCCAATGTCGCCTGTGCACTTATCAATAACCGCCTCAAGAAGCTGGGCCGCAGCGCTCTCGAAGATTATCTTGTCGGGGTCGGAATCCTCCATCATAGATGCCATTTCGAGGAAGCCGCAGGCGGATGTAGTAGCGGCAGATGAGTCTCTGGGCTCGTCACCCTCTACAAAGTCGTAGTCCCAATAGGGAATACAGTCGTCGGGCAGATGATTGAGCATAAAGTATGCAACATTTTTATGTACTTCCTTTATGAAAGGAGCCTTTTCGTAAGAGTAAGCGATAGGGAAGCCGTAAATGCCCCATGCGTGACCTCTTGACCAACAT
>JAGATD010000005.1 GCA_017621415.1 Clostridia bacterium
CTAAAAAATTATAACCTAAACCCTCGGTTTCCCGAGGACCTAAATCCTTTTTTCAGAGCTATTTAAATCTAGCTTTTCTCTTACTTTTGAGTTATACTCATGTGTTTGACAAGATTGCACAATTAGTGCTTAAATCTTTGCTTGTGTTGTTCAATTTTCAATGATCAATTCGCTGTCCCTCGCGAGTCAGCTTGTCTATTATACAACAAAACTCCAATCTTGTCAAGAGGTTTTTTTATTTTTTTTGAAAAAAATTCAGTTTTTATGTTTTTGGCATATTTCAACTAATAATTGTCCAATATTTTGTGCATATCCTACAATTAACAATTTTATCCAACAATCTTAAAACTTTATTCATCAAATGCTCTTGACAATCGTAGCTTAGGGTGCTATAATACTTTTAGCACTCTAGAGATATGAGTGCTAAAGCTTGTTTTTACATAACGAAAGGCGGTTATATAATTATAATGAAGAAAAAACAATTTAAAACCGAATCAAAAAAGCTCCTTGATATGATGATAAACTCTATCTACACACATAGAGAAATCTTTTTAAGAGAGCTTATCTCTAACGCAAGCGATGCGATAGACAAGCTCTATTTCCGCTCGCTCACCGATTCATCGGTAGCTATCAGCAAGGGGGATTATGCAATAAATCTCTCCGCTGACAAAACCGCGCGAACTATTACAATCTCCGACAACGGATGCGGAATGACAAAGGACGAGCTTGAGAACAATCTTGGAACTATTGCAAAAAGCGGCTCGTTTGACTTTAAGAAGGAAAACGAGAGCACCGAGGATGTTGACGTTATCGGTCAGTTTGGTGTTGGATTTTACTCCTCGTTTATGGTTGCTAAGAAAATCACAGTACGCTCTAAGGTGTATGGTGAAGACATGGCACATATATGGGAATCCGAGGGCGCTGACGGCTACACAATAGAGGAATGTGACAAATCGACCTTTGGAACAGAGATAACATTATATATTAAGGAAGATACCGAGGAAGAAAAATATTCGGAATTCCTTGACGAATACCGAATCCGCGCGCTTGTTAAAAAGTATTCCGACTATATTCGCTATCCTATAAAGATGCCTGTAACCAAGCAGCGCTTAAAGGAAAACTCCGACAAGGATTACGAGAGCTATACCGAAATTGAAACACTTAATAGCATGGTTCCTCTTTGGAAAAAGCCCGCGGGTGAGGTTTCGGCTGAAGAATACAAAAACTTCTATACCGAGAAATTCTATGATTACGAGGCTCCCGCAAGAGTAATTACACAAAAGTCCGAGGGTACAGCAACCTACTCTGCCCTGCTCTTTGTTCCCGCACATGCTCCCTTTGACTATTACACAAAGGAGTTCGAAAAGGGACTTGAGCTTTATTCATCGGGTGTTATGATAATGGAAAGATGCGCCGACCTTTTGCCTGATTACTTCAGCTTTGTAAGAGGTGTTGTAGACTCTGCCGACCTTTCGCTTAACATTTCAAGAGAAATACTTCAGCACGACAGACAGCTTAAGGTTATGGCAAAGGCAATTGAGAAAAAGATTAAATCCGAGCTTTCAAAGATGATGTCCGAGGACAGAGAAAAGTACGAGAAGTTCTTTGATTCATTTGGAATTCAGCTGAAATACGGAATTTATTCCGACTACGGTATGCACAAGGATGTTCTTGAGGACCTCTTGCTCTTCAAGTCCTCAAACGATAAAAAATATGTTTCTCTCAAGGAATATGCCGATGCTATGAAAGAGGAGCAAACCGCAATTTACTATGCTGCGGGTGAGAGCATTGAGAAAATTGAAATGCTGCCACAGCTTGAGGCGGTAAAGGCTAAGGGCTATGAGGTTCTTTATCTGACAGACGATGTTGACGAATTTGCTTTAAAGATGCTTGGCAAATATGCCGACAAGGAGTTTAAGAATGTTACCGCAGAGGCTGCCGACCTCTCAACCGATGAGGAAAAGGAAAAGGCAAAGACCGAAAACAGCTCCTCCGAGGAAATGCTTAATGCTATGAAAGAGGCTATCGGCAAGGTTTTAGCCGTAAGATTTACCACCGCTTTGGCAAAGCACCCCGTTTGTCTCACCTCAGAGGGCGAGCTCTCGGTTGAAATGGAAAAGGTTTTAAAGAAGATGCCGGGCGCTGACGGAAATCTCCCCAAGGCAAATGTAGCGCTTGAAATCAACCTTAACCACCCTATTGCCGAAAAAATTAAGTCTCTATACGAAACAGATAAAGAAATGCTTAGCAAATACGCAAAAATTCTTTACAACGAGGCATGCCTTATCGGCGGTATATCCCTCGAGAACCCCGGTGAGCTCTGTGAGCTTATCTCAGAACTTATGGTTTAATAATAAGAAAAAGAAGTCCACGAATCTCGAGGACTTCTTTTTTAACAATCTATAATACTGTTAGGACTCGGAATGTTTAGCAACATCAACGAGTCCAAGCAAATAATCTACCGATGTACCATAATATTTTGCAAGCTTTATGTATTTGTCAACGCCCATCATTTGAACACCTGTTTCCCACTTGCTCACCTGTTGTCTCGTCGTGTCCAAAGCTTTAGCTATATCTGTTTGTGAAAGACCTTTTGCCTCTCTCATATCCTTAAGTCTTTTATAATTACAATAATCCATATTACTCTCCTTTTTTATATTATAGCATATTTTTTTTATTTTTTTACCAATGTACTTGACAAGCACCTTATAAGGTGCTAAAATTATATATGTCACCTTATAAGACGATTTTGGGAGGTTGAAATGAAAAAAATATTAGGCGAACTGTGGGATTTGTATTTCGAGTCCACAACAAATACTCGAAGCGATGAAGAACAAAAAATTCTTGATACGCTTATTGAACAAGAAGAGCTTCTGAACAAAAATTTATGTAACGAAATGAAAGAAGCCTTAAAAATATATGACAATTGTCTAAACGATTTATGGCATATCGGTGAGAAAAAAGCTTTTGTTGCAGGGATAAAATTTGCAACAAAATATATGATTGAGATGACTCAAAAAGACAATTTTTAATTTAAAGCAAACACAACTATTGATTTCAAACATTAGAAGTGTTATAATTTGAGTATCTAATTTCCAAAGGCGGAGAAAACTATGGCAAAAAAGCACTTAATAGTCGTCAGCGTTGATGCGCTGGTTTATGAGGATTTGGAATATGCGGAGACATTACCGAATTTCAAGAGAATTCTTGACGGCGGCGCACTTATCAAAAAGGTGAAAACCATATATCCCTCTCTCACCCACCCTGTTCATGCAACTCTAATAACAGGCGCGCCTGCAGGGAAAACAGGCATTATAAGCAACGAAAAATTCTCCCCGGGAAAACCGGCTCCATGGTACAACCTGCTAGGTGAAATTAAGTGCGACACTCTGCTCCATGCGGCAAAAAGAAAGGGCCTTACCACGGCAGTTTCCACCTGGCCTGTAACCGCAAAGGGACAGGATGTTGTTGACTACCTTATCCCCGATGTACTTAACGAATATACCGCAGGGCGGGAAAACGAAATAATGAATGTTTATCTGGAATACGGCATGTCCGAGTGCCTTTATGACATCGTTGGAGAAGGTATCAAGCGGTTTGGCTACAAGGATGCCCACCCTACGATAGACGAATTTCAAATATACTGCGCCTCGGAAATTATAAGAAGATACAAGCCCAATCTGTTGCTTACCCACCCATCGTTTGTGGATAATGCAAGACACCGCACAGGTCTCTTCAGCGAAAGGGTAAAATATGCACTGGAGGAAACCGACCGCTGGCTCGGTATGCTATTTGACGCAGTCCGAGATGCAGGAATTGAGGATATCTGCGATTTTATAATACTAAGCGACCACGGTCAGCTTGAAATTGTAAGAACTGTTTGCCCTAACGTGTATCTTAAGGATGCGGGATATATTAAGACAGATGATGACGGAAATCTAAAATTCTTTGATGCTTATATAGCAAGCGGAGGTCACACCGCCCACGTTTATCTCTCACGTCCAGATGACAAAAAGCTTTATAACGAGGTTTACAGTCTGCTGTCGAGACTGGCGGAGGACAAGCTCTACGGCTTTGAAAGAGTATTTAAGACGGAAGAGGTAAAAGAGCTTTACGGCTTATCCGGCGATTTCTCGTTTGTTCTTGAATCTGACGGATACACAAGCTTTAGCGAGGAATGCGCTCGCCCGATAGTGCGACCTCTTGACACAAGCGATTACAGAACCGGACGCGCAACCCACGGGCATCTGCCTGAAAAGGGACCACAGCCCACATTTATCGGGTACGGTCCGTCATTTAAGGCAGGCACTGTTCTGGAAAGCGGAAACATTCTTAACCATGCCCCCACTATTGCTGAAATTCTCGGCATTGAGCTAAAAGACGCAGAGGGTAAGGCCGCCAAGGAAATATTGAATTAATTATTACTAAAGCAAACCGAGTCATTAAGGTGAATTTGCCCTAACGACTCGGTTTATTTTACTCCATATATTTTCTTAGCTTATCTATCGCTCCTTTTTCGAGCCTGGAGACCTGAGCTTGCGAAATACCTATTTCAGCGGCTATTTCCATTTGAGTCCTGCCCTTGTAAAAGCGGCGTTCAATTATATTCATCTCCCTTGGAGAAAGCTTTTTCATAGCCTCTTTTAGGGATATATTTTCAACCCAGGACTCGTCAGACTCGCTTTCATCGGCAAGCTTGTCAATAACATACACAGTATCCTCTCCGTCACCGTAAACACTGTCAAAAAGCGACACGGGCTGAGCTATCGCCTCAATTGCCGCACCGACGGAGCGCTCATCTGTTTCAAGCCTTTTAGCTATCTCGGAAAGGGTTGCCTCCCTTTGCTCAAGGCGAGCTATTTCCTCCTTTGTCTGCAAAGCTCTGTACGCAAGGTCCCTAATACCTCGGCTGACTCGTACTGAATTGTTGTCTCTTTGATATCTTCTTACCTCTCCTATAATCATAGGCACAGCATAGGTAGAAAACTTAACATCCAGCTCAAGGTTAAAATTATCAATAGCCTTAATAAGACCTATAACACCAACCTGAAACAGGTCATCGAGAGTCTCCTGCTTCGGGTTGAATTTTCCGATAACACTTAGCACAAGCTTAAGATTTCCCATAACAAGCGCATCTCTGGCCTCCTTGTCACCGTCTCTTGCCGCGCGTAAGAGCTCCCTCTTTTCTTCCTCCGAAAAAGTCACAAGCTTTGCCGTATTTACTCCGCAGATTTCAACCTTATTAATTCGCATATCCTACCCCAAATAAAGTTTTCTGTGAAGTTAGTATAACCTCCCTGTGTCGAAATTAAACAGTTTTTAACAGGTTTTATCAAAAAAAGAAAAAAAGCGGATCTTGTCTCCAAAATCCGCTTTGCAGTAAACAAACATTTACATTACCAATACTTTTTCCAATCAGGTCTCAGCTTGCGCATAAGGGCTTCAAGATAGAAGTAGTCGCCCCAGATGCAGCACTCATCGATTCCGAGCTTACCTGCGTAATAGTATGTTCCGTGCTTGATAAGACCCTCGCACTCGGGGTCGGGTGTGGATGCGCAATCTGTAACAAGTGCATAGAGCATATCCTCGGCAGCCTCGGCATACTTTGCCTTTTTACTTTCATCGATAGGCATATTCTTTACTGCCTCAAGAAGTCCACATACCGCAATTGCGTTAGCAGATGAATCTCTGGGCTCACCGCCGTCGGTAAAGCAAAGGTCCCAATAAGCAACCTTGTCTGTTGGGAGTCTGTCAATAAAGTAATCTGCGATAGTGTAATACTTATCGAAGATTTCGGCATTCTTCATATAAGAATATGTGAACGGAATGGCTGTAACACCCCATGACTGACCGCGAGACCAACAGCTGCTTGCGTTAAGGCCCTGCTTTGTACCGCCGCCAAGTCTTGCGCCTGTTGCCTGGTCAAAGTAGAAGTTCTGGAATGTTGAGCCGTCGGCTCTCACAACGGTTTCCATAGTGGTTGTGAAGTGAGAGAATGCCTTTCTTGTAAACTCGGGGTTGCCCGTAACACTGCCCGCCCAGTAAAGGAGATTTATATTCATAAGGCAGTCAATAATAAGGCGGTAAAGATTCTTATCAGCGCAATCCGCATCGCCTGCAAGCTGAATAAACTGGCCCTTTTCTCTAAAGCGATTTCCAAGCACCTCGGCAGCCTTTATTGCCTTTTCCTTATATCTTTCTTCACCGGTAACCTTATATGCGGCAACGCAAGAAAGGGTAAAGTTGAAGCCTATGTCATGGTCGCCCATGCCGATCATTTCATCAACCCTCTTGATAAAACTCTCAACATGGAGAAGTCCGGCATCAAGATACTTTTTATCCTTAGTATACTCGTAAGCCAAGAAGAGCATACCTGTATAGAAGCAGGTAGTCCAACCGCCGCGGTTTTCTACCGAGGAATATTTACCGTCCTTGGTGCAAGAGCCGGGGAAAAGCTCACCGTGCTTTTCTATCATAGCGTCAAGCTTGACAAGTGCGCCCTCAAATGCCGCTTCAAGCTGCTTTTGTGTAAGTTTAGTCTGCATTGATTTTCTCCTAAGATTATATTTCATGTCCCTCTTTGTCAAACAGGGGGAGCTTTTCGAGATAGATTATATCCTCGCGGCAGGTAGCATCGCCCTCGGCAAGTATAGCCATTTTTCCAACTATCTCACCGCCCGACTGCTTTACAAGATTCTCAAGAGAGAGAAGCGAGCCGCCTGTGCTGATAACGTCATCAACGATAAGCACCTTTTTACCCTTAAGGAACTCAGCGTCATCTCCGTCAAGATAAAGAGTCTGGGCATTGCTTGTGGTTATAGACTTGGTGTCGCAGGACACAACATTTTTCATATAAAGCTTGACAGACTTTCTCGCCAATATGTATCGATTTCTGCCCGAAAGACGGCACATAGCGTAAACCAGCGGGATTCCCTTAGATTCTGCGGTAATCATAACATCATGCTCGGGGGCCTTCTTCCAAAGCTCCTTAGCGCAATGCTCTGTCAATTCAACATCGCCAAAGAGGACAAACGCAGCAATGTTAAGTTCGCCTGTAAGCGGACAAAGAGGAAGCTCTCGCTCAAGGCCCGCAATGTTCATTTTGTAAACCATTTTAATAATCTTCCTTTATGTTTTTATGGCAATTTAAGTATACAACAATTCGGGCGGCTTTTCAACCCTTTTTTTGAAATTTAAGGAATTTTTGCTATCTTTTTGCGGAATATTTGAATGGCACAACCTCCCAAGATAACACAAAAGCGGTTATTCCTTACCAAAAGGCACCGATTAACCGCTTTAATTATATTACTAAATTTCCTATGCAGGCATATCCTCGAGAGAAACTGCAGATATTGTTGCTTCACCCCTGTCAGGTACAAGCTCAAACTGCAAGTATGTCTCTCCATTCTCTGTTTTGGGCGTTACGTACTGAACATCATCTCCCTGAACAACCTTTGCCGCCTGCCACTCACCGTAGTTTTTAAGCCTTATGGTAAGGGGCGCGTTGTAGATGTCATCGGGCAAGTCGTCGGTCAGGTTAATAACCACATTTTCGCCCGAGCGTCTGAATTCAAGTGTTGCGGCTTTTGCCTCGCGGGTATAGAGAAGAGCGTCCTCAAAGTTCGCATTCCAGAGCTTACCCTGATCAACCAAACTGTTTATCTTGGAAAGGGCAAGGTCCATATCTGTGTTCATGAGGTAATACGATGGGTCCTTTTCGTTTAGAGCAGGGTCATCCGTAACCGCGTGCACGGAAATTACCTCCATAGTGCCTGTTTTTACGGCATTTGTAAGAATTGAATCAAGATTGTTTTTAATCAAATTTGCTGAAAGAAATCTTGTGTTTATCCAACCCCAATCTATCTCACCGCTTAATTCGTTTGAGCCGCCGCCATAAAACCTTGAGCCAATATAATTGTTGTTTATAAGCTCTCTTGCGGCAGGTGAATAAATAATCTGCTTAAGCTGGTACAAAGAGCCGTCTGTGTACTTGTTTTTCTCTGCCGAAAAGCCCGGTAAAGCAAATGTTAATACTCTTTGGCTCGGGAAGAGCTCACGCATTTTTTGCTGAGAGGTGACTACCTCGTAGTTTAGGCGGTCGGGATTGTCTTGTACGCCCCCATAAAATTCCTCGCCCCACCAGGTGTGAGTTGCCGAGTGATTAACTATTTTCCACCTACCGTTATTGATATATTCCGAGTACTGTGCGAGAGCAGCGGTATCTGTAATATTGTTACTGTAGACCTTGTTAAGTAAAAAGCCAACATCCGCAACAAGACCGTATTTTTCGAGCATAGCGTCAATGAGCGCCATGGTAGGAAGCCTTGCGTCATCGTGAATTATAGAAACAATTCCGGTTGCACCGCCCTTCGCAGGTGTTATTTCCGCTTCAAGTCCAAACCAGGTTGCAACTACATTCATATCCTCGACAGTACCTTTTTTTATTTCGTTTGTTTTTTTACCATTTATCCTCCAGCCCAGGAATACATAGTCCTCGCGGACAGGAGTGCCAAAAGAGATGGTATCCGATTCTACTGTGTAGCTTTCGGGCATACTGCCGCTGTAGCTTCCCCCACCAAGGTCATAGGTGATAGTATAATCAATGATGCTCCAACCGGCAGTAAGAGTTATATCATCATTTACCGTATCATTTTCAAAGTCCCAGAGCTTACCATTGCAGTACCATCCCATAAATTCATAGCCCGATCTCAGCGTAGCGTATGGGGAATAGCATTTTTCTCCCGCCTTAACCGTCATAGGCGCAAGGGGTGTACCTCCCTGAGTGTCAAGAGTTATGGTGTATTCGCTTTTTTTAACAGGTTCGCCATCATTATCCTTTGAACCGTTTAACAAACTGTCACATGCACTAAAAACACAAAGGCAAAAGATAAGCGACAAGGTTATTGCTGTGATTTTTCTAACCATTGTTTGCATTTTCCTCATTTTAGAGTGTAAGAAGTGTTTGCGGGGATTATGGTTTTCACATTGTTTATAGTAACAAAAACAGGAATATCGGAGGGGTTGACAATTGCATCCTCGGTTATCTGAAGCGCATTTACCGCATCCTCGTATTCAAAAATGTCACGGTTTGACGCATACCAGAAGTCCTCTGGGCGGTTGCCGTACTTAGACGCAAAGTTCTGAAGTACATACCACTTGCCCTCAAAGTCTGAGGCATGAACACCGAATGAGAAGAATTTTAGGTTGCCATCGTCGTCAAGGACATCATACATTTCCATAACCTCGTTTAAGCAGGACACATCTGCATTATATGTCCACTCAAACCGGTCCTCAGGAAGAGCAAAGTTTGTCTTATCCTTAAGATTCCCCGTATCTCTTGCGTAAAGATAGCCTGCATCCTTAAGATATTTTTTTACATATTCGTTAAGTTGTCCGTGAGGATAAGCAAATCCTACAACAGAGCCTTTGCCGAATACATTCTCGATTGCTTCTTTGGTTTTGTCTATATATTCGGTATAGGTTTCGTCTGTTGCTATGGGGTGCCAGTAGGGAGATTTTGTTGAGGGGCTGAAATGCTTGTAGTCTATGTAATAAAGTCCGGGGGTCTTGGTTATATACATATACCTTGTATCTGCGGTAGCCGAATTAAAAATCTCGTTCTTTATTTCTATCGTGGAGAAGTCAAAGCCGTCTCGCCAAGGGAGGCAATGAAGCTGATGGTGGTTTGCCACCTCGTAGCCCTTGTAGAGGGCAAGATACGCAGCCGCTGACTGAGCATTTGTGTTTATCAGGTTGAATGTTCCGATAATTCCCGCAGGACGGACTATATCTAAGAACTTTTTGTCCATTTTGATATTTCCGTCATCAATAGTAAAGGTTACAGCCTTTCTTACAAAGCCGGGATAGTAATTTTTATCTATCTTTGTTCCGTCTGAAAGATATATTCCGTACTTGGTTTCAAGAACCGTATCACCTATCATAACCACAGGCGTAATAATCGCATCGTCTGAGTTTGGTGTCATTTTAATATCAAGCATTAACTTGTCCCCCTCGGCATAGGTATCTACATATTCCACCTTGCCGCCCTGCTCAACCTTTACCGTTTGCCACGGCTTTGTAAAATCAAGCCTTACTGTCATAGCATCGCTTGTGTCAGCGGTAAGTCTTACGGTTATATTTTTATCATTATCCCATGTGCGGGCAGCGGCTGTTTGCGAATCGGGAACCGTTGCATCAGGACCGTAAAAATCAGCCACAAGCAGAATGTCGCCTGTACTGCCCTTAGGTATCTCGGTTACAAGCTTACCCTTATGATACCAGCCTGCAAAGCGGCAGTTTTCTCTTATTGGCGCTGATAAAACAATTGTTTCGGAATTAACAGTGTAGCTTGTGGGCATGTTTTCGGGAAGTGTTCCGCCGGAAAGGTCATACTCTATGTTGTAGCTCAGGTAGTCCCATTTCGCGACAAGCGTAATATCGGAAGTTACTTTGTCGGTATTAAAGTTCCAAGGGTTGCCTTTGTAATACCAGCCGGCAAAGGTTGCGCCGGAACGCAAAGGCGAGTATGGAATATCACAGGTCTTACCTGGCTTTACATTTGCGGATTTAACGCTTGTTCCGCCGTTTGAATCAAAGGTTACTGTGTAGAACTCGGGTTGCGGTCCGTCGTTCTCTGAATTGCCGTAACCAAAAAGAGAGAGAATACTGTCACAGCTGCAAAGTATTCCCATACAAAGCGCGCAGACCAAAAAAAGCAATATTTTTTTCATAGACCCCTCCGTTTTTGTTTTAACTTGCTTCTATTCTAACATACAACTCTTAACTTGTAAATGGACATTTTAACTTTCTTTATATGTAAAATTGCACTTTTCAACTTATTTATTATCAATGTGCGGTATTAAAAAGCCGTCTCGAATGTTATCAAGACGGCTAAAGAATTATTTATAAAAATCGTGACTGCCTATTGTGAATAGATACTGTCTGTTTTTAGGAATCCATGAAGATGTAGAGTGGCTGGGCTCTAAGAAAAAGAGCACGTCGGGGGATATCATATATCCGTCAAGGCAAATTTTTGCCGCAAGGATAGAATTGAAATCGGGCGTGTTATATATACTTCCGTCAAGGATAGGACTAAACTGCACACCGTACTTCCTGTCAAAAATTACACCATATATCGTATTCGGGTACGCAGAGGATTTTACACGGTTAAGCACAACGTCGCCTACCGCAATTTTGCCAAATAGAGGCTCTCCGCGGCTCTCTGCGTGGATTATTCTGGCAAGCCAGAACACCTCGTCTTCTCTGTAAAACTTTGATGCGTGAAGCAGGGGCGAATATTTTCCGCTTATACTTACTTCACTGCCCTTTGCCGAAAGAGTCATTCCCACGGCTTTTGCAAAAATCTCTGCCGGGATATACATTCTGCCGTCATTCATTATAACAGCCGGACTTTCTGAAAACAGGGCTCTGTCATTTGCATATACCGTATAGCACCCATCACCCGCGTTTATACTGAGCCCGGAGGCTTTCATTGCCGAGCTTCTGTCAGAGCTGTTATAACTATACGATGCGCCTATTGCAGATGCGGCAGCCCTAAATGGAATGTATGCCTTGCCGTTAATTTCAAGCCCCTTGACAGACAGGCCAAGACCTCCGATTTTGACCGAAAGTCTGTTATAGCTCCACACATTTTTTGTGGGTATACCTTTAAGCGAGAGGTATTTTCTTGAAAAACTGCGCTCACTCTCCTCTCTGTCAAAATATGTACTTACAAAATCTGCTTCGGCGCGGTTATATACTGCCGCAGAGGTTGGTAGTGCGGTAGCGCTCGCTGCTACCAGTGCGGCAAGAGCTATTGCCGCTATTTTTTCTTTTTTCATATTCTTTTCCTTTCTTTTTTAATGCCTATAAATTATACCATAAATCCTGCCCCGCTTCAATGCAAACAGTTTTCCTAAAAACCCTATATATACCAAAAAGCGCCCTGTTTAGGACGCTTTTTATCTGTTTTTTACTATTATTCTAAATATTTCCGAGAGGCGCACTACCAAAGGATTCAAGCATTGTTTTCATATTTCCCTGAAAGGACAGCTTCATTCCGGGGAGCGCCTTTAGGTCATTTGAAAAATATTTTCTGCTTTTCTTCTTCAGTCTTACTGCCCCTGCCCTCTCAAGCACCTCTGCTACAAACTGGCTGCAAAAATATTTTAGCGGGCTTGGCTTATACGGTATTCCAACAAGACTAAGCACCATACCGAGTCTTGAATATCCGAGATATGGCTTATATTTTACAAAATACGAAATAAGCTCCTTTATTCTTAAATACACCTTTTCCGATACCTCAAGTGTATAAAGCTGACAGGAGTATGGGGCTCGCCCCGGCTTTATATATCTTGAAATTTTTTCCACAATAAAGCCCCTTGTTACAAAGCTGTAAAATGTGTTAATATCATCGTCAAAGCCCACTGAGGCATGGGGATAGCGGCAGCCTGTAAGAGCTGCTATCACCTTTGAACCCGTATCAAGAAAATTGGATAATAAAATGTGTATTTTAGGCAATACAAAAACCTCACACTTGTTTTTACTATCTTTACCTCTGATTAATATTTTTATACTCTTAACATTCGCTGTTTTACTTAGTGTTTTCGAGTATTTCCTCGGAAAGCTCAAAAATCATTTTAGAGTACTTGGATTTTCTTGAGTTAAGAATTGCCTTGTATATAGTGTAGTTCACCGAAACCATAATTATTCCAACTATGCCTACAGCAATACCAAAAATCATATACCCCTCTACAACCTCAGGCATGGCAAGGCACATACCAACACCTAAAATCAGAGCTCCAAGCACACCGAAAATGTATGCAAATATATTTGCAGGTCTGCTTACCGCCTTGTGAAGAGCTTTCAGCTCATCGAGCTTTGTTAGGTTGCGCTCGGTATACTGCGCCCTTATGCTTTCTACTATTTGTTTTTCTGACTGACTCATTTTTATGTCTCCTTTTGTTTTTTTACGAATTAATTATACAACTTTACTGTTTCTCAAACGTCAAGCGAGAGTAAATGTGTTGTTTTACTTTTGTTAAGATTTTGTAAAAGAAAAAGGGGCTCCCAAAAGCTTGAAAGTCCCTGATAATATACCAAAAGTCACACAAGACTGGTCTTTCTCAGTATAGCGCGGCTTCCGATACCTAGACCAAAGCCGAACATTGCTCCGCCCGCTATGCAAAGAACAACATTTATTATGGTTGAGCTAAGGGGTGTTATCATCGAAACCATCATAAACAGCAGCATTCCCGCTCCAAGCGAGCCGCAAAGAGAAAGCCAAGCCATCTGCTTTGCCGCCACACTGACAATTACATCAATAGACACAAAAACAAGCATAAGAAATATCTTAGCCACCATGCACATAACCACATTCAGTATTGAAAGCGAGCCAAGGTCAAATGAAAGAGAGGATATAGCGCCACCAAGCATCGCACCGATAAAATATGCCAAAAGCATAAAAGTGCCTGCCAAAAAGCCTGCCAGAGTTTTTGATATAACGTATTCGCCTCTGTCCGCCCTTACGGTAAAGAGATTTTTTGAATACCCGCTTCTGAAATCTTCTGAGATGAATAAGCAAATAAAAACGGCAACAAGCATAAACATCATATTTATGTTACACATGCTCATAACATCCATGCCGCCCATAGCTCCCATGGCGCCTGCACCGTCACTCGGTGCTTCACTTGACTCATCGCCTTCTGTTGGCAAAGTGCCTATAGACTGCCAGGCATTGTCGGGTCCCTCCATGACCGTTTCTACACCGGTCTGAGGGTCCTTTGAAACAGTGCCATCCATCATTGTCATCATAACGGTGATAAGAACAGGTATCAAAAGAGCTGTGGCAATAAGAATATAAAACAACTTGGATTTAAACATTCTGCTAAGGTCGACACGAATCATGCTTTTAAGCCTTTTTCCAAAGCTGTTTTTTTCAAAGCTTACTGTATTTTCCACCTCATTTGCCCTCCTTCATTAAGTCTATATAATATTCCTCAAGACCTATCTTATCTGTCATAATTTCGGTTACGCATATTCCCATGTCATAAAGGTAGCTGACTATCTCCTCGGGAGATACGCTGTCATATACACGGATATATTCCTCCTCGTCAACCTCTACACGCAGATATTTAATCAAAAGTAGCTCCTTTGCTCTCTTTATATCCGCAGTCTTAAGAGCAACATAGGTGCGACAGTCGGCATCAAGCTCCTCTGCCGTCATTTCCCTAATCATTCTTCCGTGACGGATAATTCCGTAATGAGTCGCCACCTTTTGCAGCTCGCCTAAAAGATGAGACGATACAAGTATTGTGCGCTTTTTATCCTTTACAATGTCTAGGAACACCTCACGCATAATTCTCATTCCGTCGGCATCAAGACCGTTTAAAGGCTCATCAAGCACAAGAAGCGTGGGGTCGCCAAGCAGAGCCATAGCAATTCCAACCCTCTGCTTCATACCGAGTGAGCAGTTTTTATATTTGTTTCCGGCAGCGCCCTCCATTCTGACAAGCTTAAGTGTATTTATTACCGCACTTTCCGCATCGGGAATATCAAGGTTCTTTGCCTCAAGCATCATATTGTCAAAAACCGTAAGTCCGGGAAAGCAGCCGGGAGCCTCTATCAGCACTCCGACAGATGCTCTCACGTCTCTGTCTCTGTTGTCCCTACCATAGAGGGTAATACTTCCGCCACTTTTCGGAATAAGTCCGCATATCATCTTTTCGGTGGTGGATTTTCCTGAGCCGTTCTCTCCGATAAAGCCGTATATAGAGCCCATAGGCACCGTCATATCGAGACCTGCCACCGCCTGCTTTTCGCCAAAGTTCTTTGTAAGATTTTTTATTTCAATAGCGTTCATTATTTTCCCTCCTTAATAAACATCGCTCTTTGAGAGAATATGAGTACCGAGGACATTGTAAAATACAGCCCACAAAACCGATACTAAGATGCAAATAAATAACGACCAGATATCGCTTGAAAGACAAGCATTGACAGAAGCGCCATAAAGGAATATGTTAAGGAAAGATGTAGGAAGCGAAAGATTTTCAACTATGGCTGCCGCACCTATAATAAGAATTCCCGTACCGAAGAAGAACGATGAGGCGATAGAAAGTCCAAAATATCTTCTGAAAATTATATTGAGGAATGTATAAAGGCTAGCCCAGCCAAGGCTCATAAAAATCTTGCCCAATATAGCAATAATAAGCGAAAGAGCATTCACATCTGTCTCATACCCGACAAGAAGCCCTGCCACAGTACCTCCGATAAGATAGCTTATGCACATACAAGCCATTGCGAATGCAGATACAAGGCTTTTTGACATCATGTAGTCCTGCTTTTTCGGGTGAGTGGTAAAGAGCTGCTTTACATATCCCGACTTATAGTCGTGGCCGATAAAAATGGAAACCATTATTCCGCCAAAAATAAATACCATATTCATATTTGCATAATCGGCAATAGTATTTATAACATAAAGCGACTCGTCTGCGGCAATTATCTGCCACACGTTGGAATAGAGAGGCTCCATAGTGTTGCCGTTTTGGTCAGGCATCATTGTCATTGCCGATACCATAGCGGGGATTATAGCTGAGATAGCCAGGAAGATATAAAAAACAGGAGTGTGAAAAAGGCGGTAAAAATCAACGCCCAGCATTCCGCGAAGTCTTTCGGTAAAACTGGGAGAGGTGAATTTAAGCTCCTTTGCAGTGCTGTTCATTTATTTATCCTCCTTTCTTGACATAAGCTCAACGTAATATTCTTCAAGACCTATTTTGTTCTTTTTAATCTCGCTTACAACATGTCCTCCGCGCATAAGACAATCTACAATTTTTTCGGTGTCATCTACGTCATAAACCCTGATATGCTCTTCCTCAAGGCGCACATCTGCAAAATTGCCCGAAAGAAGCTGCTTTGCGCCCTCCATATCCTTGGTTTTAAGTGAGACAAACACCTGAGCACGGCTGTCCATTTCCTCAGCCGAAAGCTCCATAATCATTTTACCTCTGCGGATAATTCCGTAATGTGTAGCAATTTTTTCAAGCTCACCCAGTATGTGTGAGGAGATTAGAACCGTACAGCCGTAATTTTTTGTAATGTCAACAAGAATTTCACGCATAATTCTCATTCCGTCGGTATCAAGACCGTTGATAGGCTCGTCTAAAATAAGAAGAGCCGGGTCACCAAGAAGCGCCATAGCAATTCCGATACGCTGCTTCATTCCGAGAGAGCATTTTTTAAACTTAAGCTCGGCATTACTTTCCATGCGTACAATAGAAAGAACCCGTCTGATTTCCTCGTCGGGATTTTCTATTCCAAGATTTATTGCCTGCATCATAAGGTTTTGGTAGACACTTGATCCGGGAAAGCAACCGGCATTTTCTATAAGCGCACCAACACGCACACGTACACCCGGGTCTGTAAAGTCCTTGCCAAATAGCTTTATCTCACCGCAGTCGGGTACAAGATGACCGCAGATAAGCTTTTCTGTTGTTGATTTTCCTGAGCCGTTCTCTCCGATAAAGCCATAAATCGCGCCAATCGGAACAGTCATGTTCAGATGGTCAACGGCATACATAGAGCGAAAGCTTTTTGAAAGATTTCTTATTTCAATAGCGTTCATTTAATGTCTCCTTTTCTTAATTTACCTAAATATTATACTCCCTCTGTGTTTTAGCAGTGCTAAACAAATGTAAAAGTTTTGTAAGCAAAAGGCCTGTCCCACTTAGGACAGACCCTTATCTGTTATTATGCTTCCCCGTCATTTCCAAGCAGCTCATCAGAAAGACGCAGAATTTCGTCTCCGTGCTTCTTCTTTTTTAAGTTAAAAACAAGCTTATAGACAGGATAAGCCAAAGCCATAGGTATAATGCCAATAGCTGAGACAGCAATTCCCAAACCAAGCTGAGAAAACTCCATAACAAGAGCCATTCCTCCACCGAAAATCAGTGTGCCTGCTATTCCTATAATGAGAGCGACTAGTCTTGCTGTATTCGCTATGCTATTATGCAGCCTGCGCAGGTGCATCAGCTTGTTTGCCTCGGTGATGTCATCCTGCCTTGTGTATTGGCGCTTGATGCTCTCGATCTCACGTCTTTCACGCTCGGTAGGAACCGAATATTTATATTCAAATCTATTGTTTTGCATTCTTAATTTCCTTTATTTCTTTACTTCCTTTTACTATCATAAAAATGCTAAGACCTATCGAGAACAGACTGACAGCCGAGCCTGTAAGGGTGTTAAATAATGAAATATCAACCTCGCCGCCTGAGGAAAATGTATGTAGAAGCGCTGTTTGAAGTGCAAGAATTGAAACTGCTCCGTCAACTATGTTAATATTTCTTATTCCCTGCAATGTCAGATCATCGTGGCTCCTGGCTCTTATGGCATTTATTATAGCCATAGTTATCTTGTAGAACGCATATGCTGCAAAGGCATAAATAAGCCAATCCTTGTAGGAAAATCCTCGGTCATCAAATATCATTTGAGCTATGGCAGAAGAAAGAGCTGCGTTGAGAATGAGCAGCCATATTCCGCACCTGCGGTAATTTTTCGCCCTTAGGAGCGCATCAGAGCGCACTTTACGCCTACTGCCGAGCAGAAGTCCGCCTCTCATTATTGCAAGGAAAATATAATATGCGGCAAGAGCGCCAAACCATATTGATGCCTCGCTGATTCCGAGATAGGCGTTTAGAGCTGCGTTTGCAAGCCCAAACACAAAGCTTAGCGCTGCCGAGACAAGCGTTCTCATACCCCAGTCGGAAAGAACCATATTACCAATTGGATTTGCCCGTATCCTCTCCATGATATTTTTCTTGAGGCCGGGAGCATATATCACAATTGTATACACAGAATATCCAAGACTTACACCGGCAAGTCCGAAGCAGGCATATGCCAAAATCTCAAGCAAGCTGCCTGTATAGTCAATAAAAAGCATGACCAAAGATGCAGAGATAAATACAATAGTTAAAATGTATGTTACAACAAGCGCCAACCCCTTTGGGCGAAGCATTTTCTTTAACAAATTGCAAATATTTGTTTTCATTTTATCCCCTTAAAATTATTGTGAATTTGCTTCCTACTCCCGTCTCGCTCTCTACCTTTATCTCACCGCCAAGAATATCTATAACCTTTTTCACCATAGCAAGACCAAGTCCGTTGCCCTCGGATGAATGAGATGTGTCACCTTGATAAAATTTATCAAAGATGTGCATTCCAACCTCCTCTGGAATGCCGCAGCCTGTATCCGATATTTCAATAGCAGCGCCGTCACCAAAAGGATAAAGCTTAACTGTTACCTGTCCGCCCGGCTCGGTAAATTTTATGGCATTCGAAATAAGATTATTAAATACAATTTCAAGATAATCCGGAGAGGAACTAATATACAGAGTGTCAATATCGCACTCAAGTGTAAGACCTCGCTCTTCAATGAGGCTTTCGAATACAAGCACTGAGTCTGAAAGAACACCGCAAAGGTCTACTCTTTTAATCTCGGGGCGCAGGTGCTGATTTTCAAGCTTATTAAGCAAAAGAATATTAGTAACAAGCTTAGAGAGCTTTGATGTTGCAGAACGTATTGTTTCTATATACTTTATTCTTGATTCTTCATCAAGTTTCTTGTCCGACAGCTTTTTAGTATAGCTTTCAATCACCGCAAGGGGGGTTTTAAGCTCATGAGATACATTTGAAATAAAGTCGCTTTTAAGCACCTCGCTTTTTCTAAGTGCTTCAGCCATATAGTTTAGGTCCTCGGCAATAAGATCAAACTCATCGTATTTGTCATATGTATGCTCTATATACACTCTTGCAGAAAAGTCTCCGCAAGCTATTTTCTCGGTTACAGACAGAATTTTAGCAACAGGTCGGTCAACCATTATTTTTCGCCTTATAACGTCAGCTACGGTACATAATCCCGACAGAATAATTATTATTCCAAGCATAAGAAGCGCAACAAGCCCCAAATCGTCTGTTCGCTCTCTTATATACTCGTACACCACGAGTGCTGTTTGAATAACCAGAGCAATTACCACAAAGAAAATTATGGCTCCCGCATAGGAAAAACCGCTCTTTTTGTCAAGCTTTGTTCTCATTTTAGCACCAATTTATAGCCAAGGCCGTGAACAGTCTGAATTTCAAAGCCGTCACAGCACTTTGTTTTTTCTCTAAGCTTTGCCATATAAACATCAACAGTTCTTGATGTTGCAGAGGAATCAAAATCCCAAAACTCATCCATTAAAGCCGACCTTGTAAAGGTTTTTTTAGGGTAGGACAAAAACTTGAAAAGTATATCAAACTCACGTACCGTAAGCGCAATTTCAGCCCCATCAACCGTTACTGAGCGTTCCTCGGAATTCATTTTAAGGTTTCCCACCGAGATTTCTCTTTCTTTTTCTATCTTTGCTCTTCGAAGTATTGCACTGATTTTAATGGCAAGAACATCCAGGTCAAAGGGCTTTACAATATAATCATCAACACCGATGCCCAAGCTAAACATTTTAGACGCCTTGTCGTCCTTAGCAGTCATAAAAATGATCGGTATTTCAGCATCAACACGTCTTATTGACTCCGCAAGCTCAAATCCGTCCATTTTTGGCATCATTATATCGGTAAGAAGAATATCAAATCGCTCGCTTTCGTATTTTGCCATTGCTTCTTTGCCATCATATGCTGAAGCAGCTTCATGGCCGAGGCCTACAAGAAAGGAGGAAACAATTCTATTAAGGTCTCTGTCGTCTTCTGTCACAAGTATTTTTGCCATAAATCCTCCTAAAATAATATGTTATACTTTATTTTATCAGAAATTCATTTGTATATCGTTTTCAAATTATGAACTATCTGTAAACAGTTGTTTGTTTAAATAAAAAGATTGCGAACACCTATTTCGGTGTTCGCAATCCTAAAGACCTTTAATTATTTGGTCTCAGCATCCTCTGCTTTCGCAACGGGAGTGAGCTTAACAATTGCTGTTTCAGCTCCGTCGCCACGACGGGGACCCATCTTAAAAGTCTGTGTATATCCACCGTTAACGTTCGCATAAGCGGGAGCGATAACGCTGAAGAGCTTCTTTGCTACGTCTTCCTTGGTGATGTATGCAAGAGCTGCGCGGTAAGATGCGAGGTCGCCCTTTTTACCAAGGGTGATCATCTCGTCTGCCTTTGCGGAAACTTCCTGAGCACGAGTGTAGGTTGTTTCAATCTTGCCGACCTCAAGGAGAAGAGTAACCATGCCGCGAAGCATAGCCTTACGCTGTGCAGTTGTTCTGCCAAGCTTTCTCATTTTCTATTCCTCCTGAAAAATTATTCTTCGTCTTTCTTTAGGGCAAGGCCTAAGGAGTTAAGTTTTTGGATAACCTCTTCAAGAGACTTACGTCCAAGGTTACGAACCTTGATCATATCCTCTTCACTGCGGTTAATCAGATCCTCGACATTATCAATGCCTGCGCGCTTCAAGCAGTTGAAGCTACGAACAGACAGATCAAGTTCCTCAATGGTCATCTCGAGTACTTTTTCTTTCTTTACTTCTGCTCTCTCAACCATGATGTCCTCACCGTTTCTTGCGATCTCGGACATATCGATGAAGAGCCTGAGGTGCTCGTTGAGAACCTTGGCAGCGAGTGAAACCGCTTCCTTAGCTGCAATAGTTCCGTTAGTAAGAACCTTCATTGTAAGCTTGTCATAGTCGGTAATGTTACCTACACGGGTATTTTCTACACTATATTCAACCTTATATACGGGAGTGAATATAGAGTCGACAAAAATGAGACCGATAGGAGCGCCAACATTTGCGCCAACACTTGCAAGATAGTTCTGCTTATTAACGTCGGCGGGAACATATCCACGGCCTTCGTCAAAGGTGATCTCCATATAGAAGCGTGCGTTTTCAGCAACAGTGCAGATATGATGCTCGGGATTGAGCACAGTAAGATCTGCATCAGGAGTAATGTCACCTGCGGTAACATTGCAGGGGCCTGTTACGTCAATTACAACAGTCTTGGGCTCATCGCACTCAAGCTTTGCTACAATACCCTTAACATTAAGAACGATTTCGGGAACATCTTCTTTTACGCCATTGCAGGCAGAAATCTCATGAAGTACACCGTCAATCTTAATGCTGGTTGCAGCATAGCCGGGGAGAGTGGAGAGAAGCACACGGCGAAGAGAGTTTCCAAGAGTGATACCATAGCCTCTTACGAGAGGATCAGCTACAAAAACCGCTTCGTTGCCGGACTCAGACGTCTCAGACACAGCTATATTAAATTTCTCTATTGCGTTCATCATTTTAAAATTACCTCCTGTTTTAATTTTGTGTTTTGCTCTTTTTCAAGAGCGGGAAAATAAACTGATACCCAGCGAAGAATAAAGAAAGCATAAACTTTCGATATTTCTTCGCTCGTATCGGAGGGATTACTTGGAATAGAGCTCGACGATAAGCTGCTCTTCGAACTCGAAGTCGATATCGTCTCTTGCGGGAAGCTGAGCAACCTTTGCAGCTGCATCCTGAGCATTAAGCTCAAGCCACTTGGGAGCTGCTACGGTAGCAAGACCCTCGATAAGAGCCTTGATCTTTGCGCTTTCCTTGCTTGTTTCCTTTACAGCAACAACATCGCCTGCCTTAACAAGGATAGAGGGAATGGTTACCTTCTTACCGTTAAGGGTGAAGTGTGCGTGAAGAACGAGCTGACGAGCTTCCTTTCTGGATGCAGCCATACCCATTCTGTATACTACGTTGTCAAGACGTCTTTCAAGAAGGGTAAGAAGGTTTTCACCTGTAATACCATCCATCTTTTCAGCCATCTCATAGTAGTGCTTGAACTGGCCCTCAAGCACGCCGTAGTAACGTCTTGCCTTCTGCTTCTCACGAAGCTGCTTGCCGTATTCTCCGACCTTCTTACGAGCTGCGCCGTGCTGACCGGGAGCTGTGCTTCTGTGGTCGAATGCGCACTTGCCGTTTGTGCAGCGCTCACCCTTGAGATAGAGCTTGCAGCCCTCACGACGGCACATTTTACAGTTAGGTCCTGTATATCTAGCCATTTTAACTATACCTCCCTTAAGATTAAACGCGTCTGCGCTTAGGAGGACGACAACCGTTATGAGGAATCGGTGTAACGTCCTTAATCATTGTGATCTCGAGACCTGCGGTTGCAAGCGCACGGATTGCAGACTCACGTCCTGCTCCGGGACCTCTAACGAGAACCTCAACGCTCTTCATACCGTGATCAACAGCGATCTTGCCTGCATGCTCAGCAGCAGTCTGTGCTGCATAGGGAGTAGACTTCTTGGAGCCCTTGAAGCCCATCTCGCCTGCTGTGCCCCAAGCGATTGCATTACCCTGAACGTCGGTAATGGTAACGATAGTATTGTTGAAAGTGGAACGAATATGAGCTACGCCTTTTTCGACGTTTTTACGCTCACGACGCTTTTTAACAACTTTTTTTGCTACTGCCATCTTACAACACTCCTTACTTCTTCTTGTTTGCTATGGTCTTTGCGGGACCTTTTCTTGTTCTTGCATTGGTCTTGGTGCGCTGACCTCTTACGGGGAGACCCTTTCTGTGTCTAACACCGCGATAGCAATTGATTTCTACAAGACTCTTGATGTTAAGAGCTACTTCACGGCGGAGGTCACCCTCTACGTTGTAGTTAGCTTCTATCTCATCACGAAGAGCCGCAACTTCAGCTTCGGTAAGGTCCTTTGCGCGAGTGTCGGGGTTTACACCTGTCTTTGCAAGAATATCCTGCGCACTCTTAAGACCGATACCGTAGATATAGGTAAGCGCGATTTCCACACGCTTGTTATTGGGAATATCAACACCAGCTATACGAGCCATTTCGATATATACTCCTTTGTTAGTTTTATGTCGTCCGAATTGCTAAAGTGTCCGAATTATCAGCCCTGACGCTGCTTGTGCTTCGGATTCTCACAGATTACCATGATCTTACCGTGTCTCTTGATAATCTTGCACTTTTCGCAAATTCTTTTGACGGAAGGCTTAACTTTCATTTTTTAATACCTATCCTTTCAAAAATTAGATGATATTACTTCTTTCTCCAGGTAATACGGCCCTTAGAGATATCATAGGGAGACACCTCAACGGTAACCGAGTCACCAACGAGAATTTTAATATAATTCATACGCAGCTTGCCTGAGAGGGTCGCAGTTACAATGTGACCGTTAGGCAGCTTTACCTTAAAGACGGTGTTGGGAAGTGCTTCCACAACGACACAGTCTTCAAATTCGATTGAATCGCTTTTTGCCAAGGGATTGTTCCTCCTGTTTTTATAACCGTGAATAGTTTTTAATCAATCTATTTCGGTAAGCAAAATCGGTTCTCCGTCGGTTATGGCAACCGTGTTCTCATAGTGAGCAGAAAGCTTTCCGTCACGAGTCAGGACTGTCCAACCGTCGTTTTTCACCTTTACTTCATGCGTACCTTGATTTACCATGGGTTCTATGGCAACCGTCATATCGGCATACAGCCTCGGTCCCCTGCCCGCTGTACCGTAGTTTGGTATATTGGGCTCCTCATGCAAATCCTTGCCGACTCCGTGACCAACATAATCACGAACGACCGAGAAGCCATTTGAAATGACGAAACTTTCAACCGCATGTCCTATGTCCCCGAGGCGGCATCCGGATTTCAAAACCTTCATCGCCTCATAGAAGCTATCCTTAGTGACCCGGATAAGCCTCAGTGCCTCATCGCTTACCTTGCCGACAGGAAATGTTCTTGCACTGTCGCCATTATAGCCGCGGTAGCGAGCACCAACATCGACCTTTACGATATCGCCCTCTACAAGAATTCGTCTTTCCGAGGGTATTCCGTGTATGACCTCGTCATTTACAGAAATGCATGCGCTGGCGGGAAATCCGCCGTAGCCGAGAAAGGAAGGAGTTGCTCCGCACTTTTCAATAAAGTGGCGGATCTTTATATCAACTTCCTTTGTCGACACGCCCGGACGAATAGCTTCCTTGGCAACTAAAAGTGCCTCAGCAGTAATTCGCCCTGCATGTCTCATAAGTTCAAGCTGCTCGGAATTCTTTATGATAAACATATCAAATGCCGAGTGCCTTGAAAGTACGCTCTGTTGTATCCTCAATGCTATCAGCGCCGACGGCGGTCGCAAGAACACCCTTTGCCTGATAGAAGTCCTTCAGGGGCTCTGTAGTTGAGTGATACACATCCAGTCTAGAGCGCACGACCTCGGGAGCATCGTCTGCACGAACAGTAAGCTTCGTGCCGCAAGCCTCGCAATCCTCGCCCTTAGCGGAAGGATTAGAAGTTACGTGATAGGTTTTTCCGCAAGAGGGACAAACGCGTCTGCCCGACATTCTGTCGATAATAACCTCGTCTGCAACCTCAAGGGACAATACCTTATCAAGGGTGATGCCCATTTTGTCAAGCGCCTCTGCCTGAGGAACGGTGCGAGGAAATCCGTCAAGGATGAATCCGTTAGCACAGTCCGATTCAGCAAGGCGATCCTTTACTATCCCGATAACAACGTTGTCGGGAACAAGTGCGCCCTGCTCAATAAATTTTTTGGCTAATGCTCCCATTTCGGTGCCGGCCTTGATAGCCTCACGGATTATCGCTCCTGTAGAGATTGTCGGTATACCGAGTCTCTTTGAAACGATTTCTGCCTGAGTACCCTTACCTGCGCCGGGGGCGCCAAGAAAAATTATTTTCATTTTGAGTTACCTCTTTTGCGTAAATCAGTTAAGGAAGCCCTTGTAGTTACGCATTGTAAGCTGGGCCTCGAGTTCTCTGAATGTCTCAATAGCAACGCCAACAACGATGAGAAGAGTTGTACCACCGAAGGTGAAGATGCTAACCAGATTGGATACCGTAGGCTGGATATAGAGCATTTCATAGAACTGCTCATATCCGGGATTCTGAGCGAATACACCGGTATAACCGCCTCTGATTACCCACTCGAAGAAATATTTCAGAGCATGAGGACCGAGAAGCATGGGAAGAAGTGCGATAAACGCAAGGAAGAGTGCTCCTGCAAGAGTAATCTTGTTGAGGATCTTCTTGATATAATCAGCTGTGGATCTACCCTGTCTGATACCGGGGATAGCGCCGCCCTGCTTCTTAAGATTATTTGCAACCTCAATAGGATTGAAGGTTATCTGAGTATAGAAGTATGCGAAAGCTATGATAAGCACAAAGGTAAGCAAGGGATATACAAAGCCATCGGTTCCTATAATTTCCATAAATGTACCCCATCCGGTATGTGTACCATCCGAATTCGTAAGAGCCAAAACCTTAGCGTTTGCAAGGATCTGGATAATTGTGGGAACAAAGGAAACGATAGAAGAAGCGAAGATGATAGGCATTACACCTGTCATATTAAGCTTAATCGGGAGATTAGAGCTTTGGCCACCGTACATCTTACGGCCAACAACCTTCTTTGCATACTGAACGGGAATTCTTCTCTCAGAGCCGGTTATATAAATAACGAAAGCAATAAGAGCAAGAAGCATTGCAACAAGAAGAACAGCAAATACAGTAGAAATTATTGCATAAAGTACAACATTTTCTGTGTAGCTGTAGGTCGATGCAACGAACTGAACAAGGCTGTAAACGAACGAGGGAACCTCAGACACAATACCTGCAAAGAGAATAAGTGAAATACCGTTACCGATACCTCTCTCATTAATTCTCTCAGCAAGCCACATAACGAGAGTTGCACCTGCTGTATAGCATGCTATGATAACTATACCGTAAAGCCATGCAAGATCACTCTCAGTAGCAGCCTTGGTAAGCGCTCCGCCATTAAGAAGCATAAAGTAATAACCTACCGCTGTAACAATTGCAAGAACAAGTGTTACTATTCTGGTAATAGCGGTCATCTTCTTCTTATCTTCTTTAGCAATCTCGCCGAGCTTAGGGAAGACAACGGCAAGAAGCTGAATGATAATCGAAGCGTTAATGTAAGGCTGAACGCCAAGAGCGAAAAGTGTCATCTGGCTGAGTGCGCCGCCCGACAGAGTATTCATATACTGAAGAATAGTTCCGTTAAGGCTGTCAGCCAGGTTGTTTGCTTCAACATAGGGAACGGGAATAACCGTACCTATACGGAAAAGCAAGAGGATGAAAAGAGTGAAAAGTATCTTTGTCCTGATTTCTTTAGTATTCCAAGCGTTCTTTAAAGTCTGAAGCATTATACCACCTCAGTCTTTCCACCTACTGCCTCAATCTTCTCTTTAGCAGAAGCGGAGAAGACCGCTGCTTTAACAGTGAGTTTTTTGGTTATCTCACCCTCGCCAAGAACCTTGATGCCATCACCGATTGTATTGATAATGCCTGCTGCAAGAAGTGCTGCTGCATCAACGGTGTCACCATCATTGAACTTGTTAAGAGTTTGAACATTTACAATTGCATAAACCTTACCGAAACGGAAGTTGTTAAAACCTCTCTTCGGGAGTTTTCTGTAAAGAGGGAGCTGTCCGCCCTCAAAGCCGGGTCTTACACCGCCGCCGGAACGAGCGTTCTGGCCCTTGTGACCCTTGCCTGCTGTTTTTCCGTTTCCGGAACCTGCGCCTCTACCCTTGCGGAATCTCTCCTTAACGGAGCCTTCTTTGGGTGAAAGTTCATGGAGCTTCATTTTATATCCTCCTTTCAATTCCGATTAAACGGCCTCTACCTTAACAAGGTGAGAGATTACTTTGATTTTGCCCTGAAGGCAAGCATTGTTAGCCTGAACGGTGAAATCGCCGGGTCTCTTGAGACCAAGAGAGTGAGCGGTTGCTATCTGACCCTTCTGGCAAGAAATAAGGCTCTTTACGAGTGTAACCTTAACGTTTTCCATTACTGCTACCCCCTTACGCCTTTATATCTTCTACGCTAAGTCCGCGCAGAGCTGCAATTTCCTCAGCGGTTTTGAGAGCCTTGAGACCTTCGAAGGTAGCCTTAACCACGTTGGTGGGATTGGTTGAACGAAGGCACTTAGCACGAATGTTCTTAATACCTGCAAGAGCAAGGATTGTACGAACAGTACCGCCTGCGATAATACCGGTACCGGGAGCGGCGGGCTTAAGGAGAACCTTACCTGCGCCATACTCACCGATAATCTCGTGAGGAATTGTACCGCCGTGAAGCGATACGGTGATCATATTTTTCTTTGCGTCCTCGATGCCCTTACGGATTGCATCGGGAACCTCGGCTGCCTTACCAAGGCCAAAGCCTACATGTCCATTTCCGTCGCCTACTACCATGATAGCTGCAAAACGAGCGATTCTACCGCCCTTTACGGTCTTGGAAACACGGTTTAAAACTACAAGCTGCTCCTGAAGCTCAAGCTCAGCTGCATTAATTCTTTTTGCCATGTTAAACTCCTTATAGAATGTTTCTTTTGTTCGAAACAGTGTACAAACCGGCGATTAGAACTTAAGGCCGCCCTCGCGAGCACCTTCAGCCAATTCCGATACACGTCCGTGATAAATGTAGCCACCGCGGTCAAATACTACTGCGGAAATGCCTTTTGCAAGAGCTCTCTCTGCGAGAAGAGCGCCTACCTTGCGGGCTGCTTCCTTGTTAGAGGTTGCGCCCTCAAAATCCTTCTCATAAGTGTTTGCACTTACAAGTGTTACACCTGCAACATCGTCGATGATCTGAGCGGAGATGTTAGCGTTAGAACGGTATACTGCAAGACGAGGTCTTTCAGCAGTGCCGGAGATCTTACCGCGAACTCTCTTATGTCTCTTAAGACGCTGTGCGTTACTGTCGATTCTCTTAACCATTTTAACAGTCTCCTTTCATTATTTACCGGTCTTTCCGGCCTTACGGCGGATGTGTTCGCCGGCATACTTAACACCCTTACCGAGGTAGGGCTCAGGAGGTCTCTTGGATCTGATAACAGCTGCAACCTGTCCAACTGCCTGCTTGTCAATACCCTTAACTATAATAGTGGTCTGATCGGGGCACTCGAACTTGATGCCGTTAGCTTCCTCAAAAACAACGGGGTGAGAGTAGCCAAGACCAAGAACAATCTTGCCTGCCTGCTTCTCAACTCTGTAACCTACACCAACGATCTCGAGCTTCTTCTCATAACCCTTGGTAACACCAACGATCATATTGTTGAGAAGAGTTCTTGTGAGGCCGTGAAGAGCACGGTTCTCTTTTTCGTCATTGGGGCGGGTAACAGTGATCTTGTCACCGTCCTGTGCGATGGTAAGTGCTGCGTGGAAGGTGTCCTTAAGTTCGCCGAGAGGGCCCTTTACAGTAACATTGTTGCCCTCAGCAACGGTTACGGTAACGCCTGCGGGAACGGTAATAGGTTCTCTACCAATTCTTGACATAACTTTACTACCTCCCTATTATTACCAAACGAAGGCGAGAATTTCGCCGCCAACGTTTGCCTGTCTTGCCTTTTTGTCGGTCATAACACCCTTAGAGGTGGATACGATCGCGATTCCAAGTCCGTTCATAACCTTGGGCATATCCTCACAGTTGGAGTAAATGCGGAGACCGGGCTTAGAAACTCTCTTAAGGCCGTGAATAACCTTCTGCTTGCCGGGAGCGTACTTAAGGGTAACACGAATGATGCCCTGCTTGCCGTCCTCAACAATCTGGAAGTTCTTAATATAACCTTCCTCAAGAAGAATCTCTGCGATTGCCTTCTTAAGGTTGGATGCGGGAATATCAACAGACTCATGCTTTGCATCATTTGCATTTCTGATTCTGGTAAGCATGTCTGCGATTACGTCTGAAATTTGCATGTTTTTATCCTCCTATATGCAAGTTTTCTTTTCTTGCTGCCGCAAATAGCGGCGGCGTATCGGGGGTTAAAGCCCAAGGTACGGCCTAAAGTCTTGACCGCCCTTTTGGAGCTTTCCTACCGAATGCTGGGAGATGCTTTGGCATCTCTAAAAAACGTTTTTTACCAAGATGCCTTTCTTACTCCGGGAATCTCGCCCTTGTATGCGAGCTCACGGAAGCATATACGGCAGATACCGTACTTACGAAGGTAAGCGTGAGGTCTGCCACAGATTTTGCATCTGTTGTATGCGCGAGTAGAGAACTTAGGCTCTCTCTGCTGCTTGAGAATCATTGACTTCTTTGCCATTGTTGTTTCTCCTTAATTTGCAAAGGGTGCGCCCATAAGGGTGAGCATCTCTTTTGCTTCTTCGTCGGTGTTAGCGGTTGTTACGAAGACGATATCCATACCGCGGATCTTCTCTACCTTGTCGTACTCGATTTCGGGGAAGATAAGCTGCTCCTTAAGACCGAGAGCATAGTTGCCTCTGCCATCGAAGCCGTTGGGGTTGATACCCTTGAAGTCACGTACTCTGGGGAGTGCGAAGCTGAAGAGCTTATCCATAAACTCATACATCTTCTCGCCTCTGAGAGTTACCTTAACGCCAATCTTCATGCCCTCACGGAGCTTGAAGTTAGCTATGGACTTGTGTGCGAAAGTAGGAACTGCCTTCTGGCCGGAGATAAGAGTAATCTCATCGATTACGTTATCAATAACCTTGGAGTTTTCCTTTGCATCACCGCAACCAACGTTGATTACGATCTTGTTAAACTTCGGAATCTGCATTACCGAAGAGTAACCAAACTTCTTCATGAGGGCGGGAGCTACTTCATTCTTATACTTTTCAGCAAATCTTGACATTTATCTCTACCTCCTCATTATATTTCTGCGCCGCACTTAGCGCAAACGCGGACTTTCTTACCGTCCACAAACTTAACCTTTGTGCGAACACCCTTGTCGCACTTGGGGCAAACAAGCTGAACCTTGCAAGCATACATAGCGCCCTCAGTCTTAACGATCTGAGACTTTTCGCCCTGGCGGCGAGCCTTAGTGTGCTTGGATACAACGTTAGCGCCCTCAACGATTACCTTGCCCTCTTCAGGAGAGGTTGCGATAACCTTACCGCGAGTACCCTTGGAGTTACCGGAGAGAACAACAACGGTATCGTCTTTTTTAATATGAAGCTTATCCATTATCATTTTCCTCCTGTAAATTAAAGTACTTCGGGTGCAAGAGACATGATCTTGGTGAAGTCATGCTCACGAAGCTCTCTTGCTACCGGGCCAAAGATACGAGTACCTCTGGGTGTCTTGTCTTCCTTAATAATAACTGCAGCGTTCTCATCAAACTTGATGTAAGAACCGTCTGCACGGCGAATCTCCTTGACAGTTCTAACTACAACTGCCTTTACAACATCGCCCTTCTTAACTACGCCGCCGGGAGCTGCCTTTTTAACAGCGCAAACAACGATATCACCGATGCTTGCATAGCGACGACCTGAACCGCCGAGAACACGGATGCACATAAGTTCCTTAGCACCGGTGTTGTCTGCGACTTTCATTAACGATTGCTGCTGAATCACTGTTTTTTCCTCCTTTTTCGGTAAACCTTTAATCTACCTACTGGTTTAGTGACTTTACTTATTTTTGTTAATAGAATTATTTAGCCTTCTCAATGATCTCAACAAAGCGCCATCTCTTAGTCTTAGAAAGAGGTCTTGTCTCCATCACAGCTACCTTATCGCCTACACCGCAGGTGTTAGCCTCATCATGAGCGTGAATCTTAACGGTTCTCTTGATGATCTTGCCATACTTGGGATGACGAACGTTGTCCTCGATAGCAACTACGATGGTCTTATCCATCTTATCGCTGACTACCTTACCAACTCTAACTTTTCTGAGCTTACGATCTTCAGTCATTTTCATTACCTCCGTTATGCATTCTTCTCGCGAAGAACAGTCATTACGCGAGCAATGTCATGCTTAACATCTTTAATTTTGTGAGGATTCTCAAGCTGCTTTACTTCAAGCTGGAAGCGAAGATTGAAAAGTTCTTCCTTGAGCTCGGCAAGCTTTTCATTAAGCTGCTCTACGCTCATATTTCTGAGTTCTGTTGCTTTCATTGCTTAAACCTCCTCGTTCTCAAGGTCGGCTTTTCTTGCAAACTTGCACTTGATAGGAAGCTTGTTAGAAGCCAGACGCATTGCCTCTTTAGCCTGCTCCTCTGTTACACCGTCCATCTCGAACATTACACGTCCGGGCTTAACAACGGCTACCCAATACTCGGGTGAACCCTTACCTGAACCCATTCGAGTCTCGGCAGGCTTCTCGGTGATAGGCTTGTCGGGGAATATTTTGATCCAGACCTTACCGCCACGCTTTACGTATCTTGTCATCGCGATACGGGCAGCCTCAATCTGATTGGATGTGATCCATGCGGGCTCGGTGGCAATAAGACCGAAGGAGCCGTTAGTGATCTTGTTACCGCGAAGGGCTTTACCTGTAAGTCTGCCGCGCTGTACACGACGGAACTTTACTCTCTTAGGCATTAACATTAGTTGTTACCCCCTTCGTTGTTTCTCTTGAAAGGACGGTTGCCGCCCTCACGACGCTGACCGTCTCTGCGAGCAGGACGTCTGTCGTTACGGTTACCATCATTTCTTCTACGGGGTCTCTCAGGACGGTCAGATCTCTGGTTCATGCTCTCTGCGAGAACCTCACCCTTGTAGATCCAAACCTTGATACCGATCTTACCGTAGGTTGTGTTTGCTTCCCAGAATCCGTAGTCGATGTCGGCACGGAGTGTCTGAAGCGGAATAGTACCCTCATGGTAGTGCTCTGTACGAGCAATCTCAGCGCCGCCAAGACGACCGGAGCAGGATACCTTGATACCCTTAACGCCAAGACGCATGGTTCTGCCGATAGCGAGCTTCATAGCTCTACGGAAGGATACTCTCTTCTCAAGCTGTGCTGCAATAGACTCTGCAACAAGCTGAGCATTTATATCGGGATTCTTGATCTCGATTACGTTAACTACTACGGGGCGGCCAACAAGTGCCTCGAGTTCTGCTCTGAGCTTTTCGATCTCAGCGCCATGGAAGCCGATTACAACACCTGGCTTTGCACACTGGATGAAAACTCTAACGCGAGCAGAGTCGCGCTCGATCTCGATTTTGGGAACGCCTGCGCCCTGAAGCTTAGCCTTTACGTATTCTCTGATCTTATGGTCGGATACGATTGTATCGCCCATTTCCTTAGCGTTAACAAACCATCTGGAATCCCAGTTCTTTATAACGCCAACTCTCAGACCGTGGGGATTAACCTTCTGTCCCATGTCAGCCTACCTCCTTTTCCTTTACTGTAAGTGTTACATGGCTGGTTCTCTTAAGAATCTGGAATGCTCTGCCCTGAGCTCTGGGCTGTACTCTCTTGAGTGTGGGGCCGGGGCATACGAAGCATTCGGAAACATAGAGGTTACCTGCGTCCATGTTGAAGTTGTGTTCTGCATTTGCTACCGCGCTCTTAAGAAGCTTGATAAGATGCTCGGATGCGATCTTGTTGGTGTTCTTAAGAATAGCCATTGCTGTATTGGTATCCTTGCCTCTGATGAGGTCAAGTACGATCTGTACCTTGCGCGGAGAAATTCTCACATATTTAAGATGTGCTTTTGCTTCCATTATGGAATTGCCTCCTCTCGCTTTTTGCGATTACTTTATTACTTTCCGTTGTTGGATGTCTTCGAACCTGCGTGACCCTTGAAGGTACGGGTAGGTGCGAACTCACCGAGCTTGTGTCCTACCATATCCTCGGTAACATATACCGGAACATGCTTTCTACCGTCGTGAACAGCAATTGTGTGACCGATGAACTCGGGGAATATAGTAGACGAACGAGACCAGGTCTTAAGAACCTTCTTCTCATTTTTTTCATTCATTGCACATACGCGGTCAAAGAGTTTCTTTTCAACGTAGGGTGCTTTCTTTAAGCTTCTGCTCATTAGTTATTCTCCTCCGTCAATTACTTAGCGTTTCTGCGCTTTATAATGAATTTGTTGGTTCTAGCCTTCTTGTTTCTGGTCTTATAACCAAGAGCGGGCTTGCCCCAAGGAGTAACAGGACCGGGACGACCGATAGGAGACTTACCTTCACCACCACCGTGAGGGTGATCACAGGGGTTCATTACAGAACCGCGAACTGTGGGACGAACGCCCTTGTGACGGGTCTTACCTGCCTTACCGAGCTTAACGGTCTCGTGCTCGATGTTACCAACCTGACCGATAGTTGCCTTGCACTCAAGACGAACTATACGAACTTCACCGGAGGGAAGTCTTACCTGAGCTGTGCCGTTCTCCTTAGCCATAAGCTGTGCAAAAGCACCTGCAGAACGAACAAGCTGTGCGCCCTTACCGGGGTAAAGCTCGATGTTGTGAATGATAGTACCAACAGGAATAGCGGAAATAGGAAGCACGTTGCCGGGCTTGATGTCCGCATCAGCACCGGAGGTTACAACGTCGCCGTCAGTAAGACCAACGGGAGCGATGATGTAGCTCTTCTTTCCTGCCTCGTTCTCAAGGAGAGCGATGTAGGAGGTTCTGTTGGGGTCGTACTCTATACCGAGTACCTTTGCAGACTCGTCAGCATTTCTCTTGAAATCGATAAGTCTGTACTTCTGCTTGTTACCGCCGCCATGATGACGAACAGTGATCTTACCGTAGCTGTTACGGCCAGCATTCTTCTTTTTCTTAACAATGAGGCTCTTCTCAGGGGAGAACTTAGTAACCTCTTCAAAGGAGGGGCTCATCATATTTCTGCGCGACGGGGTCGTCGGTTTGTATTTAATAGTTGCCATTACTCTCTACCTCCTCGTCAGTTCATGCTCTCGAAGAACTCGATAGGATCGGACTCAGCAGTAAGAGTAACAACTGCCTTCTTCCACTCGCTGGTATAACCGAAGTGAACGCCGTATCTCTTGGGTTTCTTCTTCATATTAATTATATTGACCTTAGCAACCTTGGTCTTCTTGAACATCTTTTCTACCGCCAGGGCAACATCAGCCTTGGTAGCGTCTGCGGCAACCTCAAAGGTATAAACCTTGTTAGCAACGCCGTCCATGCTCTTTTCGGTGATAAGAGGTCTTACAATGATATCTGCAACCGATTTCATCTTGCATATACCTCCTCGATCTTAGCTACTGCATCCTTTGCCACGATAAGAGTATCGCAGTTAAGAATGTCGTATACGTTGATGGTGTTCCACTGAGTGGACTTAACGCCCTCAATGTTTGCAAGGCTCTTGATTACGCAATCGTTAACTTCAGGAAGAACTACGAGAGTCTTCTTAGCTGCGCCAACTGCGGAAAGCATAGAAACCATTGCCTTGGTCTTGTACTCTGCAGCGGTGATAGTATCAATAACTACCATATTACCGCCTGCAACCTTAGAGGAGAGCGCCGAGAACATTGCAGCTCTCTTAAGACCCTTGGTGAGATTTACGCGATAGCATCTGGGCTTAGGGCCGAGTGCGATACCGCCGTGTGTCCACTGAGGAGAACGGGTCGAACCCTGTCTTGCGTGACCGGTACCCTTCTGCTTCCAGGGCTTTTTACCACCGCCGGATACTTCCGAACGGGTAAGTGTGGACTGTGTGCCCTGTCTCTGGTTCATAAGGAATGCTCTTACTGCGGTGTGGAGGACTGCTTCGTTCACTTCTGCGCCGAAGACCTTCTCGGAAAGGGCGATCTCGCCAACTTCCTTACCCGCCATGTCAACAACTTTCATATTAGGCATTGTTTATTCCTCCTTCCGTTATGCTTTAACCGAATCACGGATGAAGACTATGCCGCCCTTTGCGCCGGGAACAGCACCCTTCACTGCGATAAGGTTCTTTTCTGCATCGATCTTAACCGCTACAAGGTTAAGGATTGTAACCTGCTCGTTACCGTACTGACCAGCCATCTTCTTGTTCTTGTAAACACGAGAGGGATCAGAGATAGGACCCATAGAACCGCACTGGCGGTGGATAGGACCTGTACCGTGAGTCATTCTAAGAATCTTGTGACCCCATCTCTTAACGCAACCGGTATATCCGCGGCCCTTGGTAATACCTGTGATGTCGACCTTCTCGCCTTCGGCGAAGGTATCGACGGTTACTACCGCACCTGCTTCGTACGCGCTGCAGTCATCGAGTCTGAATTCCTTGAGATGACGCTTGGGAGTGATGCCCGCCTTCTTAAAGTGGCCGAGCTTTGCCTTGTTAACGTTCTTTTCCTTCACATCTTCAAATGCGAGCTGGAGAGCGTTATAGCCGTCTGTTTCAACGGTCTTCTTCTGTGCTACCGCGCAAGGACCTGCTTCAATCAGGGTAACGGGTATCACGTTGCCTTTTTGGTCGAAGATCTGAGTCATACCCAGCTTCTTACCGATAATGCCTTTTTTCATTTTTCCTCCTGATAGGTTATTGGTTGACAGTTTTGATTTTACCTTTCGGCAGACCGCCAACGTGACCACGAGGCCGTGGTGTTTTGGAGCGCAAGACTCCGCGGGATTTGAAGCTCCCGATGGGTTAACTTGAATTAAGCTTTGATCTCAATCTCAACGCCTGCAGGAAGCTCGATGCTCATAAGAGCCTCTACTGTCTTCTGCGCGGGGTCAATAACGTCGATCAATCTCTTGTGGGTACGCATCTCGAACTGCTCGCGGCTGTCCTTGTACTTGTGAACAGCTCTGAGGATAGTTACAATCTCCTTGTCGGTAGGAAGCGGAATAGGACCGCTCACCTTGCTGCCATTTCTCTTAGCAACGTCTACAACCTTTGCCGCTGCGGCGTCAATGATAGTGGAATCGTAGCTCTTGAGGCGTACTCTAATTTTGTTCTGTGCCATTTTGTTTTCCTCCTTTAGCTTTGTTGTGCTTTGAAACGCATTAAGAAGGCGATTTAAGTTTTACACTGCCTCGGGTGTATCAAACCACCCCGGTAAAATCAGTTCGTAAATCCTTCCGCAGTGACTAACGAACCGTAAACGTTTTGACAGCGTGCAACGAGTATAACACACTTCTTCGCCCGGTTAAATATCGGACATACTCCACGGAAATTCCCTACCTCGATGGGTAGCCACCTCCCGCTTCATCGCATATCAAGCCTAATAATTATATACTAAAAGGCGAAAAAAATCAATAGCTATGGCAAAAAAAGTCAAAAAAATTTTCTTAGAATATTTACGAAAATTCAATGCATTTTTTGTACATTTTGTACAACAACTATCTTTTTCCGCACAAGTTGCGCTCAAATTACCTATCTATTTAGCAAAAATTTCTTTTTTTCTGTTTTTGTTACAATTTATTCACAATTATGTAGTACAATATGTACTGTAACAATAATATTCGCGCGCGCGTGATATAATATTAAATGAAGGAAAAACACAAAAATGACGAAATCATCAAAGAGGCTTGCCCTTTACCTTGCACATCTTCTGCCATTTACAATAGCAGCCGTAACCCTGCGTACTATTGCGCTGCTTTTAGATTTAGATAAAGAACTGTTATATTTTAATTCGCAAACACTGATAACCGCCTCGGTTGCGGTAATTACGGCTTTCTGTGTGTTTGCCGTTTCCTATTCCTTTATTCCCGGGCAAAAAATGTCACCGGCTTCATCATTTGTCAATCCAAGAACCTATATTCCCTCAGGGCTTGCTGCCATAGCTATGCTCTTTGTAGGATGCGATCTTGTATCTCAGATCATCAAAGGGCTCTCAGCTCAAGGCTCTAAAGAAGAATCACTGACACCTATCATTTTAGCATTAACAACCGTTTTGGCTTTTGCTTCAACTGCCAATTTCTTCTTGAATGTATTTTTTGAGAAAAGACAAAGCCGTTCAAGAGCCGCGTTCTGCATTTGCACAGTTCTGTTTTTCGCATTTTATGCCGGATATCTGTTCTTCTCCAAAAGTCTTCCTATAAATTCCCCCAACAAGGCTACCGACCAAATGGCATTTATCTCCCTTTCGGTATTCTTCCTTTATGAAACCCGCATTTCCTTGGGGCGCCCTGCTTGGAGACCCTATGTGACATTTGGTATGATTGCAGCCTCCCTGTCACTTTATTCTTCTGTCCCATCGCTTATATTCTATCTTGCAAACGGCGCAAGCGATACCGCTATTATATCACAAAGCATAGCGGAAAACGTTCTTACTCTGGTTTTGGGAATATATATTATATCCCGTCTCTCGCTGGTTTTAACATTGGTACCCGACGAAATCTGCGAAGCAGCTCTTGCGATTGAAAAAATGGCCAAAATGCGTTCAGAGGAAATAGCCGAATCTCAAAAGGAGCGCAAGCTTGCAGAAGCCCATGAAGAACCCGAAATTCAAAAAACAGCTCCCGACGAGGGCGCAAACTACGAAATGGACTTTACTGCGCTGACAGATTTTTCCGACGCAACGGAAAAGACAGATAACGAAAAGGAAATATAATATATAATGAAGAAAATTCTCGTCATCGACGGCAACAGCATAATAAACCGCGCCTTTTACGGCGTAAGAGCTCTGTCCACAAAAAGCGGCAAGCCTACCAATGCGATTTTTGGTACGATAAGCATAATTTCCCGCCAGCTTGCAGAGCTTAAGCCCGATTATGCCGCCGTAGCCTTCGACCTCAAGGAACCCACCTTCCGTCACAAAATGTACTCTGAATACAAGGCAGGCAGAAATCCCACGCCCGAGGATCTTCTGGTCCAATTTCCCGAGGCAAAGGAATGTCTCTCACTTATGGGTCTTCACATTCTTGAGCTTCCGGGATATGAGGCTGATGACCTTCAGGGAACGGTTGCGGCCTTTGCCCACAAAGCAGAGGATACAAAAAGCTATATTTTATCGGGCGACAGAGACCTGTTGCAGCTGATTGATGATAAAATTACCGTTCTTCTCGCCACAAATGCCGAGACAAAGGTTATGGGCGAAAAGGAGTTCACCGAGGAATACGGAATTCAACCGTCTTCCTTTATTGACATGAAGGCTCTCATGGGCGACTCCTCAGACAATATTCCCGGAGTTCGCGGAATAGGCAAAAAAACAGCCGCGAATTTAATTTCAATCTTTGGCTCTCTTGATGGAATTTACGACAATATAGACGACCCGAGAATAACAAAAAGTGTTCGTGAAAAGCTGATCTGCGACAAGGAATCTGCCTATCTTTCAAAGCAGCTCGCAACAATAATCACCGATGCGCCTATGGGCGGAACTCTCGAATCACTATCCTACTGCGGTTTTAACAAGGGCGGTCTTTATAAAAAGTTTACCGAGCTTGAGCTTAATTCCTTTATATCAAAATTTGGACTAAAGTCAACAGACAACGAGGCTTGCGAAATGCCAAAAACCGAGGATGAAACTCAAGCTGGATCCGATTTTGACTCTCCGGAATACAAAAGATTTGATGCAGATTTTATTGTAAATAATACCAAAAAAGCTTTTTCTTTGGATATTTTGAACGGTATTATTTACATTTTTACGGAAAATGCGGCGATTTCATACGACGGAGAGCTTTCCGATATTGTTGAAATTTTTGATGAGGCAGAGGTTATCTGCCACGATGCAAAAAGCCTTTGGCACATGTTGAACAAAGCAGGCGCCAAGCTTTCAAGCACAAAATTTCTTGATTTAGGCATCTACTCATACCTCTTAAACCCCGGCTCAAAAGCAGCTTCAATAGAGTCGCTTTGCGCAAACTTTGCGGGTGTTACACCGCCTGCCAATGTGCCGATAGTACACCTATTCCCCGAAATTGAAAAAAACATGAGGAACAAAATCGACTCTGACGGAATGACAAAAATTCTGTTTGAAATTGAAATTCCCCTTATAAACGTACTTGCCGAGATCGAGGACAGCGGGTTTAAAATCGATCCTGTAAAAATGGCCGAATTTGGCGATGCTCTCTCAGCTCTTGCAGGCGAGCTTGAGGCCAGAATATTTATGCAGGCAGGACGTGATTTCAACATAAATTCTCCAAAGCAGCTCGGCGAGGTTCTTTTCGAGGATTTAGGACTCCCCTGCAAGAAGAAAAAAACAAAAACAGGATATTCGACAGATGCCGAAACACTTGAGGAATTGCGCTCGGAATCTCCTATAATTGATGATATTCTCGAATACCGTCAGGTAACAAAGCTGCGGTCTACCTATGCCGTGGCTTTACCCGAGGCGGCAGATAAAAACAATAGAATTCACACCGACTTCAAGCAAACCCTTACCGCAACAGGCCGTCTCTCGAGCGCAGACCCCAACCTGCAAAACATTCCCATAAGAACCAAAATGGGCAGAGAAATGCGCAGGTATTTTATTGCCGATGAAGGCTACACTCTGGTTGACGCCGATTACTCACAAATCGAGCTGCGCCTGCTTGCTCATATAGCCGATGACTATACCATGAAAGAGGCATTTATTACAGGCGAAGACATTCACCGCAAAACAGCGGCAGCAGTTTTCGGTATCCCTGAGGAAGAGGTCACCGAGGATATGCGTAAGCGAGCAAAGGCTGTAAACTTTGGCATAATTTACGGAATAAGCGGTTTTTCTCTCTCAAAGGATATCGGAACTTCGGTGGCCGAAGCATCAAGATATATCAAAAATTATCTGATGAACTATCTTTCTATAAGCGAATATCTCGAAAGAGTAGTTGAAGAGGCAAAGAACAATGGGTATACAACCACTGTGTTCGGCCGTCGCAGGTATATTCCCGAGCTTACCGCTCCAAACGGGGCAATGCGCGCATTCGGCAAGCGCGTAGCTATGAATGCGCCCATTCAAGGAACAGCTGCCGATATTATGAAAATGGCTATGATAGCCGTAAGAGACCGTCTTATAAAGGAAAAGCTTGACGCAAAAATTGTAATGCAGGTCCACGACGAGCTTGTGGTGGAGGCAAGAGACAAGGACACAGAGCTTTGTAAACGGATTTTGCGTGAGGAAATGGAAAAGGTCGCAGAGCTTTCCGTACCACTTACAGTAGATGTAACATCAGGCAAAAACTGGCTTGAACAGAGCTAAGTCAAAACCACCGGTTGAACCGGTGGCTTGCACAGCCCCTAGAAGGGGCTAATACTGGCTTAACCCCTAAAGGGGCATCGAAGGTTTAGCACCGCATTACAATCTCAGGCAGCCGCTCACGTGCGGCTGTCTTTTTTTAGCCTACTTTCTCTGGCCACCCGTAAACGGGTCGGTGTATTCCTTTATGCTGATTTGATCTTCCATACGGTCTTCATCCAACTGATGTCTTATGTATTCAGCAATTACCTTTTTATTTCGACCGACCGTATCTACGTAGTATCCTCGCGCCCAAAAGCTCCTTGATCCGTACTTGTATTTTAAATTTGCGTGTCGGTCGAATATTATTAATGTGCTTTTCCCCTTGAGATATCCCATAAATTGTGCTATACTTATATGCGGTGGGATACTTACTAGCATATGTATATGGTCGGGGCACGCTTCTGCTTCTATGATTTGTACATCCTTTTGCTCACATAATTTTCTTAATATTTGCCCTATATCTTTTTTCAATGTTCCGTATATCTCTTTCCTACGGTACTTTGGGGCAAAAACTATGTGGTATTGGCACCTGTATTTTGTATGTGCCGTGCTTCGTATCTCATTGTTCTCTTTTTTCAACAATTATTCCTCCTTGTATCTTTAGTAATGCGGTCGCCAAACCATTTACTATTATACTTGGAGGTTTAATTGTTTTCAATCCCTCTGCTTGTAGCTCGGCCTCTTTTCTTGCTGAAGCACCTGTCGTTCCCCCGGTAGAACCGGGGGTTTATTGTTAACACAA
>JAGATD010000048.1 GCA_017621415.1 Clostridia bacterium
CCTAAAACACTTTTGCGGAATCTTGCATTGATCAATGCCAGACCCCGCAAATGCTTAAATTATATTTCTGCTCAGGATTCTTGGAACTTGGAATTGCAAAATCTTTCTTAAAAGTGTTGCACTTCTATTGACAATTCACTTTAACACAATAAAAATAACTCCCGAAAAATCGGGAGCTATCCTAGGTTTAAGTATAAATGCTTTTCTTTGAATATTATCATTCTCCGTAGGCCAAAATGGAGCGGAGCAGCTTTTCTGAAACGTCGTATTTACTGCCTTCTCCCGTGCTGTCAAACACACCGGGAAGCCTTATGCATATAACCGTGTCAGGGGGGAGAAGCGAAAGGTCTGTTGTCTTGTATATTTCAAGAGATGAAAGATAAATACCTCTGTCTGAAGCATAGGTGTATTCACCCCCATCTTTGATGTAATCTCCAATGTCGGCAAACAGCTGAGCATCGCCCTCGCCGTCATACTCGCGGAAAATGTCCTCGGAGAAAAGATAGAGAAAATATCCGCTGTATATAAGGTCGTTTAAGGTTTGCCTGTTGGTTTGAATCTCACTTTCCAGCTTTGATTTTTGAAGAGGGTCGGTAATATCCTTTACAGCCTCTTGATACTCATCTGAGCTCATAATGCAGAGATTATGTAAATTAAACCTTACTTTTTTGTCATTGTTGTAGTCCTCTCCCGCCATTTCAAGTGCTCTGGTAATTGTTGAAAGCTCGGTAACGCCGTCGCCTGAAAGAGAGGTTGTCGCTATTGCCTTTTCGCCTGCGTAGATAATGTTTACGTCATATTCGGTCTTGGTGAAAAGCTGAGTAACAAGTATTGCGGCTGCTATAACAATAAATATACCCACTATGGTGTGCCATTTGTAATGGTACCAAAAGTTTTCAAGCTTTGGGGAAACCTTTATTTTGAATTTGGGTTCAACAGGGATATTCTGATTATTTTCGCTCATTTTCTGCCTCACGGGAGTTTTTTATATATTATATCAAATTTACTCTCGTTAGTCAATCCAAAACATTTAACAATTTGTAAAACTTGGTGTCAGACAAATATTTTGATTGACACATGGGAATTTTTATTATATAATATGTGCAGAAATCCTTGCTATGCAAGTCTTTGGCGCTGCGCGCCCGATGCTTTGCATCCCGCACTCCTTGAATCAGGGCGTAAAAATGCCCTTGCAAGCAAGCATTTTTGCTTATGATATAATATGTGCAGAAATAAGTATTTTTTTTGGAGGAAAATATTATGGCAGGACCCGGAGGCGGCGGAAACGGCGGCGGATTCAGAGGGGGCGGAGGAGGCTCCTTTGGCGGCTTTGGCGGCGGAAGCGGAGGCTATCACAGACCCTATCACAGAGGGCCGAGATTTTACGGTCCGGGATTCGGTATGTTTGGATTTGGTCCCAGGTGGTACAGACCCTATTATGGCGGATATTACGGAGGCGGCTGTCTTGGCGGTCTTGTGGGACTTGTATTCCTGCCTCTGTTTTTAATACTTTTTGCGGCTATTATGCTGTTTTCTTCTGTCGGAACTGCTTTTTCCGCGGTGGCAAACGGAGGTGTAGTTCAGTATGATGAAATGAAGTTCCAGTCCTATGCCGACTCGCAGTATAAAGAGGCGTTTGGCACAGGCGATACCTCGGAGGATAATATTCTTCTTGTATTCGGCCTTGATGAGGAAAGACAGCAGCCTTATGTCATAGCCTGGGTTGGTGACAATATTCACCGTAATATTACAAATGCCTTTGGTAACGAGAGAACAAAGTTCGGTCAGACGGTAAATAATAATCTTCCCACAAATTACGACAACGCAATGAGCAAGAGCCTCTCAAACATTGTGCTGGATATGGGGGATTATATTGATGCTCTTAATCTAAGCTCTTCCTTTGATTATGACACCGAGGGTCAGCGCAGGGATTCTTATCTTGTAAACAAATCTACCCTCTCTATCAGCGAACAAACGGTTAACAACGCATTAGATCAGTTTACTGCGCAAACCGAGATACCTATGGTTATTGTCGTTGCTGAGGCGGAGGAGATTTTCGGTAAAACAATTCCTATGGGCAGCTGGATCACAATTATTATAGCCCTCGGACTTATCGGACTTGCGATATGGCTCTTTGTACGCAACATCTTAGACAAAAAGCAGGCGAAAAAGAACGGCTATGGGAACGGCAGAAATCAGAATAATTCCTCGGGCGGTTACGGTAATAACGGATATAACAACAATAACGGAAATTGGAATAATAACGGATTTTAGCTAATATAAAAAACAAGGAGTTTTTGCGATTTGCTGATGTCCGATAACGCACCTTTAACTGAATAGTAGAAAAGCACTTGTGATGAACGATAAAATCGTCTGTCATAAGTGCTTTTGCGTTACTTTTGTCTTGCTTCCCGATGATAATCAGGTGAAGTTTTCGCTGACGCGAAAGTGAAGTTGCTTCGCAGTGAAGTCTGTGCTACGCACGAGTGAAGTTAAGTTTGCCAACACTTCGCCGTCAGGAGAAACTTCGCTCACAAAGTGAGCTTCACTATCGTAGATAAATTCACTTACCCCTTGGGCAAACTTAGCTAATGGGCGCGTTATCTTTTTAAAAAACAAAACTGCGTTTTCGGGTGCGCCCATTTGCAGAATTCCTTGTTATCGCTTTCTTGTTAAATAAGTTACATTAAAGACTGGCGATTAAAAAGCAAAGAGAGAAAAAATTAATACTCCTCGCCGTCAAATCGGGTCTCTCTTGCCTCGAGAGAATAGGATCTTAACATTTTTGCAAAATCCTCTGATGCTTCAATAGTGATTTCTGCCAGCTCTCTCGGAGAATTTACGGTTATCAGTATAACCGACTCGGGCGAGAGGGTTGGGAGATAAAAATACTTTTTGTATCCCGGGGATGGCTTATGAGCCTTTCTTTCCTTTGAGTTAAGAAGCTTAACATCCGAGATTGCATAAAGGTCAAGGCGGCAAAGGGTTGTCTGTCTCTTGCCGGATATCTGCCTTACTACAAAAACGGCAGAGCCCTGAGAATCAAAGGTTATGTCATAGTAGTATTCGACTCCTATGTACTTCGTGTAGATAAACACCGCTCCGACAATTGCCGCAAGGGCGAAAAGACCGATAATTCCCCTGTAACGGTTGGCGATTATGTAAACAATTGTTATCAATGCGCCTGCTGAAAGAAGGGTTATGAAAAGCTGCTTTGCTTTGTTGTTTGTAGGCTTTGCGTGAGAGAAAAATTCGTTTATCACTTAAGGAATCTCCTTTGCTGACAGCTCATAAGGGATGAGAGGGAAATCCTCGGTATTCCAATAAATCAAAACCATATACGGCTCTTTCATTTCAACACCGTTTATTCCCACCTCAAGTCTTATCCAGTTTACTTCGTTCTCGTTTCCTAAGTCCAGCTTAACATCGTTAAACACAAGCTTTACATACCTGTACATAAGGGCTGAGTCGTATTCTTCTACAACAAGAGTCTCGCCCATAGCTGTACCAAGCTCACGGTCAGGGTCCTCGTCGCTTGTATTATCTGAGGAACGGGCAGCAACAAGAGAAAAATCAAAATTATTCTCTCCGTCGGGGTCAAGCTCTATGCCGTATTTTTCCTTGATAGTATTCATAAGGCTTGCGTTGTATCTTAGAGTTATCTGCAGCTCCTCGATCTCAGGTATGTAAATAAAATGCTTACAGTAAAAATTACCCTCGGTAGAGTCGTCAAAGCCGAAGCTTGAGCTGTCAAGAAGCTTTTGGGTAAGAGCGCCGATGTCTCCGTCATTTTTGTTGTAAAGCTCTTTAAGCTCCTCTGTAAAGTAAATGCTTTTTGCGCTTTCGGGGTAATAGTTAAAGGTAAATACCCTGAAAACAAGAAATGCAACAACACCGAGGCATAAAGCGGTAATAAATATCTTAAGCACAAGTCCAACAACACTTTTTTTCGGAGACTCGTCTACCTCGTTATAGTCGCCGTAACGTTCAAAATCACTCATTTTTCAAGTCCTTTGGCATCGGCCCCGAGTATATCGAGGCCGAGATTGTAATACATAAATTTTATCATAACAGATAAACAATGTCAACAACAAAAGCCAAAAGTTAAAATTTAATTCACACCCATTAAAAAATCTCGTCTCTTCCGATATAAAGATTTCGCTTTTCCTCCTCGGAGAGCTCGTCAATGTCCATACCCGCTCTCATTGCGGTCCAAGCCCTGTTGGGGACAGGAGGATTGAATGCTGGAAGCTCGATTTCCGGGTTGTTTATGCCGGAAACGGCACCCGGCGCGTCCTTTCTGTAATTTCTTACATTATATTTTTCGGTTTTCTTGGTGGTAAGCATTTCGTTCTTTTCGTTTTTCATTTTATTACTCCTTTTTGGCGATGTGCGCCGCCTTAGGGCTAGTATTTGTTGAAAAAACAAATTTTATCACATAGGAATAGGATTTTTACACCTTGTATTGAAATTTTCGGTTGCCTGTGATAAAATATAGGGGCAGAAAGGAGGTCTCGTATGCTCTATTACAATCTCAGCGAATATTTTAGAAAAAAATACGGAAAAAGATTAAAGAAAATATGCATAGACGGCGGCTTTTCTTGTCCCAACCGTGACGGAAAATGCGGCAAGGGCGGCTGTATTTATTGCGGCGAGAGGGGAGCAGGCGAACATATTGACCCTTTAAGTTCTATTTCGGAGCAGGTAAGCCGTGCGCTTTCGGCAGCGGGTGACGATGACCTTTTTGTAGCCTATTTTCAGAATTTTACCAATACATACGCGCCTGTTCAGGTGTTAAAGGAGAGATATGACTCGGCTCTTACCGATAATCGCATAAGGGTTTTGGCAATCGGTACGCGTCCCGATTGCATAGATGAGGATATTTGCCGACTAATTTCTGAATATAAGGAAAAATGCGATGTTTGGGTTGAGCTGGGACTTCAGACAGCGAATGACAATACCGCGGATGTAATCAATCGGGGATATCATATAGACGTGTTTGAGAAAGCCGTGAAGCTTCTTGATGAGTACAAAATTCCTGTTGTAGTTCACCTTATTGTAGGGCTGCCCACAGAGGGAATTGAGGAAATTAAAAAAACGGCAGAATACATCAGCCGCTTTGATATATGGGGAATAAAAATACACTCAATTTATGTATCAAAGGATACCCGCCTTGCCGATATGTACAGAGCAGGGCAGTACACTCCGCCGACCCTTTCAGATTTTGTTGAGGCGGCAGCATATATCCTGACACATATAAGCCCGAACACCGTGGTGCACAGGCTCACAGGCGACTGCCCAAAAGATATGCTCATAGCTCCCGAGTGGAATTCCAATAAGCATAAAATCATAAATGAAATTAACGTATATCTTGAAAAGAACGGCCTTTGTCAAGGTAGCGAATACAAAAAGTCTTCCGCGAATTAATTTCGGGAAGGCTTTTAAATTTTAAGTTCCATATTATTATCATCCTGAGCCGCAATTAGCCTCCCCTGTGTAAGGGGAGGGGGGACCACGTAGTGGTGGAGGGGTTGACACCGATAACTAAGAGTCTGACCCGAAGAATCTCCTTTTCCAAACCGTTTGCAGGTTTAGGCTTTTGCAGGGATGCTCGCAACTTCGGAAGCAACCCCTCCGCCTCGTTCCTTGGCACCTCCCCTTGCACAGGGGAGGCTATCCTGCGCCTTGGAATGACAAAAAAGCCTTCCGCGAATTAATTTCGGGAAGGCTTTTTATCTAGAAAATTATTTTGAGTATTACCACCAATGCTGCAATAGCGATTTCTAATACCAACACACAAGGATAATAAATAAGAAGTATTTTTTCCAGCTTGGCAACAGTAAAACCGTACTTTTTTGCAAAATGTCTGATTATCGCCTCTTCGGAGTAGTCTTTCAGAACAAAAATATACATTAACATGGCTCCGGCAAACAGAATAAAATATGATAGCATGTCATCTTTCATAAAAGCGACAAATCCAAAAAGCGCAAGGAGAAAATCGAATAATATAGTTATCCATTTCATAACTATTCTATAAATTTCAACAAATACCAATTTTATTCCTCCCAGCTCTAATGTTTGTTTTAGTGTTTGCTTTCGGCTTACGGTTTTCAATATAAATAAGTATTGAGAAAGCATAATCCCCCTCCTTAAACGTCATAGCTTTTCACTTTTTCAATGCAGGAGGGACAAAGTCCTAAGTCTGAATTAAGCTCAACTTGCTTCTTGCACATAGCGCACAGACGTTCCGAAGCCTTTATTAGCACGGTGTCCTCGTTCATAGTGATTAAAACCTTTGAGCTTCTTTCAATTCCCAGCTTTTTTCTGAAATCCATAGGAAGAACAACTCTGCCGAGCTTATCAACCTCTCGTTCTATTCCGTTACTTCCTCTTTTCATAAAGCCTCCCAAAAAATAAAAAGTGCGGCAACCGAAGTCACCGCACCGAAAAACGCAAACCCCGATTGTCGCTCAACAAAACCAAATAAAATCAGGGCAATACCATAATCATTTAGTGGAGCTTGCGCTTTTGCCAAATTCCCAAAATGATTATGGCTAAAAAGGGTATAAATATCCTTAATAAAATAAGTATACCTCTGATTTTCTTATTTGATTTTATTGAGCAACTTTATTATATCACACATTAAACCTCTTTTCAAGTAATTTTTACAAAATTTTAAGTTCCATATTATTATCATCCTGAGCCGCAAATAGCCTCCCCTGTGTAAGGGGAGGGGGACCACGTAGTGGTGGAGGGGTTGACACCGATAACTAAGAGTCTGACCCGAAGAATCTCCTTTTCCAAACCTTTTGCAGGTTTAGGCTTTTGCAGGGATGCTCGCAACTTCGGAAGCAACCCCTCCGCCTCGTTCCTTGGCACCTCCCCTTGCACAGGGGAGGCTATCCTGCGCCTTGGAATGACAAAAAAGCCTTCCCCGAATTAATCTAGGGAAGGCTTTTAAACTAAAATGAAAATCTATTCTGACTATTGCATTATTTCAAATGCTTTGCCTGCTTATGCTCGGGCATAGTTTTTATATGTTCTTCACGTGCACACAGCCTTCCCTGTTGGGGAAGGGGGACCGCCGGGGTTCTCCGAGGCGAGTGTAGCCGAGCCTTGGGGGTTCGCGATAGCGGTGGATGAGGTAATACCTCTTACTTCAAATGCTTTGCCTGCTTGTGCTCGGGCATCGTCTTTATATGCTCGTCACGGGCACTTGTTTTACCCTCGGGCTTAATATCACCCGCCTTAACAAGAGATATCTTGGTTAGCATAGGACCTACAAGCTCATATACAAGAATTGCAAACAGGGTAATGCTTCTTATTATCTCACCGTCGGCTCCGAGACCGTCTTTCGCAATCATCGACATGCCGAGAGCGACACCCGCCTGAGGAAGCAGAGTAATACCAAGATATTTCACAATATTATCATCACATTTTGCGAGCTTTGCGCTAAGGAATGCACCACTGTATTTTCCGGCAGAACGGCTCAAAATGTAAATAATACCTATCAAAACTATCATAAAATCGGTGAAAACAGTAAGATTTAGCTCAGCTCCCGAGATTACAAAGAAGATAACAAACAGGGGCGCTGTCCACCTGTCAACACGGTCCATAAGCTCTTCTGAAAAGTCGCAGATGTTGCAGAAAACCGTACCCAGCATCATGCATACAAGAAGAGATGAAAATCCGATGTGAACTCCCCAAACGTGGAAGTCCATAAGGGATATTGCTATTGTCAGAAGCACAAATGTTATGGACATAGAGAGACGCTTTGAGCGAGAATGGAAGAAGCGCTCGCAGTAGTTGAAGATAAAGCCCATAGCCGCGCCGAGAGCCAAGGAGAGAATAATTTCAAGCACAGGCTCAACCAGCATGGAAATAATGCTTACAGAGCCGCTCTGAATAGCCTTTGCTACACCGAATGAAGCAGCGAAAAGCATAAGTCCAACCGCATCGTCAAGCGCAACGACCGGGAGAAGAATATCGGTGAGGGGACCCTTTGCCTTATACTGCTTAACAACCATAAGTGTTGCCGCAGGAGCTGTTGCCGCTGCGATTGCGCCGAGAGTTAAAGCGGCGGGGAGAGTTAATACATCGGGGAAAGCAAAGTGGAAGCCTATTAAAGCCGCGTCAACAAGCAGAGTTGTTATAACCGCCTGAAGAATTCCGATTATTGTAGCCTGCTTGCCTATTTTTTTCAGCTGAGAAAGACGGAACTCGTTACCTATCGAGAAGGCGATAAAGCCAAGAGCCGCTTCGCTTAAAATCTTGAAGCTCTCAACATTCTCAAGGGTTGTAAATCCTATTCCGGGAATGTTAAGCTGACCCAGTACAAACGGACCGATAAGTATACCGGCAACAAGATACGCGGTAACCGCCGGCAGCTTTAAAAGCTTGGCAAGTCTTGAGAGCATAAGACCCGCAAAAAGGGCGATGGAAAGGGATAAAAGCGATTGAGTTATGTATTCTTCGGGCATGGTTTTGTTCCTCTTTTCTTTTAATGTCGCAATTTCATTAATCAAGTATCCGCAAATTAGTATTTTATCACTCTTTTGCTGTAAAGTCAATACAATATTTGAACAAAAAACACGGGGAAGAAAAGATAAAAATGTGCACTATTACTCTACAAAGCCGTCTTCGTTTGTGCAAAGCAGAAAAAAATTCACGTTTAAGATGAAAAATGTTAAAAAATATATTGACTTTTTCTTCCAAATGTAGTATTATTATGCATATAATAAATCGGAGGTACATACCATGACAGCAAAAAATGCTTTGCTCTTCTTCCTCGCAGTGTTTGGAATTCTCTTCGTCGGACTTGACGCTTATCTTCCCGCTATGGGTATAACCGGACTTACCGGTGCTATGGCTGCTATCGGCGGCGCTATGCTTATCGTATTCCTTCTCCTCGTTCTCGGTGTCGGCTTCGTTTTAAGAATGGCATACATCGTTGTTACAATCGCGCTTGTCGGCTTTGCCGCAGCTGCTCTTCTTGCAGGTGATTTTGTAATGGGTGCGATTTACGCAGCTGTTGCTTTTGTTCTTCTTGCTCTTATTCCTAAGGTATTCCTTAGCAAGAAGTAATTTTTGAGATTTAATTTGACTTTTCTGCGCCTGGTTTGGCGCTCATCTTTGGAGGTTTTATGAAAACGGTTTTTCTTGCATTCGTATATGCGTTAATAGGTTTTGTATTTGGTATTTGGGCGCTCGGTATTTTGTTGCTCGGCTTTGATGCGCTTCAGGCTGTGTCGCTCTCTCTTACCTTGTTTGCTGTTCTTCTTGTTGTTTTTGTCATCGCGGCTCTTATTGTTGGCGCGATAGCCATAGTAAGGTTCTTGAACAGAGGCAATATGCTTATTCCGATTCTTATTGTTATGAGCCTTTGGATTTTGTTCATAATTGTCGGATTTATCAGTGCCGCTTTGGGCGGGGGCGCGCTTTTTGATGTTCCCGGCTTTTTCAGCTCACTCTTTCTTATCTGATATTTGATTTTTGAAGATTCGGTGCGGTTGCTGCGCCGACATTAGAGGGTGTAATTTATGTCCGGAAAGGTTAAATTTTTGTTGTGTTGCCTGATTTCAGGCTTGTTGCTTCTTGGCATAGGCTGGTTTGGAGAGGTTCGCTTCGGCATGGACCTTGTAATTTCAACGGCGCTGGTTTATGCCGGTATGCTCTTAATTAACCTTTCGGCATTTGTCGGTGTAATCTGCATTATAGGATTTAAGCGGTTTGCGAAGTGGTTCTATTTCACTTTTGTTGTTGGTTTCATTTTCGCTGCCGTGATTGTTGCTCCGTTCGTTGATTTGATAACTCTTGCGATTTATATTGTTATTTCGGTTATCCTTGGACTAACGCTTATACCTATTTTCAAAAGAATTTAAACCAACCAATAAAATTTCTAAAAAAAACGCTTGTGTACCATAAACGGTCACAAGCGTTTTTTTATCTATTGACAATAAAATATTTGTGTGTTAAAATATATCGGCATATATGATAGACTAATGCTTTTACGGAGAAAAAATGAAAGAAAAAAGCCCAATTCAGCTTTCTGACAGCTTTGGTTACGGAAGGCTTATAAGATTTGTTATTCCATCTGTGGTGATGATGATATTCACCTCTATATACAGTATTGTAGACGGATTTTTTGTTTCTAATTTTGTAAACAAGACAGCCTTTGCGGCAGTAAACCTTATGATGCCGCTTATTATGGTCCTTGGCGCTGTGGGATTTATGATTGGAACAGGCGGCACAGCGATAGTTGCAAAAACTCTCGGACTAGGGGAAAAAGAAAACGCAAACCGTTATTTTTCCTTCCTTACTTATTTTACTGTAATATCGGGAGTTGTTCTTGCTGCTCTCGGTATATTCTTTGCAAGACCTGTGGCATCTCTTCTCGGAGCAGATGAGGGGGTAATGCTTGAAAACTGTGTTACCTATTGCCAGCTTGTGCTGCTTGGGCTGCCGTTCTTTATGCTGCAGAATGTCTTTCAGTCCTTCTTTATAACAGCGGAGAAGCCAAAGCTTGGACTTTTTGTTACGGTTATGGCAGGGGTGACAAACATTGTTCTTGATGCGTTGCTTATTGCGGTTTTTGAGTGGGGTATTGCGGGAGCTGCTATCGCAACAGCCATAAGCCAGTTTGTTGGCGGTGTATTTCCGCTTATCTATTTTGTCAGGGATAATTCAAGCACTCTTCGCCTCGGAAAATCCGGTTTTTACGGAAAAGTGCTGCTTCACACAGTAACAAACGGCTCCTCCGAGCTTATGAGCAATATTTCATCCTCTGTTGTAACCATATTTTATAATATGCAGCTTATGCGCTTCGCAGGTGAAAACGGCGTTGCCGCATATGGCGCTATAATGTATGTCAGCTTTATCTTTGCCGCAATGTTTATCGGATTTTCTATCGGTTCATCGCCAATAGTCAGCTTCCACTACGGTGCAGGTAACAGGGCAGAGCTTCGCAGCTTGAGAAAAAAGAGTGTTGTTATAATCGGCATAACCTCTTTTGCTATGACTGCTCTTTCGCTTCTGCTCTCGGCGCCGCTGTCCGAGCTTTTTGTAGGATATGACAGAGAGCTTTTTGAGCTTACCCATCGGGGATTTATTATCTTCTCCTTTGTTTTCCTTACAATGGGAATGAATATTTTTGGCTCGGGCTTCTTTACTGCTTTGAATAACGGTATTGTTTCTGCCGTCATCGCCTTCCTCAGAACACTTGTGTTCCAGATTGCCTCTGTGCTTATATTGCCCATATTCTTTGAAATTGACGGTGTGTGGTTCTCTATAATATTGGCAGATGTTTTGGCATTTATTGTAACACTTGTATTCCTTGTTGCGAACAGGAAAAAATATGGGTATTAAACAAGCTTCTCAAGCTCTCCCGAAAGTGTCGCTTTTGTAGATGCTCTCACCTCATAAAGGGGAAGCCTCAGCTCAGACGAGCATAGCCCAAGTTTCGACATTGCGTATTTTATCGGCGCAGGGTTTGTTTCTAAAAATAGTGAATTAATAAACGGTAAGAGCCTTAGCTGCGAAGCGAGGCTCTTTTTTATGTCCCCATCTGAATAATATTTTACAATATCGCAGGACTCTCTTGGTAAAATGTTAGAAACCACCGAGATCGCTCCAAATCCGCCAAGGCAGAGAGATGTATATATTTGTGAGTCATTTCCTGCATAAAGGGGAAGAGATGAGCCAAAGGCGGAAAGAGAAACCAGCCTGTCAGCAGAGTCGGCTGCTTCCTTTATTCCTGCCACATTCTCATGCTCAGCGAGTCTTGCAAGAAGATTTAGCCCAAGGTTTACCCCGGTTCTTGAGGGTACGTTGTAAAGTATTGCAGGCAGATCTGCCGATTCTAAAATAGACATATAATGTCTGTAAACGCCCTCTTCTGTACCTTTATTGTAATAGGGAGTAACAAGAAGTACACCGTCACATCCTATTTCTTCAGCTTTTTTTGTATGTCTTATTGCGGCTCTCGTGTCATTTGTTCCCGTGCCGAAAACAAGCTTTATTCTGCCTTGACACTTTTCTTTTGTAAACTCAAAAAGCGAATATCTTTCCGAGTTGGTAAGGGTTGCCGCCTCTCCGGTTGTGCCGCCGATAATAAGCGCGTGTACTCCTGAGGTAATTTGCATTTCTATAAGGCTCTCAAGCGCTTTATAGTCGATTTCTCCGTTCTTTAAAGGGGTTATAAGGGCAGTTCCTATGCCCTTGAATACAGTTTTTTTAGTTTTCATAACTTTATTTCTCTCATCTCTTGAAAAAAAGGTTTAATTTGTGTATAATTGAGTCATATATTTATATTTTATGAAAGAGGAGCAGCTCCTGTGCCGACAGATATTACAAATAAAGAAGAAACAATAATAAACGAAAGATGCAAAACCGACCTTAAAACTCACGATTTTTATTACAACCTGCCTGAGGAGCTTATTGCTCAGTTCCCCTCGGCAGAGCGTGACGGCTGCCGCCTTATGGTGCTTGACAGAGAGTCGGGCGGGATAGAGCACAAGCATTTTTACGATATAATAGACTACCTTAATCCCGAGGATATGCTGGTTGTCAATTCATCAAAGGTAATACCCGCAAGACTTCTTGGCAAAACCGACAAGACAGGCTCTGATATGGAGCTTTTGCTTCTCCGTATGCTTGACTCGGGGGAGTGGGAAACTCTTGTCCGTCCCGGAAAGCGAGCGAAAGAGGGCGCGGGATTTGACTTTGGAGGAATTCTTCACGCAACCGTCACAGCTGTGCTTGATGACGGAAACAGAATAGTAAAATTTGATTACGACACCGAAAAGTACGGCTCAATATATGAGGTGCTTGACGAGGTGGGAAATATGCCCCTGCCGCCCTATATTACAAAAAAGCTTGAAAACAAGTCGGATTACCAAACGGTTTATGCTAAAGAAGAGGGCTCTGCCGCAGCGCCAACCGCAGGTCTGCACTTTACAAATGAGCTTCTTGAAAAAATAAAAGCCAAGGGGGTAGGCTATGGCGAGGTTACACTCCATGTCGGTCTTGGAACATTTCGCCCGGTAAAGGTAGAGAGGCTTGAAGATCACCTTATGCACTCGGAGTATTTTTATATTACTGAGGAGGTTGCGGAGGAGATAAATCGCCGCAGAGCCCGGGGAGGCAGAATTGTTGCCGTTGGAACAACAGCCTGCCGTGTGCTGGAAAGCGCCTCTGACCCTGACGGAAAAATGAAAGCCTATAAGGGCGAAACAGGTATTTTCATCTATCCCGGCTACAAATTCAAAGCAATAGATGCCCTGATAACAAACTTCCATCTCCCCGAGTCCACACTCATAATGCTTGTCAGCGCCCTCGCGGGTAAGGAAAATACTATGAATGCTTATAAAACGGCAGTGGAAGAAAGCTATCGATTTTTCTCCTTTGGCGATAGTATGCTGATTAAATAAGCACTGAGGCCTGAGGTGCTTTCGGAACAAAAAAACAGTCAAAAGTAACTATTTGGTTACATAATTTTGAGCAGAAACCAAAAAATGACGAAAAAAAGATAAAAAATGCTTTCAAAAAGTTTGTTATTATATTGACAAATATCTACCAAAGTAGTATAATAAGTATAATTTTATTTAATATGAAAGGATTTACCCGAAACACGGGTAAAAATGGGCAAACAAAATGAACAGAGTGTATAATTTCTCAGCCGGCCCTTCTATGCTTCCTCTTGAGGTTCTCGAGCGTGCGCAGAAGGAGATGCTGTGCTACGGAGAGTCAGGAATGTCGGTTATGGAGATGAGCCATCGTACCCCTGAGTTTGAGTCTATTCTTCATGGGGCAGAGGACGCACTCAGAAAGCTGATGAATATTCCTGCGAACTACAAAATTCTCTTTATGCAGGGAGGAGCATCAACTCAGTTTGCTTCAGTTCCTCTTAACCTTCTTTCCGCTCACCAGTGCGCCGACTATATTGTATCAGGTCAGTTCTCCAAGAAGGCTGCTACCGAGGCTAAGAAGTACGGTGATATAGCTATTGCGGCTTCCTCCGCAGGCGCAACACCTACATTCTCCACAATACCCGAAACAACAAAGAGCTCTTTCCGTCCCGATGCAGACTATGTTCACATCTGCTTTAACAATACAATTTACGGAACAAAGTTCCACTACATTCCCGATACAGGAAACATTCCTCTTGTTGCGGATATGTCATCCTGCATCTGCTCTGAGCCTGTTGATGTATCAAAATTCGGTCTTATCTATGCCGGAGCGCAGAAGAATATCGCTCCCGCAGGTGTAACCATTGTTATAGTTCGCCAGGACCTTATCGGAAATGCTCGTCCTGACACCCCCGCTATGCTTGACTATAAGAATATGGCAGAGAACGACTCTATGTACAACACTCCTCCCTGCTGGTGCATTTATATGGCAAAGCTTGTGTTTGAGTGGATTCTTTCTATCGGCGGTCTTGATGAAATGAAGCGCCGCAATGAGAGAAAGGCATCTCTTCTTTATGACTATCTTGACGGTCAGTCCTACTATACCGCAAGTGTTGACAAGAAGTGCCGTTCTATGATGAATGTTGTGTTTGTAACAGGCGATGCCGAGCTTGATAAAAAGTTCTGCAAGGAGGCTGCTGAGAGAGGTCTTAAGAACCTTAAGGGTCACCGTTCGGTTGGCGGTATGCGCGCTTCTATATACAATGCTATGCCTTATGAGGGTGTTGAAAAGCTTGTTGAATTTATGAAAGAATTTGCAGCTAACAACCCTAAAATTCAGTACTAATATTAAAAATAAATCCTAGTAAAACAGGAGAATTGTAAACAAAACTATGAAAAAAATCAAGTTGATGAATAAAATCGCCGCTGTCGGCACAAACGTATTTGACAAAAATGTGTATGAGGTTTCCGAGAATGCAGAAGCCCCCGATGCTATGATGGTGCGTTCGGCAAACCTTCACGAAATGGAATTTAACCCCGAGCTTCTCGCAATTGCAAGAGCCGGCGCCGGAGTTAACAATATTCCTACCGAGGAGTGCGCAAAGCGCGGTATAGTTGTTTTCAACACTCCCGGTGCTAATGCCAACGGAGTTAAGGAGCTTGCCGTTGCAGCCCTTATGCTTGCATCCCGTGATGTTGTCGGCGGTATTGAATGGGTTAAAGCTAATGCGGAAGATGCCAATATTGCAAAGACCGTTGAAAAGGAGAAGTCAAAGTTCGCAGGTTGCGAAATTCTCGGCAAGACCCTTGGTGTTATCGGTCTTGGCGCTATCGGCGGTATGGTTGCAAATGCGGCAAAGAACCTCGGAATGAAGGTTGTAGGCTGCGACCCCTATCTTACTGTTAACGCTGCTTGGAGCCTTTCCAGCTCGGTTCACCATGCTCAGAGCTATGATGAAATTTATGCGGCAGCAGATTATATCACACTTCACGTTCCCGCTACATCTACAACAAAGGGAATGATAAACAAGGAAACCATCGCGAAGATGAAAGACGGTGTGCGCATTATCAACCTTGCCCGTGCCGAGCTTGTTAACACCGAGGATATTAAGGAAGCCCTCGAGTCAGGAAAGGTTGCGGCATATGTAACCGACTTCCCAACCCCCGAGACTGTCGGACTTAAGAATACCGTAAACATTCCTCACCTTGGTGCGTCTACCGCGGAGAGCGAGGACAACTGTGCGGTTATGGCAGCTCAGGAGCTTTCTGAGTTCCTTGCTACCGGTAATATCAGAAATTCTGTTAACTATCCCGCAGTTTCTATCCCTCACACAGGCGCAGCGCGTATCTGCATAGCTCACAAGAATATCCCCAATATGCTTTCTCAGATTACGGTTATCGTATCCGGAGCAGGTATCAATATTGAGAATTTCTCAAACGGTTCTAAGGGCGATTTTGCTTACACTATTGTTGAAATAGGTGTTGAGGTTCCCGCAGCCGTTGTTACAGCTCTTGAGGCTATTGACGGTATAATCAAGGTTAGAGTAATAGGTTAATAAAGTTCACGGCACCCTTTACGGGTGCCGATTTTGTCATCCTGGGGCGCACATGGCTTATTCGAGGACACGCAAGTTAGCCTTCCCCAGCGAAGCGTGTTGGGGAAGGGGGACCGCCGGGATTCCCCGAGGCGAGTGTAGCCGAGCCTTGGGGGTTCGCGATAGCGGTGGATGAGGTTGCGAAGGATCTCCTTTTCCGAACCTTTTAAAGCTTATGACCGGCAAGCGAGAGTCCGTACCTCATCCGTCTTTTGCTTGCGCAAAATCCACCTTCCCCAAGGGGAAGGCTTGGGAATTACCTTTGCCAAAGCCTAAAGGGAATAAGGCTCCGAGAGGGAGATTCTTTGCGGAAGCGATATCGTCTCCGTCAGCAACCCCTCCGCCTCGTTCCTCGGCACCTCCCCTTACACAGGTGAGGCTATTCTGCCGCTCAGAATGACGGATTATTTGCGACTTTGTGACCATATATAAAAATTACGGCACCCTTTACGGGTGCCGCTTTATGTTTATTCAGTTTGTGTAGCGACAACTCGGAATTTGCTTGTTTCCCGACAAGCGGAGCTCGTTTTTTTGTTTGTGGGAGGGGATCGCATTTTGTTTTGCATACATTTCTCCTAAAAGATATAATTTTAACCACATATGATTGGTTACATATATATTATAAATCAGATGTGATTAAAAGTCAACACTTTTTTAATCATATGTGATATAATTTTACAAAATAATATTTGGAGGAAAGTATGATTTACGCCAACAGACTCAAATATTTGCGTGAAGCTCGTGATTTAACACAATCTGATATTGCGAAAGTGTTAGGGACGACTTATCAATATTATAGCACTTACGAATCGGGAAAACGTGAAATGCCTTTTTCGCGGGCAATCGAGCTTGCAAGGTTTTATAATGTATCCCTTGATTATCTTGCGGGCTTTACTGATACACCGAGAAAATTGAACTAATAATTGGATTAAACTGTGGACGGAACACTTTTTTGTCATCCTGAGGCGCATAGAGCTTATTCGAGGACGAAGAGCGTACCCCGAAGGATCTCCTTTTCCGAACAGCTAAAAGCTTATGGCTGGCAGGTAGGAGCTTGTATAATCTGAGCAAAAAGGGCTACTAATATGTACTACGTTTATATACTTACGAGCAAAAACAACAGAGTTTTGTATATTGGTGTTACGAATGATTTGAAACGCCGAATATATGAACACAAAAACGAGATTGTAGATGGATTTACAAAAAGGTATCACGTTCACAAACTTGTGTATTATGAAGAATATTCCTCTGTCGAAGATGCTATCCACAGAGAAAAACATTTGAAAGGCTTTTTGAGAGCGAAGAAAGAGGAGTTAATAGCAACTATGAATCCCGAACGCAGGGATATAACATTTGAGCTTTTCCCGGATTTGCTTGAGTATTATCAGCGTCACTCTTAAAATGTTTCTTTTACAATCACCTTTGCCGAAGTCTAAAGAGAATAAGGCTCCGACACGGAGATTCTTCGCAGTGAGATTTTAGTCCCCAAATATAATTTCTACCGCTCAGAATGACACCCTTTTCTTTCATCCTGAGGCGCACATGGCTTATTCGAGGACACGCAAGTTAGCCTTCCCCAGCGAAGCGTGTTGGGGAAGGGGGACCGCCGGGGTTCCCCGAGGCGAGTGTAGCCGAGCCTTGGGGGTTCGCGATAGCAGTGGATGAGGTTGCGAAGGCTCTCCTTTTCTGAACCTTTTAAAGCTTATGACCGACAAGCGAGAGTCCGTACCTCATCCGTCTTTTGCTTGCGCAAAATCAACCTTCCCCAAGGGGAAGGCTTGAGAATTACCTTTGCCAAAGCCTAAAGGGAATAAGGCTCCGAGAGGGAGATTCTTCGCAGAAGCGATACCGTCTCCGTCAGCAACCTCTCCGCCTCGTTCCTCGGCACCTCCCCTTACACAGGGGAGGCTATACTGCCGCTCAGAATGACAAAAGAAAAAACAGACCTTTCACAAGTAAAGGTCTGTTTTTTGATAAAACAAGCTTTAATTATTTCTTGTTTATGAGCGAGCCGATAAGACCAAGAGCTCCGTCAACAGCAAGAAGAATACCTGCGACAAGAACGATAACCGGAGCCGCATCACCGAAAGCAAGGAATATGCCGAGCGCTATGGTAAGCGCGGGAGCAATTATTTCAAGAACATTAGGCTTCCTTTTAAGTACGTCAATAAGAGCAACAACACCCTTAACAGCAACGAGAATACCGAGTACTATGAATATAATGTCCTTAAGCAGATTTCCTATCAAAATAATAGCGATACCGATTACTAAGCTCACACCACCATTATAGTAATTCTTCTTAATTACGTCGAGGACACCGGTAACAATAAAGAAGATACCTGCAATGGTCATTGCTATAGCGATTGCTTCATGTCTAAAAACAGCGAGAAGAATGCCAAGCGCAATGTAAAGGATAGAAGAGAAGAGCTCAGAATTTGTTTTCTTTGCCATAATAATGACTCCTTTCTAAAGAATACATAAGAATTATACCATATCATAGCAGAAAAATCAACAAAAATTTCACATTTCTGAAATAGTATGTAAAAATAACAATTTTTTGTATATTATCTTGACTTTATTAGTAAAAAATTATATAATATTAATGTAGAAAACTTTTACTAAAAATATCAAAAATATTCAGGAGTTATATGAAAGAATACAGAGAAGAGAAGCCTAATAAGACTCTGCGAACCGAGGAAATGGAATTCTTCAAGATGAGGAATATCAATTTTCGGGCTATGGCAGCGCATACACATGTTCACGATGCTATTGAGGTAATTTATATGAACCGCGGCAGTGTGACTGTGTCTATTGACGGAGTAAAAACCAGCATTTACCCCGGTGACGTTGCACTCTTTCGCTCCGGGGCAATACATGACATATGGACCGAGGAAGAGGTGGATAACGACTACTATGTGTTAAAGCTTGCGCCAAGGTTTCTTTATGATATAGCGGCAAATGAAAAGTTAAATAATTTTGCTTTAAGATTTCTTATCTGTAATCCGGCACTGAAAACTATATGGCGCAAGGAAGAAATTGAGGGGACAGACATTGAGCTTGGATTAAAGAGACTTATCGGAACTCTTGACAGAACAAAGCCAACCCACGGTATATATAAAATCATTTCAGCGCTTATGGTATTTGGGGGGCTTTTTGCCTCTGACAACGAGGTTATGAGCAATATTTCACTTTCCGACGAGGGAATGTACCGTGCTCTGTTTTATATAAATAAGCACTTTGACGAGCCAATCTCAGCTGATGAAATTGCCGAGCGTATAAATATGAGTATTAGCAGCTTTTCTCGAGCCTTTAAGAGCGCTGCGGGACAGAGCTTTAAGGATTATCTAAACACTGTAAGAACAAACAGGGCAGAGGAGCTGTTAATTACAACCGAGCTGCCTGTCAAAGATGTGGCGGTAAGATGCGGATATAATAATATCTCACACTTTATAGCAGTGTATAAGAAGTATAAAGGAAAAACACCCCTGGAGGAGAGAAAATAACTAATAAAGATACATAACTCAACAAAAAAGAGGCTCAAACCGAGCCTCTTTCTTTATAAATGAATTATTCTGCAACGTATGCTTTGTTGAGCTTTCCAACAAAGGTATTGTCGAGATAAATGGTGGATTCTCTCTGTGCCTTACGGAAGTTAAGCTTGGTTGCTATTGTGCTGGAGAAATCGAATGAGCTGCCGCTTCCAAGAGCTGTCTCGGTTACGAAAGTTCCGTTAAGGAACATTTTAACCTTTCCTGCATCACCGTAAACCTCGAAGGTTATGGTGTTCTTACCGTCTACGAACTTGCCCTGCTCGTTACGGAGCTCTGCCTTACCGTAGCAAGGAGCGAGATAGTAATCGAAGGAGTCACCGTTAGCAACCGCTGCGATACAAGCGATATCGGGAAGTGCAGCATCGTTGAAGGGATCGGTCTCTCCGGGAGCATAATTGCTTGCGAGATTTGCAAGCTCGAACCAGAAGATATAAGGAGAGTTTTCGGCAGCGATGCTTGCTGCGTTTGTTGCATTTATATCTGCAAGGTAAATGTCGGTTTCAAATACGAAGCAGTTGTAGTCGTTAGAGGAAGATGCAACGTTCGTATCCATATAGATGGGGCAAGCTCTGTCCTTTGTGCCCTTATAGTAGAATTCTATTACCTTGTTGTCGCCGAGGTCGAGTACGGAAACGGTACCGTAGTTTCCTGTGTAGGTTGAAGCATTTTGCTCTGACATGTAGTAGTCACCACGAGTAGCCCATTTCTTGTTCTTGAGGTCATCCTTGGTAGCAGTTTCAAAATCAAGTCCGCCGAGTTCCTCGAAATAATCGCCCGCGCCAATGGTCTTGGGAGCGATAACAGTTCTGCCGCCGATAGTGATTTCGGAGCCTGCGCTTGCTGTAGCCTTTTCGGTAGAGCCGTCAGCCTTGTAGGTTACAACCTGATAGTCACCCGATCCTGCGAGAGTAACCTTATCACCTACGAAGTACATACCGCTTTCAAAGGTCAAACCGCCTGTTTTTTCATCAAGTCTGCCGTCGGTTATCGAGACTCTTACCTTCTTTGACATAAGAGTGTCATCGGTAATGTTGTCGCCAAGGTCGTCGTTCTGATTAAGAAGAAGCTTTTGCGCCATTGCGCCGTAGTTTAAGAGAGATGAGCAGAGAAGCTCCTGGTCGTCTGAAATAGTATCCTCATAGAGTCTTTCATTAAGATACTCAAGAACACTGTAGCGAACAAAGTTTGTGGGTATTTGTGTAAGCTCGGTGCCTTTAACCACAGCCGCCGCATAAACATACTTGTCAAATTTTGCTCCGGGGAAGCCTGCTGTAATAAATGCAGGGTATGTAGTACCGTTATCTGTGTAGCCCTTGGTATACTCGGTTGCTGTGTAAATTTCAGTTTCGGGGTTAACCGCAGGGTCTTCAAGAGTGTAAACAACCGTTGCCTCTTCGTCAAGACCGAGAGATGTGTCATCTACCGCAAATACAATTTTTACTTCAGCTTCGTGGGATACGTTTTTAGCAATAATTTTCAGAGAGGTATCCTCTGCCGCAGAGGAACCGAGACAGAATGCTGCTGTCATAAGAAGCGCCATGGAAAGCGCAAGAACAAAAATTTTTGTTACCTTTAAGTTTTTCATTTTTCTTTCCTTTCAATAAAAGTTTGATAAAAGATTTTGCGTTTTCGGTTTTTCATTCCTTATCTGTGTGGAGTACATCATGTCCAACCGTCATTTAGTACACCGTCATCCCAGTAAGGTCCTCCGGATGTTTGTATCAGATCGCATTGCTGCAGTCTGATAATCTCGACACACGGTGTTAGGTAGCCGTCACGCGGCTTTTTTTCTTTCATAAAAACTCCTTTCCTTTAGTGTATTTTTAATCATCATTTAAGTCCATTCCCCGGGAATAACAAAATCATCATTAAAGATACCGTCTTCGGTTTCGGTGTCCTCAGAATCCTCGGGTGGCTGCGGGGGAGTGTAAACATAGTCGCTGTTTGCAACATAGGTCTTGTTCACCTTGCCGAAGAATGTGTTGTCAAGCCTTACAGAAGAGGCGATAACCGACTGTGTAAGAGAAATTCTTAAAACATCTGCGCTATCAAGCTCTATATCCGTTATATCAAGCTGTCTGTCGCCCATAGCAACACCGTCAATATAGTATTTTGCCATGCCGTTTTCATATACCTCAACGGTCAGGGTATACCATTTTGAGCTTGAAAGCTCAGCGCCGAAGTTACCGTCAGCCGAGTAGTCGGCACGTTTGTCAGTAAGGTACCATACGTATTTGCCACTGTCATTCTTTATAAGGTAAATTCCCGCAATTGTAAGTACAGATTCGTTTATATCAAAGTCGCCCGAGCTTATTGCAACCTTTTTGGCAAGCGTTATGTCCATAATACATGGATTTTGTTCAAGATTATCCAAGGTGGTTTGACTGATTGTGCCAAGCTTAAAGTCGGTTTCGAATACATAAACAGCTCCCTTTGATGCATCATTGTGCATACCGTAGTAAACTCCGTTGTAGTAATCGGGTTTGCTGCCCTTGGTGTATTCAAATACTTTACCGCTCTTACCGTTCTTTTCGCTTGCGGGTATCATTGCGATACCCTCGCGCTTATTGCTTGGATTGTTCATCTTGTCAGCGCTACTTTGAAGCGTATCTCCCCATACGCCGTACCAGCTTGCGCGGAAGAATGAATCCGAGTCGGAGTTTGGCTGTGAGTTGTAGGTCATACCGCCAAAGTTTTCGTGATACTCGCCTGCTTTGAATGCATAAGAATCAAGATCAACCTGGTTATCTCCCTCGGAATATGCTCGGTTTATTCTTCCTACCATAGTCATATCCAGATGAACAGCCGAGTCTGCAGCATCGGCAGAGAAGGCAAAGCGTACAGCATCTGAGCGCACAAAGCCATCAAGGTCATCAATAATCTTCATATCTGCAAAGCACTTGTTGTTAAGGAAGTATTTTGCTATACCGTTAGAATAAATCTCAATTGCGATGGTGTTCCACTCTCCAAGCTTCATAGCAGGTCCGAGAAGCTCTTCACTGTAGGCATAAGAGGGAACAACAGGTCCGAGGCTAAACTCATAATCTCCGTTTTCGTTCTTTGTGACGTAGATTCTGCCGATATCGCCGTAGCATGTATTTAAGTTCGCTTCATCGGCAATTTCATTGGTTATTTCCGCAATTTTAATGTCACAAAGGTAAGGTAAAGCCTGGGAGGAGATAGCCTCCAGAGTCTCGCTATTTACCCTGGCTATTTTGATATCTGTTTCAAAAACAAAGCAATCAGCACCGGTAGATGTGGTTTGACGCAGATATATTCCGCGGTAATATCCCCCTGTCTTTGCCTTTCCGTACTCGAGATAGGTGTTCAATGCCTCCTCGTCATATTGCAAATTCAGATATTCCTGCTTTTGAGCATTGCTTGCCGCCTTGTCATAATAGTCTGAAGTTGTATCGTGAGTTATGTAGTAATCGGCTCTGAAAAGATTAGCTATAGCCTTTGTGGATTCAAGCTCATAGCACTCTCCGCCGTATTGACGGTAGTTTTTCCCCTTTGCATCTTCGCGGTAATCTTCTTTTTCATCCTTAATGATTGTGCCAAGGTCCTCAAGAACCATGGTAAACTCGATTCTGTCAGCTTCGTAGTACAGAGGAATTCTTGAAACACCAAGGGTTTGGAAAATGTGGCCGAGAATGCTCTGGGAGCATATCATGGTTGCGTTTACATCACCCTCGTTTGTTTTAGGAACGGCAGTAGGCAACCCCTGAGAGTTTGATGCGCATTCGGTTTGATAATATGAGAAAGAGCCGTCCTCTTTTACAAAGAGAGAAACCTTTTTCGTCGTTGCATCAATAAGTGCGGGAGCATTGTTTATTATCTCCATGCGTACCGCATCTGCCGCTGCCTTTCCGTCATCTCCCGAGTAAGTTTCAACATTTTCTAAAACTACCGTTACAGCATACCAGGGATTAAGAACGTCGCAGACATGCTCGGGGTCTTCCTCTGAGCCTATACACTTCATGGCAGCCTCGACTGCCACAAGGGCATTAGGAACAGGCTTTCCTATCTTGGAATAGGTGCTTGAAATCTTCAAAAGACCGTTTACGGCATTGTAATCGGTTGAACCGTCAGCCATCCAAAGACCTGTGTCCTTGTTTTGATTCTCGTTTAAGAAGTTGTAAAGTATTTCAACAAGACTGTAGCTCTCGCCTCTATCTTTCAGCACCTTGTCTCTTTCAACTATTTCTAAAGCCTGAGATTCAAGGGTGTTTCCTGCACCGTATGATTTTGTTTTTATGTTAAGGGTGTTAAGATAATTTATAAAGTTTGTGTCATTAATAAGGTGCTCGGGAACTCCCGCATCGCCGGCTTGGGCTGGCTGAATCTTTGACACCGCGCTAGCCGCGCTTTCGCTGAGGTGCACAGTAAGTCCTGCAGTGCGGGTGTATTCCTCTGCGGTGATACCGTCTCCTTTGTCTCCAAGAGGTGTTTTGTATGTGGGCGCTGAGTCAAAGCTAGTTAATATGTTTCTTGCCCATTGTAAATCTCTGCCTCGCCTTGCGGGGTACTGGTCGGTGGTCTTTTTACCCCATTGTGGGTGGTAGAAATATCCGCTGTCCATATCCTGAAGGCTCTTTACCCACTTTACAATCTTTTCTTTCATAGACTCGGGTAAAAGCTCTGAATATCCGCCTGCAAGCCCATTAGCAATACCCGAATTTCTTATAACTCCCAGAGCCTGGGTAGTAGATTCAAGGTCGGGCAGATATCCGTCGGTGTTTCTTGCCGAATTTGAGTAATAAAAGCCGCCTATATCAGGGTCATAAAGGTTAATAAGCCAGATAATCAAGTCGTCGTTATAGACGCGGTACAGATTTTTCATAGCTTCGGTTGTCTTTTCGGCAGATTCCTTGCCATACCTGTTTTCAAGAGTAAGCTTAAAGTTTACCCACAAATCGGCAATAGTAGCCTCATCTTGCCTTTCTTGATATTCAATCATATTGAATATTTCATTTCTTGCAGCTCCGCGTGCGACCTTGAGCGTATCCTTTTTCAGAAATTCGTCAATCAAGCATTCTACCGCGGCATTTTGAGAAATGCTTGCTCCGTATGCTTCCTCGTCATAGGCAATAGCCAAGGAATTGCCGTCAGAGTATATTACATATCCCGCATCGCTCATTTCGTCTCTAAGCTGCATTTCAAGCAAACGGTAGGCCTTGAGAGATATGTCTCTGTCACTTAAGCCGAAAATAATTTCGTGCTTTACAGGCTCTGTGGTTCCATCGGATAATTTGAATGTCTTGAGAGAGGATAGGGCGTAATGGATTTTGTCATAATTATCCTGGGTAAGCGCGCCTGAAGGAACTACAAGTGTAAGCTCACTTTCCTCAGTGAATATGTAGCCGTCAAAGACATCTTGTGATTTGTTGTCACCGTTACTGTTTTCCGAATTTTGGTTTAACGCACAGGACATAAGCAACAACACAAGGGCTAGGCTCAAAACCAATAAAAGATTTAACCTGTTTTTCACTTATTGTCTCCTTTCTCTATTTTTAATTTATTGTAGTTTTCTTGCAGAATGTTTACACATCTCATTCTGTCGCTTTCGGTATAGATTGGTACAGTGTCTAAATCAAGGTAGCTAAAAATGTGGGTTGGAATGCTTACATTGCATATCATAGATGCGTTCATATCGCCCTCGTCAGTGTTCGGTATAGCTACGGGCATCATCTGTGAATAATGGGAGCTTCTGTTTGAAAAATAAGAAAACGAGCCGTCGGGTTTTACGAAAATGCGAAGATTTTCGGCGGTTTTTCTTATCATCTCGGGGTAGCTCCTTAGAACCTCATAACGCATTTCTTTTAGAATTTTAAGCATTTCTTCCTTGTCATTGTAAGCCGAGTTTGTTTTTACACCGTTTACAATTATGTTAATGGCATACCAAGGGTTGAGAATACAGCAGATATGCTCGGGCTTTTCGTTCAAGGTAACGCAACGTATAGCTGCCTTTATTGACGTTATCGGGTCGGGCAGGGGAAGTCCCGCCTTTATGTAGGTGCTTGCCACCTTAAGAAGTCCGTTTGTTGAATCGTGACTGAATTGAGCCTTTGTCCAGGTACCGTTTTGGAAGTTGAAGCGCTCGTCAAGCCATTCTTTCAGTATTTCGGTAAGGCTGTAGTCCTTGCCCTCCTTTTCAAGCTCCTCATCACGGGCCTTTATTTCCATAATTTGAGACTCAAGCTTGTTGCCTATAACGTATGCCGAGTAGGCATCCGTTGATTTATAGCCCAGAGAGTCAAGATATTGTATAAAGCTCTTTTTGTCCTTAAGGTGAGGGGCGGTTTCGGTTTTGTTTTCGGTTTTGTCTTCGCTTCTGTCCTGATGCGGGGTTTTATACAGAGGAGTCTCCCCGTAGTAGCCAAGAAGCCTTTCTGCCCAGGTCAGGTCTCTGCCTCGGCGGTTTTGCAATTTGTCTGTGCGCTCGTGTCCCCACTGGGGATGATAAAAATATCCGTTCTTTTGGTCCTGCATATTTTTTACAAAGGGCACGATCTGCTCCTCCATCCAGGCGGGCAGGGCATATACTGCCTTTTTATCAAATTTATCCGCCATGTGGGAGTTTGAGATAAGACCCATAGCTTGAACGGTGGATTCGAGGTCGGGAAGAAGTTTACATAATTTGCCATCGCACTCAACCTCGTCGTTGTCCCTTGCGGAATTGGAGTAATAAAATCCGCCGATTTTCGGGTCATAAAGATTTGCGCACCAGTCAACCGCATCCTTTTTGTATATAGAATACAGTTCCTTAAGCGCTGAAACTATTTCATCGGCAAGGTCGGCATCTGCCATTTCGCAAAGCTTCTCTTTGGTTTTCTTCCAGCATTCAGAAACATGTTTTTTGTCAAGCTCGGCTTGAATACGGATTTCTTCTTCGGTGTATATCCTGCCAAGCTCTCTTTTTTCGCTGTTCATTGTGTCTCCTTTGGGTTTAAAAAAGTATTTCCTGTTTTTATTTTAGCATAGCCTAATTTGCCCGTTGTACATTTTTTCTGCAGTAAAATAACGATTTTCTGCAAATTCTATAATTTGTTTTGTATCTTAGACGCAAGAATTGTGGAAAATTCACATGCATAAAAAATATTTTTTGTCAAATATTGCTTTTTTTGCGACGGTGTGGTATAATATTAAGGTTAAATTTGAAGATAAACGAAAGGCCAAAGGAATGAAAAGAACCGATTTAAGAAATATTGCCATAATTGCCCACGTTGACCACGGAAAGACCACTCTTGTAGATGAGATGCTTCGCCAGGGCGGTATCTACCGTGAAAATCAGGAAATGGAAGACCGCGTAATGGACTCTAACGACCTTGAGCGTGAGAGAGGAATTACCATACTCGCAAAAAACACGGCTATTCACTATAAAGATGTTAAGATAAATGTTATTGACACTCCCGGACACGCAGATTTCGGCGGAGAGGTTGAGCGTATTCTTAAAATGGTTAACGGAGTTATTCTTCTGGTCGATGCTGCTGAGGGACCGATGCCTCAGACACGCTTTGTCCTTGAAAAGGCTCTCGCTATGAACCATAGGGTCATAGTTGTTGTTAACAAGATAGACCGTCCCGATGCGCGTCTTGATGAGATTGGCGACGAGGTGCTTGAGCTTCTTCTTGAGCTTGACGCAACAAATGAGCAGCTTGATTCTCCTATGCTCTTCTGCTCGGGCAGAGCGGGTACCGCATCCTTTGACCCACACACTCCCGGTACAGACCTTACTCCCTTGCTTGACACTATTTTGGAATATATGCCCGCTCCCGACAGTGATGAGGAGGACGGACTCCAGCTTCTTGTTTCCTCTATCGACTACAACGAGTTTGTTGGAAGAATTGGTATCGGAAGAATCGAGCGAGGTGTGATAAAGCAAGGCCAGGGTGTTTCTATTTGCAACTATCACGGCGACGGCAAATCCAAGCCTGCGAAAATTGTTTCACTCTATCAGTTTGACGGACTTAAACGAGTTCCTGTTACCGAGGCTAAGGTTGGCGATATAATCTGCTTCTCGGGCTGCGAGGATATTTCTATCGGTGATACAGTCTGCTCTCCAGCCAAGGTAGAGCCCCTTGAGTTTGTTAAGGTTGGCGAGCCTACAATGGAGATGACATTCTCGGTTAATGATTCTCCCTTTGCGGGCAAGGAGGGTAAATTTGTTACCTCGCGTCACTTAAGAGCCAGACTTTACCGTGAGCTCCTTAAAGATGTTTCGCTCCGCGTTACCGACGGTGACACCACCGACTCCTTCAGAGTTGCGGGCAGAGGTGAAATGCACCTTTCTATCCTTATTGAGAATATGCGCCGCGAGGGCTATGAGCTTTGCTGCTCTAACCCCAGAGTGCTTTATAAGGAGATTGACGGAGTTAAGTGCGAGCCTATCGAAAAGGTCATTGTTGACGTTCCAGAGGAGTATGTGGGCGCCGTTATGGAAAAGCTTGGCGCAAGAAAGGGTACTCTTGACGATATGCAGCTTCACGGCTCACGTCAGAAGCTCTTCTACACCATTCCCACAAGATGCCTCTTCGGCTACCGCTCCGAGCTTCTTACCGATACCCGCGGTGAGGGACTTATATCCACCCTCTTTGCCGGCTATGAGCCATTCAGAGGCGAGATAAAGACAAGATTTACTTCATCTCTCGTTGCGTCAGAAAAGGGTGTTTCCACAACCTACGGTCTCTTCCAGGCTCAGGACCGCGGACCTCTCTTTATTGGTCCGGCAACACCTGTTTACGAGGGTATGATAGTTGGCGAAAACCCCAAGCCCGATGACATTGAGGTTAATGTATGTAAGGAAAAGCACCTGACGGCAATCCGCTCGGCAGGCGCTGATGAAAAGCTTACCCTTATTACTCCCGTTCAGCTCTCGCTTGAGGAGGCTATTGAGTTTATTACCGACGAGGAGCTTATCGAGGTTACACCTAAGTCCATAAGACTTCGCAAGGTTGTCCTTGACACCCCCTCCCGTAAGAGAATTCAGGCGCAGAAGCGCGCGGCGCTTAAAGAGCAGGCGAAGTGATTTTGGTTATGGTTGCCTGACGCCAAGTTATGAGTTTTAACTTTAGATAAATGGGGTGAATATATTATGAAAAAATATCTCTTGCCCGAAACGGGCAATTTCTACAAGGCAAATTTACATTGTCACACAACAGTCTCCGACGGTAGACTCACTCCCGAGGAGGTAAAGGAGCTTTATAAATCTCAGGGCTATTCGGTAGTTGCATACACCGACCACAACCTTCTTTTGCCTCACAACGATCTTACGGATAGCGAGTTTCTCGCTCTTAACGGAGTGGAGCTTGACGTTGGAGGAAAAAAGATCGAGGGAGCCTCCGACTATTCTAAGGTTTGTCATTTTTGCCTTATTGCTCTGGAGCCGGATAACCATATCAACCCATTCTGGCACAGGAGCCTTTATAAGACACCAGGCAAGGTTTCCGAAAACGCGAAATACGCCCTTTTTGACGACTCAAAGCCCGATTATATGCGTACATACACTCCCGAGTGTATAAGCGAGATGATGAGCGGTAGCAGAGAGCTTGGATTTTTCGTTACCTACAATCACCCAACCTGGTCCAGAGAAAGCTACGATGAGTATATGGGCTATCGCGGTATGCACGCGCTGGAGATGTTTAACGGTTCCTGTATATCTATGGGATATGACGAATATAACCCGAGAGTTTACGAGGATATACTGAGTACGGGTCAGAGAATTTATGCGATAGGCGCTGATGACAATCACAACCACCAGCCCTTGGACAGCAGACGAAGCGACTCCTGCGTGGCGTTTACAGTAATAAAGGCAGAGAGCCTTGACTACCGCGCGGTTGCCAAAGCGCTGATTAACGGTGACTTTTACGCGTCAGAGGGCCCCGAAATTTATGAGCTTACCTACGACGAGGGCAGAGTTTGTATAAAAACCTCGCCTGCCGACAGAATTACGGTTACCTATCTTGGCAGAGGGGCAGCCGTCGCGTATTCCGGCGAGACTCCCATTACTTCTGCTGAATTTACCATTCCCCAAAACGTGGGATATTTCAGATTGACCGTTACCGACAGAAGCGGAAAGCGCGCGGTAACAAACGCGTATTTTCTTGATGAGCTGAACTAATATATTATATACGAATTACAGAATTGATTTACGGACCGCGGCGCAGATCCGTAAACAAAAAACGGTTGCAAATTCCCAAAATGCAGGGAAAATGTAACCGTTTGTTTTTTTATCAGTCTTTTACGACTCTTATACTGTCGATCCTATAATACTTAAAAGCTTCTATCGCCTCTTTCGTAATCACCTCGCCCGAAACGAGTATCGGAACCGCGGGAGGACAGCCAAGGGCGGAAGATGCGAAAATCCGACCCTCGCATCCGTCTGTCGGCAATTCCTCGGAGAGGGAGAGAAGAGCCTCTCTCGGCGACGTTTTTGCCTCGGATTTGAATGTGGGCGGGGGCAGGGTGCTGACGGAAGCTTTTTTGGGTATATTTTTTAAACCCTTAAGGATTTTTTCAAGCTCTATGTCTGTGTTCTTCGGCGAAAGCATTAAAACAAGAAAGTCGGAGTCCGCGAATTCGCATATAATACCCTGCGCTTCAAGCTCTCGCTGAAGATCGGCGCCCTTGTATCCGTACTTCTTTGTCTGAATCGTTATTTTCAGAGGTTCATCTCCTGTCAGAGAGTAGCCCAAAGCCGAAATTTGCTCTTTCAGCCGATTGCATTTTTCAGCAAAGCCTGAAAAATCGGGAATATCGCCGTTAAATTTGTCAAGAGAAGAAAGAATAAGATATGAGGGACTTGTTGAGCCGAAGAGCGCCAACGCGTCTTTCGCTCTCTCCTTAAAAACGGCAGGCGCGGTTCTTGAAATGTGCAGATACGCGCCGCCTGTAAGCACCGGCAGAGTCTTGTGCGCCGAGTCGCATACGATATCAGCTCCCAAATCTATCGGGTGAGCCGAGGGCTTTAAGAACTTAAGATATGCTCCGTGAGCGTTATCACAGAGAAGCAAAAGCCCATATTTCTTACACACCTCTGAAAGCCCCTTAATATCCTGAATGTTACCGAGATAATCGGGACTTGTTAAATACAGGGCGGTTGGCATATGCTTTGCCGATTTTAGGTAGCTTTCAAGCTCCGAGGGGGTAATTTTACATTCAAGGTAGGATGACGACCGGGAATACAGCCACTCTACTCGGGTATCAAACAGTACAGTACCGTTTACAAAGCTTTTATGCACATTTCTGGCAGCCAAAATAAGCGGCTCTCTGCCTATTTCCCTTGAATAAAGGACAGTAAGATATAGCATAGCTTTAATTGAGAGGGAAGAGCCCTCTGTGGAATAAAATGTATACGCTCCAAAAATTTCACCCGCATGTTTTTCGCTTTCCTTGATTATCCCATCAGCTTCGTAAAGAGAGTCAGCGCCCGAAATTTCTGTTATATCAAATTTTTCCTGCTCACCATCGCCTTTGTGCCCCGGCATATGCGCCCTGACACCGTCGGAGTGTGAATATTTGTTTACAAAATCGTGTATAGGGGTGTTCATCAGTCAAGCTGCTTCGCTATTGCAAGCATAATAGCGCATTCCATTCTCTTCTTGAAAAGCTCGCAGCCGGGCTTATAGACACCCTTGACCGAGCCTGTCGCGTGATAAGCATTAGCCGCGCAACCGCCCGAGCAGTAAAGGCTTGCCCAACAGCCTCTGCATTCCTCTCTTGCATAAAGGTTGCAGGACGCAAATTCCTCCTGTGCCTCCTTGTTTGTAACACCGTCATATATGTTACCAAGCAAATATTTTTCGTCACCCACAAACTGGTGGCAGGGGTAAAGGTCGCCCCAGGGAGTAACAGCCATGTATTCGGTACCCGAGCCGCAGCCCGAAATTCTCTTGTAAATACAGGGACCGCCCTTAAGGTCTATCATATAATGGTAGAATGTAAAGGGCCTGCCCTCCTTATTTCGCTCACGCATAAGCTCGGCAAGCTTCTCGTACTGGTCTTTAACAATAACAATGTCCTCAGGGGTAAGCTCAGCCTCGTCACCGGGGGCGCAAACCACAGGCTCCATAGAAAGCTCGGTAAAACCAAGGTCAAGCATAACCTTTATATCCTCGAGGAAATCGGGGTTTGCGTGGGTAAATGTACCGCGCATATAATAGTTCTTGCCGCCCCTTTTTTCAACCAGCTTCTGGAACTTAGGAACAATTTTATCAAATGAGCCGTTTCCCTGATAGTCGACGCGGAAACGGTCGTGAATTTCTTTTCTTCCGTCAAGGCTTAATACCACGTTTACACATTCGCGGTTGGCGAAGTCGATAACATCATCGTCAATAAGCATACCGTTTGTGGTAAGGGTAAAGCGGAAATTCTTGTTGTATTTCTTTTCAACACTTCTCGCATATGCGACAAGGTCCTTTACCACCTGGAAGTTAAGCAGAGGCTCACCGCCAAAGAAGTCTACCTCAAGGTTATGGCGTGTTCCCGAATTTTCAATAAGGAAATCAAGCGCCCGCTTTCCTACCTCAAAGCTCATAACCCCCCTCTCTCCGTGGTATTTACCCTGGCTTGCAAAGCAGTATGAGCAGTTGAGGTTGCAGGTGTGGGCAATGTGCAGACAAAGCGCCTTAACAACCCCCGATGTTCTCTCTTTCAGCTTGCCCGCCATGGGGGCAAAGGTGTCCTCGGTAAAGAGCTTTCCCGCGTCTTTAAGAGAAACTACCTGGTCATAGCACTCCTCAATATCCGAGAGGGAAATATCCTCTCTGTCCTTATACTTATCCGACAGAATTTTTATTATCTCTTCGCGGCTTTTTTCTTCAAAAAACGATATGATCTCATATGCTACCTCGTCAACAACGTGAAGAGAGCCAGAGCATACGTCGAGCACAATGTTATATCCGCCAAGCTTGTATTGATGTATCATAATTTTTCCAATCCGTATGTAATAAATTTCAATTAAAAATGCCGCCCGGGTAGGCGGCACTCTTATATGCGAATTATTCGCTTACCTTGCTTTCGCACTGCTGATTTGCAATACCGCAGCTGGTCTTGCATGCAGACTGGCAGGAAGTCTGGCACTCGCCGCATCCGCCGTTCTTTGCGCTCTCGCAAAGGTTCTTAGTCTCAATAGTCTTGATGTGTTCCATAGTACACCTCCGTTGAATATTTACGTGAAAATTATACCATATCAAAAATCTCTTGTCAATAGTTTAAACAAAAATATATTTTAAACCTATTTATTAATTTTTTTTGAAATTTTTATTGACAAATTATAACGCAGGTGATATAATCAAAATGTAGCAACATATGTTGCTAATTATTTACAATTTAAGGAGAAAAGTTATGCCTCAGTTCAATTTACCCAGAAAAAAGGTAACAATGGTTCAGATGTGGGCAAGCGTTTTGCTTATCGCACTCGCTCTTATTTTCAGCCTTGCGCCTATGATCAATCTTAAGTCTGTTGATAACGCGGCTGAAATTACAGAGATGGCTCAGGGAATAGGTCTAAGCCTCTTTGAAATTCCCGAGGATGTTGATGTATCGGCAGTTAAGCTTGTAAGCAGCGTTTCGCTTATTGTCAACATTTTCACTTCTTCTATCCCCGGTGAGGAGGGATATACAGAGGACCAGGTTGCTAAGCAGCAGGAGCTTAAGGAATATATGGAGACCGAGGAGGGCAAGGCGGATATTGCCACAGCTCTTTGCATCGCGGCTACCATTATGAATGCTCTTGACTTTGAGTCTATGTCTAGCGGCGACTCCAATATTATCGGTACTGTTCTCAGCATTTTTGTAACATTTATCGCTCTTTTCGCGACGCTTATTCTTCTCGTTGTAATTCCCGTGGTTATAGCATTCCACCTTATAGTTGCGGTTATCAATGCGGCAAAGCATATTGCTAACCCCGAGGATGCGGCTGCGGCAGTTTCAAACAAGCTTCCCGGAATGATTTCTGTTGTTCTGTTGTTTATGCTTGCTCAGTGCGTTATTCCCGGTATGTCACAGGCTTGGGGTGTTACCGCTCTTTGCTCTGTTATAATCGTTTCTATCGTTCTTAACTTCGTAGCTTCCAGACTCCGTGAGTATCCCGCAAAGCAGTTTATGTATCTTAACGTGCTTCAGGGCGGCGCTCTTCTTGGTATTGTTGGATTCCTTGTATTCTTCTTCAACCTTATCAAGACAGGTATATTCAACGCGTTTGTAAAGGGTAGCTTCTTCGGTGCGCTTCTCGGCAACGCTGCCGGAGCTATCGCTTCTGAGGGCGAGCAGGCTATGGATACAGGTCTTATGGTAACCGGTATTCTTATGATAGTTTATCTTGCGGTAGTTCTTGGCTGCGCAGGCTATCTTGACAAGGCTGCAAGACGTCTTTGCTGCACAGTTAAGAGAGAAAGACCCAGAGGTCTTATCGGTAAGCTCTTCACTCCTAAGGCAAAAGACAACAATATTGTAATGGCGGCTTGCACTCTCGCAGCTTTCATTATTCCTACATATGTAGCAACCGTTGAGGTTGAGGGTCTTCTTGGCGCAAAGGTTAGTGTGCTTGAGCTTAACGGCGACCAGCAGGCAGCTCTTAACGCAGCTCTTATCGGTATCATCATTATGATTGTCGCAGAGGTTGCGGTTATCGTTCTTAAGAAGGTTCTTTGCAAGGACCTTACCGAGCACGAGGCAGAGGAGCTTATGATGGGCGTTGCTATGTCCTCCGACGAGATTCTTGCTGAGGCTAAAAAGGTTGTAGCTGAGGCTGAGGCAGCAGCTGCGGCAGCAAAGGCAGCTGAAGAGGTTGAGGCTGTAGCAGAGGCTTCTGTTGAGGATACAGCTCCCGCTGAGGAAGCTCCCGCAGAAGAGGCTGTTGCTGAAGAGGCTGTTGCTGAAGAGGCAAAGGCTGAATAATTTTTGTTAAAATTTAAGCTCCGCAGATATCTTCTGCGGAGCTTTTTCTATGTCTTATTTTTAATTGATTATCTGAGAGTGTCAAGATATTCGGTAAGCTCAACGGTTTTTCCTGTTTTAATGCTCTCGTTAGCTCCGATACCTATCATGGCGGAAACCATACCTGCAAAGGAATCTGCCTGCTGACCAAGCGGGTCGGGAACATCTTCGCTGAATATCATTTTGACAAGCATTTCGTCACCGCCGCCGTGAGCACCCTCGCCGTAAACAAAGGGAATATTCTCGTGGGAACCGTTGTAGCCAAGGAATTCAAGGCTTGTTTCTCCTGCGCCCCAGTCCCAATGGTTTGCGATAATAACACCCTTTTCACCTGTGATAACCATTCTGTAGCCCTCATGCTCGGAGAAGAGGTTGAGGGTGTAGGTAAGAAGAGTACCCTTGTTGTACATTACCGAAACAGACATATTATCATAAATGTCATGCCCCTCCTTGAATGCGCAACGGTCGCGGATATATCCGTCAACATGCTCCGCGTCAAAGTAGAATGGCTTGTCCCAGTGTCCCCACTGGCTTACAGCTGTTTCGCAGGTATCCTTTGCGACACAGTCTCTGCATCTTTCGCCAAGGCATTTTGATGTGTCATTGTAATAAACTCTGTTTGCAAGTGCGCAAACCTTCTTCGGCTCGTCGCAAAGAAGCCAGTTTATAATATCGAAGTGATGAGTGCTTTTGTGAAGCAAAAGTCCCTCGGAATTCTCCATAAGCCTGTGCCAGCGTTTCATATAGTCGCCGCCGTGCCAACGGGAAAGACAGTATTCATAGTTGATTGCAAGCACCTTGCCAACCTTTTCTTTAAGAAGAAGCTCCTTTATAGTGGCAAAGAAAGGCATAAAACGGCAGTTAAAGGTAACGGTGACCTTGTGACCGGATCTTTTTTCTGCATCTCTTATTGCCTTGCATCTTTCGTATGTGTTGGTAAGAGGCTTTTCCGAGATAGCATCGCATCCCATGTCAAGGGCGCGTACTATATATTCGTGATGATAGCTGTCAACGGTTGTAACTACAACAGCATCCGGCTTTTCTGCTTTAATCATGGTGTCAAAATCGTCATAGATAGTGCATCCGTCACCGATTTTTTCTTTGTAAACACCGGCTCTTACATAGTTGGGGTCATAAACACCGGTGATTTCAGCCACATCGGCATATTTTTCAACAAGTCTTTCGACAAACATTGAATATCCTCTGCAGCTGCAGCCGACCATTACATATCTTTTTTTCATTTTTAATTACCTCTTATTTGTATGCCTCAATAAGCTCTGGAGTGAGCATAGATGCCGAGTCGCTGTCTGCATAAATTGTGCAATCATTATGTTTTTTCAGAAGAGTTGCGGGAATTTCGTTTGTAACATCATTTGCCAGAGTGTTGTAAATTGCCTCTGCTTTTACCGCATATGGAACAACAGATATTATGGCCTTGCAGCTCATAATTCTCGAGCAGGTCATAGATATTGCCTGCTTAAAGCACTCATCCTTGTCCTTAAACCAGCCCTCGCCAATTTGCTGCTCAAGGCATCTTTCAGCAAGAGTTACAACCTTATATGCTCTCTTGTCCTCAAAGTCTGCGGGCGGGTCGTTAAATGCTATGTGAGCATTCTCTCCAATTCCGATAAGACCAAGATCAACCTGTCTCTCGTCAAGAAGCGCGGTAAGCTCCGCGATAGTTTCCTCGGGGTTCTTAGTACCGTCGATAAGGTGGTACTTTCCGGGGTTAACAACCTTAACAAAGCGGTTGGTGAGGTAGTTGTTAAAGCTTGCGGGATGCTCCTTGGAAATACCAACATACTCGTCAAGGTGGAACATTTCAACCTTGGACCAGTCAACATCAAGCTTTGAAATCTCGTCAAAAAACGGGAACTGAGATGCGCCGGTAGAAAGAAGAATTCTGGCAGAGCCATGCTCCTTGATTGCTCGGTTTATGTAGCCTGCCGCAAGGACTGCCGACTCTTTGCCGAGGATTTCCTTAGTTTTACAAACAACTAATTTCATTTTACTGTTTCTCCTTTAAATATTACATTTTTTATAGTTAAATCTTTGTTTAATACCACAATATCGGCTCTTTTGCCTACCTCGAGCACACCTCTGTCGGAAAGACCGAGAAGCCTCGCGGGATTGGCTGAGAGCATTTTTGATATATCGGTAAGGGGTACCTCTGCTAAAGTGTGCATTGTGCGAAGCAATCTGTCTGCTGTCGCAACACTTCCGGCAAAGCTCTGTCTGTCATAAAGCTTTGCAACTCCGTCTTCAATGATACAGGGAACACCGTCAGAGAGTCTTCCGAGAACAGTCTCGGTGCCGTCAGGCGCGCCTGCGCCTCGCATAGCATCGGTGATAAGGCAGATTTTGTTTGCTCCTTTACATTTGTATATGAGCTTTAACAGGCCTGCAGGTAGGTGCTTTCCGTCGGCAATGACCTCTACTGTAAGGTCATCAAAATAGAGTCCCGCTTCAACAGCCCCTGCCGTGCGGTAGGCATTCTTTCTGAAGACACCGGTCATTCCGGAATAAAAATGAGTTAGGGTAGTGTATCCGTTTCCTCGCGCTTTGTCGATAGTTTCAAAGTCGGCATCGGTGTGACCTGCCGACATATTTAATCCAAGTGCCCGGCCCAGATTGCCAAGCTCCATGCCGCCCTCTGTCTCAGGTGCCGCCGTAACCCTTTTTATAAAAGGATATTTTTTTACAAGCTGCTTTAGCTTACCTGCGTCGGGTTTTGCCATTTTGTCGGTAGACTGAGCTCCACACTGCAGCGGGGAGAGCCACGGTCCCTCAAGATGCACTCCCGAAAGAGTAAGCAAATTATCATTATTGTATAACTCGGCATATCTGTCAAGAGAGTCTTGGATAGCCTCATATGTGTCGGTCATTGTGGTTGCGATAAGCGTTGTTGTTCCGTGGCAAAGGTGATGACGGGAAATTTCGAGCATCTCCTCGGGACTTGCGTCCATGAAATCATATCCGCCTCCGCCGTGACAGTGAATATCCACAAAGCCTGCCATAACGGTATAGCCTTTGCCGTCAATAACATACCCGGCAGAGGGGAGACACTCATCACCTATATAGGTTATAATGCCGTCTGCATAACGAATAGTACCGTTGCTTATTATTCTGTCCCCCAGAACAATATCCGCTCCTCTGATTTCTTTAATCATAATTCATGCTCCAAGCCTGAGATTATTGTCTTGTTTTTGATTAGATTATATCACCGCAAAAGTATGATTTCAATATAAAATCCATCAAATTTCTTTGAAATTACATATATCATACAATTTTCTCTTTGGAAAATACACATATTTTATTGACAAGAAAGCCTGCTTGGAGTATAATATCTTAAAAGTAAGACAAAATAAGAGAGAAAAAATGAGCTTTATTGAAATAGAGTACAGAGAGAAGCAAAAGCCATTTGCTATGACGGCATTGCAATCTCATGATTATTATGAAATATATTGCCTCATGGAGGGGGACAGACAGGTGTTTTTTGAAAACTGTATGTTCACTCTGTCAAAGGGGGCGATCTGTGTAATTCCACCATTCCGAATGCACAAAATGGAGGGCGGTCCTTATAAGAGGATAAATCTGTATATCTCTCCCGATCTGCTTGACACATATGAAAACGCATTTCTTAAGGAATGCTCTGAGAGGGTGGCATTTGTCCTTGACGAAAAGGAAGAGCGGTTGTTTTTCTCTCTTATTGAAAGCTTTGCCAAAGAGCTTGGGAGCGAGACAAATTCTAATGAGAAATATCTTTTATCTCTTACCAGAGTTCTTATATGCATATTGAAAAAGTCAAAGCTTGTTTCTATTCCCACCGTAACGGTAGAGCAAACTAAAAAAGATGACAACGGCTTGATTTTGCAAATAATTGATTACATAAACGCACATCTTGAACAAAATATATGTCTTGATGATATTTCAGAGCGCTTCTTTATTTCCAAAAACACTCTTTGCAAAAAGTTCCGTTCGGTCATGAGATGCTCGGTGGTTGAGTATATTCTCGGAGCAAGACAGGCAAGGGCGAAAAATCTGCTTGTCACCACCGATTTGTCAATGGATGAAATAGCAGAGAGGTGCGGCTACTCCTCGGCAAACTATTTCAGCCTGATTTTTAAGAAAAATGTGGGAATTTCTCCATTAAATTACAGAAAGAAGAAATAAAATGATTATTGATTTTCACACCCATTCATTCCCCGATTCATTGGCTCCGAGAGCTATGGCATCGCTTATACCCACATTTACCGCAATTGCCTCATTCAGCCCGCAGACCGACGGCACAGCATCGGGAGCAAAAAAACTGCTTTCCGAGGCAGGTGTTTCAAGGGCTGTTGTCTGCAATATTGCCACAAATGCCCGCCAGGAGCCAAAGGTAAACGATTATGCCATATCCCTGCTTAATGACGGCTTCTTTTGTCCCTTAGGCTCGGTGCACCCTGATAGTGAGAACATAGAGAGCGAGCTTGACCGACTCAAGGCGGCAGGTATTAAGGGAATAAAGCTGCACCCCGATTATGTAAGAATTACTCTCGATGATGACAGATATGACAAAATTTTTGCCCAGCTTATAAAGCGGGATATGTTTGTTGTGGTTCATGCAGGACGCGACCCGATTTCTCCCGATAAAATTCACGCGACGCCCGAAATGTTCCGCGCTGTTATAGAAAAGTACCCGTCTCTTAAAATAATTGCCGCCCATATGGGTGGATTTGCCAAGGCGGAGGATGTTTACCGCCATCTTGTAGGTACGGGTGTGTTTATCGACACATCTCTTTCTTCTCTCAGGGACTCTGAAAAGGAAGTTCTTTATAAAATCTTATCCGACCATGATGAAAATAAAATCCTTTTCGGCACAGATACTCCCTGGTCAATACCAACCAGAGAAATCGAGTTTATTAAAAATGCTCCCGTAAGTGAAGAGAAAAAGGAAAAAATATTCTATAAAAACGCACTCTCTCTTTTAGGAATATAGAAATATAAAAAAAGCACCTTGCGACATAATTCGCAGGGTGCTTTTTGACTCAAAAGTATGAAAAATCAAAGCTCGTTTGTGTGGTTCCAGGTCTTAAAGAGGTGGCGCCAAACGTCTGTGTGAGCCTCGCAGTCAAGGAAGTGGGCAAAGAGCTCCTCCTTGTTGGGGTCTGTGGATTTTCCGAGTGCTATATCTCTGTAAGGAGCAAGACCGCTCCAGTGGCAGAAGCGGTCCCAGCCGTCGAGCCATCTTCCGTCGGACAGCTCCTCGTTTCTGCCGTTAAAGTCAGCCATAATTTCTTCAGCCCGCTCACCCTCGGCAATATCACAGCCGTGGCCTGTTTCATAAAGAGGGTAAAATTCTATCTCGACCTTGTCGGTAATATTAAGTCCTACAAGAAGAGAGGTGTACCAGTTGTCGGGCTGACGCTTTTCGGGAGCGTAGGAGAAGTTGAAGTTGCCCTGACCGTAAACAATAGGTGCGCCCTCAAATACCTCATAGCAGCCAATGCAGTGGCTGTGCTGGGTGAGAACTGCGTCAGCTCCGCAGTAAACCATCTCGCGGCAGAGGTTAAGAAGTCTTGGGGAGGGGTATCCCGAATATTCCTTACCGCCGTGGTAAATTACGATAACAAAGTCGGATATTGCCTTTGCCGCTCTTATGTCCTGCATAGTAAGGAATGGGTCAAAGGGATTTGCGCCCGCCCTGTTAGGAAGCGCATATGTATATTCGTGCTCGCAAACATTGATTATAGCGATTTTTTTGCCATCATCCTCAATAAAGTAGGGCTTTCTTGAGTCGGTGTCGTTTTTTCCGATACCAAAGTAGGGAAGACCTGCATCCGAAAGTGCTTTCTCGGTATCTCTGAGTCCCTCAATACCAAAGTCAAAAATATGGTTGTTTGCAAGAGCCACATCGGTAACACCGAGAGCCTTTAAGGTATTTGCGGTTTCTATGGGAGCTTTGAGATTAGGACCGAACTTTTTAATTCTGTTTTCGCTCTCGGTAAGCGCGCACTCAAGGTTTACAATAAATCTGTCGTAGTCCTTAACAAGGTCGCATACCTTTCCGAAAAGCTTCTTTGTATCTCCCTTAACGTAATCGGGAGATGTGTTTGTTGTGGGCACAAGGTCAGCGCCGAATAGGATTTTCATTTTGTTTCTCCTTAACTATAAAACAAATTTCGTTATAATGCAAAATCAGTTGTCAGCCTCAACTACAAGCTCGTTGTCAGCCATAATGCTGTTGAATGAGGTCATCCAGGTAACAAAGGCAAGTGTGTGGTCGTAGTATTTTTCAAGCTTTGCCTCTTCAGGTCCGAGCTTTTCGGCAGCCTTTAAGATAAGGCGACCGTACTTTTTGTTGTCACCGGTAGCCTTTACGGCAAGAGCCTTGGCGATAAGCTCAACATACTTTGTATAAAGCTCAAGAATACGTATACAAACCGTTCTTATTCTCACCTCGGGGCAGTTGTAATTAGCCTTAACAAGCTCTCTTGTTCGGTTTATAAGGTCAGCAAGCTTTTCTGCTCTTTCCTCCGCAGACATATCCTGTGATTTAGTAGGTGTCAGACGAAGGTACTCATAGCTTAAAATCTCACCGTATTCGTTAAGTAAATCATAGAACTTCTTCCAGTCCTTACCGTATATGAGCGAGAAGCACTCTTCTGTTATTTCCTCAAAGGAGAGGGAGGAGTCGAACATAGTTCTCGCATAGGTGTAGAATGCAAGAGGGGTGGGGAAGAAGGAGCGCTGAGAGCCGTCTTGAATAATTCCGTCTACTCCGTTTGCAAGATATGCCTTTACATCCTGGTTAAGTACCTTTGCAATCTGAAGACCTGAGAAATCATAGTACTGGTAGCGCCAGAAGTGATATTCAAAGGCGAATGAGCTGCCCTTATATGCCTTTTTCCAATCCTCAAAATACGCAATACTTTCCGCAAGGTCTGCAGGATATACATTTTTGTTTCTTACATAGGGGTGTATTTCAAATTCTTTATCCGACTTTTCAAATGAGCGGGTGTATGTTCTGCCCATAGGGGCTAACATAAGCGAAAATCTGTCGGGATTTTCGATTTTTTCGGTCTCGGGCGCAAAGGTTGTGTCGGTGTAGGAGATAAACACTATGCGGTTGGAAAGTCCGCGCCTTGTCAGCTCCTTGTCTATTCGGTTAAGGAGTATGCAGTAGAAGTCCGAGGGGGTCTTTTTCCGGCATTCGGGGCACTCGCAGTGGTTGTTGTCAACGTCACCGAGCCAAACATGAAGAAATTCTATGTTCTGATGCTTTTCAGCATAGTCGCATACATACTGTACAAACAGCTCCTGAGCCTCGGGATTTGACATACAGAACTGTGTGTAGTTTGGAGTGTTGTGGATAAGGTGACGTTCACCATTTATTTCTGCAACAAACTGTCTTGAATAATCCGAAACATTCTTGTCGTGTTCTCCGTCAGAGCCTCTGAGAGAGGAGTCGATACCGAATGGGTCGGCAGTCCAGCCGTGTCCAACTCCGTGATATTGCAATCCGCGCTTTATGATCTCAGCCTCGCACTCACGCTTCCACTGTAAAATCTGCTCTGTGCTTACGTCCTCGGGAGGACGATGCTTTTCATTATATTGATGCCTGTAAAAGCGCCTGTAATAAGAAACAGGAACAAGGAATTCGAGCATTACGGTGTTCATGCCGAGCTTGGGAGTAAAGTCGATAGACTCTATCATAATCTCCTGTGAAACACCGCCCTCAAGGCACCAGCCCCTGTAACGCATAGAGGGCTTGTGGCGATATTTTACAGGCTGAATATTCTTCATCGGAATATATTCGCCGTCTTTGCCGGGCATAATGAAAAGACAGCCGTTTTGTCTTAAATACTCATAAACCGCAAGAAGCACAGAGCGAGGGTTAGACCCTGCAATAATGCCTCCCTCTTCGTTACAGTCTATGTAGAGTATATCATCAAGTCTAAGATCCTTAGCATCCGATGTGTCAAGCCCGAAATCCGACATAAGACCGAGGCGAAATCCCTCGGTTGCCTCGGGAGCAAATCTCGTGGTAATATTGTCACCCTCCGGCATCATCATATAAAGGTATTTTCTCAGCTCCTCCGCGGCATAGTCAACAGCCGAGTGGGAGTGTATTTTGTTGATGTAAATCATTTAGTCAGGATTCCTTTCGCAAATCTTCATAAGGTTCTCTTCATTAATGCAAAATATAATATAAATATAATAAGCAGTTTAATTGTACCATTTGCCGTCTTGTTTGTCAATATGTTTTAACAAAAAAACACAAGTTCGGGAATATAATTCGGATTTTAAAAAATGATTATGCTGACTTTTGCATCTAACGGAGGTTTGCCATGCGGCAATATTCTTCGCCTTGCTGCTTACAAGCGAGCTTGACGCACTCTGCGGCGAGAATGTGCACCCGTATTCGCGCAGGAACGGAAGAGCGAGCAAAGATGAATTGGAAAGAAAGAGCGAACAGAGTGAAAAGCGCGAGCGTGTTCAACTCCTATGTCGGTTCCACCACACGAAAAAACACCGACGGAGGTTTGCCCTGAGGCAATATTCATCGCCTTGCTGCTTACGAGCAAGCTCGACGCACTCTACGGCGAGAATGTGCACCCGTATTCGCGCAGGAACAGAAGAGCGAACAAAGATGAGTTGGAAAGAAAGAGAGAACAGAACGAAAAGCGCGAGCGAGTTCAACTCCTATGTCAGATTCACCACACGAAAAAACACCGCCATAAGCGGTGTTTGTGTGGTGGAGCAGGTGTCGTCATAGACGAACACCCCTCCTTTCCTTCATTTCCGCCTTCAAAAGCTTCTTCAATCTCGTCAAGCGGGATATTGTCGATGCTCAAAGGCTTCTTGCTTGCGTTGATAATTATAGTGAAATGGTCATCGTACAGATAGACCGAGTGTACGAAAATGTTTATAAGTGCTCTGCGCTTATTCAAATCGTCCATTGGCATTTCACAGATGAAA
>JAGATD010000049.1 GCA_017621415.1 Clostridia bacterium
GGAACGGAGTCAGAGCCGTAGCACTTAACCTTTGCACGGTCGCCGGTGGAGTATGCGGTCTCCTTGATAACCTTAACCTCTTCGGTGAAGGGGTCAAACTCGGTCTGAACATAGGTGAAGCCATTGATTCTGGAAATGATCATAGCGGCATCCTTGCCGAGACCGTTAAGGATAACGCGGAGGGGCTTTGTTCTTACCTTGTTTGCGTTAAGAGCGATCTTTATAGCGCCCTCAGCAGCCGCGAAGGACTCGTGACCTGCAAGGAAGCAGAAGCACTCGGTAGACTCGGAGAGAAGCATTGAACCAAGGTTACCGTGGCCGAGACCAACCTGGCGGTTCTCAGCAACAGAGCCGGGGATACAGAAGCTTTGAAGTCCGATACCGATTGCGGCAGCTGCGTCAGCAGCCTTGGTGCAGCCTTTCTTGATTGCGATTGCCGCGCCAACTGTGTATGCCCACTTTGCATTCTCGAACGCGATGGGCTGAGTTTCTTCAACTATTTTATAGGGGTCGATGCCCTTTGCATCGCATATAGCCTTACACTCGTCGATAGAGGAAATGCCATATTCTTTAAGCGCTGCGAGGATCTTCGCCTCGCGTCTTTCATAACCTTCAAATTTAGCCATTTATATTTCCTCCTTATCACTCTTTACGAGGGTCGATGTACTTAATGGCGTCTGCAAATCTGCCGTATGTACCCTTAGACTTCTCGTATGCTTCGTTAGGCTCCATGCCCTTCTTGATGAAGTCGGTCATCTTGCCAAGAGAAACGAACTCATAACCGATAACCTGGTTATCAGCATCAAGAGCCATTCTTGTGCAATAGCCCTCGGTCATCTCAAGGTAACGAACACCCTTTGCCTTAGTACCGTACATAGTACCAACCATTGAACGCTCACCCTTACCGAGGTCCTCCATACCTGCTCCGATAACGAGACCGCCCTCAGAGAACGCGGACTGAGAACGTCCGTAAACGATCTGGAGGAAGAGCTCGCGCATAGCGGTATTAATTGCGTCACAAACAAGGTCGGTGTTAAGGGCCTCGAGAAGAGTCTTGCCGGGGAGGATTTCTGCTGCCATAGCTGCAGAGTGGGTCATACCCGAGCAACCGATAGTCTCAACGAGTGCTTCCTCGATGATACCGTCCTTTACGTTAAGCGAAAGCTTACAAGCGCCCTGCTGAGGTGCGCACCAGCCCACACCGTGAGTGTAAGCTGAGATGTCTGCGATGTCCTTTGCCTTAACCCATTTGCCCTCTTCGGGAATGGGAGCGGGACCGTGATGAGGGCCCTTGGCAACAACGCACATGTTTTCCACTTCTTTGGAATAAACAAGTTCTGCCATGATTTATTTTCTCCTTTAATTAAATTAACTCTTTTATAATAGGCTCAATTGCCTCTGCATAAGCCTTACCGATAAACTCTGCGCCGTTTGCATTAGGATGCACTCCGTCTGCGGAATAGTAAAGGGGCTCGGGCTGAGTTTTAACCGCTTCCTCAAAAAGATCATCAAGAGGAATGAATACGTCAGCAAACTCATCAGCAAGGGCTCTTACTATCGGAGTGACGGTCTTAAGATCCTCGCGCAGATAGTCCTTTGTGGGATGGTCGAGAACATAGGGCGCAATCAATACGATTTTCGCATTGGTCTCTGCCTTAAGGCGCTCAAGAATCGCACGGTAGTTGGTTTCAATCTGCTTATCGGTAGTAAGTATTTTTGCACCGAAATCGTGTCTGTGCCAGATATCGTTAATACCGATTAGGATAGAAACAACGTCGGGGTCAAAGGCAATACCGTCGGTATAGAGGCGGTCGAAGAGCTGCGATGTTCTGTTACCGCTTATTCCGAAATTGATAAACTCGAAATCACAGTCCGGGTGTTTCTCCTTGATAAGCTCAGACGCATATTTAGGATATCCCTGCCCCATATCGTGGTAATTGCGGTGATCTCTTCCTGCATCTGTGATGCTATCACCCTGGAAAAGAATTTTTATATTTTTCATAGGTTTTACCTCGAAAATTACTTAACGATTTCTCCCCATACCTCACGGGATGCGTTAAATACAGCGTTAGCCTCGTCGGTATCGATGTGCATCGCGGGAGCAAACTTCTCGGATACTCTGACTACAACGTCGCCGAGGATTGCGGATCTGCCGGAATCGGAATCGATCTTAACAGAAACGATCTCCTTATCAGCAACACCCATATCACTAGCTACCTCGGGAGTGAGGTGGATGTGACGCTTAGCAGCGATTACACCTTCCTTAAGCTCAACCTCAGCGCCTGTCTCGGGGTTAACAAGCTTGCAAGCGCCACTGCCTGCAACGTCGCCGGACTCACGGATAGGAGCTGCAACACCTATAGAACGAGCGTCTGTAAGAGAAATCTCAACCTGGCTTGCGGGTCTTGTGGGGCCAAGGATAGATGCCTTGAGAGTGCCCTTGGGGCCAACTATTGTAAGCTTTTCCTCGCAAGCATACTGACCGGGCTGGCTAAGGTCCTTTTTCTTAGTAAGCTCGTAGCCCTTGCCAAAGAGGATATCAAGGTCCTCACGGGATACGTGAATGTGTCTTGCAGAGGTTTCGATAATTACCTTTTTCATTTTAAAAACTCCTTAGGTTTTATTATTTGCGGTCACTTTGCTATGTCCGCACATTTCCACCTTGCATTATAGCATAAAATAAAGAGAAAATCAATGCATAAAAGAAAAGATTATCGAAAAAAATAACAAAAACCATTCTTCGGAGGCAAAAAAATGGCAGAAGATGAAAGAGACGGCAAAAGCGACGTCGAAAACGGAAAAATGATTAAAGAGGGGGGAGCTGTTATTGAGAACTCAGGCGGCTCCTTTTACTGCCTTACGATTATCGGGCAGATTGAGGGACATTATGTTCTCGACAACACTCAAAAAACCACAAAATACGACCATGTTATCCCTACCCTTGTAGCTCTTGAGGAAAGTGACAATATTGACGGTATAATTATTTTGCTTAACACTCTTGGCGGAGATGTTGAGGCAGGACTTGCTATTTCGGAGGTTATTGCATCCTTAAGCAAGCCCACGGCATCGGTTGTGTTAGGCGGCGGACATTCTATCGGTGTTCCCTTAGCGGTAAGCGCTGACCGTTCGTTTATTGTACCGAGCGCCACTATGACTATACACCCAGTGAGAACAAACGGACTTGTTCTCGGTGTTCCTCAGGCATTTGACTACCTTGAAAAAATGCAAAACCGTATAATCGATTTTATTGTTAAGCACTCCGGAGTTTCGGAGGAGCACTTCAGAGAGCTGATAAACCGCACAGATACCCTGGTTAACGACATAGGCTCTATTCTTGACGGATATGAGGCTACAAAATGCGGTCTCATTGATGAAATCGGAGGAATAAAAGAGGCTCTCGCTTACCTTAAAGAGAAAACAGACAAATAGTTTTTTGCAAATCGGGCTTGTTTTTGCTCATTGTTTATGGTAAAATATACTCAACAAAGCAAATACGGAGGACATTATGGGATTTTTAGACAAGCTCTTTGGAAAAACAAAGAGTAATAAGATACGAATAAAATTCTTTTCAAAAAAGGATACTCCTGACGAGCAGGAGAGATTTCTTGTATCCGACGAGGATGTTTTTTTAAACAAGCCCGCAGCAAAGTCCAAGCCTGAGAATACTCCAAAGCAAAAAAACAGTCTACCAAAAAAGACTGATGAAAAAATGATAATTTCGGTCTCTGCCGATGAGCCTGCTGTTGCTATAAAAAGCAAAAAAACTTCTGCTGAGACAAAAAGAGCGGATAACCTGTCGCAAACCGCACCTATTAACAGAAAAAAGACAATTCCTATAAGTGATGCAGACAAGGACCCCGACGAGGCAGGAGCTGTGACTGTTACCGAGGGAAAGGCTACAAGAAACGGCAAATTTGACATAAAAAAGGCTAAAGACGGCAGATATTTCTTCAGCCTTTATGCATCAAACTATGCGGTTATCGCCTACTCGCAGATCTACTCCTCGTCAAGCGCCGCAATGAACGGCATTAAGAGCATTATTGCAAATGCGGGTAAAACTCCCATAGAGGACACCACCTTAAAGGCTCCCAAAACCCACCCCTTCCCCAAGTGGGAAATTTACATAGACCGCGCGGGCGAATATCGCTTCAGACTATATGCGCAAAACGGTCTTTGTATCTGCCATTCGGCTCACGGTTATTCTACCAAGTCCGGCTGCAAGGGCGGAATTGAGAGCATTGGCAGATTTGCCTCGGATGCGGCAAAGATTGATAAAAAGTATTTGAAATAAAACTAAAGAGGCGAGCTGTTTTTATGCGGCTCGCCTTAGAAATATTTGATTTAACATAGCTCGGACCGCCGTTTTGGCGGTCCGTTTTAATTTCGAATTTCAAATTTTGAATTTTGGATTCCTCATGGACTAGTTCCCGAGAGCAATCCAGGCCTCAGCGGTTTTCTTAGACATTCTCTTTATGTCCTCTTTAGGATACTTAGACTCCTCGCCTCCGTTTGTATAGAGGAAATAGCTGCCGTCAGCGGTTTTGTAGAGTGTTTCCTCGTAACCGTCGGCATCGCCAAAGCTGCCAAATGTTCTCTTCTCAACCACTTCAGACGCAGCGGTATCATACTCTTTTTTGCAAATTATTTTTTTCATAACAAGCACCTTTCTTTTTACATTATTATTTCTCTTTTTTTACCTTTATATCCCTTATATTCCGGGGCTATGTATATTTTTGCTTTCTCGGAATCGCGCGGCGACTGTCCGGCTCCCTTTACTTCCTTAATTCTCACATTTTCAAAATTAAGTCCGTTTACTGTATCAGCGGTAATGCAGTTTGACGCATTCATCCGAATATCCTTGAAATAGAAGTTATCCATAGCACCGTTCGGAACATTGGCAATCAGTATGCCGTTTTCAACATCGTCACAGGTGATATTTTCAAAATAAAGGTTACGCACGGTAGGCATATTAAGACCCGGAATTTCAGGGTCGTCGTTTGCTTCACAGCTATAACGGTAGGTTATGCGAACACCGTTTGTACCTTTATGCATATGGATGTTACGGTATTCTATATTTTCTACTATACCGCCTCTTCCGTCCTTGCTCTTAATGCTTAAGCAATTGATATTCTGATTAAAATCGCAGTTTTCGGCAAGTACGTTTCTGACACCGGCAGACATCTCGCTGCCGATAGTGACACCGCCGCTCATAGACGGACCAAGGGAGCGGCAATTTCTTATCACAACGTTCTCGCAAGGGATACCAACGTCCCATGCATCCTCGTTTCTGCCCGCCTTAAGGCAGAACATATCGTCGCCTGTCATATTTACAGTGCAGTTTTCAACCAAGGCTCTGTTGCAGGACTCGATATTAACAGCATCGGTGTTAGGAGAAACGGTTGGGTTTTCTACCGTGACACCTCTTACAATTACATCCTCGCACCATACGGGGTGAACTGTCCAGCAAGGCGAATTTACGAGAGTTATTCCCTCGATAAGCACGTTTTTGCTCTCAAGAATCTGCAAAAACATGGGGCGCAGACCGAGCTCTTCTGTTCCGTAAACACGCTCCTCTACAGGTCGGCGGTCGAAATAGAGAATATCACGGCCTGTGAGATTCTTTGCCCACTTCCACCACTCGGGGCCGTTTCCGTCAAGGACTCCTTTGCCCGTTATGGCAACATTCTCAAGGCCTCTGCCGTATATGAGGGGAGAATAGTTCATACATCTGATGCCCTCATACATTGTAAGAACCACGGGATAATCCTCTGGGTTATAAGAGAATGTAATTTTTGCTCCATCCTCAAAATGAAGATTAACATTACTCTTTAAATGAATTGCTCCTGATATCCAATTACCCTTAGGTACAACTACTGTACCTCCGCCCTGCTCCGCCATAGCATTTATAGCATTATTAAAAGCGAATGTGGAAAGGCAGTCCTCTTTTGCTCCAAAATCAAGAACAGAAAGCTGTCTTTCGGGGAATACCGGGTCTTCGGGAAGCTTAAATGGCTTAAAAAACATTTCGGTGTCCTCTGTAAAACTATTTCGTCATTTATTTTATCATATTCCGAGAAAGAATACAAGTAACTTTTTTATCTTTTTTTCAAAAAATGGGTGTTCTTTTTATCCTTGTGCGTAATTCGACAGTATAATTGCGTCCTTGGTGATATTATTTTTATGCCCTTGTTTTAGTGTTAAGGAGCGAACGCGAGAGATTGCTATATCATAGAATGAAATAAAAAACTCTGACGAGGTAAAGATGAAAATACATACTTTTAAATCAGGCGAAACTCTTGAGGGAATTGCAAAGCAATACGGAATAACAAAGGAGTGTTTACTTTCTTCCAATATAAACGGTGCCGAGCATGCCGCCCTTGGAGAAGAGCTATTGATACTGACCCCGACAAGAACACACGTTATTAAACCTGGCGACACACCCGAGAGGCTTGCTGTAAGATACGGTGTTTGGAAATCGGATATTTTAGCGCAAAATCCATGGATATGCACCGAGGGAATGACTCCGGGTAAAACGGTTATTTTGAAATATGATGACAGAATGTACGGCACGGCGCCTACAAACGGCTATCTATATCCAGGGTTTGATAAAAAGCGGCTTGAGTGCGCGATGCCGTATTTGACCTATGTTACCGTATGCTCTGCTGTGGCTGACGCGGCTGGAATAAATTTTGTTTTCAATGACGGAGAAATTGTAGAAAGACTTTTATTCGAAAACAAGATTCCCCTGCTGCGTATTTTTGAAAAGGCTGAAGGGAAAAAGCTTTGCGCATGTAAAAGCAGAGCGGCTTATATAAATAAAATAGTTGATGCCGCAGTCTCGAAAAAATACATGGGAATTGTTCTTTCGGCAGCCAACGGAGATGAAGATTTCTGCAATTACGGTGAGTTTATTGTTGAATTAAGAAGAGCTATGATAGGCTGCGAGCTTATTCTTATACTTGAGGTTGATGAAAGTGTTCCGCCTGAAATTTGCGAGCTGGCAGACGGCAACATTCTTTTTTATCCAAAATATGTGACAAACCCCAAGATAAGCTTTGATGACGGAGAGAGACGCTTCTACTCAGATTTCGCAGTCTCTGCCGAGTCGGCAAAGGCATTTATCGATATTCCAGCGCTGGCACGGCTCGAAAACAGCTTTTTAACCCTAGATGAAGCCACAAATACAGCCAGAAAAAAAGGACTTTGTATTAATACGAACACGGAGACATTAATTTCAGAATTTTATGATAATGAAAAAGGAAGCTGCGCATTTTCGTCTTTAGGAAACGTAAAAAGCATTTACGACATTATTGAGGAATACGGATTTATGGGCGCAAGCTTTGATATATCGAGGACTCCTATTACCCACCTGCTTATGTACAATGCTCTTTTCAAAACGGCATCACACACAAATGTAAGAGCTCCCGAGGGGTGCAGCAAGGAGCGCTGAAAACGAAGAGGCTGTCTCAAACGCTATAAAAAATGCATTTAAGACAGCCTATAATATGTTTATTGGGAGGTTGATTTTATGCCTTTGTTTCGTCAAGGGCCGATTCGGCTTCCTTTTTCTTAAACCTGTTGTTCATAGGAATAAGAATTAGCGCGACAATTACCGAGACAAGAAGCGATGCGCACCACACGCCCTGTGTTACTCCCCAACCGAAGTTATCGGCAATAACGGCGATAACATAACCCGAGGCGCAAACACCAAGGCTGCCTGCGGTATTGTATATACCTGTGGCTGTGGCATTTTTTCCGTATTTCGAAAATCCGGAATTGAAATACGACATAAAGAGTGTCGGAGCCGTTGAAGTGGTGGACATAAGACAAAGAATTATCATTGTTGTGATAAGGTTGTCCGAGAAAAGGAGCGCTACTGACAGACCGAGAGTAAGAATCAGAAATACTGCAATTCCCGTCATATCACTCATTTTGTCCTTTAGCAAAAATCTTACCATCATTGTTCCCGCAATGCCCGCTATAATAATAAAGATGTTTAGCAGGTTGGAAATTTGGGGAGACATACCGTATGTTTCCATTATCATTGTAGGAGAGAGACTCTTTATTCCCTGACCTATAACGCTTCTTACAAACACAGGAATAAGGAGCAGGAACATTCCGCTGAACCAGAAGAGTTTAATAGAGCTTCCGCTATAAGATACAGAAGCTGTTGCCTTAACCTCTACGGCTTCTACCCTATCGGGTATCATACATTTGTTAATATGTCTGTCATAGAAGTGAATTCCTACCGCAAGACCCAGAAGAAGAGCCGCCGAGACAGCAAAGTTATACTCCCAGCTGGGAAGAAACGCGGCAAGCAGATAGTTTCCGAGAAGTCCCGCGGTCGAAGAAAGCGACATATAAAATATCATTTGCTTTCTATCGCTTCGGCAAAGCTCGCTCGTCATAATCTTGAACACTGAGGGCCAAACGGCAAACTGAACAACAGCGTTTAACACCCATGTTATAAGCATTACGTAATAATTCTGATTAAAAAATATAATCGAGTTTGCCACAGCGCCGCCGATAAGTCCGATCTTAATGAGTAAATGGGGACTGAAGCGGTCTGCCGCCATACCTCCGACTATCTGAAGCGGGGCGTAAACTATATAGAAAGCGGCGGTTATTGAGCCTGTCTGGGATTTTGTAAGTATTCCCTCGTTCACTATATCCGCAAGAGCTGCGTTAAAGCAGTTTTTTGTCATATAGACGATGGCATAAAGTACAAAAAGGAATATAAAGAAATGCCATGACACAGGCTTGTTTTCAAAGTGGAGATGTGTGTCTCGCTCAACATTATATTTAGATTTTACCATTTTTTATCGTAAATTTCTTCGCCCTCAAACATATCGGCAATATCACGAAGCTGCTCTCTTACAAGCAAGTCGCCGCCCTCGTGGCCTACGTTACCCGAGGTGATGTACGCGGAGTAGTGACCCGCCTTTTCTGCCTTTTCGGTAGGAAGATAACCGCCCTGACCGCAGCAAAGCTGAACGATAAAGGTCTGCTCGGCGTAGCTTCTCGCCTTAATTCTGTTACCATAATCAAGGAAGAGCTCAAAGGGATTGGTAACAAAGGCAACAGGACCGAATCTTACAGCATGATACTCAATGTTGTAGATTTCCTGTGTCTGCTGCATGCGGTAGCGGAGAATCGTGCCCGAATGAACGTACATTTTCGCATTATCCGCATATGTAAACACATCGTTATTCGCATTCTTCTGTACGTAATACTCTATTTCACGAACTGCATTGTTATACTCTTCCTTCGTTGCCTTACGGAGAGGCAGGTCAAGACTCTTTACCTTATGGCAGAACTTCATTTCATCCATAAGAGCGTCCTTATCAATATCCTCGTAAACCGAGATTATCTCGTTTGCAACCCTCTTACCTGCCTTGTTGCAGCCGGAAATATCGAACATTGAGGGGTCTGCCTTATGCTTTAAGGGGAGAGGTCTTATAACGTGGGGGTCGTCGATAGGAGTTTCGGGCTGAACCCAACGAACAAGGTCACGGGGACACTGGTCGCCGCCGGCACCTCCAAGGCCGAGAAGATAAATATCCTTGCCCAGCTTTTCGCGGATTATAGCCTTTGCTCTGCCCCAATAGTCGGCAGAAATAAAGCTTCTCTGCTCAAGAATCTGGGAGGGACAAGCGATATTCGCAACAACGCCCGTTAGATTTTTATCTGTATCGAATATGTAAAGAAGCTCGATTCCCGAGTCGTTTCCGCCCTCAAGTGCAACAAAGTTTGCGGAGTTTGTGTCGCCCCACATCTCGGAGGTTCCGTCATCGTAATGAACTCTTCTGCACATACCGACGGCGGCTCTGCCGAACTCGTTTGAGAACATTGCACCTTTACGGTTTTTCCAAGCCTTTACCGCCGCCTTTGCTATTCTGTCGCTGACAAAAAGAGAGGCTTCCTTGGGGTCGATAACAGAATCATCGGCGGTAACAAGTGCCTTGTACTCCTTTTCGGGAGGCATAAACTCGGCAAGAATATCTCTTGTTGTAGTGATAGGATTTCTTCCATCTGTTTCAAACTCGTCAGGAGGCGCAAGTGTATGTGACGTATGGGTGTGGGTTGCTGCTATCATCAGCTTCATCGGGTCAAAACCAGGGCACTCTTCGCCAACCTTACGGCGTACAAGAGCCGTAACATAGTCTGGAATGCTGGTCATATCGGCAGAGATCATTATCATCTGATCGCCCTGAGCCTCGACCGCCATAGCGGTTGCGGTTATTTCCGACTCAACATACTGTGAAATTCTCTCGTAAAACTGTCCCGCAAGACGAACCTTTTTTGTGGGAACGAGGCTCTCCTCGCCCCAGCCTATAAGTAGTTTTGACATTTTATTTTCTCCTTATTAAATTACTTCAATACCAAGCATATCGCAAAGGTTTGTTATAACCTCGCTATTATCGCCGTATGAGATGATATAATGCTGACACATAACCTTATCGGTGAAGTCCTCGACATCCTCAAGAAGAATCTCAAGTCCGGGGAGCTGAGGCGCAGGCTGAGTCCAGCCTGCCTCCTCCCACTTACGGGGTGCGACAGCGTCTCCTACAACCATATGCATATAATACTCACCGTCAATAGATGTAAGACGGCACATTGTAACCTTTCCGGGCTTTACCTTACTTACATTAAGGATACCCTCGGATAGCTCACCGAATACCGCAGGCATAACGGTTACCCTGCCGTCAACAACCTCGGCCGGAACATAGTCGGGAACACCCGCAAGCACTCTGTCCTCGAAGAACTCATAAAACTCGAGATAGAATGCGCACTGTCCTGTAAGATATTTAACCATAAGCTGAGTTATAGAGCCAAGAGAGTCATTCTCGGGAACTGTGCAAAGTCCCGCCTCGTCAGAGAGGAGCATAAATATAGGTGCTGGTGGGAAGCCCAGCAGCTTCTTCATTCCGTCAACGTCTTTAAGAGAAACAGCATCATATCCTCTCTCATCGCAGATAGCCTTGGTAGCGAGGTAGTACTTTGCTGCCTTTTTCATCGACTCGGGATTTGCGGGCTTCAAGAAATTCCATTTTGACATACAGTTATCGATCACCGCCTGAATTTCTTCAGCGGTAACCTTAGCTGCTCTCTGCTCTATCTCAAGCATCTCAAAGGTTTCGATCTCGGGACCTATCTCGCGCTTAAGAGATGCGCCGTCATAAAGTGTACCGTAAAGGTTCATATCACGGTATCCCGCCATACCTGCCTTTGCGTGACGGAGCTTTTCGCGTACAGCTGCCGCAAGCGCCCAGTTGTAAACTCTCTTTGTTCTTGAAGGGAGTCCTATTATATCGTATATGTATTTAAAGTTGTAGCCGAGGTCGAAGAAGGTCTTGCGGAGTGCGCTTGTGCCTGCCTGGTCAGCGGTGGTAACAAGTCTGTCACCCTCGGTCCAGCCGCAAAGTCCCCAAAGAACCATGGGCTTCTCACGGAAGTATTCGGCAACCTTAACCACCGCATGGGTAGGAATCCAGCCCGCTATACAGATAACAAGAACGTCAAAATCCAAGCCACGAAGAGATTCTACCGCCCATTTTATATCCTTTTCCTCATAATCATCTGTTACGGGATAGATGCTTTTTACAAGCTCCATTCCCTCTTTCATGAGCCCTGACTCGGCTGCCTTACATTTATCAACAATAATTTCTCTCGGAGTATTAACCTCTCCAAAGCCTACAAAAGCTGCTTTTACCATACTTTAATAATCCTTTCGGTTTGTATTTTCTTTCATTCTCAATTATACAGATGTGGGACTCTAAAATCAATAGTTTGACTTTCGAAAAATTTTTCGAAATTTATTCTGCTTTTTTCTATTGCGAATTTTTGCTGTTTAGTGTATAATAGCCTTACCAAATATTTCGGGGGGGCAAAAAATGACACTGACCGAGCTTGCAAGACTTGCTCACGTTTCAACCTCAACCGCATCAAAGGCATTTGCCTTAAGCCCTGAGGTAAACGAGCAGACAAGAGATATGATTTTTGATGTGGCAAAGACACACGGCTGCTTTAAAAAATTCTACCGTTCCGAATACCCAGGACTTGTTTTTGCGGTTATTTGTCCCGAGTTTGACAGCACATATTACTCTGCCTTTATTTCCGAAATGCAAAAGTATCTTGCAAGATACAACTCCGAAACCACCGTTGCATCAACAGGCTTTTCAAGAGAGACCGAGCGCCGTCTTCTTGAATATTATCAGCGCTACCACACGGTCGACGGAATTGTTCTTATAAACGGAATCACCGATATAGTACAGAGAAACGAAATTCCGATAGCAACCGTTAACTGCTTTACAAAAAGCCGCGGTGTTATAAATGTAAAAAAAGACCTTTTAACACCCATTAAGGAAACCGTAAGGGAGTGGGCAGAGGCAGGAATTACCGAAATAGGATTTATCGGAGACCCATGTACAAACGGTAGACGAAGAATGATGGGAGAGGCTGTCACTGAAATTTTAGGCGAGGTTAATACCGACTATTTTGTACGCTCGACAGAAAGGTTTGAGCGCGGAGGATATCTTGGAGCGCTTGAGCTTATGGACAGAGAAAAAATGCCAAGAGCCATAATCTGCGCCTATGACAGGCTTGCAACAGGGGCTATGCGAGCCTTTGCGGACAGAGGATTAAAAGTGCCTGAGGACATTGCCGTTGTCGGAATTGATGACGCACCTGCTTCCGGCTACTCTACCCCCTCCCTTTCCTCTATAAGCCACGAGATAGAAAGCACCTGCAGGGCTGTTGCCGACGCCTTATTTAAAAAAATCAAAGGTGAGGATTTTGAATCTGACATAAATATAGTCTGCAAGCTTAACAGAAGAGAGTCGTCTGTCATAAAAAAGTAAACTGAATTTGATTTTCCAAGAAAAAAACTTCTCTTGACAAACAGGCAATATGATAGTATAATAGTTTCGGCAAAATAATTTATATTTCGACCCGAAACAAAAAGGAGACGTTATGAAAAAATTCTTTGGCGAATTCAAAAAATTTATAACCCGCGGCAATGTTATAGATATGGCTGTCGGTGTTATCGTCGGTAGCTCGTTTACCGCTGTTGTAAACGGTCTTTGCAACTACATTTTAAAGCCGCTGACAAACTGGCTTTTAGCTCTTGTTCTTTCCAAGGACACGCTCTCTGAGCTTTACACCGTGCTTCACCCCGCATATAAGCTTGACGACGGTGGTGTTGAAATTCTTGACCTTGCAAACTCTATTTACATAGACTGGGGTGCATTTATTAACGCAATTATCAATTTCCTGCTTATCGCCTTTGTTCTCTTTACTATCGTTAAGATAATTAACAAGGTGCGCGAAAGCCAGGAGGCTATATCCGACAAGTTCGATGAGGGCAAGCCCACAAAGGAAGAGCGCAAGGAAATGAAAAAGCGCGGTATTAAGTTCTCTAACAAGGCTGCAGTTGCTGAGTTCTATGCCGAGAAGGCAAAGAAGATTGCTGACGAAAAGGCTGCAGCAGAGGAAAAAGCAAGACTTGACCGCCTTGCTAATCCCACAACAGAGGATCTTCTCAAGGAGATTCGCGACCTTCTTAAAAAAGACTGATTTTTCTAAAATGCGGAGCGCAGTATTAACTTTTTTGTGCTCCGCATTTACATTTTGTACAATATGATAATAAAATTCGACATTTTTTCTTAACATTTATCGAAAATGTCTATTGCTTTTTTTGACACTTAGTGCTATAATGTTTACATAGTTTCCGGTGAGGCGTGCGGAATTGTAAGAAACCGTTCGCTGAGGAGCTCTGGAGAATCCCTTAAGTGGGTGCCGAAGGTGCAAGGCAGAAACACATCTGCCGAATCTCTCAGGCAAAAGGACAGAGGCGCAGATATCCATTTTGTTTTTTCTGTGCGTCATACTTTTTCACAGGGCCACCGATTCTGTCGGTGACTTTTTTGTTTAAAAAATTTTTGAAAGGAACAAAAAACAATGGAAGAAATTCTTCTTAAGATCGCTCAAACGATCAACACCTACCTCTCCGACTACATACTTATTTTCCTTCTTGTCGGTGTAGGTCTCTACTACTCTATCAGAACAAAGTTCGTTCAGGTTCGCTGCTTTGGCGAGGGAATGAAAAACGTGTTCGGAAATCTGAAATTAAAGGGCGGAAAGCAAAAGGGAGGTATATCCTCGTTCCAGGCTTTGGCAACAGCTATCGCCGCTCAGGTTGGTACCGGTAACATTGTCGGCGCATCCGGCGCTATTCTTGTAGGCGGTCCCGGCGCTATCTTCTGGATGTGGATTATCGCATTCCTCGGTATGGCTACAATTTATGCCGAGGCAACCCTAGCGCAGAAAACCAAGGTTACAAACGATGACGGAACCGTAGAGGGCGGTCCTATCTACTACATTAAGCACGCATTTAAGGGCGGATTTGGCAAATTCCTTGCCGTATTCTTCTCGATTGCGGCAGTCATTGCTCTCGGATTTGTAGGAGCTATGGTTCAGTCCAACTCTATCGCCGAAAACTTTGCTTCTGTATTCAATCAGGTAGGCATTGACGGAAGCATTGCAAAAATCGTTGTAGGCGTTATTATCGCCGCTATTGCCGGATTTGTTCTTATCGGCGGTGTTCAGAGACTTGCGTCTGTTACAGAAAAGATAGTTCCCGTTATGGCTTGTCTCTACCTTATCGGAGGACTTATAGTTCTTGGTGTTAATATTACAAATGTTCCCGATGCGTTCGCTATGATATTCAAGTATGCGTTTGCTCCTCAGGCTATCATCGGCGGCGGTATTGGCGCTGCTCTTAAGGCTGCAATCAGCCAGGGCGCAAAGCGCGGTCTCTTCTCTAACGAGGCAGGTATGGGTTCAACTCCTCATGCTCATGCTCTCGCTAATGTAAAGGATCCTCACACTCAGGGTACATCCGCTATGATAGGCGTGTTTATCGACACCTTTGTTGTTCTTACAATGACAGCTCTTATCGTTATTTCCACTCTCTACTGTGACGGCACCATCAACCCTGCTCTTCCCGGTACTGAGGGCTCGTTTGTTGTCGGTAATGTTTCTAAGGCTAATATGGTTCAGCTTGCATTCCAGAAAACCTTTGCTGTTATTTTCGGCGCTGAGGCAGGAAACCTTATCGGTTCTATATTTGTAGCGCTGTGCCTCTTCTTCTTTGCTTTCTCTACAATTCTTTCTTGGAACTACTTCGGCAAGGTAAACTTTACTCACCTCTTCGGTAAAAAGTCTGCTCTCGTTTACTCTGTAATCGCTATTGTTTTCGTATTCCTTGGCTCTGTATTCCAGAACGACCTTGTTTGGGAGCTTACCGACATGTTTAACAACCTTATGGTTATCCCCAACGTTATCGCCCTGTTCGCTCTCGGAGGACTTGTTGTTTCCGTGACCAAGTTTAAAAAGAGCAATGAGCTTCCCGAAATCAAGGAAGAATCCACCGATAAGTAATTAATGTTTATAGAAAAATCGGATGCTTTTTCGCATCCGATTTTTCCTTTTATTATTCTCCGACAGTCACATTAAGCTTACCGATACCACCGTCAATATCAACGCGGCAAGCACCGTTTCCTACCGTTTCATTATTAACCTCTCTGCCATTATAGCTCGCTCCGCCAAGACCTGCTGAAAGACTTATTTTATAGTCAGACTCAGTGCCTATAAGAATCACATTAGCTTCGCCAACACCCATATCAAGGTCGCATTCTCCAACCATACGGGTGCGAAGCGTGCACTTTCCTACACCCATTTCAAAAATTAGGGAGCAAAGGCTGCCGCCTCCTATATCAAGCTCACCTGCCCCGCCCTCAATATCCGCATTGCCTGAAGCATAGAGCTCGTTTATTGTTACTTTTCCCGCTCCTAAAGACATCTCGAGATTTACCGCTGACAGTCTTTCTATATTGACATTTCCCGCACCTGCCTCTAATTTAGCATTTACAAAGCTGAAGCCCTCTGGCAGAGTTATTTCAAGAACTGCCCCGTTATAATTCTTAAAAAGCTTGTTTTTTTCTTCTATATTAAGTGTTCCGTGAGAGACACCGACATAAAGGTCTTTAATATTGCTTTTTACCGAAAATTGATCGCCGTTAAAAATTTTAATTTCCGCCGCCGATATTTCCAAATCAATGTCAGAAAAGCTTTCGCTTATTTCATAGTCACGCATATCGGAGACTCCTGTCTCCACACCGAAAATACCGAATATAATACTGGCAATACCGCCGATTATGGATACAATAAGCATTACGGCAAGGGCGATAGCGCCCCACTTAACTACCTTTTGAAAGGCTTTTAGATTTTCTTCTTTCATTTGATCTCACATCCTCCGAACAGGCATAACCCATTGATGTAAAGAGTTGGAGCGGCAAGGTCAGAAGACGGCTTTGATTTATTCGAGACACCGCCGAAAACCGAGGTTGAGGATACTTTAACATTTATTCCCTCGGGAACAATAATATCAACACCTCCGAACACCGCTGTAACCTTGATTGCGGCATCCTTTTCAATCACAGCGCCTCTCAGGTCACACTTAACACCGCCAAAGGCCGCGCAAAGCTCGCATCCAAGAAATTCTTCACCGTCAAAATTCATATTGCAGCCCGAGAAGGTCGCATATCCCTCGGGAAGCTTTTCTCCCCTGTCGCGCGCACTGTCAATAATTTCCTCGGCAGCCTTACCCTTAATCGAATTATATATCAGCTTTGCACCTATACCGATAATTACAGCAGGAACTATCAGCTTTCCGAGAAGCTGAAAATCAATAATTCCCCTGCAAGCAAGAAGCAGTAAAACCCCAATACTCAAACAAATGACGTTCCCTATTATATCACGTCGAGTGATAAGCCCGACAATACCCGGGATAATAAGGAACAAGGTCCACCATCCGTCAAAGAAAATATCAAACTCAAACAGACCGAAAATTTTAAGCCCAAAAGCTATTCCGGCGACAATAAGGATAATTCCCCAAATAATTCCGCTTGATTTTTTCATTTTTTCTCTCCTTTATTAAAATTGTCTATAAGCGTACAAATCTCATCAACCGATGAAACCATATGTTCAGCCCCTGACAAATTGAGCTCTTCTTTTGTCCTAAATCCCCAACAAACAGAAACTGTAAGAGCTGCATTCATATTTTTGCCTGTCATTACATCAACATCGGAATCTCCGATATATACGCACTCGGATGGCAAAGCAGAAAGCTCAGAAAGAATTTCAAGACAGCCCTCAGGCGAGGGCTTAAGCGGTATGCCGTCTCTGCCGCCGTGTACCACGGTGAAGCTGTTGCCAAAGAAATGTTTGGCAGCGCTTCTAGTGGCAAAATCCGGCTTATTTGAAAGAACGGCAAGCTTAATCTTCCTTTTCTTTAATTCATCGATAAGCTCGTCTATTCCTTTATATTTTTCGGTCAGATGATAAGGGTCACGGTCGTAGTCAGCCATATATTCAGAGAGTGCGGCTTCAAATTCCTTTTCATCTATTCCGCCCCTTGAATTAAAGGCTTTAGTTAAAAGCACTCTTGCGCCGGCGCCCACAAAGAGACGGCATTCCTCCTCGCTTATTGGAGCTCTGCCGTATTTTGTCATTGTACGGTTTACGTAATAACGTATTGTTTCAAGGGTATTTAAAATGGTTCCGTCAAGGTCAAATATGCAGCATTTTATCATGTTTCTACCTCAATATTGTAAGCCACAATTGACAATTCAGTCGTAAAATCGCTTTTTGTAATTTAAAATCAGATTGTCAATTTCGGACTTATTAATACGTTTTTTGTTTCCCTTTACAGCAAGAGTCATATTATCCGGAGCAAAGAGGCGCTTGGCGGCGCTCCTTATATCATCGGGAGTTACTCTTTCATACCTTGCGGCACGCTCCTCAAGCGTTGAATACCCCTCATCCATAATATGATTATCATAAGCAAAGGTAAAATTAAACTCTCTTTGGTCATCGGCTAAAAGGCTGCCGTTTTTGACATATCCCGCTTTCATACACATTGAGTCATCAAGTGTCTCACGTGTAATACCGTAAAGCAAATCAAGTGCCAGCTCTATCGCCCCGAGAAGCAGGTCTGAGCGTATCTCGAATGAAAAGGCAAAGCTGCCGATGTTCTTGTATCTTTCTACATTTCCCGAAATATCATAAACCAAGCCTCTCTTCTCGCTCATTTCGACGAAGAAACGCGAGCTGTACCCACCGAAAAGTATATCGTAAAGAAGGTCTGTTTCAGCCATAGACAAAAGGGACATATCCATATCAAAGTTAAAGCGGACCATAGTGAAGTCTCCGCCCTTTATGTGAGATGTCAAAGCCCTATTGCCAAAGGTACGGCAAACGGGAGCTATGTTATCATGAATCTCTCCGCCCGAAAGCTCCCAAGAGCCAACAAGCTCTGAAAGCCGGGACAAAGACTCATCTGTAAAGTTGCCTGTTACGTAAAGAAATAGGTTTTCGGGGGTAAAGACACGCTTACGGTACTCTTCCAGTCTTGTACGGTTTATTCCCGAAACAGAGCTGAGAGTGCCTGTTATTGAGCCAGAAAGAGGTGTACCCTCGTTTACTATAACGTTTGTAAAGCCGAGAAGCGAATTTTTTTCATCATTTTCTCTTATCTCCGCTTTTATCCTGCCTCGCTCGGTAGAAATCTCGGCTGTGGTTAGGGTTATTGGAGATGCGATTTTTGAAATTATATCTGCTCCGATATCAAAGTTAGAAGAGGCGCCCGCTACATAAAATTGCACCATTTCGCTAAAGGTTGATGCGTTAAACTCTATGCCGTTTTTATCAAGAAGCGGATAAAGTCCGCCTCTCATAGTAGCATTTATGTTTCTTATAGTTATGTGCTCGAGAAAGTGGGTAATTCCAGCCTCGTCAGGACGCTCATACATCGCTCCTGCCTTTAGAAACAAGGATATAAAGAAGCCGTGAGACGAGGGATTTCTTAGGCTGTACATAGGTATTTTGTTTTTTAATATTCTTTTTTCTTCCTTCAAATCTAAGCTCCTTTCTTAATTATAGAGACGGGCGTAGTTACCTACGTCAAGCTCTTTTCACCTCATCCACCGCAATCGCATACCCCAAAGCTCGCTTCGCTCGTTTCGAGGCCCCTGCTGCGGTCCCCCTTCCCCAAGGGGAAGGCTATCTGAAGTAATTCGCAAAAGCATTATGTAAGGATTTGATTTTTTTGATGAAGCGCAAGGATTTTTGCGTCGCCAGCCGTAGAAAAACTACGGCAAGAACAAAAACTCTGAAGCGATTCGCAAAAAAATCAAATCCGTCTCATTTTTGCGAAGGTTGCCATCAACTTCTTTATCTGCCCGTTGTCAAACTTAACCTCGTAAAGAACATCTCCGCCCATATCGCGGGAGGAAAGCACTGTTCCATCACCAAAAACTGCGTGGGTGACACGTGTGCCGGGGGAGAATTTTTCTATTCCGTATTCGGCAGCGCCCTGTGCTGAGCGCTTTTTTTGTTCATTGATTCGCGGAGTGCGGTTAAGCTCGGAGAACACAGGTCTTTCCTGTACTGCAGGTCTTGCGCCATATGGAGAGTATGCAGGTCTTCTCGGGCTTTCGTTTTCTATTAAATTCTTTGGCACCTCGTCACGGATAAATCCGGAGAGGCGGTTATACATTGTTTTTCCGTACATAAGACGGCATTTTGTATGTGTTACATAGAGCTTTTCCTTAGCTCTGGTTATGGCAACGTAGGCAAGACGTCGCTCCTCGCTCATTTCTTCCCTCTCGCCTATGTTTTGTCCCGAGGGGAAAATTCCGTCTTCCATTCCCGCAAGGAAAACAACGGGAAATTCAAGGCCCTTTGCCGCATGAATTGTCATAAGTACAACGGCATCAGCTGTCTCATCGTATTTATCCACATCGGCAACAAGAGCTATTTCCTCAAGAAAGCCGCTTGTTGTAGCTTCGATGCCTGACTCAGCGCACCTTGCCTCATACTCTACGGCGGCACCTATAAACTCTTTTACGTTTTCTATTTTGCTCTCGCCCTCAAAGCCCTCAGAGAGGAGCATTGTGTGATAGCCTGAGCGCATAAAAAGCTCCTCGATAATCTCGGAGGTGCGGGTCTTTTCTGCCTTCACACTTTCAATAAGACTAACAAATGATATAAGCTTTTCTGCCGATTTTGCAAGAGCTGTATGGCTTTTGGCATCTGCCATTACACTGTACATGCTCTGCCCCAGGGCTGCCGCGATTTCTTCCACCGCACTAACGGTGGCATCGCCTATTTTACGCTTAGGCTCGTTGATAATTCGCTTAAGCCTCAGGTTGTCGGAGGGGGATATGAGCACCGAAAGGTAGGCAAGCATATCCTTAACCTCCTTGCGGTCATAGAAGCCCATGTCACCAACGACCTTATAAGGAATACCGCTTTTTGCAAAGGATGTCTGCAGCGAACGTCCAAGAGCATTTATGCGGTAAAGCACGGCAAAATCAGAATATCTTCTGCCCGACTTTATGCCGCTTGTTATCTTATCAATAATGTATCTGCCCTCTGCGTTTTGGTCATCGGTCTCACGCAGGGTGATTTTTTCGCCCTCGCCCTTATCGCACCACAAGCGCTTTTCGTGCCTGTCTTCATTATTCTTTATAATAGCATTTGCGGCGCTTAATATATTTGAGGTCGAACGGTAATTCTGCTCAAGCTTTATTACAGTTGCGTCGGTATATGTTTTATCAAAATTAAGAATATTTTCGATGGTTGCTCCGCGGAACTTATATATACTTTGGTCATCATCACCGACAACCATGATATTGCGGTATCCGTCGGAAAGAAGCTTTGTTAATACGAACTGAGCATAGTTTGTATCCTGGTACTCATCAACCAGAACATACTTAAACTTCCTTTGATAATACTCACGCACGTCGCTTTCAGACAAAAGAAGCTCAACCGTCTTCATTATTATATCATCAAAGTCGACGGCATTATACTCCATAAGCCTCTTCTGATACAACTTATATATATTACTTATATCCCTGCCTCTTGGGTCTGATGATATATCAAATTTTTCGGAGGTTACAAGCGAGTCCTTTGCCCTGCTGATAGCAGAAGCCACAGCCCTTGGCGCAAGGCGCTTTTCGTCTATATCAAGCTCCTTCATACAAAGGGTGATAAGCCGCTTTTGGTCGTCTGTATCATATATAGAAAATCCGTCGCGGTATCCGAGCCTGTCTCCGAACTTGCGAAGAATACGTAAGCATACCGAGTGGAACGTGCCTGACCATATATCATCGGCAATCCTGTCTCCGCCAAACGCTACAGCAAGCCTCTCCTTAATCTCTCTTGCAGCCTTGTTGGTAAAGGTTATGGCAAGAACCGACCAGGGGGATGCGGGAAAGTAGGCAAACTCCGAAAGAGCGGGCATAATTTCATCAGGAGAATTATCAAGAAGAACCTCCATTTCTCCGATAAGAGCAGGAGAAAGCTCCCGAGGAGCATTATCAGAAAAATATGCATTACCGTACTGTATTATATATGCTATTCTATTGACAAGAACTGTAGTTTTTCCACTGCCCGCGCCTGCAAGAACAAGTAAAGGCCCCTCTGTTGTAAAGACCGCACGGCACTGCTCGGGGTTAAGAGCCTTGCCAAAGGCTTTTTCAAACAATTTTCGCTTTAATTTTTGGTATTTATCTAGAATTTCCTGCATTTTCAAACCGTACTTTCGTTATTTTTGCACAAGCCGACAAATAGTTCGTATTTTTTACCACAAAAATTGTGAGACGTTTCATTAGACTGAAATTTTCCCCCTCTGAATCATGAGCATTTCTTTTTTGAACAAAGTCTAACTTTCCTGTTTTAACAGGTGTAAAAAAGCCTAAAAACGGGGGAAAAAACCCTGTTATCCACACTGCCGGATGTGGAAACTGTGGAAAACTTTTTGTCGAAAAAAACCTGATTTTACCAAATTTTCGGTAAATAATTTTCTTAGAGACTAAAGTTATCCACATTTTCCATCTGTTTTGTGTTGAAAACAACTCCGTTAAGGGTAAATTATATTTTTCCGTTATTTTGCTTTGAAAGCTTTCTTTTACGGTTGTTTTGTTTTTTTGTTCGAAAAAATTTCTGCCCTCTTTTTTCAGAGGTTATGTATTCGTTAAACTTACGAACTTTTTATCACTTTTTTCTATTTGGAGCTCTCTTTGCCCCTGTATTCGATTTTTTCGCTTTTGGTTTTGTGCTTTTTGCGCTCTTGTCTGAAAGCCTTGCGGCTTCGCGCATTATTCTGCCTGCATCTTCACCGAATATTTTGTCAATTTTTGTTTTTTTATGCCCTGAGGCAGAGGTTCTGGAGCCGGATTTTGATTTTACATATGGGCCTGACGGGCGAAGAGCACCTCTTTGACCTCTTTTTTCGGGGGTGTAGCGGTTTTGCCTGCCCTCACCGAATGCATGACGGACAAGGCACTCGGGAGAATTGCCTATAAGGTCCTCTCTGCCGGCTATTTTCAGCGCCTCTCTTACAAGATTTGCATTTTCAGGCTTTGAATACTGAAGAAGAGCTCTTTGGAGCTGCTTTTCGTGATAGTCGGTTGTTACCGCCACCTTTTTTCCTGTCATTGGATGTATTCCCGTATAATACATCACCGTCGAAATAGTTCCGGGGGTTGGGTAAAAATCCTGAACCTGCTCGGGCATATATCCCCATTTTTTCAGCCATAGCGCCATTTCAACAGCATCATTCATTGTTGTTCCCGGGTGGCTTGACATAAGGTAAGGCACAAGGTATTGCTCAAGACCCGCCTTATCACACAGGGCAAAATACTTTTTCTTAAAGCCCTCAAAAACCTCGATAGGCGGCTTTCCCATCATGGAAAGGGCATTGTTTGAGCAATGCTCCGGCGCAACCTTAAGCTGTCCCGACACGTGATTTGTGACAAGGCGACGGAAAAATGTATCATCCTCATCATACATAAGGTAATCAAAGCGGATGCCAGAACGGATAAACACTTTTTTTACTCCCTCAAGCTTCTCGATTTCAGCGAGCATATGTGTATATTCGCTATGGTCGACCTTTAAATTCTTACAGGGCTTTGGGGACAGGCATTTTCTGTTAGGGCAGACTCCCGATGTCTTTTGCTTTTCGCAAGAGGGGTAGCGGAAGTTTGCGGTAGGGCCTCCAACGTCGTTAATATAGCCCTTAAAATCATCAAGCTTTGTTATTTTGCACGCCTCTTCTATTACGCTTGCTTCGCTTCTTGAGCGTACCTCACGTCCCTGGTGAAAGGCAATCGCGCAGAAGTTGCAGGCTCCAAAGCAGCCGCGGTTATGGGTTATGGAATGCTTGACCTCTGTTATGGCAGGCACTCCGCCAAGAGAATCATAATCCGGGTGATAATCTCTCGCGTAGGGGAGTGAATAGACCTTATCAAGCTCTTCCCTTTCAAGCGGGGGCATTGGCGGATTTTGCACCAGCATTTTGTCCCCGTAATATTCAACAATCGCCTTACCGTTTACCGAATCTGTATTTTTATACTGCGTGGCAAAGGCTTTTGCATATGCTTCCTTATCGGTTTTGAGAACATCGTAGTCCCCAACCTCGATAAAGTCGTAGTGCACAGGCTCACCCGCCTTACAAAGATAAACGCAACCGCGAACGTCACGTATTTTCTTTATGGGAACGCCCTTATCAAGCAGTTTTGCAAGACGTCTTATAATATTCTCACCCATTCCGTAAGTGAGTATATCCGCCCTTGAGTCAACAAGGACCGAGCGCCTTACCTTATTATCCCAATAGTCATAATGAGCAAAGCGGCGAAGCGATGCTTCAAGACCGCCTATTATTATCGGCACATCACCGTAGGCCTCACGAATTCTGTTGCAGTAAACTATAACCGCTCTGTCCGGGCGAGCGCCCATTTTGCCTCCGGGAGAATAGTAGTCATAGGTACGGCGCTTTTTTGAAACGGTGTAATGAGCCACCATGGAGTCAATGTTTCCCGATGAAACAAGGAACCCTAAGCGGGGCTTGCCAAACCTGCAAAAATCCTTAGTAGTTTTATAATCCGGCTGAGCAAGAACAGCCACTCTGAAGCCCTCGTCCTCAAGCACTCTTGTAATTATAGACGCACCGAATGACGGGTGATCTACATATGCATCACCCGTCACATAAACAAAGTCTACCTCCGACCAATTCTTGAGCTTTATGTCCTCTGCCGTGGTAGGCAGAAAATCAAGTCTGTTTTTCATGTCTTAAATAATGAAGCTGTCGAGAGATACCTCTGTCTGCTCGCCCGACTGCATATTACGAAGCTGAGCCTTACCCGCATCAACCTCTGAGTCACCGATTATAAGAGTGTACTCTGCGCCAATCTTATTTGCATACTTCATCTGAGCCTTAAGGCTTCTGCCAACAACGTCACACTCAGCAAATTTGCCTGCGGCTCTTAATCTCTCTGTAATTTCAAGCCCCTTTACCATAGCGCGCTCGCCAAGAGACGCAATGTAAACGGTAGGTCTTGCTGCCTCTACATTATCAAGTCCAAGCTCACGCAGAGCGAGAATAAGACGGGTTATACCCATACCGAAGCCGATACCCGAAAGCTCGGGACCGCCAAGAGAAGAAACAAGTCCGTCATAGCGTCCGCCACCGCAAACGGTAGACTGAGCACCGATGCCCTCGGCAATAAATTCAAACACAGTACCTGTATAGTAGTCAAGTCCTCGAACTATATTTGTATCTACCTCATAGTCGATATTCATAGCCGAAAGCGCCTTGCCGAGAGTGTCAAAATTAGAGTTGCATTTCTCACAGAGGTGCTCTATTGTTTTAGGTGCGCCCTCGGCAATCTTCTTACACTCGGGGCTCTTACAGTCAAGAAGCCTTAAGGGATTCTTTTCAAGTCTTGTTTTACAGGTGTCGCAAAGCCCATCCTTATGCGCTGTAAAATACTTAACAAGAGCCTCACGGTAGGCAGGACGGCACTCCTTACAGCCAATTGAGTTTATATGCAGCTTTACATTAGTAAGACCAAGTCTTTTAAGCACCGAGTTACCGAGAGCGATAATAGTTGCATCTGCCGCAGGGCTCTGAGAGCCGAACATCTCGGTTCCGAACTGATAAAACTCACGGCTTCTGCCGGCCTGAGGCTTTTCATGACGGAAGCAGGAGATTATGTAATAGTACTTAAGGGGCATCGGGTCGGAATATTTACCGTTTTCGATTATAGCTCTGGCAACAGATGCCGTACCCTCGGGGCGAAGAGAGATAGAACGGTCCTCTTCTCTGTCGGCGAAGGTGTACATTTCCTTTTGCACAACATCGGTGGTATCTCCTACACCGCGGACAAACAGCTCGGTATTCTCAAAGGTAGGGGTACGGATCTCACCAAAACCGTATTTCTCCGCCTCCTCACGCATAATGCCCTCAATATGTCTCCAAAGGGGAGTTTCATTAGGTAATATATCCATTGTTCCTTTAATTCTCTGTATCATTTTTTAATCCTCCGTCTTTTAGTTTTTTTCTTCAATAGCTCTGTGCGCACGCTCAAGTAAAAAATCAAGTCTTTCGACGTCGCCTATCCATTCAAGCATTCCCACAACAGCCTCAAAGCCTGTGGCAATTCTGTAATCAGATGCCTGAGCTCTCTTTGGCCTGTTAAGATGCGAGGAATTTGCCGCGCGACGAAATGTATCAAGCTCGTCCTCAAGAAGGAGCGGCTCGATAGCCCTAAACATCTCGGCCTGCGCCTCGCAGGTTACATAGCCCTTGGCAGCCTCGTTAAGCTCGCCTGATTTTGCTATTCCCCTCTCAACCAGTCTTCGTCTTACATACAGCGAATGTCTTGCATCTCCAAGATAAGCAAGCGCCATTACCGTTGGCAGGCTTGCGCCGAGAATTTTATCGTGCATTTTTGTTTCCTCCACTTAACACGCGGACATTTTTGTCATCATATCATTGTACCATAAAAACAATATAAAATCAATACATAAAAATAATTAAAATAATAATTTATTTTTCCGAGAATATTTTTTTAAAAAATTTTAAAAAGCCTTGCATTTCGCATATTCGTTATGGTATAATTAATTGAATAGAATAGGCTCTGCCATTTTTTTATTAAGGAATTTCTGCTTTGAACGGTTTTGAATATATTAAAAACAATCTTGCTGATTTAAATAAAGAGATTTCGGAGCTTGCCGAAAAGGTTGGTCACAAGGTCACTCTTGTTGCCGTAACCAAAAGCGGAAGCGACGATGAGCTTCTTGCGCTTGCGGGCTTTGGCGCTGCCGACATTGGCGAAAACCGCCCACAGGAGCTTCGGCGCCGAGGCGACCTGCTAAAAGAGGCAGGATACACTCCCTCCCTTCACGAAATCGGAAACCTGCAGCGAAACAAGGTTAAAATGATAGCCGAGTCTGTCACCCTTATCCACTCGCTTGATTCATACGAGCTGGCAAAAGAGATAGACCGTCAGGCCGGCAAATACGGCAGGATTATTCCTGTACTTATAGAGATAAACTCCGCGGAGGAGGCTCAAAAGGGCGGCATTATGCCAACAGATGCAATACATTTTTGCAAATCTCTGTCTGAATTTAAAAACATTGCCGTATCAGGTCTTATGACTATGGGTCCTGTTTGCGAGGAGCCCGAAGAGATACGTCCCTACTTCCGCCGTACTAAGGAGCTTTTTGACAAAATGAAGTCTATGGGGCTCTTTGAGGGCGAGGCTGTTCTCTCTATGGGAATGAGCGACAGCTACCGTGTCGCTATTGAGGAGGGGTCAACGCTTGTGCGTGTTGGCCGCCGCCTCTTTATTAAGGATTAAAATGAAAATTATGTAAAAATAAAGGAGACAATAAAATGTTTGAATCACTCAGCGAAAAACTTAAAAAAATGAGAGATGAGCGCGACGAGTCTGCCGACATCAGCTTCAAGCCCTACGAGGAGCGTGAGCCTGCTATCGATGCGGCATACGAGAAGGTTGAGCGTTCCGCTCCCATAGTTGCAAATACCGGCGACGATGCCAGCAACATTGAGCTTAAGGTAGTACGTCCCTCTTCATTCGAGGAGGTTGGCACTATTGCAGACTATCTTCTTGATGGATGCACGGTTGTACTTAACCTTGAGGTTCTTGACACTGCTTCTACCGTCAGAATGCTTGACTTCCTTAACGGTGTTACCTACTCCACCGACGGAGATATCAAGAACGTTTCGAAGAGCACATATATTATCACTCCTCACAACGTTGATGTATCCGACGATAAGTAATTCCGTATTTTCGGTAGGATAATATTTTATGTTCACTAGGGGGTGTCGTTTCTTCGGCATCCCCCTGAATTTTCTTGAATACAAAGGATTGTTTTTGTGGAAACAGTATTTTATTTTGCGGCAAAGTTTGTTCAGGTCATACTTGAGGTAGTTTCTATCGCAATGATAGTACGAATGCTTGTGCCCATATTTACAGGCTCGGAGGATAACAAGCTATGTATGTTGGCTACCGTTATTTCAGAGCCGTTTATCGCTCCTGTGCGCGCCCTTATGGTGAAATTCAACATCGGTCAAGGCACGCCTTTTGACTGGAGCTTTTTTGCCACCTACCTTATTATCTGGCTATTGCAAATGTTTTTACCTGCGATTTAAGGAGAGCTTATGAATTATTCGGATTTAAAGAACAAGGCCTTCAAAAAAATGAAGCCCATGGAATATCTTATATACATTTCTATCATAGCCTTCGGAATAATTGTTGACCAGCTGACAAAGTTTATTGTTGCATCAAATATGGCTGTTCATCAATCCATTCCGCTTATTGAGGACTTTTTGCATATCACCTATACAACAAACGACGGCGCTGCGTTCGGTTCTATGGACAGCGACGTAGGCAGAATGATATTTATGGTCGTTTCTTCCGTTATGATAGTTGCTATGCTTCTTTATCTTTTCCTCGGTCATGCGGAGAACCGCCTTTACGGAATTGCCTCAGCAATGATAATTTCGGGCGGTATCGGAAATATGATAGACCGCCTTGGCTTTGGATTTTATGTTAACAAAGACGGTATGGGAGAGGTTATCGACTTTATTGACTTCTGCGGTATCTGGAACGCAATATTCAACGGAGCGGATTCCTTTGTTTGCGTCGGGGCGGGGCTTCTTGTTTTGGCTCTTGTGCTTGATATTATCAGGGAATCTAAAGCGCAAAAGGAAAGCAAAAAATGATTTATACTGTTAATGAGGGCGAAGTCGGGCTTCGCCTTGATGCTTATGTTGCCTCTGTTTCGGGGATATCACGCAGCGCTGCTGCAAGACTCATTGAAGACGGCGCAGTTCTTGTTTTTGGAAAGGCACAGGCGAAAAAATATGCCGTTAAGGCATCTGATGAAATTTCGCTTACCCTGCCCGAATGTGAGGAGTGCGAGGCTCTGCCCGAAAATATCCCCATTGATGTGGTTTATGAGGACGATTACATAATAGTTATAAACAAGCCGTCGGGAATGGTTGTTCACCCGGCTCCCGGTAATTACACAGGCACTCTTGTTAATGCCCTGCTCTATCACTGCAAGAATTCTCTGTCAGGGATAGGCGGAGTTATCCGCCCGGGAATTGTACACCGAATAGACAAGGACACCTCAGGACTTCTTGTTTGCGCAAAATGCGACGAGGCTCACCTGTCTCTCTCTGAGGAGCTGTCTCACCACGGAATTATAAGAGAATACCAGGCTCTTGTTTCGGGCGGATTTTCTGCCGATGAAGGCACTGTTGATTTGCCCATAGGCCGCCACCCTCTGGACCGCAAAAAAATGGCGGTTATAAGAGACGGCACCGCAAGAGAGGCGGTAACTCACTACAAGGTAGTGGGTCGTTACGGACAAGTTACCCACCTTGCCTTAGAGCTTGAAACCGGAAGAACTCATCAGATAAGAGTTCATATGTCACATATCGGACATCCCCTGCTCGGAGACCCTGTTTACTCAAAGACAAAAACACGGTTTGAGCAACTGCACCCTACACTCTTTAACGGTCAGGCGCTACACGCAGGCAGGCTGACTCTCACTCACCCAAAGACAGGCGAGCGAATGAGCTTTGAGGCTCCACTGCCCGAAAACTTTAAGCGCTGCCTTGAAATTCTTGAAGCAACCGCTAACTAATATATATTAAGGAAAACAGCTAAAATGATAAAGACTAAAATTACCTCTTCTCTCGAAAACATCTTCCCCGACGAGGATTTGAACAAGTATCCCGAAATAACACATATCTCCGCACTCAGGGGAGAAAAAATCTCTTTACAGCTAATTTACAGCTATATAAAAGATGATGACGAGATTTATATGCGAAAAGAGCTTGCGCCTAGGTTATCAGGAGGTCTTGCGGAATACGCAAAGCTTTACGACGTGCGATATGTTCCCGTGGAAAAGCCAACAAACTCCGAATATGATGACAATTATCTGCGCACAAGTCCCGGGCTTTTCCCCGACCTTCTAATCCCCCTAAAAAAAGGCGAAAGTGTTTATACAACTGCCAATGCACTTGACAGTATGTGGATCGAAATATTTATTCCCGAAGACGGTATCGTAGGTGAACAGTCGCTGTCCATCAGCCTTACCGACCTGAGAAGCGGTGAACAAACAGAAAATTCGGTTATCATAGAGGTTATAGACGCTCTTATTCCCGAACAAAAGCTTATTTTCACCCAGTGGTTCTATACAGACTGTCTGGCAACCTATTATAATGTTCCGATATGGTCAAAAAAGCACTGGGAAATCATAGAGAATTTTGCCAAAAAAGCAGTAGAGCTCGGTATCAATATGCTGCTTACTCCTGTTTTTACTCCCCCTCTTGATACAAAAATCGGAGGAGAAAGACCCACAACACAGCTTGTTGGAGTAAGAAAATCAAATGATAAATATCACTTCTCCTGGAGACTTCTTGACAAGTGGATAGATATGTGCAACAGAGTGGGAATAAAATATATTGAAATATCTCACTTATTTACACAGTGGGGAGCAACCCATGCGCCGAAAGTTATGGCAACTGTTGACGGTGAATACAAGCAGATATTCGGTTGGGACACAGATGCTCACGGTGATGAATACCGAATCTTTATACGCACATTCTTAAAGTCGCTTCTTAATCATATGAAAAAGCGCGGAGATGACAAACGTTGCTTCTTCCATATTTCAGACGAGCCACACATGGATCAGCTTGAGGACTACAAAAACTCGAAGAGCATAGTTGAAGATATCCTTTCGGATTATATCATAATGGATGCCCTTTCTGACTATGAGTTTTACAAGATGGGCATTGTGAAAACTCCGATTCCCTCAAACGATCATATAGAGCCATTTATTGAAAACAATGTGCAAAACCTATGGGCATACTATTGCTGCGGTCAGTGCGTAGATGTCTCTAACAGACTTATTGCCATGCCCTCATGGCGTAACCGCTCTATCGGAATGCAGATGTTTAAATACAACATTGTAGGATTTTTGCACTGGGGATACAATTTCTACAATAGTCAGAACTCCCTTAAAGAAATAAATCCCTATCTTGAATTAAGCGGTGAAAAATGGGTTCCCGCCGGTGACACATTCTCGGTTTATCCCGCAAAAGACGCAACTCCGCACCCATCTCTGAGAGCGCTTGTATTCTATGAGGCTCTTGAGGATATGCGCGCTATGCAGCTATGCGAAAGCCTCTACTCTCACGAAGAGGTTGTTAAGGCTGTCGAGGATGCTCTCGGATTTGAGATTGCCTTTGACAAATGCGCGACAAAATCAGAGCAAATTCTGAAAATGCGCGAAGCTGTAAATGCTATGATAAAGGCGAAATCACATTGATTTAGCAAACATTCAGTTACTTTATATTTAAAAAACGAGCATCACAGGGTGGATGCTCGTTTTTGTTTTAGCAATTATGCAACAATAATTTTGCCTTTGAGAATATCCCGCATTTTCTCGGGCGGCTCCTTATCTGTTATAACAATGTCAACATCATCAAGAGGCATAAGATTAAACTGCGCTTGCTGACCGAACTTTGTATGAACGGCTAAAAAAACCTTTTTTGCTGAAAGGCGGCAAACCGCCTGCCTTAAGAAATTCTCCGCGGGAGAAGTTGTGTCTACAATCATGCCCGAGTCGTTTATACCGTGAGAGGAGAAAAACATAAAGTCAAAATTGAATTTTGAAATCATTTCCTCGGCATAGGAGCCGGCAAATCCGTATGAATTGTTTTGAAGCTCTCCGCCTGTGGTATAACACTTTATACCTCTGGTTGAAAGAGTGAGCGCAAGTTTTACGCTGTTTGTTACAACTGTTACCAGACTGCGCTCTGTCAGATACTCGGCAATGTTAAGCGCAGTGGTAGATGCGTCAATAAATATAACACTTTTTTCGGTTATGAGCGATGCTGCTTTTTTGCATATTCTCCTTTTTTCGTTAGGCGAAATGCTTTTTCGATGGTTGGCAGGCATCAAAATATGTTCGGAATTAAGCCTCTTGGCGCCTCCATGGCTTCTTATCAAAAGTCCCCTTGAGTCAAGCTCAGCAAGATCGCGGCGTATTGTTGGCATACTGACATAAAGCCTATTTGCAAGATTTTGCGCCGATGTATACATCTCCTCGTCAAGAAGCTCTAATATCTTGTCGTATCTCTCTTCTTTTAGCATATTTCCTCCAATGAGCACTTTTGATTGTTTATCTGATTTTTAAACAGCTATTGACAAGCGCTTTTGATTGTTTTATTATTATTGTAGTATATTTTTATCGTAATGTCAATATAGGAGGCTCAAAAAAATGAATATAAATAAGCTGCTTTCGGGTATTTCGGACTGCGTGTGCGGAAAAAAGCACACCTGCACCATAGATTATGTTGAAATCGGAGAGGGCGCACTTAACATACTCCCCGAAATATGCAGGGATTATAAACACATTCTTCTGGTTGCTGACTGTAACACATACAAGGCAGCGGGAGAGGCGGCATATGCACATCTTACAGACAAAATAAATAAAAAGCTTATACTCGGTGACAAGGGTGAGCTTCTTATTCCTGATGAAAAGGCTCTTGACACTATTCGCAGCTCTGTAAGTGACGAAACCGACCTTATTCTCGGTGTTGGCTCGGGGGTGATAAACGACCTTTGCAAGGAAGTAAGCTTTGAAAATAATCTTCCTTATTATATTATAGCAACCGCACCGTCGATGGACGGATATGCATCAGTGGGCTCGGCTCTTATACTTGGGGGAATGAAAATCACAATGAATGCAAGACCGCCAAAGGCTATTATAGCAGATTCCGAGGTGATAAGAAATGCGCCTATGGATATGATAAGAGCCGGATACGGTGATATTATCGGCAAATTTTCCTGCCTTAGCGACTGGAAGCTGGCGGCGCTTTTGCGTAACGAGTACTTCTGCCCTACTGTTTACGAGCTTACATTGAATACTGCCAAAGAGGTGCGCTCACTTGCTAACAAAATTTCCGAACGTGACGGTGAAGCTATTTCGGCTCTCATGGAGGCTCTTGTTGCTGTTGGAATTGCTATGGCGTATGTTGGAAACTCCCGCCCTGCCTCGGGCTGTGAGCATCACCTGTCTCATTATTTTGAAATTACGGGTATTCTTAACAGTGAGGATTACTTCGCCCACGGTATAGACGTTGGATTCTCGGCTGTTAAATGCGCTCAAATACGTGAAAAAATGTTGTCCATAGCTCCTGTAAAAAGGGATTTTGATAAAGAAAAATGGCTTTCGGAAATCAAGAGAATTTATTCCACGTCTGCCGACGGAGTTATCGCATTACAGGAGCAGCTTGGCTGGTACGAGGAAGACGACAGTGATACTGTAGCCGCAAAATGGAACGAAATTTGTGAGATTTTGAAAGAAGTTCCTACTGCCTCCGAGTTTATCTCCATGCTTAGTGAGGTGGGCTTAAATTATTCCGACTTTGAGGAGCTTTACGGCAAGAAAAAGGTTGACGATGCTATCCTTTACGCAAAGGATTTAAAGGACAGATACACAATCCTCTGGCTTTACTACACCTATTTCAGAGAGGAACACTAAAATGGGGTCCAAAATAAAGCTTTTGGCATTTGACCTTGACGGCACGGTTACTCAGCACAAATCTCAGATTGAAAAGGACAATTTAGAGCTTTTTACCGCTCTTTCAAAAAAATACAGGCTTCTTATGGTAGGCGCAGGCGGCTGCATGAGAATTTTTAATCAGCTTCAAAAATTTCCCATTGATATCATAGGCAACTACGGACTCCAGTTTGCCAAGTACAACGAACAAACAGGCGAGCTTGAAATAAAAAGAGATGTTGTTTTACCTATTGACAAGGAAAGCGTAGACAAGAGAGCTAGGGAGCTTAGATGCCTCTTCGGGTTTACCGAATTTACGGGCGAGAGCGTTGAATATCACCCCTCGGGATGCATAACTATCGCTATTCTCGGAACAAAGGCAAATCTGTCTGACAAGCTTGTTTTTGACCCTGACAGAAGCCGCCGCAGAGCTATACATGATGATGTTAAAGCGGCATTTCCCGAATACACCGTTTTCATCGGCGGAACATCGTCCTTCGATATGGCTCCTGCCCCATACAACAAGGCATATTCCCTCTCAGAATACTGCAGGGAGCACGGCATCTCTCACGATGAGGTGGTATACTTTGGCGACGACTACGGAAAGGGCGGAAACGACGAGTCGATTTATCTCTCTGACTTTAATTTTATTAAGATAGACGATTACAGAACTCTGCCCCAAAAGGCCGCATTTTTGCTTTAATATATAGAAAACCACGAGCATTTTACTGTTCGTGGTTTTTGTTATGCAATTATTACAGCACCTTAGAGAGGAATTCCTGAAGGCGTGGGTCCTTTGGGTGGTCGAAGACATCCTCGGGTGTTCCCTGCTCCTTGATTTTTCCTTCATCTATAAAGAGTATTCTGTCGGCTACCTCTCTGGCAAAGCCCATTTCGTGAGTTACAATAACCATTGTCATTCCCTCTTTTGCCAGTTCCTTCATAAGATCGAGAACCTCGCCGACCATTTCAGGGTCGAGAGCTGAGGTAGGCTCATCAAAGAGAATCACCTTGGGGTTCATAGCCAAAGCTCTGACAATAGCAACTCGCTGCTTTTGTCCGCCCGAAAGAGTTGAGGGATAAACATCAGCCTTATCCTCAAGACCTATTCTGCGAAGCAGAGCCATTGCGCGCTCGCGCTCCTCTTTCTTTATATCTGCCTTTGTAAGCTTAGGAGCATCACCGCTTTTGGAACTGCGACGAAGCTTTTTTGTCCTTACATAAACAGGAGCAAGCATAATGTTTTCAATCACGGTCTTGTTGTTAAACAGGTTAAACTGCTGGAACACCATTCCGATATTCTCACGGTGAACATTGATATCTATACTTGTATCCGCAATATCAACTCCCTCAAATATTATTGAGCCGGATGTGGGATCCTCCATACAGTTTATACAGCGGAGAAATGTTGATTTTCCGCAGCCTGACGGACCGATTATTGCTATTTGATCGCCGTTATGAATATCAAGGTCTATTCCGCCAAGAACTTCGTGGTTGCCAAAGCTCTTATGCAGGTCCTTAATGGAAAAAAGCACCTCGGAGGTTGATTCTATTTTTTTACTTTCCATTTTACTACCTCCTTATCTTCTGTCGCCTGCGCGCAGACGCTTTTCAATTCCCTTAATTCCAAAGCTAAGGGTGTAAACTATCGCAAGATAGAAGCAGGCAGCCACCGACATAGGCACTATGTAACTTGCCATATTATTACCTGCGCCGATTACCTTTGCCGCCTGAGTAAGGTCATACATTCCTATCATACTTACGATAGAAGTTTCCTTGATAAGGGCTATAAGCTCGTTACCAATGGCGGGAATAACATTCTTTACAGCCTGAGGGATTACTATTTTCATAAGTGTTACGCCGTAAGGCAATCCAAGCGCACGGCCTGCCTCGGTCTGTCCGATATCAACCGAAAGAATACCGCCTCTTATACTCTCAGAAACATATGCGCCCGAATTTATACCAAATGCGATTATCGCGGTAATTTCCTGGGGGAAACCTCGAATAGCAAAAATAGCATACATCATTATGAAGAGCTGAAGCGCCATGGGTGTTCCTCTTATAACAGTTACATACACCTTGCAAATGATTTTAGGCAGCTTCATCAAAGGAGAATCGGGACATATAGCAACAAGAGCTACAAGAGTTCCGAGAAAAAGACCCAGTATCGCAGAAAACAGCGACACAACTAAAGTCGTTCCGAGTCCCGTAAAGAGCATACTCATATATTTGGCGGAACTGAGAAGCTCCCATATTTCAGCAAAAAAAGTCATTATATTTTTCCTCTATAAGCACGGAAAAAGAACTGTGCCGCAGCACGGTTCTTTTCCCAAAATTCGTTTATTACTTGTTAAGACCCATGTGGTTCATAACCATTTCCTGGATCTTTGCCTCACCAAGCTCAGCGAGAACTTCATTAATAGCAGTAAGAAGCTCATCGTTACCCTTGGTTACACAGATTGCATACTGCTCTTCAACAGGAGCGTCAGCCTCTCCGTCAGAACCGCTGTAATAAAGAGGATAGCACTTAAGAGACTTAGAAGAATTCTCAACAAGATACTTTGAGGGAAGCTCATCAATAATGATAACATCTGCGGTAACACCAAGCGCATCTACAGCAGCCTGAGCATCGGGCATCTCAACGTGTGATGTGCCTGTGCCATAGAGAACACCGTTGTAACCGTAGTCTTCATCCTCCTCAGTTGCGTTTATTTCACCGTCAGTGTAGATCCAACCGGTTGTATCGATCTGAGTAGCGATCTTCTTACCGGCGAGAGCCTCCCAAACGATGTACTCAACACCGCCCGCAGTCTTTGTAGCAACAGAAACACCGTCGGGAACGATAACGTACTGAATAGAAGTGTAATAGGGGTTAGAGAATGCAACCTTTTCCTTACGAGCCTCGGTAATTGTTATACCGGCAGCACCGCAGTCAGCCATGGTTCCGTCAGCAACATTGTCTATAATGGTGCCGAAGTCTCCGTCTTTCCAGGTAATCTTTTTACCAAGCTTCTTTCCCACAAGTTCCATGATGTCAACGTCAACACCAACAATCTCGGTACCGTCATAATACTCAAAGGGAGGGAAGTACGCATTGGTGCGAACGATAATTTCCTCTGTGTCAGCACAGGAGGAAAGCGCAAATGCTACGCCAAGCACCATTGTAAGTGCAAGAATAAGCGAAACTATTTTTTTCATTTTTTATATTCCTTTCTCTTCGGGACTTGCCCGTTTGTTTTTTGATGTCATAATTATACAACAACCTCGTGCGGAAGTCAAGGCTTTTTTGAAACAAAATTCGTTTTTGTTGCATTTTCATTCATTGCTTCGTTTTGATGTATCTGTTTTTGTGCAAATGTAATAAATTTTATAATAGAATTTTAATTGATTTATTTTCATTAAATATAAAATATTAATTTCGCAAATTGGTATGCCGAATTATATGCACTCTATTCATTGTTTATGCATAACCATTTTGTGCATAATTATGCATTTTAATTTGATATTGATTTTTTTGCCGTTTTGTGGTACAATACTTGTGTTGTTTTATAAAAAATGGGAGGACTGCATTTATGATTGCGCTTTCAACTCAGGACATAAATCTGTCCTTCGGTACAGATGTTATATTAAAGGACATATCCTTTGCCGTAAATGACGGTGACAGACTTGGTATCATAGGTGTTAACGGCGCGGGAAAAACCTCGCTTTTCCGTATTCTCACAGGAAAATACACACCCGACTCGGGAGCTGTATACATTCAAAAGGGACACACTGTCGGAATTCTGGAGCAAAACCCCGACCTTTCGGCTTTGCCCGGTGAGACATCCTGCCTTGAATATATGTACACCGCCTTCCCTGACCTTCTTTTACTTGAAAAAGAAATTGAAAGATGTGAAAAAGAGCTTTCCGAGTCCACAGGAGACAAAACCATAGCACTTTCCAACACTTTGAACGACTTAAACACTCGATTTTCAAGAGAGGGCGGACTTGAATTTCGTTCGAGATGCAAGGGTATGCTTTTACGTCTCGGATTTGATGAAGAACTGATAAATCAGAAGATACGGACACTTTCCGGCGGTCAGTACACCCGTTTGGCTCTGGCAAGACTGCTTGCAACCGAGCCGGATATTCTTATGCTCGATGAGCCTACGAACCACCTGGATATTGATGCGCTCTCCTGGCTTGAGGGCTTTATCGCAAATTACAAAAAGACGGTGCTTATCGTCTCTCACGACCGTTACTTCCTTGACAGAACAACAAACAAGACTCTTTGGCTCAGATATTCAAAAGCCAGGCTTTATAACGGAAGCTATACAAAATGCAAGGCGGAAGCCGAGGCTGAGGCTGCATCTCTCGAAAAGAGATATAAGGAGCAGCAAAAGGAGATTGCCAAAATTCAGGCAAACATCGACTTTCAGCGCAGATGCAACAGAGAGCACAACTTTGTTACCATAAGGGCAAAGGAAAAGCAGCTTGCCAGAATGGAAAAGGTTGAGCTTGCGCCAAAGGAAGAAAAGAGCATCAGGCTCAGCTTCGCAACCGAGGAGGAGTCGGCAGGCGATGTTTTGGAAGCTAAGGAGCTGTCCTTCTCTTACGGCGGAAAGCCGCTTATTAATAATATTTCATTCCTTGTGAGAAGATACGAGCGTGTTTTGTTCCTTGGCCAAAACGGCTGCGGAAAATCAACTCTTATGAAGCTGATAAACTCTATGCTCACCCCAACTCACGGAAAAATCACCTTAGGCTATAACATTAAAATAGGCTACTACGATCAGGAAAACCGCGGTCTATGCGACTCGAATACTGTTTTCGAGGAACTGAGACATGAATATCCCACAAAAACCGACCTTGAGCTAAGGTCAACTCTTGCTCTATTCCTTTTCGATGCAGACGATATAACCCGAAAGGTTTCTACCCTTTCTGGAGGTGAACGAGCAAGGCTCACTCTTTCAAAGCTTATTCTTAAAAAGGTTAATCTGCTTGTCATGGACGAGCCTACAAACCATCTGGATATAAGCTCATCGGAGGCGCTTGAAAATGCGTTGCTCGCCTTTGACGGAACGATTATTGCCGTTTCTCACGACAGATACTTTATCAACAGGATAGCAACCAGGATAATTGAGCTTGCTCCAACCCACGAGCGCGGGATGTTTGATTACTCGCTTGAGGACTATGACGAGGCATATACCGAATATATGCGCCTCAGAGAGTTAAAAAAGCAGTCGGCGGCAGAAAAGGAAGCAAAGAGCGCTCAGCCAACAGACTCAAAGCTCTCATACGAGGAGAGAAAAAGAGAAAACGCAGAGCGCAGAGCCAAGGAGAAAAAAAGAGAGCGGGCTGAGGCAAGAATCGAAGAGCTTGAAGCTGAAATCGAGGCTTTGGACAATGAGCTGTTCGGCGAGGCGGCAAGCGACTATGTAAGGGCTGCCGAGATTGACAAGCGAAAAGGCGAAATAGAGGAAGAGCTGCTGGAGCTTTATGGGCTTATAATGTAACTTTTCAAACAAAAAAGCGAAAAAGGAGGGCTGATTATGGAAACTATTAAATATGAATACGGCAAAAAGCCTAAGCTCTCCCCGTCGGTTTTAGCCCTTGGTTTTTTTGACGGTGTAACACTTGCCCACAGGGAGCTGTTGAAAGAAGCAAGAAAAATCGCAGACAAAAAAGGACTTTCTCTCGGGGTATTTACCTTTTACTCAACCGACCCTATAAAGCCTCTTTCTGAGAGGATATACTCAACCGAGGACAAGCTTTTGCTCCTTGGCAGATGCGGTGTGGATTTTGTCATTCTGTCAAGCTTTGATGAGCTTTCGGGGCTTTCTCCCGAGGAATTTGTTAGAATAATTTCCGAGGACCTTGGGGCATCTGTTGCTGTTTCGGGCTTTAATTTCCGTTTTGGAAAGGGTGCGCGGGGTAATGTGGCAGATTTAAAGAGTCTTATGGAAAAAGGCGGCGGCAGTGCGGTCACCGTTAAGGAACAAACTCTTGACGGAAAAAGCATTTCGGCAACTCTTATAAGAGAGTTGATTTCTCTTGATAAAATTGAAGAAGCAAACCACCTGCTTGGCGCTCCGTATATGCTCCGCGGCTTGGTCTCATCGGGAAAGGGGCTTGGACATTCCTTGGGATTTCCTACAGTTAACACCGATATTCCCTCGGGCAGAGCAACACCTTTAGGGGTTTATCGCTCGGCGGTTCCTATCGGCGACAGGATATATCACGCAGTTACAAATATCGGAAGCTGCCCTACCATGGGTGAAAGAAAGACCCATGCCGAAACACACATAATTGATTACGATGGCGACCTTTACTCTAAGGATATTGAGGTTTATCTTCTCGGATACCTGAGAGATGAGATAAGATTTAACACACCGGAGGAGCTTATCGCACAGGTCGAGGAAGATAAAAAAAGAGCAATTAAAGAAAACGGAGAACTGACATGTCAAAAACTTGGACTAAAATAACAGTTGTAGGCAAAACACAGGACCTTGACCGTATTACCGCGGTTATGAGTATGCTTGACAACGGACTTATGATAGAAGATTACAGCGATTTTTCTTTGAACGGTATGTACGGTGAGCTGGTTGATGACGAGATTCTCAACGCAGACAAGGAAACTGTAAAGGTCTCGCTTTTTGTACCCGAGGAGCGCAGCTTTATTGAGTACAAAACCTTCCTTGAAACAAGACTGCCCGCTATCGGAATTGAGGCGGTAATTGAAATTGACGGAATAGACGAGGACGACTGGGCTGAGAGCTGGAAGCAATATTACAAGCCTGTTCACCTTGACAAAATTACCGTTGTTCCCGCATGGGAGGAGTACACTCCCGCCAAGGGGGAAATAATTGTAAGAATGGACCCGGGAATGGCATTCGGTACAGGAACCCACGAGACAACAAGACTGGTTATTCGCCTTATGCAAAACGAAATTAAGGGCGGCGAAAGGCTTCTCGACGTTGGAACAGGATCCGGAATTCTGTCTATTTGCGCATCAAAGCTCGGTGCAGGCAGCTGTAACGCATATGACATAGACCCCACTGCTGTTAAGGTAGCGCAGGACAATGCCCTGTCCGACGGCTGCTACAATATTACCGTCGGTGTATCCGACCTGCTAAGGGGGGTTGACCTTTCGGGCGGAAAATACGATATATGTGTTGCGAATATTGTAGCTGATATAATTATAAGAATGCTTCCCGATGTCAGGGATTATCTGAAATGCGGCGCACCTCTCATTCTCTCCGGAATTATCGGTGAGAGAGCCGAGGAGGTAAGAGAGGCTGTTAAAGCTCAAGGATTCACGGTTGAAAAAGAGATAAGTGAAAACGACTGGGTCGGTATGCTGGTTCGAATTTAAAGCAGAATTGAAAATAATAATTTACATTTTGGAGCTTTTATGCCTAGATTTTTTGTAAAAGAAGAAAATATTTCGGAATCAAAAGTAAATATTATCGGTGACGATGCTTTTCATATTGCCCGCTCGTTGCGTATGGCAGTAGGAGATGAAATTACCGTATCTGACGGACAGGGTAGCGCTCTTCTGTGCAGACTTACGAGAATACGAGATGACGAATGCGAATGTGAAATACAAAAAAAGCTTGAATGCAAGACCGAGCCCCCCTTCCCTATAACATTATGTATGGCTTACCCAAAAGGAGACAAGCTTGAAACGGTTGTACAAAAGGCGGTGGAGCTTGGAGCGACAAGAATAATTCCTTTCGAGTCATCAAGATGCATAAAGCGCCCAAAGGCAGAAAAGCAGGAAAAGCAAACTCAGCGCTTAAACAGAATTGCGGAAGAGGCGGCAAAGCAATGCGGCAGATGCACACTTCCGATAGTAACCCCTCCTATGTCTTACGCAGATATGCTTAAGGAAATATCCGAGACAGCACTTCGCATTTTTTGTTATGAGGATGAAAATAAAAGCAGCATAAAGGACCTGCTTTCAGATACCGTGTTGCCAAAGGATGCCGCAGTTATAGTTGGAAGCGAGGGCGGTTTTTCTCATGATGAGGCAGAAGAGGCAAAAAGACAAGGCTGCTCGCTTGTAAGCCTTGGCGGCAGAATTTTAAGATGCGAGACTGCACCCGACTTTGCCCTCTCAGCACTGATTTATCGTTTTGAGCTTTGATTTTTCTTCCTAAGTATTATATATACGCGCTGTCATATTCGGCTTTATGCAAACTGCATAATTTGCAATCTGAACAAATTTCAGCAGTCAAAAAGCGAAAAAAAGCCAAAGATTGACACTTTTTTTGGCTCCTGTTGTTATATTTTACAAAGTTTTATCACTTTTTTTGTGAGTTTTTAAAACTTTTTTTAAAAAACTATTGAAAAATGTTAAAAAATGAGTTAAAATATAGTACAGTATTTACAAATCCTCATTCAGCGCGTTCAAAAGGCACTTTATGAGCGATTTTATTTTTTGTTGACTTCAATTAAGGAAGGTTTTATTATGTCAAATCGTATATTTCAAACAGTGATACATCAAATGAAGGATATCATTGGCCGCACAATAGGCGTAATTGACGAAAACGGCATCGTTATTGCCTGCAGCGAGTTCTCCAAAATCGGCGAATCAAAGCAGAGAATACGCGAGGAGCTTGCATTTTCCTCAGAGACTGTCGTTTATGAGGATTATACCTACCGCTTTATCACCGTCGGCGACAAGAACGAGTGTATAGCCTTTGTTGAGGGTAGCGACACACATGCTGCAAAAATGGCAGAGCTCCTCGCTATCTTTCTCGGCAACATCAAGAGCCTTTATGATGAAAAGTATGACAAGGGCTCCTTTATCAAGAGTATTATCCTTGATAACATTCTCCCAAGTGATATTTATATTAAATCTAACGAGCTCCACTTTACTAATGACGAAAACCGCGTTGTTATAGTTGTAAAGTTTATGCCCTCCCCCGAGCTTAAGCCCTACGAGATTGTAGAATCTCTTGTTGGCGGAGGCGAGTCCGACTATGTAATCAATATCAGCGAGCAGGACGTTGTTATCGTTCGCGAGATAGACCGCGCTGTTGAGATTGAAGAGATTGAAAATTATTCAAAAGACCTTCTTGTAAGAATATCCAATGATTACGGAACTCATGCTCTTATCGGTATTTCCTCTATTGTCGAAAACCTTAAGGAGCTTGCAAGAGCTTACAAGGAAGCGAGAATCGCCCTTGAGGTTGGTAAGGTATTTGATATTGAGAAGCCCATAATGAGCTACAAAAATCTAGGTATTGGCAGACTTATTTATCAGCTTCCCACCACTCTTTGCGAGATATTCCTCGGTGAGGTATTTAAAAAGGGCTCGCTTGAGTCTCTTGACCGCGAAACTCTCATGACCGTTCAGAGCTTCTTTGAGAATAATCTTAATGTTTCCGAGACATCAAGAAAGCTTTTTGTTCACCGCAACACACTTGTTTACAGACTTGAGAAGATAAGAAAGCTCACCGGGCTTGACCTTCGTGAGTTTGACCATGCTGTTACCTTCAAGGTTGCTCTCATGGTTAAAAAGTATCTTTCCTCAAAGCCCACAAAGTTCTAAGCTACATAGCCAAAATTAATACAAGAGGTTGTCGCCAATGCACGACAGCCTCAAAGTATGTAAAGGCATTTTTTTGATTTTTATTTCATATAATATTTGGGTATTTAAAGAAGGTAGAAAATGAAAAAAAGACAATTTTCACGACTTCTTCGTATATCGGTTGCAATACTGCTGCTCGCTGTACTTCTTTCTTGTATTTGCTCTTGCAGAGTTGAGCTCTCAAAAGAGGAGATTGTTGACAACATAAGCTCGGCAGAAGACAAAAGCTACAACTATGTTTGGAACTATCTTGTTGATTTTGGTCTTCCCGAATTTGATAAAACAAAATTCACATGGGCAGAAAACGTTTTTGAGTACAACTTCAATTTAGAGGGTGGATTGCCTAAGACCCTCGACCATGCCAGATTAACCGCACTCACGTTTATCGAAAAGTATTATGATACTATTAATCTGGAAGACAAGGGTGATGTTACAGATGCTCTTATCACCTGTTATGTAGATGCTATCGGTGACCCCTACTCTATCTACCGAACCCCTGTTGAGCAGGAGGATTACAGCGGTGATATGAGCGGTAAATTCGGCGGCATAGGGGTTGTTATCGAGTATGACCACGAAGCCGAAACACTTATGGTTTCCTCTGTTTATATCGATTCCCCTGCTGAAAAGGCTGGCATTTTGGTTGGCGACTATATTGTCGGTGTTGAGGGAAAATCCATTGAAGAGATAGGGTACCTTAACGTTGTTAACCTTGTGCGCGGAGAAATCGGAACAGATGTAAGAATTACCTTAAAGCGCGGTGAGTCAACACTCGAGGTTGTTGCAACACGAGCCGAAGTTGAAGAGAAAACGGTTTCGTATGAAATTCTAGAGGGTAATATAGGCTATGTTCAGCTAGCCAGCTTTAAAGAAAACACCTTTAAGCAGTTTGCAGAGGCTATTGACTCACTTGAAGCATCCGGAGTTAAGGGATATATCTTTGATTTGAGGAACAATCTCGGCGGATTTGTTTCATCGGTAAGAGATATTGTATCCTACCTGATTCCTAACGGACATCCGATTATTTCTTATCAGTATAAAACAGGCGGTCTTACCGTTCTTGAGAGTACAGATGATATTCACCCCTCAAAAACCGATCCAACAGACTCATCAAAGCCCTTGACCAAGGATAATAAAATAACCGCACCTATGGTTGTTCTCTGCAACGAGTATACAGCCTCAGCAGGAGAGCTGTTCACCGCCGCAATGCGGGACTATAACGAAAGCGGACTTATTAAGGCAACACTTGTAGGCGCTAAAACCTACGGTAAAGGTATAATGCAGTCTCAGGGCGCATATTTTGACGGCTCAACTATCACATTGACCGTTGCTTACTACAATCCCCCAAGCGGTGAAAACTATCACATAGAGGGTATTACCCCAGACCATGTGATAGAAAATGAGCTTGACGGAAACAAGCTAATTGACAAGCAGCTTCCCAAGGCTATCGAAGAGCTGAACAAGCTGATAAATGCTAATTAAGATTTACAAAAAACACATAATAATAGATATATAATCAGGAGAAATTTGAAAATGGCAGAAAAGAAAATCTACACCCCTCAGGGCTTTAAGGCTCTCCAGGATGAGCTTGACTACCTCGTAAACGTAAGAGTTGAGGAAAATAAAAAGGAGATTTCTACCGCACGCGCATTCGGCGACCTTTCGGAGAACTCCGAGTATGATGAGGCTAAGCAGGAGCAGGGAAAAATTCATGCGAGAATTGATGAGCTTCGCGAGATGATTGCAAATGCTAAGGTTATTGATGAGTCTCAGATTGACGAAAGCAAGATAAGCGTTGGTTCTATCGTTGTTCTTTATAACGTAGAGCGCGGACGTGAATTCACATATCACATTGTCGGATCATACGAGACCGACCCCAAAAACGGAAAAATTTCCGACTCCTCGCCCGTAGGACTTGCGCTTATCGGCGCGGGTGTCGGCGACGAGGTAGTTGTTGCGGGTGTTAAGGAGCAGCATCTTCAGATCAAGAGCGTTACCAGAGCAAAGGAATAATTTACTCTAAGACGTAGAAACCCATTGGCGGAAAGGACTAACAAAAATGTCAAACCAGGAAAACACAAACCAGAATAATATAAATTCTACCAGCGAGCTTGCGGTACGCCGCGAAAAGCTGAATGCCCTTTACGAGTCGGGCAAGAATCCTTTTGAAATTACAAAGTACAATGTTACACATAAGAGCCTTGGCGCTATTGCGCTCTTTGAGGAAAAAGAGCCAACCCTTGCTGAGGGCGAAACGGTATCTGTCAGCATTGCGGGCAGAATGGTAAGCCGCAGAATTATGGGAAAGGCTTCTTTCGCGCATCTTCTTGACGGTGAGGGAAAAATTCAGCTCTATATCGCAAGAGACGGTATTGGCGAAGAGGATTATGCCGCATTTAAAAAGTGGGATATCGGTGATATAATTGGTATTGAGGGTCATCTTTTCAGAACGAGAACAGGCGAGGTTTCGGTTCACGCAACCAAGGCTACGCTGCTTTCCAAGTCGCTTCTTCCCCTCCCTGAGAAGTTCCACGGTCTTACCGACCTTGAGACAAGATACAGACAGAGATATGTTGACCTTATCGTTAACCCTGAGGTTAAGAAAAACTTTGTTATCCGTTCTCAGTTCATAAAGTTTATGCGAAACTATCTTGACAACCGCGGATACATTGAGGTTGAAACTCCTGTTCTTAACACCATTGTTGGCGGAGCATCTGCACGTCCCTTTGTAACCCACCACAACACTCTTGACATAGATATGTATATGCGTATCGCTACCGAGCTCCCCTTGAAGCGTCTTATCGTAGGCGGTATGGAGAGAGTATACGAGATTGGAAGAATATTCCGCAATGAGGGTATGGACCCAAAGCACAATCCCGAGTTTACCTCTATTGAGCTTTATGAGGCTTATGCAGATTTCCACGATATGATGGACATCGCAGAGGGTATTATTTCGGGTGCGGCAAAGGCTATTCACGGCACATACGAGCTTGAATGGATGGGCGAGAAGATTGACCTTACTCCCGGCTGGAGAAGACTCACTATGGTTGACGCAGTTAAGGAGTACGCAGGCGTTGACTTCGGCGCTATCACCGACAACGAGGAGGCTGTAAAGGCAGCAGAGGCTATTGGTGTTGAGCTTGCGGAGACAGCAGACAGAACCTGGGGCAACGCGCTTTATGCATGCTTTGACCAGAGAGTTGAAGAAAAGCTTATCCAGCCTACATTTATTACAATGTACCCTGTTGAGGTTTCTCCTCTTACCAAGGCGAGCCCCGAGGATCCCAGAGTTACAGAGCGTTTTGAGCTCTTCGTTTGCCACAGTGAGCTTGCGAACGCATATTCCGAGCTTAACGACCCCATTGTTCAGCGTGAGCGCTTTATGAAGCAGCTTGAGCTTCGTGACAGAGGCGACGACGAAGCAGAAATGCTCGACGAGGACTTCCTTACTGCTATGGAGTACGGCATGCCCCCCACAGGAGGTATGGGTATCGGTGTTGACAGAACGGTTATGATGCTTACAGGCAACGACACTATTAGAGAAGTAATTCTCTTCCCCACTATGAAGCCCGAGGTTTAATAGCATACCGTACCTACCTCATCCACCATTTGCTTCGCAAACGGTCCCCCTTCCCCAAAGGGGAATGCTATAGATATGCCCCCCACAGGAGGTATGGGTATCGGTGTTGACAGAACTGTTATGATGCTTACAGGCAACGATACTATTAGAGAAGTAATTCTCTTCCCCACTATGAAGCCCGAGGTGTAAGGTAGAAGAACGAAGTAGGTCGCTTTTTGAAAAAAGCTCAGCAAAAACTTTAATATAAAAAGAACTATGAAAATGCATTTGCAGATTCATAGTTCTTTTTTGTTTGTGAAAATAGTTTTTCAGTCGGCTTTACAAGGCGCGATTATTTTTAGATAGAACACACGATCGGCCGCCGCCGGGAATAGTTATCCTATTACCATTGCAAGGTGCGAAATTTTTGAGATAGATTTGGTGATCGCGACCCGAAGGCATAGTTACCTATGTCGAGCGGGAGGGAGCGCCGAATATATCCGAAAATTTTAGCCTTTACTGATTAGCCCTTGAAGTACTTAACCATATTTGCGAACATCTTTATATCATATTCGCCATATACATTGCGGTAAAGGTCCTTGCCGATACGCTCGGAGTGACCCATTTTACCGAATACACGTCCGTCAGGCGAGGTTATACCCTCAATTGCCCAGGATGAGCCGTTGGGGTTATACTGAATGTCGTAGGTTGCGTCTCCGTTTTCATCAACGTACTGGGTTGCAATCTGACCGTTCTTTTTAAGTCTCTCGAGAGTCTTCTCATCAGCTAAGAATTTACCCTCACCGTGAGAGATAGGAACATTAACGATATCTCCGACATTGCAAAGAGAGAGCCAGGGAGACTTGTTTGAAGCAATTCTTGTTCTTACAATCTTTGACTGGTGGCGGGCGATGTTGTTGAATGTAAGAGTAGGACAGGACTCGTCGGTGTCCATAATCTTTCCGAAAGGCACAAGACCAAGCTTTACAAGAGCCTGGAAGCCGTTACAGATACCGCACATAAGACCGTCACGGCTATCAAGAAGATCTGTTACCGCTGCCTTTACTGCCGCACCTCTGAAGAATGCGGTAATAAATTTACCTGAGCCGTCTGGCTCGTCACCACCGGAGAATCCGCCGGGAACAAAGATAGCCTGTGACTCGGCAATCTTCTTAGCAAATGTCTCTGCCGATCTCTTTACACCGTCTGCGGTAAGGTTATTTATAACAAATATCTCGGGATCCGCGCCTGCGTCTCTTACTGCCTTTGCGGAGTCGTATTCACAGTTTGTACCGGGGAATACGGGAATAAGAACATGGGGCTTTGCGCACTTAACCAAAGGCGCTGCAACCTTTTTCGCGTTATAGGAAACGGTCTCGGGCTTTTCTTCTTTAAAAGCTATATTGCAGGAATAAATTCCCTCAAGCTTTTCTTCATAAATATTCTCAAGGGTATTAAGGTCAATCTTTTCATCCTTGTAATTAAGGCTGTAATCCTCGGTTATCATACCGACAATATCGCCGGCTCTTTCATTCTCAGCAACCTCGAGGAGGAATGCGCCGTAGTTATAACCGAAGATATCATCGCTTGAAACTGTTGAGTCAAAGGTAAATCCGAGCTTGTTACCAAGACACATTTTAAGTACAGCCTCTGCAACACCGCCAAAGGTGGGAGTGTAAGCCGCATATACCTTTCCTGCTCTCATAAGCTCGTTTACTTTCTTATAAAGAGAGAGGAGAGAGTCTGCCTTGGGAAGACCGTTTTCGTCATAGTCGGGCTTAAGTATTACAAGCTTGTGTCCTGCTGCCTTAAACTCGGGAGAGATAGCATTTGCAGCCTTGTCGGTGGTTACCGCAAAGGAGATAAGTGTGGGAGGAACATCAAGCTTCTCAAAGGAGCCGGACATAGAGTCCTTACCTCCGATAGCCGCAATTCCAAGCTCCATTTGCGCCTTGTATGCACCGAGGAGTGCCAAGAGGGGCTTACCCCAACGCTTAGGATCCTTGCCGGGCTTTTCGAAATACTCCTGGAATGTGAGATATACATCCTTATACTCAGCGCCTGTCGCAACAAGCTTTGATGCAGACTCAACTACAGCAAGATATGCGCCGTGGTAGGGCGAAGCCGAGGAAATATCGGGGTTATATCCCCAAGACATAAAGGAAGCAAGGTCGGTATGAGCCTTTTCAACAGAAATCTTCTGCACCATTGCCTGAATGGGAGTTCTCTGATACTTACCGCCAAAGGGCATAAGGACAGTTCCCGCACCGATAGTGGAGTCAAATCTCTCAGACAGACCGCGCTTTGAGCAGATGTTAAGGTCGGATGCAACAGCCTTCATACCATCGCTAAAGCTTGCGGGCGCATTCTTTTTATAATCAACAATTTTGGGAGTCTCGATTGTAATATGCTTTTCAGCACCGTTAGAGTTGAGGAAGTCACGGCTGATATCAACAATGGTTTTACCGTTCCAAGTCATTGTGAGTCTCGGATCAGCCTTTACTGTTGCAACAACGGTGGCTTCAAGGTTCTCGGAATCTGCAAGAGAAAGGAATCTATCCTTGTTCTCTGCTTCGATAACAACCGCCATTCTCTCCTGAGACTCGGAAATTGCAAGCTCTGTTCCGTCAAGACCCTCATACTTCTTAGGTACTGCGTTAAGGTCGATGTCAAGACCGTCTGCAAGCTCACCGATAGCAACCGATACACCGCCTGCACCAAAGTCATTACATCTCTTTATCATAGCTGAAACTTCAGCATTTCTGAAGAGGCGCTGAATCTTTCTCTCCTCGGGCGCATTACCCTTTTGTACCTCTGCGCCGCAGTTTTCAAGAGACTTTAGGTTATGAGACTTGGATGAGCCTGTTGCGCCGCCGCAGCCGTCACGTCCTGTTCTGCCGCCAAGGAGGATTATAATATCTCCGGGAGCGGGAACCTCACGTCTTACATTTTTAGCGGGAGCTGCTGCGATAACCGCGCCAACCTCCATATGCTTTGCGGCATAGCCATCGTGGTAAATTTCATCTACGATACCTGTCGCGAGACCGATCTGGTTACCGTATGAGGAATATCCAGCTGCCGCAGTTGTAACTATCTTACGCTGGGGAAGCTTGCCCGCAAGGGTCTCGGAAAGAGGCTTTGTGGGGTCTGCAGCGCCCGTAAGACGCATTGCGCCATAAACATAAGAACGTCCTGAGAGAGGGTCACGGATTGCACCGCCGATACAGGTTGCGGCACCGCCAAAGGGCTCAATCTCTGTGGGATGGTTGTGGGTCTCGTTCTTGAAGAGGAGAAGCCAGGGCTCCTTTTTTCCGTCAACATCTACTGTAATCTTTACAGTACAAGCGTTGATTTCCTCGGATTCGTCAAGTCCCTCAAGCTTGCCTGCCTTTTTTAGGCACTTTGCCGCAATTGTACCAATGTCCATAAGGTTTATTGGCTTTGTTCTGTTAAGGTACTCGCGGGAGGAGATGTAATCATTATACGCCTTCTCAAGCACCTCATCCTCAAACTTAACCGCATCAACGGTTGTAAGGAATGTGGTGTGACGGCAGTGGTCGGACCAGTATGTATCTATCATCTTGATTTCGGTGATAGTGGGACATCTGCCCTCTTTCTTAAAATACTGCTGACAGAACTTAATATCGTCAAGGTCCATAGCAAGGCCCTTTTCTGCAATGAAAGCAGCAAGTCCGTCAGAATCAAGGTCAAGGAAGCCGTCAAGTGTTGCAACAGTCGTGGGAACCGCATACTCGGTAGCAAGAGTTTCACGGGTTGCAAGAGATGCTTCTCTTGCTTCAACGGGATTGATAACGTGCTTTTTAATTCTCGAAACATCATCCTTTGTAAGTCTGCCGTAAAGCATATATACCTTTGCGGATGCGACAGTAGGCTTGTCACCCTGAGAAATAAGCTGAATACACTGAGCTGCAGAGTCTGCTCTCTGGTCAAACTGACCGGGCAGGAATTCTGTTGCAAAAACTACCGCGCCGTCATTCTCAACATTCTTATAAACGTCATCAAGCTGAGGCTCGGAGAATACTGTGCCAACCGCGTAGTTAAACAACTCCTCTGTAATATTTTCAGCATCGTATCTGTTAATAATTCTCACACGCTCAACAGACTCAATACCGAGGAAGGTTTTTATTTCAGAAAGAAGAGCTCTTGCCTCATTGTCGAGGCCTGCCTTTTTCTCAACATAAATACGATATACCATTTTTAGTTTTCCTCCAATGCCTTCATAGCTTTAGCTCCGATGTCAGAGCGATAATATGCGTTTTCAAACTTTACCTTTTCGCATTTTTTATAAGCCGCCTTGATTGCAGAACCTAAGTCAGACGCAACAGCGGTAACTCCAAGTACACGTCCGCCTGCGTTAACAAGCTTTCCGTCAGAGAGCTTCGCACCGGCAACATACACAGAGTCAAACACCTCATCATCAATGGTGATTTCGTATCCGCTCTCATACTTTTCGGGATAGCCGCGAGAAGCCATTACAACGCAGCAGGCAGCACCGTTTGCAAACCTTACTTCACATTTATCAAGAGTTTCGTTGGTTGTTGCCATCATTACATCAAGCAGGTCTGACTCAAGAAGAGGAAGAACAACCTGTGTCTCGGGGTCGCCGAAGCGGCAGTTATATTCAATAACCTTAGGTCCGTCGGGGGTAAGCATAAGTCCGAAGTAAAGGCATCCCTTAAAGGTTCTGCCCTCCTTGTTCATAGCCTCTATTGTGGGGAGGAATATTTTTTCCATACACTCTTTGGCTACAGCCTCGGTGTAATAGGGGTTGGGAGCTATTGTACCCATACCGCCTGTGTTAAGTCCCTCATCTCCGTCAAGAGCACGCTTATGGTCCATTGATGAAACCATAGGAATAACAACCTTTCCGTCAGTAAAGGAAAGCACCGAAACCTCGGGTCCTGTAAGGAACTCCTCGACAACAATGCGAGAGCCGCTTTCACCGAATTTTTTGTCCTCCATTATGGACTTAACGGCATCAACAGCCATTTCCCTCTCTGTTGCTATAATAACACCCTTACCGAGCGCCAAGCCGTCTGCCTTAACTACCGTGGGGATAGGACAGGTCTTAACATACTCAAGAGCCGCCTCGGCATTATCAAAAACCTCGTATCCCGCAGTGGGAATACCGTACTTTTTCATCAGGTTCTTTGAAAACACCTTACTGCCCTCTATTATTGCCGCGTTTGCTCTTGGTCCAAAGCAAGGAACACCGATTGCCTCAAGGGCATCAACACAACCAAGAACAAGAGGGTCATCGGGAGCAACGACCGCATAATCTATTTTCTCGTTTTTAGCAAACTCTACAATTGCGGGAATATCCTTAGCTCCGATGGGCACAAGCGTTGCGTCTTTTGCCATACCGCCGTTACCGGGAACCGCAAAAATCTCGGTTACATTTTTATTTTCTTTTATTTTCTTGATGATGGCATGCTCTCTGCCGCCACCGCCTACTACCATTATTTTCATTCAGTTATACCTCATAAAATAATCTTGTCGCAAAGCGACATATCGAATCCGCATTACTAATGCGGATATATCGAAATTACTAAAAGTAATTATATCGAGTGCCTCAAGGCACATATCGACAAAAAACGAACATCAATCACGAACAAAGCCTCGTCGATATACTCGGATTTGCCTCGTTAGATATGCCTCGCAAAGCTCGGCTCGATATATTCGCTCCCGCGAATTCGATATGTTTTCCGAGCCTCTCGGAAAACGTTCATTGATTGCCTGTCGGCAATTAATGGTGGAACAGGCGCATGCCCGTAAATGCCATAACCATGCCGTACTTATCGCAGCACTCAATAACCGCATCGTCACGGATAGAGCCGCCGGGCTCTGCTATATACTTAACGCCCGATTTCTTTGCTCTCTCGATATTATCAGAGAATGGGAAGAATGCATCCGATCCCAGGGCTACGCCGTCAATTGTATCAAGGTATGCTCTCTGCTCTTCCTTAGTGAAGGGGGCGGGCTGCTCGGTGAAGTACTTCTGCCAATTACCGTCTGCGCAAACATCCTCTTCGTTCTGGTTTATGTAACCGTCTATAACATTGTCTCTGTCAGGGCGCTTGATATCCGCCTTGAAGGGAAGAGAGAGCACCTTGTCGGACTGACGGAGGAACCAGGTATCAGCCTTACCGCCTGCGAGTCTTGTACAGTGAACTCTCGACTGCTGACCTGCTCCAACACCTATAGCCTGTCCGTCTATTGCGAAGCAAACAGAGTTGGACTGTGTATACTTAAGAGTAATAAGAGCTACCACAAGATCGCGAACCGCACTCTCGGGCATATCCTTATTCTCTGTAACAATCTCCTTAAGAAGAGCGGGATTTATTTCAAAATTATTTCTTCCCTGCTCAAATGTAATACCGTACACCTGCTTTCTTTCAACCTCAGCGGGAACAAAGTCAGGATCTATCTTTACGATATTGTAGCCGCCCTTTCTCTTTCCCTTAAGGATTTCAAGAGCCTCAGGCTCGTATCCGGGAGCTATGATTCCGTCAGAGACCTCTCTTGCTATCATCTTTGCGGTAGTAACGTCACAAACGTCGCTGAGCGCTACCCAGTCACCAAAGGAGCACATTCTGTCTGTACCTCTCGCTCTTGCATAAGCGCAAGCAAGAAGAGAGCCATCAAGTCCCTCTATATCATCAACAAAGCAAGCCTTCTTTAACTTGTCGGAGAGAGGAATACCAACTGCAGCGGATGTGGGAGACACGTGCTTAAAGGAGGTAACCGCAGGAAGTCCGAGAGCCGCTTTAAGCTCCTTTACAAGCTGCCAGGAATTGAATGCGTCAAGGAAGTTAATGTAGCCGGGTCTGCCGTTAAGAATCTCAATAGGAAGCTCTGAGCCGTCGTGCATAAAGATTTTAGCAGGCTTTTGGTTAGGGTTACAGCCGTATTTAAGTTCAAATTCTTTCATTTTAATCTCCTTATGTTTATACTCACGGCGGGAGCAAGCCCCCGCACTACGATTATACGTTTTTGTTTACTACTCTTGTATCGGTCTCGCCTGATGCGATGTTGATATATCTTACAAAGAGAGAGACCTTGTTGTCCTCGTTAAGATTTGTCCAGATAAGGTCTGTAAGAGTATCAATATCCACATCCGGAAGAATAAGAGTTTTAGGCTCGCCTTCGAATGAAGGAAGGGGATTTCCGTCACCGTTATATGTGTGGATAAACTTAGCAACACCTGCTTTGGGGTTAGAGTATGCGTATGTAAATCTCTCACAGGAGGAATCGTCACCCTCAGCGCTCTTCAAAATAGACATAGCAAAGTTCATATCGCAGCACTCACGGCGGATAATACCCGAAATTCTGGGGGTAAAGTTAGGCTTATCGTCCTCAAACTCACGTGTTCTGAGAGCCTGCTCAAAGGTCATCTGCTTGTCCATAAGCTCATAAATCGTATCGGTCTGGTCGCCGTTTGTAACAATTGTTTTGTTGCCGAGAACTCTTACGGGATAGTAGATGATAAGGTGCGGGTCAACCATTTTTGACTCATCAAACGCCTTGGTACGCATAGCATCACCCTCAAGAACAAAAACACGGTTACGGCTGTTCTCGCTTCTGCCCATAATAAAGTAAGCGGTAACTGCCTTTTTCCCGTCGGCAGACTTGCCTATTATAATTCCTCTGCCGTGGTAGGCAAGAGAGTTAAGCTCTTCCTTAATTGTGGATATTTTCATTTTTTATTCTCCAATATATACTTTATTGTTTTTAACGGTTATTTTTCCGTCGCAGAACAGCTGCACTGCTCTTGGAAGTATTTTCCACTCTGCCTCTTCCATAATTCTTCGCTGAAGTGTTTCGGGAGTGTCATCTTCCCTTACCTCAACAGCCTTTTGAAGAACTATTGGACCTGCGTCACACTCGGGAGTAACTATATGAACTGTTGCACCCGAAACCTTAACGCCCTTTTCAAGCGCTGCCTCGTGAACGTGGAGTCCGTAATAGCCCTTGCCGCAGAATGAGGGAATAAGAGCCGGATGAACATTAAGAATTCTGTTTGGGAATGCTTCATATACCTGCTCGTCAATTATGGTAAGGAAGCCTGCAAGTACAACAAGGTCTATACCGGCTGCTACCATTTCATCGGCAAGCGCTCTTGAATAATCGGCAATGCTTTCGTAATCACGGCGGGCAAGCACCTTTGCTTTGATCCCTGCCCGAGCCGCCCTCTCAAGAGCGAAAACACCGGGCTTCGACGCAATTACCAGAGTGATTTCGCCTGCTCCAAGCTCGCCCCTGCCCTGAGCGTCAATAAGCGCCTGCAGGTTTGTTCCGCCGCCCGAAACAAGAACGGCAATCTTTTTCTTTAACATAAGATTACACCCTCGTCAGTTTCAACAACCTCACCGAGAAGATATGCCTCATCGCCGTTAGCGCGAAGAGTTTCGATAGCCACGTCGGCATCAGCCTTATCAACAACAACTATCATACCGACACCCATATTAAAGGTGTTGTACATATCTCTTTCGGGAATGTTTCCGGTCTTTGCGATAAGATCAAAGATAGGAAGAACCTTAACGTCTGCCTTATTTATCTTAGCGCCAAGTCCGTCGGGGAAGCTACGGGGAATATTCTCATAGAAGCCGCCGCCTGTAATATGGGAAATACCCTTAACACCGACCTTTTCAAGGAGAGCGAGAATGCTCTTTACATATATTCTTGTGGGAGTGAGGAGTGCTTCACCAACACTCTTTCCGCCCAAAGACTCGCAAGGAGTGTAAAGCTCGGGGGGATTATTATCAATATTAAACACCTTACGGCAAAGAGAGAAGCCGTTTGAATGAATACCAGTTGAGGGGAGAGCGATAATAACGTCGCCCGCCTTCATCTTTGTGTTATCAATGATCTTCTTTTTATCAACTATACCAACAGCAAAGCCGGCAAGGTCATAATCATGGGCAGGCATAAGCCCCGGATGCTCGGCGGTTTCGCCTCCGATAAGAGCGGCTCCGGACTGCACACAGCCCTCGGCAACGCCCGAAACAATAGACGCAATCTTTTCGGGATAGTTCTTTCCGCAAGCTATATAATCAAGGAAGAAAAGAGGCTTTGCGCCGCAGCAGATAATGTCGTTTACACACATTGCGACAGCGTCAATACCGATTGTATCATGCTTGTCCATAAGCTGAGCAAGCTTAACCTTTGTTCCGCAGCCGTCAGTACCCGAAACAAGAACAGGCTCCTCCATACCTGTGGGGAGACCAAAGCAACCGCCAAAGCCTCCGACATCGTCGAGGCAGCCCTCGTTACGAGTACGGGCAATATGCGCCTTCATAAGCTCAACGGCCTTGTATCCCGCGGTAATATCAACGCCTGCGGCAGCGTAGCTTTCAGATCTTGAATTTTTCACTTTAAACGTCTCACTTTCACTTTTTATTTTCGGAAATTTTGTTTTCGTATTTATTTTCGTATTTCTTGGGGATCTCTGTTGGGTACTTACCGTCAAAGCATGCTGTGCAGTAGCCTGCGGATGTGCCGGTTTTACAAATTTCGGTAACGTCTTCAAGTCTCAGATATCCGAGAGAGTCGGCACCGGTAATCTTTGTTATCTCCTCAACCGTATGGTTGCAGGCGATAAGAGAATCCTTAGAATCAATATCTGTACCGTAATAGCAGGGGTTGATAAATGCGGGTGCAGAGGACCTGAGATGTACCTCCTTTGCCCCTGCGCTCTTTAAAAGCTTTACAAGCTTTGCGCAGGTTGTACCTCTTACTATTGAGTCGTCAACAAGAACAACTCGCTTACCCCCAACGGTATCTCTGACCGGGTTAAGCTTTATTTTCACCTTATCCTCGCGTACATCTTGACCGGGAGCGATAAAGGTTCTGCCAATATATTTATTTTTTATAAGTCCTATACCGTAGGGTATACCTGACTCCTGCGCATAGCCTATTGCGGCATCAAGACCGGAATCGGGGACACCAACAACAATATCCGCTTCAACCGGATGAGCCTTAGCAAGCAGCTTTCCTGCCTTGCGGCGAGCCTTGTGAACCGCGCAGCCTGCAATAGAGGAATCGGGTCTCGCTGTGTAAATATACTCAAAAATGCAAAGGCTTTCGTTACATTCACCGCATCTGTCTGTCAAGGACCTTACCGAACCGCCCTGGAATACAACTATCTCACCCGGGGCAAGCTCACGAATAAACGTAGCTCCTACAGAATCAAGAGCGCAGGTCTCGTCAGCGACAACATACTGACCGTCATCCCTCTGACCGTAGCACATTGGGTGAATACCGTATCTGTCTCTTGCGGCAATCATCTTCTGCGGAGACATGAGCAGCATGCAAAGACCGCCGGAAAACCTAGTCATAGCTTTAGAAACAGCCTCCTCAATAGAGGCGGATGTAAGTCTCTCTTTTGTAATAACGCAGGATACAATCTCCGCATCAATCGTTGTATGGAAAATATGTCCCTCAAGCTCAAGCTCTCTTTTCAGCTCGGCAGCATTGGAAAGCTTGCCCGAGGTGGCGATAGCCATTCTTCCCTTAACATGGTTTACAACCACAGGCTCGGCATTTACCCTATCCTTGGTTCCCAGGGTACCGTACCTTACGTGACCGATAGCCATATTTCCAAGCCCGAGATTTTGCAATGCCTTATGGTCAAAGACATCATCGACAAGACCCGAATCCTTATGTGTTGAGAAAATTCCGTCATCATTAACAACAATTCCCGCGCTTTCCTGACCTCTGTGCTGGAGCGCAAAAAGACCGTAATACACACTTGATGCTACATTGCATCTCTCTTTACCTATAATACCGAATACAGCCATAAAAATTTCTCCTTTAAAAACGCGGCTTAAACATTGTACTTTTCTTCAACAGCCCTGTTCTTCTCAAGTACAACAAGCGCCGCCTCCGAACGCTTTGCTTCAAGCTTTGCGGCGAGTGTATCATCAGAGAGTGCGAGTATCTCAGCAGCCAGGTGAGCCGCATTTGCAGCACCGTCTATCGCTACGGTTGCAACAGGAATGCCCGAGGGCATCTGAACCGTAGACCAAAGAGCATCTACACCGCCGGTGTTCTTACAGGAAATGGGAATACCGATAACCGGGAGTGTTGTGTTTGCCGCAACAGCGCCTGCAAGGTGCGCTGCCATGCCCGCGGCAGCTATCATAACTCCAAAGCCACAAGCCTTCGCTCCCTTAACGAACTCAGCCGCTTCAAGGGGAGTTCGGTGTGCCGAATATACGTGAACCTCGAAGGGAATGCCGTAATCCCTAAGAACCGCAATACCCTTTTCTACTATGGGAAGATCGCTGTCGCTTCCCATTAGAATTGCTACTTTTTTCATAAAATCTCGCCTCCTGGTAAATTAAAAAAATAAAAGGGCAGAACTACCCCATAAAGGTAGTGCTGCCCAGACGGTCGACTTAATACGATTTTTGCTTCCTTGCAGTCAATTCTGCTTACCGTCGGTTACAAAAACCCTTACCATTGTATATTCTACCATATTATAAATATAAAAGTCAACACAATTGAATAGATTGATGACGAAAAAAGTTGAAAAAATAAACGCCCGCATTTTAGTCAACTTATACAAAACCGACTTCAAGGCAAAGCAAACCAGTCAAAAAAGCCTTACCAAATAAATCTCGTTTTCCTTTGTCTGGAGAATAATTTTCGAGCCCGATATAGCTACGTTTTCCGCCTTGAAAATATTGGGAGTGCCCCTATCGGAGGTTGGCTGAACCTTTGTTACCGAGCAGGTTTTATACGTCGAGCCTTTGAGAACTATTTCTGTTTTTCCGCTATATTTTCTTGTGGTAAGCATAATTGCAGCCTCATCATTTCCTTTAGCCGCAAGAGAATACAGCTCCTTGCCGTAATCCGCGGTGGTTTCTACCGCCGTTCCGAGGCGGTAAAGCTCGGCAAAGAAGCACATTACGTTATATGCGGAATAGTGGCGGTGCGACGTGTGGTCTTCAACCGAGAAAAGTCCGTTTTCCACAGAAGAGGCATCCGCCGACGAATAAAACATCATTTCCACACTGCTTTTTTGTGTCAATATAAGCGATGCCGCAAGCTCGGATGGAAAGCTCTGCGAAAGGCAGGGCGGAATCTGTGATGGGGCAGTATTGTACTTTGAAATTATGCTCTTTACCCTTTTGTGCCCGGCTCCGTCAAGGTATGATCTTGCATACTTTGCGTGCATTGCCAACTCCTCGGGGTTAGCTGTCATACATGACCAGCTGAAAAAGTCGATAGGAGCTCCTGTTTCCTCTTTGTTTATGTAAGAAAGGAACTGCTGCATAAACGGAACATAGCTCTTCATCTCCTCGGTTGCGTCAATGCGGTTAAGCGAATAAAAGCCACCGGCGCCGTAGGCCCCAATTTTCAGCTTAGGAAACCTCTCTCTTAAATGATTTGCTGTTATTCTGTATAGCTCAAAATATTCCTCGGCAGAACCGGCAAAGCCCTCGGGCGTGTCGGGAGAATTCCATATTTCTACATATTTAATATTCCATTTGAAGCCGTTCGCCCACCCCTCGTTGTAATGCATTAAAATGTGCTCGCATATCCTCGCCCATTTTCCTTTATCCGAGGTTGGCGAAACAAAAAGCTTTTTAGAATAAGGCTCAGCAGCCTCGCCGAAGCAATAAAATATCTCTGCTCCCACAGCCTTTACCGAGGAAAGGTACAGGTCAGTAGGAAGAAAATTATACGATTCCTCTAAATTCTCGTCAGCCGAGAAATCGGGAAAAATCGAATGTATATTTAAAAATTGATTGTAACCATAGTCTCCTGATGTGGCGCCAACTCTGACAAACGGCACTCTCATTCGGCAAAACTCATCTGTAAAGTCGTACGAAAGCCCTGCCCCGCCCGAGCGAGGTCCGCAATTTACCGAGCACAGGGGCTTTATTCTGCCGCACTTTTTTTCAAAATCAACCGTTATGGATTTTCCCAGCATTTTTACACCGTCCGCATATTTTTATACATACATTGTAGCAATTTTTTGCTTGAATGTCAAGTGTAACAGGTTGATATAGTACGCTCATATTCTTTCATATACGACATTTTTCTGCAAAAATTATATTTTTGAGTGTTGAGAACCCACTGATTTTGTGAAAAAGAGAGGATTTCAATTTTTTTTGAATTTTTTTCAAAAAAATCTGTACAAGTGAAAAAAAATGTGTTAAAATAGAAAAGTAATTTTATTCGCAATATGCGACAAAGGAGAATCTTCTTATGAAACTTGTTTACAAAGGCAAAACAAAAGACGTTTACGCTCTTGAAAACGGCAATGTACTCCTTAAGTTTAAGGACGACTGTACCGGTAAAGACGGCGTGTTTGATCCCGGTGAAAACTCGGTTGGTCTTACTATCGACGGTATCGGAAAGGCTAATCTCCAATCCTCTGTTCACTACTTCGAGCTCTGCAAAAAGGCAGGCATCAAGACCCACTATGTAAGCGCAGACATTGAAAATGCTACAATGGAGGTTCTTCCCGCAGAGTGCTTCGGTAAGGATCTTGGAGGCGGCGGTCTCGAGGTTATCTGCCGTCTTGTCGCAACAGGCAGCTTTATCCGCAGATACGGTGAGTACATAAAAGACGGAACTCCTCTTGAGGGCGGATATGTTGAGTGCACATTCAAGAATGATGAAAAGGGCGATCCCCTTGTAACCGGCGAGGGCCTTGTTGCTCTTAAGGTTATGACCAAGGAGATGTTTGAGAGCCTTAAAGAACAGACTCTTGCTATTACCAAGATTGTTGCTGATGACTTAAAGTCTATCGGCCTCGACCTTTGGGACATCAAGTTCGAGTTTGGCTACAATAACGGCGAGGTTATTCTTATCGACGAGATTGCTTCTGGCAATATGAGAGTTTACAAAGACGGAGTTATTGTTGCTCCCACCGAGCTCACAAAGCTTATAAACAACAGATAATTTTTTCAAAGCACCCGAGTGTTTTAAAAGAGCTTGGGTGCTTTTTTTTGTTACATTTTTGCGAGATTATGCAAACAATTGTTGTCATGATTGGCAGTTTTGCTGATTTTTCAATCTTGTTTTACAATTTTCAGAAAGAACAAAAAGACGATTTTGAAAACAAAAAGACGATTTGTTTTTTATTCTTTCAAAAATCTTTCTAATAACGTCAATTTGTCTTGACAACCTTAGAAAATAGTGTTACAATGTACTAAGAAAAAAACATTTTATGGAGTGACATTATGGAACGCAAAATAATTAAAGGTATATCCACTCTTAACCCTGTTGATGTTGAGAGAGAGTATTATCTTTACACCGTTGATTATGCGATAAAGCACGGCTTTGACCACTACCAGCTTATCGGTCCCATTCACGACGGAACAAAGGGCAATATTGACGGAATGACCTTTTCTAAAAAATACGCTCAGTTCAACGATGAGAAAGATGCCGACTACGTAAACTACTGCCTCGAGGTAGTTAATGAGGGTCTTGAGAAGCTGGCTGCCGCAGGAATCAAAACCTATATGTGGCATCACGAATTAGAGCTGCCCTATGCATTTAATGCGGCATTTCCCGAGGCTCTTAACGACTACGGTGACATTGAGGTAACTCACCCTGTTGTTAAAGACTACCTTGAAAATAAAATCCGCGATTTCTTTGAGGCATATCCAAAAATGGACGGCATTATTCTTACCCTCCACGAAACAAAGGTGCCTCTCCTCAAGTTGAAAAATCAAAAGCTCACGCCAACAGAGCGTGTAAAGTACGTAACAGAGATTCTCTACAATACCTGCGCAGAGCTTGGAAAGGAGCTTATAGTACGTCCCTTTGCCAGTATCGAAGAGGATTACGAAATGATGACTAAGGCATATGAGGAAATCTCTACCGACCTTATTATCATGGATAAATGGACACAGTTTGACTGGTCGCTTTGCCTGCCTGACAATCGCTTCTTTGCAAAAATCAAAAACAATCCTCTTTTTGTTGAGGGCGATATCTTTGGCGAATTCTTTGGCAAGGGCAGACTTCCTCTTATGCTCCGCTCACACATAGTTAACAAGTTTACTTATAGCGAAAAATTCTCCCCTATCGGATATGTCGCGCGTATTGACAGAGCGGGGCTTGACCCGTTTGGTGAGGTTAATGAAGTAAACCTTGTTATTATGCACGCAGTGCTCTCGGGTGATAATGTTGACGAAAGAATAAACGAGTTCTTTAACAAAAAGTACGGCAAAGCCGGCGCCGGTGTTCGCGAAATAATGGAGCACACAGAGGATATCCTAAAGAAGGTAATATACCTTAAGGGCTATTATTACAGTCAGCTCTCCCTCTTCCCCTGCCTCAACCACTGCAAAAATCACTTCTATTTCGAAATGATGCGTGATGATTGGCGAATAGCTTCAAACGAGTGGTTTATTCCTATCGGTTGGGACAGAGGCTCGCTTGACAGTGTTATGGAGGAAAAGGCTTCCGCAGTACGTGAGGCAGCCGAGGCTCTTACAAAGCTTGAGGCGCTCAAGGACGAAATTGAGCCTTCTGCTTACGAAAACCTTTATACCAAGTTCAAGAATCTTGAGCTCGTCGCAAAAATATGGAAGACCCTTACCGATGTATTCTACGACTACGCAAAATATTTTGAGTACGGTGACGAAAAGTACAAGGTGGCATTCTACAATGACACAAACAAGCTTTCCGCCCTTAACGAGGAGGGTAAAAAGGCACTTGGCGACAGCTTCTACTGCATAAGCGGAGACAGCCTGGTGGGAGCCGGAAGATATGAGCTTATTGCCATGTTCCTTGAAGAAATAAAGGAGAGCTTCTGGCTTGAAGCAAAGGCAAAAGCCGAGCTTGACTCAGAGGAGCTCTATGATTATATTATCGCCGGAGGCGCATCCGAGGGTCACGCTCTAATGAAAGAGGTAAACTTCAGCGATACTCTTGTATTTGACGGAGCTCTTTGCCGAATACCCGGTCATATGCGCAGAAAGGGCAATACTATAAAGAGCACTATTAACGCCCATGGCTGGTTCACCTATGAGATAAAGATAAGACCCTGTGAAGAAAACGAGATAGTAATAACCGCAGGCGGATATGATGACACGGTTGATATGCGTGTTACTGTGGGAGATAAGGTTTACAACTTTAGCGGCAACGGTAATTTTAACGAGTATGTTATAAGATATGCCGCAGCTGCTGACGAAACCAAGGTTCGGGTACGTATTGACCGCATTTCTCCCAATGCCCCCTTGGTACGCTCTATAAAGATTAAATAATTCATTGACAATCGGTGATTGATAATTTTTTACAGTATTTTATTATTTTAATTGACTTTTTTGGATATATATGATATAATTTCCCTTAGGATATAGTCCAAAAAACAGAACGGAGCATTTTTTATGAAAAAGAGTTTATACTTTTTGCTTTTGGCGCTCCTTATTGCTATTATGTCAATAGCATTTACAGGGTGCACCGAAGACGAAACAGAAAATGAAACAGACCCCGAAAACTGCCAACACATTTTTAACGAAGAGCTTGGTTACACCGGCGACGACGAAGCTCACTGGTATGCTTGTACCTTGGGCTGCGGCGCAAAATACAAGATTGAAAAGCACGTATGGGGCGACATTAACGAAGCGACTATAACAAAGCAGCCCACCTGCGAGGAAGAGGGACACGCTACCTTAAAGTGTACTGTTTGCGATAAGGAAAAAATTGAACTTATCCCTAAAACAAAGCATACTGTAGGTGCGGGCTACTCATCAAACACGACTCACCACTGGCAGACATGCGGCGGTTGCAACGCAGAGATGAACAAGGAAGAGCACAGCCTCAAAATTGCTCACTATGACCAAAATCAGCACTGGCTTGAGTGCGTGTGCGGAGCTCAGGGAGAAAAAGCGAATCACTCTTGGGTAACCGTTAACGAAACAACGATGGAGTGCTCTGACGAAAACTGCCAGGCTACAAAAACAATCGTAGCAGAGGGTCATACATGTACATATGATAACGGCAGAGTAACACAGGAAGCGACCTGCTCTACCCCCGGTGTAATGACATACACCTGCACCGACCCGAATTGCGGCGCTACCTATACCGCATCTATTGAGACCACCGACCACGTATACAACGGCGCGTGGGACCACAACGATACCCACCACTGGAGAAACTGCAAGTGTGGTGCAAAGGCTCCCGAGTCCGAAAGAGAGCCTCACAAATATAGCGACAAGCCCACAACCGACGGTTACGATAAGGTTTATGAGTGCGAGTGCGGACTCTTTAAGACCGAGGGCTCAACAGGCTATATAGATCCCGACGGTTGGACCTAATAATAAACTATTATTGCCCTGCGGGCAAGCTATGAGTTATGAGGGGCTTTGCCGTGTTATGATGCGCCTCGCGCAGTTTTAGGGGCAATAACACCTTAACATTTGCGGCTGAGCCTTATTACTCTAAGCAAAATTTAAGAGAGAACATTGCGGAGTTAAATCCGTTTTGTTCTCTCTTCTTTTTTTATTTGTTAATTATTCGCCTTTGTTTTCCTCTGCAGGCTCTGAGTCCAACGAGGATTTTTTCTTTTTTACAGCTCTTAAAGTCACGAAAACAACAGTTTCTATTACTCCTACCGCGCAAATGACAATTACAGAGGTTATTAAAGCAACTGTCAGATCATTTTCGGTTCTTATCTTGTCAAAATCAATAGTGACACCCTCGCCGTCATCGGCATCACCGCCAGGTCCTATCGGCAAAGAGATAACAGGAAGCTGTCGGCGGCAAATGCTGCATTTGTTATCCGAGCCGGCTGTATGAAGCTCGATATTCTGCTTTTCACCGCAGGAGCACTCCTGCCAATGGGCAGCGTCACTGCTCTTGTACTCTACGCCAAAGCTGTGAAAATGGTCTCCCTCGGTGACAAATGAGCAAACCGAGCACATTTCACCAATATGTACCGAATAGTCCTTTTTCTTGCCGCAAGCCGAGCATCCGTGCCAGTGGCCGTCTTTTCCTACAAGCCATGACTCAGTGTAGCTATGGCTAAAGGCCGCATCGCCTGTGAACTTCTCGCTTCCCTTTGCTCCGCAAGCGCAGCTGAAGTAAAATTCAGCGGTGTCAGCGCAGGTTACGGGGCTTACAAGATATCCTGCCGTATTCACCTTTTTATCATAGGTATGCGGTGTAGGCTCACCTACATTAAATGTGGAAGTTCCCTTTTCACCGCAAATCGAGCAAGAATAATAATACTTAGCGGAAGAAGTGCAAGAGGCGGGGCTTGCCTGGTAGGTTGTATCCTGTTTTGTAAAGCTATGGTTACATGTTACGGTTATTTTGCCCTCTGTGTTTGTTACAGGCAGGTCTGCGTTTCCGGCTTTAAGCTGAATTTTGCACTGAACGGCAGTGTCACCGAGGGGCGCATCGGTAAGCACCTTAAACCTTACGGAAAAGATATTACCGCTGACAGAGCCCTCACCGTTAAAAGCGAAAGCTCCCTTGCTTGTCGCCTTGTCAAAGTTAGAAAGCAGTGCGCCTTGAACATTAAAGCTTCCGTCAATAAGCTCTAGCCTTGTACTGTCAAAAATCACCTCTACAGCTCCGGAGTTTACCCCCTCGGTGGAGGACACCGAGACGTTAAGAGTAACGGTGTCGCCCTTGGCGCAGGACTTTGTTTCTGTGGTTGCGGTGCTACCCGCGGCGCTTGCGGAAAATGCAAAAAGTGTAAGCAGCAATGCTGCGGTTATTATAGCAATTATTCTTTTTTTCATATTTCTTCGTCTTCTTTCTTTACAGATACTTTTGCAGGGATAAGGGCGGAGGCGGGAGTTATTGCAGGCTGAGTATTCCTGAGCGGATAGTCCTCAGGGAAGAATGTATACATCAGGAGATATACCGCATCTCCCGAGTTCACCTCGCCGTCACCGTCAAAGTCGCTCTCCTGTTTTTGAGCATCTGTTATAGGATAATCCTCCGGGAAGAAGGTGTTCATCAAAAGATATACCGCATCAGCCGATGTTATCTCCTCACTGCCGTCAAGGTCGCCTACAACAAATGTAAGCTTCGGAATATCCTCTGTCTTTGTAGCCGAGCAAACAGTACAAGTAAAGAGCTTTTTGCCAAGCTTCTCGGTTGTGGGCTCTTCTGTAACAACTCCGCCGTTCCAGGAATGACCAAGAGCTGTTCCCTCTGTCGCAGAACATCTGGAGCAGGTCTTTGGTGCTGTGCAGGTTGCATTTAACCAAGAATGACCAAGTGCCGTTCCCTCTGTCGCAGAACATCTGGAGCAGGTCTTTGGTGCTGTGCAGGTTGCATTTAACCAAGAATGACCAAGGGCCGTTCCCTCTGTAGCAGAACATCCGGTGCAGGTCTTTGGTGCTGTGCAGGTTGCATTTGTCCAAGAATGGCCAAGGGCTATGCCTACTGTGTGATTACATCCATCTCTCTTGCACTTTGATACTTCGGTGCAAGTAGCAGAGGACATATCGTGGCCGAGAGTCGTTCCCTCTGTTGCGGAGCATCTGGTACAACTCTTAGGCGCTGTACAGGTTGCACTTGACCAAGAATGGCCAAGGGCTGTTCCCTCTGTCGCAGAACATCTGGTACAAGTCTTAGGCACTGTGCAAGTAGCATTTGACCAAGAATGTCCAAGGGCTGTGCCCTCTGTCGCAGAACACCTGGAACAGGTCTTAGGCGCTGTGCAGGTTGCGCTTGACCAAGAGTGACCAAGGGCTGTTTCCTCTGTTGCGGAGCACCTGGTGCAAGTCTTAGGCGCTGTGCAGGTTGCGCTTGACCAAGAGTGACCAAGGGCTGTTTCCTCTGTTGCGGAGCACCTGGTGCAAGTCTTAGGCGCTGTGCAGGTTGCGCTTGACCAAGAGTGACCA
>JAGATD010000050.1 GCA_017621415.1 Clostridia bacterium
AAAAAAAGACAGCCGCACGTGAGCGGCTGCCTGAGATTGTAATGCGGTGCTAAACCTTCGATGCCCCTTTAGGGGTTAAGCCAGTATTAGCCCCTTCTAGGGGCTGTGCAAGCCACCGGTTCAACCGGTGGTTTTGACTTTGCATTTTTATTCAGCATATTCAGAATATTTTTCCGTTTTTTAACAAAAATCGGCAAAAAAGTATTTAAAAGATTTAAAAACTGCCATTAACCCCTAGACAAACAAAAAAAGCTATGCTATAATATTTTATTATTTAATTTATATCCGCCTACGGAGGAAAAAACATGCCAATTACCGATTTTCTTGAACGAAACGCAAAAATTTATCCAAATGACGTAGCTCTCGTTGAGATAAATCCCGAAAAACAGCCTGACAAAAATGTTACCTGGCGCGAATACAGTCTTATTGAGACCGCGGCAGAATCTGACAAGTACAGACGCGAAATTACATGGCGCGACTTTGACATAAAGGCTAATCGATTTGCCAACCTGCTCTTTACCAGAGGCGTAAAGCGCGGAGACAAGATTGCAATACTGCTTATGAACTGTCTTGAGTGGCTTCCCATATACTTCGGTATTCTTAAGACGGGCGCAATAGTTGTTCCTATGAACTACCGCTATTCCTCGGATGAAATAAAATACTGCCTTGACCTTGCGGATGTAAGGATGTTAGTCTTCGGTCCGGAGTTTATAGAACGTATAGACAATATTCAGAGCGAAATTACCGCAGTAGACAATCTCTTCTTTGTAGGTAAAAGAGAGGACACTCCCGAATATGCCGACAACTATGCCGACATGACCTACTACTGCTCATCAACCGTGCCCCCTGTTGAGCTCTCTGACGAGGACGACGGAGCTATATACTTCTCCTCGGGAACAACAGGCTTTCCTAAGGCTATTTTACATAAGCACAAGGCGCTTGTCACAGCCTGCTATGTTGAGCAGAAGCACCACTCACAGACCAAAGATGATGTTTTTCTCTGCATTCCTCCCCTTTACCACACAGGAGCAAAGATGCACTGGTTCGGCTCTCTTGTTGTAGGAGGCAGAGCGGTGTTGCTCAGAGGTGTTAAGCCTCAGTGGGTGCTTGATGCTGTATCTGATGAAAAGGCATCTATAGTTTGGCTTCTTGTTCCGTGGATTCAGGATATTCTTGATGCCATTGACAGGGGTGATATTGACCTGTCGAAATTAAATCTTGACCAATGGCGTCTCACTCACGCAGGCGCTCAGCCGGTGCCTCCCTCTCTCATTAAGAGATGGAAGAGCATATTCCCCAAGCACGACTATGATACAAACTACGGTCTTTCCGAATCTATCGGTCCCGGCTGTGTTCACCTGGGTGTTGAGAATATACATAAGGTTGGCGCGATAGGCAAGGCGGGCTACTTGTGGAAAACCGCAATCCTTGACGAAAATCAAAAGCCTGTTAAGCCCGGCGAGGTTGGCGAGCTTGCGGTATTCGGCGACGGAGTTATGAAGTGCTATTACAAAAATCCCGAGGCTACCGCTGAAATTCTTAAAGACGGCTGGCTTCTTACCGGAGATATGGCAAAGGAAGACGAGGATGGCTTTATCTACCTTGTTGACCGTAAAAAGGACGTTATCATCTCGGGCGGCGAAAACCTGTACCCTGTTCAGATAGAAGACCACCTGAGAGCCTTTGATAAAATAAAAGACGTTGCGGTTATCGGTCTTCCCGACAAGCGCCTTGGCGAAATCGCAACTGCTATAATTGAAATAAAAGAGGGAGAAAATTGCACCGAGGAGGAGATAAACGAATTTTGTCTTACTCTTCCTAAGTACAAGCGCCCCCGCAAAATCATATTTGCAAAAGTACCTCGTAATCCAACAGGCAAAATAGAAAAGCCAAAGCTTCGCGAAATTTACTGCGGCGGCAGTCTTGTTGAGGCTCAGATTACAGGTTGATAAGAAAGGTTTAAGAAATGAAAAAATTAATGCTAGGAAACGAGGCAGTAGCCCGCGGCTTTTATGAGGCGGGCTGTAAGGTAGTATCAAGCTACCCCGGTACCCCCTCTACCGAAATTACCGAATATGCGGCAAAATACGACGAGATATACTGCGAGTGGGCGCCTAACGAAAAGGTTGGTCTTGAGGTTGCGTTTGGCGCGTCTCTTGCGGGAGCGAGAGCTGCCGCTTGTATGAAGCACGTTGGTCTTAACGTGGCGGCCGACCCCCTATTTACCCTCTCTTACACAGGAGTAAACGGCGGACTTGTTGTCTGTGTTGCCGATGACCCCGGAATGCACTCTTCTCAGAACGAGCAGGACTCCCGTCACTATGCAATAGCGGCAAAGCTGCCTATGCTTGAGCCGAGCGACTCCGCCGAGGCAAAAGAATTTGCCAAGGCTGCCTTTGAGCTTTCTGAAAAATTTGACACTCCCGTAATTTTCAGAACCTGTACAAGGATTGCTCACTCACAGTGCGCAGTTGAACAGCAAGAGCCTGTCTCTCGTGAGCTTCTTTCTTATGAGAAAAATCCGAAGAAGTACATAATGGCACCTGCAAACGCAATTACAAAGCACCCGATTGTTGAGGAAAGAACAAAGGCGCTCACCGAATATGCGGAAAGCTGCCCCTTTAACCGTGTGGAGCTTGCAAAGGACAAATCTCTCGGTATTATTACCTCGGGAACATCTTATCAGTATGTTAAGGAAATTTACGGTGACTCGGTTTCGGTACTTAAGCTCGGTCTTGTAAATCCCCTGCCCGAAAAGCTTATAAAGGATTTTGCGGCAGACCATTCAAGAGTTGTTGTAATTGAGGAGCTTGACCCTGTTATCGAAAACCACTGCAAATCTCTCGGTCTTTCGGTTGAGGGCAAAAACCTCTTCCCCATTTGCGGTGAGTTCTCCCAGAGCCTTGTCGCTAAGGTTATGGGCAAGGAGGATAAGGCCTTTACCGTCTCTGACGATCAAATTCCCGTACGTCCCCCTGTTATGTGTGCAGGATGTCCTCACAGAGGCCTCTTCTATACTCTTGCTAAAAAGAAGATTACAGTTCTCGGTGACATTGGCTGTTACACTCTCGGTATGGCGCCCCCTCTTGCGGCTATTGACTCTGTTCTCTGTATGGGTGCCAGTGTTTCGGGCACTCACGGCTTCAATAAGGCAAGAGGCGCTGAGTCTGAGAAAAAGACTGTTGCCGTTATCGGTGACTCCACCTTTATGCACTCGGGTATGACAGGTCTTGCAAATATTGCTTACAACGGCACAAATTCTACCGTTATTATCGTTGACAACTCTATCACAGGTATGACCGGCCATCAGCAGAACCCCACCACAGGCTATAACATCAAGGGCGACCCTGCTACAAAGATCGACCTTGAGGCTCTCTGCCATGCACTCGGCTTTAACCGTGTTCGTGTTGTTGACCCATACAACCTTAAGGAAACCGAAAAGGTTGTCATGGAGGAGCTTTCCGCAGATGAGCCCTCGGTTATCATCTCCCGCCGTCCCTGCGCGCTTCTTAAGTATGTAAAGCATGCTCCCGCACTTACCGTAAACGCGGACAAGTGCCGCTCTTGCAAAGCTTGTATGAAGATTGGCTGTCCTGCAATTTCTATGAAGAACGGCAAGGCCCATATTGATGCTACACAGTGCGTTGGATGTGATGTATGTAAACAGTTGTGTGCATTCGATGCTATTTGCGGAGGTGAAAACTAATGGAAACTAAAAATATTATGATTGTCGGCGTTGGCGGCCAGGGCTCGCTTCTTGCAAGCAAGCTGCTTGGCAAGTTGCTTGTTAACGAGGGATATGACGTTAAGGTCTCTGAGGTTCACGGTATGAGCCAGAGAGGCGGAAGTGTTGTAACCTATGTAAGATACGGTGACAAGGTTTATTCTCCCATTGTTGACAAGGGTGAGGCAGACTTTATTATCTCCTTTGAAAGACTCGAGGCTGCAAGATACGCGCCATTCCTTCGCCCTGACGGAAAAATTATAGTAAATTCTCAGGAAATTGACCCCATGCCCGTTATTACAGGAGCTATGGAATACCCCCACGAAGCGCTCGAGCACCTGCAGGCAAAGGGTGTTGATATTGACTGCATTGACGCGCTTACCCCAGCCCTTGAGGCAGGCTCGGCAAAGGCTACGAACATTGTGCTTATGGGCAGACTGTCAAAGTATATGGATATTGCTCCCGAAAAATGGGAGGAGGCTATCAAGCAGAGTGTTGCTCCTAAGTTTGTTGAGATGAACCTAAGGGCATTTGCTCTCGGAAGAAAGTAAGATTATTTCGGAGCACCTCATCCACCGCCAAGGGCGGTCCCACTTCCCTCCTCATCCGTCAGGCTATGCCTGCCACCTTCTCCAACACGTTTCGCTTTGCTTCACTGGAGAAGGCTTGTTTGGGAAGGCTAAGAAGCATTTGCTTTCAGAAAAAAATAATCATTCATTTATATCTACAAATATATCATAATAGAAAGGCAAAACCAATGGAAAAGAGAAAGTACTATCAAGAGGAAATCGAGACCATGCCGGTTGAGGAGATAAAAAAGCTTCAATCCGCAAAGCTGGTAAAGCAGGTGGCGCACGCATATAACAACGTGCCCTACTACCGTGACCTTATGGACAAAAAGGGTGTAAAACCCGAGGACATTCACGGTATAGAGGACCTTTACAAGCTGCCATTTATCGAAAAAAGCGACCTTAGAGAAACCTACCCCGACGGAATGCGTGCTATGCCCCTTGAGGACTGTGTAAGAATTCAGTCTACATCGGGAACAACAGGTAAGCGCGTTATCGCTTATTACACTCAGCACGATATTGACCTGTGGGAGGATTGCTGCGCAAGAGCGCTTGTTGCGGCTGGAGCAGATAAGGAAGACGTTGTTCAGGTAAGCTACGGCTACGGTCTCTTCACAGGCGGCCCCGGACTTAACGGCGGCTCTCACAAGGTAGGCTGTCTCACACTTCCTATGTCCTCGGGTAACACCGAGCGTCAGCTTCAGTTTATGCTTGACCTTAAGGCAACCGTGCTCTGCTGTACCCCATCATATGCCGCATATCTTGGCGAGTCTCTTAAGGAGCAGGGCTACACCGCTGACACAATTCCTCTTAAAGCAGGCATCTTCGGAGCCGAGCCCTGGACACAGGAAATGCGCAGAAATATTGAAAACACCCTTGGCATCAAGGCATACGACATTTACGGTCTTACCGAAATTTCAGGCCCCGGCGTATCCTTTGAGTGCTCTGAGCAGGGCGGTATGCATATAAACGAGGACCACTTCCTTGCCGAAATTATCAACCCCAACACCGGAGAGGTGCTTCCCGAGGGCGAAAAGGGTGAGCTTGTTTTCACCTGCCTTGACAAGGAGGCATTCCCTGTTATCCGTTACAGAACAAGAGACATCTGCGTTCTCTCACGTAAGCCCTGCTCCTGCGGAAGAACCCATATCCGTATGGCTAAGCCTATGGGCAGAAGCGACGATATGATGATTATCAGAGGTGTAAACGTATTCCCCTCTCAGATTGAGTCTGTTCTCCTTAAAGAGGGCTTCTCCGAGAACTATTACATCAAGCTTGGCAGAGTTAACAACAGCGACACATTTGATGTTTATGTTGAGCTTCCTCCCGAGCAGTTTGACGACTCGGTTAAGGCTATTTCCGAGAAGGAAAAGTCTCTGGCTCTTGCCCTTCGTAATATGATAGGCATCGGCCCGGCTGTTCACCTTGTTCCCCCAAAGACCATTCAGAGAAGCGAAGGCAAGGCGAAGAGAGTAATCGACGAGCGTAATCTTCACGATTAAAAAAACTCGCCAATTTTCAGCGCTAACAAATTTAATTCGAAAGGAAACAAAAAATATGGCAATCAAGCAGCTTTCAGTTTTTGTTGAAAATAAAAAAGGCTCTCTCCACGAGATAACCGACGTTCTTGCTAAAGAGAATATTGACTTAAGGTCTATGTGCCTTGCTGACACTACCGACTTCGGTATTGTTCGTATTATCACCCGTGAGCCAGAGAGAGCAAAGAAGATCTTAGACGATGCAGGCCATGCGGCAAACGTAAGAGAAATTACCGCATTTGCGGTTCCCGACGTTCCCGGCGGACTTGCGGCAGTGCTCAGCCTCCTTGAAGGACGCGGCATCAATATCGAGTACCTCTACGCTCTTATCACCGGTGAGGCAGGAAAAGCATATACCGTTCTCCGTACCGATGACACCGAGCACACCGAGGAAATCCTCAAAGCCCAGGGCATCGAGATCCTCGACCAGGGACATATTTAAGGTAAAAGCGAGAAAATACGCAGAACTTTTTGCAAAAAGTTCCGCACCTCAAAAAATCTTAATATAGTTTAAAAAGCAAAAACCAAGCGTTACCGATACAAAGGCTCGCTTGGTTTTTTTTATTTTCTGCTCAATATCATCAAATATAGAGCTGTCGAAAAAATCTCTCAGAGAAATAATTTTCGGGAGGATCAAGCCCCTCCCCTACGATGATTATAAAAGCTGCATGAGACTAATGTTTGGTGATACAAGGCTCGGACGGTCGAGGACGCCCGTCCCTACAAGTGTACGAACAATGTGCGCAATACGTGTCATTCTGAGCCGCAGAATAGCCTCCCCTGTGTAAGGGGAGGTGCCGAGGAACGAGGCAGAGGGGTTGCTGACGGAGACGATATCGCTTCTGCGAAGAATCTCCTTCTCGAAGTCTTTTTCCTTTTAGACTTTGGCAAATAAGGATAAGTTAGGTTTACTACTACCTAAATAAATAATACATCATACTGTACAGCCTTCGGCAAAAAGAGAAAATAGTTTGATTTCTTTTTGATATATGGTTAAATTTGTCTTGATTTATCTCTCTGAATATGATAAAATTATTTTGCTATGCTGAAAGGCGGTTATATATGATAAAATACATATTTTTTGACCTTGACGAAACACTTTTTGATTTTCCCTTAGCCGAGAGGCTTGCGATAAGCGAGACATTTGCCGAGCTTGGAATTATGCCCACCGAGGAAAACATAAAACTATACAGTAAGATAAACAGGCTATGCTGGGACGGGCTTGAGCGCGGGGAGCTTACAAGAGACAGACTTATAATTTTGCGCTTTGAGATGCTGTTTGACGAGCTTTCAATTGTCGGTTTATCTCCCCGTGATGCGCAAAGACTGTACGAAAATGCCCTTGGCGCTCAGCATCCGTTTATCGAGGGAGCGGAGGAAATTCTTTCAGAGCTTTGTAAAAAATACGAGCTATATGCTGTGACAAACGGACTGTATTCGGTGCAGTCGAGGCGCATTAAGGATGCAGGTCTTGACCGCTTTTTTAAAGGCTATTTCATCTCCGAGGAGATAGGCTACTCAAAGCCCGACAGGCGCTTTTTTGAGACTGCATTTGAAAAAATTTCAGGCTTTGACAAGGATAACTCCATAATTATCGGCGACAGTCTGCAGTCGGACATTCTCGGCGGCAAAAATGCGGAAATCAGAACCTGCCACTACAATCCAAAATCCAAAGTAAACAAGACGGAAATTATTCCCGATTATGAAATAAAAAATCTCTCGGAAATACCGAGATTGCTAAAGGAAATATAAAAATGTATTACGGATACAAAATCAGCGACCATACGGCAGCTCTTGCAAGACAGGCGGAAGAGGACTGCGCCGAGGTCTTTAAAAAAATTGACGAAAATGCCCTTATCTGCTCGGCAAAGGTACTGACGGCTTTTCAGGAATGCATGGTTTCTACTGCCGACTTTATTGAGGTTACGGGCTATGGCTTTACCGACTCGGGCAGAGACAAATTAGAGGAGATTTACGCCAAGGTTTTCGGCGCTGAGGATGCCCTTGTTAGACCTCAGCTTATGTCGGGCACTCATGCCCTTGCGGTGACTCTCGGAGGGCTTCTTAAATACGGTGAAACACTTCTTTACGTTTCGGGCGCTCCCTATGATACATTAAAGAGCGTTATAGGCACTTCGGGCGAGAGCCGAAATTCTCTTATCAAGTGCGGTATAAAGTACGAGGAGATAGACCTCGCAGGCGATGATTTTGACCTCGAGGCAATAAGAGAGAGGGTCTCAAAAGGTAATATAAAGGTTGCGGCAATTCAGCGAAGCCGCGGCTACTCTCAAAGAAAGAGCCTGACTATTGACAAGATTGAAGAGGCTATAAAAGTTATTAAGGCTGCCTGCCCCGACACTATTATTATGGTTGATAACTGCTATGGCGAATTCACCGAGGCAAAAGAGCCCACAGACGTTGGAGCAGATGTTTTTGTTGGCTCTATGATGAAAAACCTGGGTGCGGGCTTTGCGGTTTCGGGCGGATACTGCGTTGGCAGACGTGATGTTATCGAGGACATTGCCGAAAGATTTTCCGCTCCCTGTATCGGCAAGGAGCTGGGCGCAAACTTTAATCAGTTAGCCTCTCTTTACAAGGGCTTCTTTATGGCTCCCACCACAACTGCCGCCACATTAAAATCTATGGCTTTTGCGGCAAGGATGTTAGAGCTTTGCGGCTTCACAGAGGTTGACCCCAAATATGACGAAAAGCGCACAGACATTGTGCAGACGGTAAATCTTCACTCAGCGGACAAGCTGATAAAATTCTGCAAGGGAATACAAATGGGCTCACCTGTTGAGGCTTACTGCATCCCTGAGCCGGGGGATATGCCGGGATATGCCCACCCCGAAATTATGGCTGCAGGCACATTTGTTACAGGAGCTACAAATGAGCTCTCCTGCGACGGTCCGGTAACACCCCCATATACCGCGTTTATGCAGGGCGGTCTTACATATGATTACGGTAAGCTCGGAATAATGAGAGCTATTGACGAAATGCTTGATAGATAAGCCTCTCACTTTGGGAGAGGTGGCTGACGAAGTCTGACGGAGAGGGCGAATGAAAAACAATAGACTATTAGAAAATGCCCGGTCATTGAGAAAGAATATGACCAGACAAGAGAAACATCTATGGTACGATTTTTTAAGAACGTATCCGGTAAAAATATATAAGCAACGCATAATCGACAATTTCATTGCAGATTTTTACTGTCATCGCGCTCTTTTGGTTATAGAACTCGACGGCTCACAACATTTTACCCCCGATGGTAAAATTTACGATGCAGAACGCACTTCGATTTTAGAAAAATACGGAATAAAGGTTTTAAGATTTTCAAATATCGAGTTAGAACAAAACTTCGAAGCTGTGTGCTTTGTAATTGATAAAACCATCAAGGAACGTTCCCTCTCACCCGCTTGCGCGGGAGCTCTCCCGGAGTGAGAGCCTTGTAGAGTACGGTAAGCTCGGAATAATGAGGGCTATTGACGAAATGCTAGATCTTTCAAATTAAGTTCAAAATTCGGAATTCGAAATTCGAAATTAAAGGATAAAAAATGAAAACCTGTTATATTATCGGCGCGGGGGATTTCTTCGGAGACTTTATTCCGGAGAGGGATGACCTTGTAATTGCTGCTGACGGCGGCTATGACACACTTTGCGATTTAGGCCGTGGGTGTGATATTCTTCTCGGAGACATGGACTCGTTAAAAAACGATGCTTCAAAAAAAGAAAAAATCCTTTTTCCTATTGAAAAAGACGAGACGGATATGTTCCTAGCCTATAAGGAGGGCAAGAAAAGAGGCTACTCTACATTTAGGCTTTACGGGGGTGTCGGCGGGCGAATCGACCACACCTTTGCAAATATTAGTTTACTTATTTACGGTAAAAAGGCAGGTGACATCATAACTCTTGTGGCTGACGGCTATGAAATTTTTGCTATAAAAGATGAGAAAATCACACTCTCGGGAAAGAGGGGCGCAACCTTTTCTGTCTTTGCCTTTGATGGGGCTGCGAAAGGTGTTTCTGTCAGAGGAGCGAAATATGCGGCTGAAGATATAACTCTTAAGCCCGACTTCCCTCTCGGTGTTTCAAACAGCTTTACTGATAGCAAATGTGAAATTGAGGTTGATAAAGGAATACTAATTATTATGAGAGAAATTTGACGCTTTAGTGAAAAACAGCTTGACAAAAAAAGCGAAAAATGTATTTTTTTAAAAAAATCGCTTGACAACAAGAAAAAAAGGTGATATACTCTATACCGAACCGAACAGAATATATGTCAGGGGTGCTTTATGCTGAGATGGCGCAATGTGCCGAACCCTTTAACCTGATACGGATAATGCCGTCGTAGGGAGATACTATATTGGCTTTTGCCTTTATTCTATACCGCACGGATGTATCCTGTGCGGTATTTTTATTTTCCCGAAAGGAATAACAAAATGAACAGTAAGGCAAAAATCAATGTAAGAGCGCTTACCGAATGCAGCATTATGATAGCGCTCTCAACCGTTCTGAGCGTCATCAAGCTTTTTGAGATGCCCCAAGGCGGCTCGATAACTCTGGCATCTATGCTGCCGATAGCGGTTATCGCTCACAGACACAATTTTAAGTACGGAATAGGCGCAGCCCTTGTTGCATCTGTCATTCAGCTGCTTTTAGGACTTAAAAACTTCTCTTATTTTACTACCCCCGAGTCGCTTATTGCCCTTGGAGTATTCGACTACATACTTGCATTTGGAGTTTTTGGACTTGTTGGAATTGTGAAAAAATGGATAAAGTCACAGTCTCTTGCGGCAACGGTTGGCGTAATGCTTGCCAGCGCTCTCCGCTATCTCTGCCACGTTATTTCGGGCGCTACTATCTGGGCAGGACTCTCTATTCCCGACGAGGCGGCAATCGCATATTCATTAAGCTATAACGCTACTTATATGGTACCCGAAACCATAATTTTGGTGCTGACGGCAGCCTATTTGACATCATCTCTTGATTTTACTCAAAAAACACCCAAGAGACTGAGAAGCGAGTCTGTTGATAGCTTTTCAGCGCTCTGCTTCAGTGGCGCGGGACTTGCGGTTCTGGCTGCTCTCATTACCGATACCATTCTCGTGTTCTCAAAGCTTCAGAACTACGACAGCGGAGAATTTATGATAATGGGTCTGACTGAGGTAAACTGGCTTGCGGTAGGCATAGTTACAGCCGCAGCGCTAGCTGTTGCCGCAACGCTTGTTATTTTGGCAAAAGCTAAAAAAAGAGCTTAAAAAATAAAAAAAGAAAACCGCCAATGCTTTCCGTGAAAAGGGTTCGGAAATGCGCGGCGGTTTTTCTTTTTTACTTTTATTCCGCATTTGTCACGGCAACCTTTTCGCCCCGAGGGCGGCGATGGCGCACTCTGCGCTTTTTTGCCGTTTTTCTCGCCTGCTCGGCTCTCATAAGCCCGTCGCGGAATTCGGCAAGGGAGCTTTCGTCAGCCTTCTTAACCGTTCTTCTTGCTCGCCAGGTTTCGTTAAAGTTCTTATGCAGCTTTAATGACAGGAGCATGTCTCCGTCATTTTTGCACTTGTAGTGGTAGGTATATCTTTGTCCCTTTGAGTGCAGTGGCTTATCCTCTAAGGTCAGGGCTGATTTACACACGGGACACACGGGTGCTTTTACAATATCGTCATCAAGCATCTCGTTTATTGTAACATAGCCATCGTCTCCCGCATCCGCATCACCGATAACCGACTCCTCAAGAAATTCGCCCTTACCTATATTATAGTCTCGGATGCCCTTTGGAACATCGAGCTCCTGAGCCACAAGGGCGGTAAAATACGCGTCATTCAGAGCATCGTGAGCGGGGAGTGTTTGACGAATTCCGAAATGCTCCATAGCATACTCAAGCGAGCGCTGCTTTGATAGCCCGTCGGTCTGGAGATTAAATATATGCTGCAGGTCATAAACATTTTCTTCAAGCCAGTGGTGCTCAAGAGAATGTATGTGGAAATTCTCCTTTAGCATAGGGATATCGTCAGGCCCCCAGGTGAGAAAGGCAAAGTCCTTACCGCACCATTTTTTAAATCTCTCGGCAGCCTCGGGAAGAGCGGTTCCCATATCCATTTGCTCCTGGGTAATGCCGGTAAGAGCTGACACGTGGCGGTGTAGCTTTTTGAAATACTTTGGCTTAACTATTATCTGGTACGAGCCGCAAATGTTCATATTTTTGTCCATCTTAACAGCTCCTATCTGTATGACCTCTCCGCGCAGGCGGCAGGATAGCCGCTTTTGAACCGCAAGCGCCTTTTCGGCATATGCCTGGTTCCACTCAAGGTCGAGGGTTATGTAATACATCTATATTTTCATTTCCTTTTTATTATTAGGTAGCACAGCTAACATTATATCATTGTTCGTATAAAAAGTCAATATAAATGATATAAGTTATGCATTAAAGAGCAATTTCGAGATGAAAAATATTGACATTTTTCAGCCTTTGTTGTATAATACATTTATTATATGAAAATTATTGAAAGGCGCAGTTTATGGAAAAGTTTGAGCGCATACCCGATATATTTGCCTCGCAGGTTTTTAACGAGGATATTATGAGAGAGAGACTGCCTAAGGATGTCTACAAATCTCTCTTAAATACTATCGCCAACGGCAAGGAAATTGATGCTACTATTGCCGACGTTGTCGCGGGAGCTATGAAGGACTGGGCCACAGAGCATGGCGCAACCCACTTCACCCACTGGTTCCAGCCTCTTACAGGAGTTACGGCAGAAAAGCACGATGCTTTCCTCTCCCCTGTTGACCATGGCAAGGCTATAATGGAGTTTTCGGGCAAGGAGCTGATAAAGGGTGAGCCCGACGCTTCCTCCTTCCCCTCCGGCGGACTTAGAGCTACCTTTGAGGCGAGAGGCTACACTGCCTGGGACCCTGCGTCTTATGCGTTTATAAAAGACGGCTCACTCTATATACCTACTGCTTTTTGCTCATACGGCGGCGAGGCTCTTGACACAAAGACCCCCCTCTTACGCTCTATGGATGCGATAAACAGCGCATCCTTAAGAATTCTTCGCCTCTTTGGTGATGATACAACAAGACGCGTGCTCTCAACTGTTGGCGCCGAGCAGGAATACTTCCTTGTTGATGCTGAGGACTTTAAGGCGAGGCGCGACCTTTTCTACTGCGGCCGTACCCTGTTTGGTGCACCTGCGATTAAGGGCCAGGAGCTGGAGGACCATTATTTCGGTACTCTGCCTGCCCGTGTCAGCGCATTTATGAAGGAGCTTGACACCGAGCTCTGGAAGCTTGGCATCTGCTCTAAGACAAAGCACAACGAGGCGGCTCCCGCTCAGCACGAGCTTGCTCCTATCTTTACTACTACCAACATTGCCGTTGACCAGAACCTGTTAACTATGGAGTTTATGCGCAAGCTTGCTCCGAAGTTCGGTATGGAGTGTCTCCTTGCCGAAAAGCCCTTTGAGGGTATTAACGGCTCGGGTAAGCACAACAACTGGTCTCTCGCTACCGATTCGGGAAAAAATCTCTTGAAGCCCGGTAAAAACCCTGCGGACAATAAGCAGTTTATGCTCTTCCTTGCAGCCGTTGTCAGGGCAGTTGACGACTATCAGGACCTGTTAAGAATTTCTGCCGCAACTGCGGGCAATGACTGCCGTCTTGGCGGCCACGAGGCTCCCCCGTCTATAATTTCAATATTCCTCGGCGAGGAGCTTGACACCATAATAAAATCTATGATTGAGGGCTCAAGCTACTCAAAGCGCGATACCAGGTATATGTCTCTCGGTGTTAAGAGTGTACCTACAATAAGACAGGACACCACCGACCGCAACCGTACATCCCCCTTTGCCTTTACGGGTAACAAGTTTGAGTTCAGAATGGTTGGCTCGTCACAGAACATAGCTCTTTCAAACATTGTGCTTAACACAGCTGTGGCTGAGGCTCTTTCCGACTTTGCGGACAGGCTTGAGGAGACTATTGACTTCAGAGGCGAGCTTGACAAAATTATTACCGACACCTTCCGCGCTCATTCACGCATACTCTTTGCGGGCAACTCCTACTCTAAGGAATGGGAGGAGGAGGCTAAAGCCAGAGGGCTTTCAAACTTCCGCACTTCTCCCGAGGCGTATGCTCACTTCACCGACGAAAAGAACGTAAAGCTCTTTGGCAAGTTTGGAGTTATGAGCGAGACCGAAATGCGCTCAAGACGCGAGATATTCTTTGAGGGTTACCGCAAGATAAAGAATATTGAAGCAAGAACCATGCTGGAGATGACTATCCGCGATATTATTCCCGCAGTTTCAAGATATATCGGTGTTCTCTCTGACTCGGTTAACGCAAAGCTTAATGTTTCAAAGACTATTAACGTTTCTGCCGAGCGGGATATTATTGAAAAGCTCTCAGACCTGCTCGCATCTACATACGAAGCATACACGGCTCTTGAGAGAGTTGAAAAAACCGCTCTCACAAAGGCTGACGAGGATGCGGCATTCTACTATAAGGACAGCGTAATTCCGAAAATGGAAGCTCTCCGCCGCCTTGTTGACTCAATGGAGGTCCTCTGCGCCCGTGAGTATTGGCCTATGCCCACATACGGAGATATTACCTTTAGAATATAACTTTTGCATTTGCAAAACCGTAGCGCTTGCCTTGCAAGCTCATAACGGTGAGCAAAAGCAAGCCTCATAACTTATAACTAACAACAAAAACCGAGCCTTAAGAAGCTCGGTTTTTTTCTAATATTATAATATGTTATTGAAATCAAAAGCATTATTTTGTATTTGCGAGAGCAGGTTGCTTATTTATTCATTTTCACGTATCCACTCGAGTAGATCTTCATATTTCATCTCACCGGCAGCAAGCGCAAGTCCCACTCTGGCTACTTCATCATTTGTAGGACGAATTTTGATTCCGTTTGTTTCAAGAAATGTTAATAAAACATACATTCCGATTCGCTTATTTCCGTCTACAAATGCATGATTCGAAACAAGAGCATATCCGATTCTTGCCCCTTTTTCTTGCTTAGTGGGATATAATTCCTTTCCGTCAAAGGTTGCAAACGCCGACTCCAGCGCGCTTTCGAGCAAATCAAGGTCACGCACATTAGGGTCTCCGCCGGTCTCTTCGGTAATTAATCTATGCAAAAGCAAAACTTTTTCCCTGCTGAATTTAATCATTTTGCAAGCTCCTCAAACGCAGGACGGTAAATCTTTAATATACGTGCTGCTACAAAGTCAATTTTTTCATCGTCTGTCATGTCTATGCTATCATCCTGCTCAATATCCACCAGCTTATATTTAGGCTTATTGTTTTTGAAAATATAAAGCTTGCCGTGCTTATCCGCCATTCTTGCCACACGCGAAAAATTCTGATTTGCTTCTGAAATTGGAACTATTTGACTAGTGTTTATATTCATTTTTGTTCCTCCTTTTCGGTTTTGCACTTCTATTATATACAAATTTTAGGATATTGTCAACCTAAATTTTAATTTACAACTAAAAACCGAGCCTTTAAAGCTCGGTTTTTTATTATATCCCGTATTTTTTAATATTATAATTTTTGATCCGCTTCACCTTAGTGCAAGGTCATCGGGAATATATTCAATAATATCTGCCACATCGCAATCAAGCGCCGCGCAAAACTTGTCCAAAATATAGCTATCATATCTTACGACCGCATTTTTGTAATACTTATCAACTATATGATAGGTAATTCCCGTTCTCTTCGCTAGCTCATATCTGGTTATTTGCTTTTTATCAATATATTTGTCAAGCTTTAATTTTATCATTTTTTCACCTCTGTATATATTTTAATAAAGATATACCCTCTTGACAATTCTGTTATATAGATATATACTTATATAAATATATATTGTGTGAGGTTGTTATGTTAGAAATTGTAATTTTCCATTCAGAATTTTTTTCAAAAAAAAGAGTAGAACTGTTAAGATTAAAGCTTGTGGAATTTCTAGATGAAAATGATTCCTGCGTTGTGCGCGCAACAGGAGAAACTGTTAATGAAGTTTTTTATATGCTACAAAGTCTTAAAAATCAATATCCAAAATCTCTTTTCACATTTTTTCCCTCTACTTGCGACATTATTAACAATTTATCTTCCGAAAACATATTTGACGGATATGGTATAAGTTTAATAGAGTTAGATATTGCACTAACGTGTGAAGAAAAAAGCAATTTAAAGTATGCCAGAGATAAATCTATACTTAAAAATGCTGATGTTATAATCTATAGCAGCAAAAACAATCTTACTGATGCCGGCATAAAAAAATTTCATACAAAATCAACTGCTATATTTATATCTTTGTGATTATATTATTACTCAACAAAACAAGGATTTTGCCTATTATTGTTTGCAAAATCCTTGTTTTTCATTACTTTTCTATTATTTTTTTCAGAATTGGGAGAAGTCCCTGCGCCATAAAGTAAAATCCCAGGTCGGTTGGGTGGCAGCCCTCAACGGTGCCCTCGTCAGCCATAAAGGGAGTATGCTCGGTTGGGTCGAGAAAATAAACGTTTTTGTCCCCCTCGCTAACGGCTGTGTCATAGGTTTTCTTTATAATCGCCCGACGGTCCAGTCTGTTTTGGGTTAATGTGCCGTTAGGTCTTGTCATAAATATTATCGGCAGGTGGGGCTGAGCGGCTCTTACCTTGCGGTAAAGGGGCATATGGGTTGCCTCCAGATGCTCCAAGGTAGGCGCGTTGTGGTCGTAGTCGCAAACGAAAATGCTCATATCCAGTGAGGCTATATAATTAACGATTGCCTCCTCGCCCTTTGCGTTTCCGGAAAAGCCGAGATTAATATAATCCGAATCAAGTAATCTCTCAAGATGCGCTTGATAGCAATTGCCGGGTCTTGATGCGCAGCCGCCCTGGGTAATTGAGGAGCCATAATATACTATGGGCTTTTCATGCTTATAGGGTGTGGGGGCTGATAGAGCCGCCCCCTCGTCAATACCGATATACAACTCTGTAAGGTTAGAGTAAAGAGGAAGATTTATGGTAATAGTCTGCTCCTTTATACCGTCGCCCACTCCGAGAACACTCTCGTAAGCCTTGTTCGGCATTTTTACAGGTGGCACGTAACCGCCCATAAACACTCCGTCGGCATAAACGTCAAGCCCGACACTTCCCGTTATGGGAAAATGCGGCATAATGCTTACCGAATCGTATTTTGCGATTATTGCAACTCTCTTAGAGTTCGTTCTGAAACGGACTCTGCCGCCTGCGGTATTTGTACTGAGAGCAAGAACACCGGCGCTTGTTGCGGCCGCAACCTCTCGGGGCAATCGATAAAGAAGCCCGCCCTCTCCACGCTTTATATTACCATATATTCTGAACGGCTCGTCCTCAAAGCTGTAAAATTTTAATCCGCTTTTGTCAATGGTTAAATCAACAGCCAGATTCTTATCAATCTGTCCAATATCCATTTTATTTGTCCTCTAAAGCCCTCTTTAAAACAGGGTATATTGCCTTTGTCATATAATCAAAGCCCAGGTCTGTGGGGTGAACATTATCTGCCGAAAAATCGTCGCCTATTCCGCTGAAGAACTCGTCACCGTATATTATATAAACATTCCTATCCCCTGCGGCTTTTGCCCTCTCATATGTTTGTTTTATTATATTTTTTCGTTCCTCAAAGCCCTGTGGCATTGTATATTTCGGGGCGGTTATCATAACTATCGGCAGGTCGGGATGCCTGTCTCTTACCGTCTTATACACATTCTCGTGGGTTGCCAAAAGGTGCTCGGGGTTTGGCGCATTGTAGTCATAATCCAGGACAAAGAGGCTCATATCCAGGCTTGCGATATATTCAGCCATCGGCTGCTCACCCTTGCAAAGACCGCCAAAGCCCAAATTTTTATGGTTTGCGTCAAGAGCTCTTGCCACTCTTGATGTATAGGCAAGTCCCGGGCGGGATGCGCAGGCGCCGTTGGTTATAGAGGAGCCGTAAAAGACTATGGGAGCCTCATACTTATACTCGGACGCAGGCTTCAGCACCGCGTTTTCGTCAAGTCCGATAACGATATTTTTAACTCCTGTGTAAAGAGGCAGATTAATCTCAACAACATGCTCGCCCGTCTTGCGCATATTGACGATTTCTGAAAGATGAAGGCTTAGCTCATCAACATTCGGGCGGATAACTCCTAAAAATACACCGTCGGCATAAACATCCATACCGCAGGTGCCCTCAATGCTCATAGAAGCAAACTGGTAAATGTGTGTAAGCTCTGCCGATACAGCAATATAGGGGCTGTCTGTAACAAAACGGATTCTGCCGCCTGCGTTTGTTACATAATCCTGAGCAATTCCGGGGCTTACTGTCTCGGCAACGGCTTTGGGCATTCTTACAAATGCGCCGTCTTCAAAAAGAACACCGCAAACCCTAAAGGCAGGCTCGCTTATTTCGTGATATTTAATTCCCGGCCGGTTTCTGCCCTTTTGCACCAGCATATTGCTATCAAAATTTTGCCTCATAAAAGTCTCCTCAGATGTTTTTTGCAGAATAATTATACTCCCTATTTTTTCTAAAGTCAATATGTAGGGTTGATTTTCATAGAAACTTATGATATAATACTTACGGTACTTAGAGTGCCCGTAGAGCGCCATACGGTGGCGGTTGCTTCCCTTATGGGGAGCGCAGATTCTTTTGCCTTCCCGAGAGGGGAGGTGATGCCAATGTTTGTAACCTGGGAACTATTATTCCTCTTTGCAGGATTTATAATAGCGCTTCTTACTTACATAGACAATCATAATAAAAAGAATTAACCGCCTGCGACTACCAATCATAAGCGGTTAATTCTTTAATCATTATATTGGGAAGCATCCGTCACTGGTGCTCTCCGTTAATATTATAGCACGTACGGTGGTTGATGTCAATACTTTATCTGAAAATTCGCATCACATCGTTCGGTATTACAACAAGGAGGCAGTTATTATGCCCATAGAAATAAACGAACAGGAATTTAGGTCCTATCTTACAAAGACGTTTTCGCAAAACGGTCTTTCAGCACATCTTAACCTCGAAAAGGTGGACAAATTTCTTCTTTTAACAAAGCGGATGCTTGAAGAAAACGAAAAATACAATCTTACGGCTATCACCGAGCCAAAAAAGATAATTTTAAACCACTATGCCGACTGTGTTGCCCTGGCAAAAGAGATAAAAAAGGGTGCATCGGTTATCGACATTGGCTGCGGTGCCGGATTTCCTACCCTGCCATTAGCCCTTGTACGTGACGACATAAAAATAGTTGCTATGGACTCTACCGAAAAGCGAGTAAATTATGTAAGAGAGACGGCAGAGATGCTGGGACTTAATAATGTTACCGCGGTCACAATGCGTGCCGAGGACGGCGCAAAGCTCCCCGAATACCGTGAAAAGTTTGACTATGCAACAGCCCGCGCCGTTGCCGAGCTGCGTATTCTCTCCGAGCTTTGTCTCCCTTATGTAAAACTTAGCGGAAAGCTCCTCGCAATGAAAGGTAAAAATGCCGAATTTGAGCTGTCGGGAGCAAAAAAAGCCCTTGCAATCCTGGGCGGAAAAAATCCCACAGCGAATATTATAACCCTTAAAGCTGACGGTCAAGAGCCTCTTACCCACCCTATAATCTCTGTGGAAAAAGGAACAAAAACACCCCCCGCATATCCAAGACCTTACGCACAGATTTCAAAAAAGCCCTTGTAAAGGGCTTTTTTTGTTCAAAATAGAAAATTGAAAATTCGATATTCGAAATTAATTTTCACCTGATGGTTGTACGGCAATTGTAAGTAGCAACGGCGGTCCGTAAGCACCTTTGCCAAAGTCTGTAAGATAAAAGGCTCCAAATAGGAGATCCCTCAGGTAATGGAACTGTCTCCGAGAAAGACTAGTGGTTTCGGGATGACAAAAAAACGGTGACACCAAGGCACCGCCCTACAAAGATTAACCCCACCTCGTCTGAGGTGGGGTTTTAGACTATTTTGACATCTTTGTCAATAAAACAGATGTTTTATTAATTAGCGAACGTCAACACCTATTAATAAACATCAACGCCGTCAACAACTACGTTAAGCTTGTCAGTACCCATGGAGTTCTTGTTGCCCCAAAGAGTTGTGCCGGTATTGATACCCTTGTCGTTGATCTCGTAACCGTTAACAGTAGTGTTGTTAACGATAAGCTCGTAGCTCTTGTTATAATCATTGCCGATTTCAACAGCAGCCTTCTTATCGGTCAAACCGCCATTATCGTTGAATGTGCAATTGTTGAGTGTAAGCTTGGTGTTCGCTGTACCGTAGAGCAGCATTGCTTTACCGTCAGAATTGAAGATACAGTCGTTGAAAGTAGCCTCAGGAGCGCCCCATGTCCAGATGTTGTAAACATCACCGGTAACATTGAAGGTGCAATTGTTGAACGTGCTATTACCGTAAAGCGTATACTGACCGTTAATGGTACAGTTATTATAGGTAGCGCTGCAACGTGCGTATCCTGTATATGTGCTGCTATCGGTATTGATGGTAATGCCATCAAATGTTACGGTCGAACCGTCAAGGCTATAATCACAACCTTCATAAGAACCGTCGTCCTGCGTTGCTACAACAGTATCAACACCATTACCAACGATGGTAAGAGTCTTGCCCTGTGCAGAATCGGGAATTATATAATTGCCGGAGCCGAGTTCTACGGTTTGAGCGCCTGCGGTGATTGCTGCGTCAAGTCCCTTATCATTAGATACAGCAGCAATGCCATCAATAATCAAAGCACCATCATTTCTATGGCACCAATCGTAAGTTGCATTATCTTCCGTGCAATTATTAAGAACAGCAGTTCCGCCATTTAGGTGTCCGATGCCAACAGAAGTTTTATTTGTAGAGTTTTCACCTGCTACTGTGCAATTAATCACATCACAATCAGTCATGTTGATATTGCCCGTACAATAGGAAACGTAGATTGCAGCCTCATCATAAGCGTTTGTGACAGAGGAATTCTTAACGTCAACATTTTTAAGATTTACAGTAGAACCACCGTCTGCGTATCCAACGATAACTGCGGTTCCGTAGTTATCACTGGTTGCTTCAACCGTTGCGCCATCAATGGTAAGATTGTTAACGGTAAGAGTTCCGTTGGTATGTACATAGAACAAACCGTAGTTATCCATACCGTTCTGTTTTCCGGGAGTCTTTACGGATGCGTTATAAATAACATTGGAGTTGCCATTAACCGTAAGAGTTCCACCGTATGCGGCCGCAATTGCCGGAATTTCAGTGCCGGCAAGATCAATATCAGATACAATGTCGATTACCGCACCGTTAGGCAGAGTAGTTCCTGCCAAAGTCTTTAATTCTTCTGCAGTCGCAACAGTATAGTATGCTGTTGTAGCAGAATCACCAGCAGGAGCATCGGTTACATCCGCATTGCCCTGAACTGCCTCAACCGTATATGCTAACGTACAAGTCTTGAGTTTGTACTCATTACCTGCGCTCTCGGGAAGGGTAACCTTTACGGGAACAATAATATCAGCAGAACCGGGAGCTGCAGTTTCCCATGTGGAAACTTTAGAGGTACCATCATAAATTGTTCCATCAATAGTGACTTCCAAACCATTCCAGAGTCCGTCGTCGGCAACTTTAGTGATAATAGTTCTATATTTGATGCTAACATCACTGTTGTTTTTAATTCTGAGGTCGAATGTGAGAACATCACCGGGGACAATCTTTGTCAGAGTGATTGTATTATCTACGATAGTGTAGTCTGTTTCGGGAAGATTATTACCGAGGGTGGAAGTGAGTCTGTCATTTTCCGCTGTCGCAACGACTTCGACATTAGCTGCGGTAACAGCCACATTGACCTTGCTTTCGCTTGTAAACAAAGCAAATGTTGAGCCTGCGATGAGGCTGACACAAAGCGCGATAGTAAGTATCGATGAAATTAATGCGTTCTTTTTCATTTTTTTGCCTTTCTTTTTTGGACTTTAATTATTTACGGGCTTCGCCAAGTCCGTCTGCGGAGCCGGTGTAAGCTCTAAGCTTACATGTTATTATCTGTTCGTTTTCTGAGTTGCTGTAACGATAAGGTCAAAGGCTGCGGTTTCTGTCTGAGCCTTATTGTTTACGTCATTTGCAAGATTTTCGAACTGGACCCTTACGGTAAAGCTCTGGGCATCGTCGGTTGCCGCCATTTCGCCAAAGGCATAGGGGATGTCGCCGGTAAAGCTGCTAAGAGGCGCGTAGACTTTTTCCTCCGCCTCTATTGTGCCATTTCCGTTACGGTCCTGGCTAATGATTACCGTAAGCTGGTCCTCAAGGTCGTAGTCACTCGCCGCATCAGTTAGCATTTTAAGCTGAACTCCGTATGTAAATGCTACATTACCGTTGTTCTCAAGCTTAAGCTCCGCCTCAAAGTAGCTTCCGGGTGCAATTTTTGCAGTTTGAGTATTGATACCGAAAATATTTTCCTCGGTAGAGTCGGTAAACTCAAGGAGAGTATTGTTAGTAACCTCTTTAAAGTAACCGTCGTTATCAAGAACATTATATTTAAGATTGGTTCTATACAGATCTATGTCTAGAGTACCTGCCTGCAAATGATGCTGTACGGACACCGAATCGGTGAACAGCGCATAAGAAACACCCACAACAATAGCTAAACAAAGCAGAATAATCGAACAGGATATAAGAATATCTCTTCTTCTCGCTTTCACAAGTTTTTTCCTCCTTTCTTTGAAGATTTTTTTATTGAAAGCTGTTTTTATACAGCAAATCAAGCATTTTTTGTGCCGCTTTGGAACACCTAATCCGTCTCTGTCAGCAACCCCTCCGCCTCGTTCCTCGGCACCTCCCCTTACACAGGGGAAGCTTTGGACTCCTCATCTGCCGTTTAGTTAGAGGGCTATTTTAGGAGTCTGTTTCCTCGTAATCTTTTTCCTTAACAAGGCTGACAAGGACACAGGCTATAAACTCAACAGCAAAGAGAAACAAAATTATCATAACAGTTATTACAAGGGCTTTCATTAGCTGTCCTCCTCTTTGATATCTGTTTTTTGCTCTATTGTGTCGGCTTTTAGACTTTCTTCGAGTGGCCCATTTTCCTCAGTCTCTTCCCTTTTTTCAAGGGCTGCGAGTCTCTTTTTTAATTCCTCAAGCTCATCGTCTTTCTTTTTAGCTTCTTCCCTATTGCGCTTTTGCTTTTCGGCATTATATGCGCCAAGTATTTTTAAAATTTCGAGAAGAATTATTATAAAACAAGGAATAATTACAATAAATACAAGTCCTATCGGATTTTTTAGCAGGCTTACAATAAATCCGAGAACAGAAAATACTGCCGTAACCTTACCGAGCACAAAATTGGGGCTTGTTTTATCGGAGGTATCTATTGTTTGATAGAGCTGGCTTGTATCAGAGCTTTTGTTATCTCCCGCAAGCTCTATTATGTATCCGCCGCTATCCTTTGCGGTTATTGAGGTTATACGGTGTGTTATGGTAATTTGCGTTACATAAACATAGCGGAATGTGAGGACATCTCCTACACGGAGCTCGGAATACCATTTTTCAGCCTCCATCTCATTCTCGGGCACAGACTGAACAAGCACCATCGAATTTTGCGGAATGCTTTTTATCCCAAAGTCCGAGACATCGGTTTCGTCGCATTTCTCCATTGATGGGGTAAGCACAGTTCTTAGCTGATAACCGAATATTTCGGCTGCGCCGTCGCTGCTTCTTTTTGCGGTTACTGTAAGCACAAGGGCAACAGCGCACAACCCAAGAAACAAATACATAACCAAGTTGTATGCGATTTTTCCGATTTTTTTATAGTTTATTTTCTTAAAATCTATGCTTTTAAAATTCATATTAAATATTAATCCTCCGCAAGACTTGCGGTTATATTTAAGTCAAAGGTTGTGTAAGCTCCCTGCGCCTCGTTACCAACCTCTTCGGGTATATAATAAATTATCTCTACGTTTTCGGGCAGCCAAGAGCTCATAAGGTAGTTTATTCCCTGATTTTCGTCTGATAAAAGCTCCAAGAGGGGTGTGTCGCAAAGAGTTCTTCCGCCAACCAGTATTTTTACATTTACGTACTTTTCGAGACCATGGCTGCTCACCCTCTCAAAATCAAGGTTCAGACTATATTCTCCGTATGTCTTCATATTTAATCTCAGCACATAGGAGCAGCACTCGCCGGGCAGAATATAAAATTCCTTAAACTCAACCTTCTCGCATTCGCCATCCTCAATATCAAGGTTAATTATGTTTCCGTAATTTGATTCAGAGGCAACATAAGCCAAAACACAGCCGCAAAGAAGCACTAAAGCTCCAAACAGCACCAAAAAAATTCTCCAAGCTTCCTTTTTAACCACCCGAAAGCCTCCTTTCTGACAATCTGTATAAGTCATATAATAATCTTACATATAACATAATGAGAATTATGTATTAAACATTAGGGAAATTATAACAATACATAGGTTTGGGACTTAAATTATAGCATAAGAATAAGTAAAAATCAATAGATAATAACAAATTTAAATATTAATAGCGTAACAAAAAGGGCCTCTTTACATCATTTTTTTGAGAAAAGAGTCAAAAGGCCTTTTTTGTTACGCTTATTTTTTT
>JAGATD010000051.1 GCA_017621415.1 Clostridia bacterium
ATCGTGTGCAACAGCGCACACAGGGCAAAGAGCGCCCGATTTTGCAATACCCATAGAGATATGAGTAGGAGCCTTCGCGCCGGTACAAGCGGTAAGCTTACCTGCGGAAAGCGTAAGAGCCATACCGGGTTCGATATCAACCCCGGCAACGTGTCTTTCAGGCTCAGGCACGTTCATTCGTCCGTTAAGTATCTTTTTAAGATCAAACATTTTTTCCCGACTGAGCAGAAGAATCGTACTGTCCCTGGAATGAGTCTGTAATACCCAGGATTCTCTTCGCATGGTCGTAAGCTCTCTCCGCTGCGGCAATATCCTTTGATATATCTACCGACATGTCAACCTTGCCGTAAAGATGATAATTATCATGGCTGGCCTTTAAGACCGTACCGAATATCGAATTATTAATCGTAACGCTCGAATCCTCGGGAATGATAGGATAAACACCGCCCTTTATCACCTTCTCTGCGATCCTCGACTCCAGCTTGTTAATAAGCTGCTGCTGAGGCCTGATAAATTCAACGTCACTCTGCCCGAAAAGGCTGTCCTCCTCGGATGTATTCTTCCTGATTTGGATAGGTAAGAGCTTCGGCTTGTAATAAGGAATCCTCGTTGGCTCCATCTTCGGCACCTCTACCTCTGTTAACACCGGAATAAGAGAGCCGTTCACTCTCTCCATGATAGGCTGTCCCATCTCGTCTGTCGCAATAGTCTGTACCGTCTCTGTAACAACCTGCCCGTCGCGTATCATCTCGCACATAGCAGGGATAAACGAGCCGTCAGAGAGCGGAATATCTCTCGTCAGCTCTTCGTATTCGTCGCTCTGCTCTTCTATCACGGGATTTTCGCACTCGCATATCTCTTCGTGCTTTCCGCATTTTTTACATACACGTCTTTTCCTTGCGTAAAAATCCTTAATGTCCGAAAGCTCGGTATCACCCGACCAAACGTACTGACAGATATTGCCCTCGTCATCCTTGTAATAGCAAACGTAAAGCGTCGCAGTCTTGTCGTCTGCCGCATCCTCGCTCTCCGCCTCCTCAGCAACCTTGAGAGGAACGCCGTAACGTCTGACAATATCCTCTTTCGTTGTCTCAAACTCGATAAAGCAGTATTCCATGTCCTGCACGTTGTATAGGTGAGGCTGTCCCGTAAAATGCATAGGCGAAAGACAGCTGATAGCGATATCACCGAAGGTATTGTGCGTCGTCTTGCTCTCATCCCACTCAACGAGCCACACGCTGCCGCCGTAAATAGGATTATACCTCTCGTCAATATCGTTCATTTCCTCAAAATTCAGCTCGTTGCGCTTGTTAGCAAGCATAACCTCGGTGCTTTTTGCACACCTGTCGCCCTTTTCGCTCCACATCTTGGGCTCAACCTTGGGATTAGGTATGTAACCCGTTATCTGCGACTCAACAAGCTCATATGTAATGTTTCTTACAACCTTAGCCCGCTCCTCCGAGCCGTCAATTATATCCGAGCCCTTGTATTGCTCAAGATGTCTTTTCATTTTTTCAAGAAGCTCGTCAGCATAGCTCCTCGCCTCCTGGTATAAATCCTGGAAGAACGACACCCTCGTTCCTCCCTCAAGCTCTATTTTCATTTTTTCTTCCTTCCTTTAATTTCGAATTTCGAATTTCTAATTCCGAATTTACTTCGGTTTTCCGTACTTCCTTATCAAGTATTCTTTTCCGCTCTCGCTCGCATTATAGTAGTCCTCCCACATATCCGGAGTCCAAACGGTACGTCTCGACCTGTCAGCCTCCTCACCGGGACGCCACCAGAATACAGAGAAGTACCTGAGCGCATCAGGCCCGTGCGTAATCTCGTGAGGCTCTGTCGCGCAGTCGGTAGGCCGCCTCTCGTCTCGTATAAGCGCTGGCAAGTCTTTGATTAAGCCTCTGCACGTCGAGAATATCTGTAGCCTCGGCTCACCGTTTGCATCAAGCCTTAGTAGCTCCTTGATAGCAAGCCAACCCGCCTCTCTGTCGTTGTTTGACTTCGTAAGAGTAAGACCAGATTCCGAGAAGATATTTGCCTTAGATCTGCCTGTCTCCTGGGACCTGTTCCAAAGGTCAGGCGGAGCCAAAGTAAGATAAAACTCTTCCTTCGCTTTTCCGTTTTCATCCCTCTCGGTAGCGTCAAGAACACACCCTGCAGCCGCTGAAATCGGCAGATTAGATTCTCCTATCTCTCGGTAAACAAAAGCCCGCCCCTCGCTATTTACGGCAACGAAAACGCAAGCCAGCATATCAAGTCCGTAGTCAATAGCGCGATATAGTATCCTTTAATTCAATATTAAGCATGCTCTTTTACCTCCTCATTAGTTGCTTCGTTTTCAGTATCAGCCATTATGGTAACGTGGTCGCAATTTGAAGGCGTACACCCCTCCCCGCCTCCATAGCAAACCTCAAAAGGCTCCGGTCTTCCCTTTACAACCACAACAAAGTCTGCCTCTCCGTTGTACTTGCTTAATTTTTCAATCATTTCTTTGACTTTCATCTTTCTTTTTTCTCCTTATGTATTTTTATTCAATAGGTGTAGCGCCGTCTGTTTCCTCTTTTGAATCAACGGCTAAAAGTATGTGCTTATAACTGCCGAAGCCAACTCCAAAGCGGCATCTGCCGTTCCAAATATAATTACCGGTATGACTGTCTACCCAATTTGATACAACAAGCGGAACTCTATTAAAGAACATATTTCCGCTAAGCTCTTTATTCGCCTTTCTCGACATTATCATAAACCGAGGCTCGTCCGTTCGCCATCCAGGCAACACCACAAGCCGAAATCCTCTGAAATCTTTTTTACATAGAGTACGAAGCACCTGCTCGTGAAACATAGTTTGATTGCAAGGAATGATTATTGTTTCAGCAGCATAACCGAGCGGCTTCCCTTCCTCGTCTTTCATGTTTTTTAGCGCACCGCACAGTCTCCTTAATGCTTTCAAAAACTCCTCTTCCGAGCCGGAAAATGAGCAACAAAAATAATTAGACTGCACACCGCACGCCTTACCTTCCTCACCCCATTTATGAGCTTTAGAAAACAAAGCCTCACCGCTTGGAAGAGAAATATTTATTTTTTCTCTGTTATAACTCATCTCTGTTTTTTCTCCGTTCATCAACGCTAATTCACAAAGAGTGTTTTGCACAAGATAATATGCTCTGACAAAGTACGCGGCACGTCTAGGTAACATAATCGATTCATCAAACCATTTCGCCGGAATAGTAAATTCTTTCATAAAAGGTATGTTTTCGCTCAACCTCATATAAGATTTCTCATCGAATATCTCATCACCTTTTAGTCCATCGTACTCCGTATTAAAAAGAACGCTCCTGATACAATCAATCTTTTCATACGAATCTCTTGTCTCTTCAATAATCTCCATAAGAGTACTCTTGAGTGGATGATATACGTTTTTACTGTTATAAATTATCATTCTTTTTTCCTTTCGGTAGTAGTAAATATAAAATCAAGAGTTTTCCACATAGCCTTCCCCTTGGGGAAGGGGGACCGCTTGCGGTGGATGAGGTTAGGGGTGGTAAACTCGCTCGATATGCTGAGGCACCGCCGCGGAATTTTGCACATTTCCTGCATAGCGGAGTAATGTGTTAAATTCCGCCTGTCAAAATGCCGACGTCCCGCTTCTATACGAACGCAAAGTTAAGAACCCACGGCGCCTCCACGTAGCACCAACTTTGCGGCGGCCTTTTTAGATACGGATTATTATCTAAACCCGTTAGCACCGCAATCGCAACATCAGATTCAATTTGCTTTGGAGTTCTAAACTGTATAAATGTGTTTAGTTCCCTCGGCTCCTCAAATTTTTCGAGCTTGTCGATATGCCAACCGTACCCAAACTCTTTATCACCGAAATACTTTTGAAATTCCGTATCTGAAAGGCAATCCGCCTCAGAGTCATACGAGAATTCCCAATACCAATGGCCCCGCTCAAAGTCCCGCACCCACTTTATGGTATAAACGGTATCACAAATAAAGCAGCACGCAACCTTTCCGAGATACTTTCGCATCCACTCTCGGTCTTTCTCGGGTATTCTCTTAAAGCTCCGAAGATCCTTCGTGCAGTACAAGAACACTTTACCTGTCCAATCGTCAGCCAAAGGCTCGGTTTTCCCGACCTCAATAGTCTCCTTGCCTATCAAAATCAGATAAAGCCAATAAGGCTTAATGCTCCTAAGTACGTCTCTTATCATCCTGCTTATCCTTATTCTCGTCTTCCAGTATGTACCCAATCTCATCAATGACGTCTACGAGAACATCAGCAAAGGCTTTGGTGTTACAGTAGGTAAGTCCGTAAAGCTTCCCCTTGATTTCAGCTAAATGCTCCCTGTTCTTAATCTTCATTTTGAGCCTCCTCCACCTTAACGATCTCATATCTCGGATACTTCCGATAAAATATCTGCTTCGCCGCATACTTCGACGCCGCCTCGATCTCAACCTCGAAAGTTTTTAAAACCTTCTTGTACGTTATTTTATACTTTTTTAGCATCGTCTTTTCCTTCAAAATATTTCTTACAAGCGGGTGTTCCTACGTAGGTAACAAATTCTATCGGTGTTCCATCCGGCTTTTTGTAAACATGCCCACTTTTGCCCTTACGATAAGGCTTTTTCTGACAAGCGCCGCCACGCCCTACACCTTGCACGAAAAATTTGCAATCTTTACAGGTCATTTTTCGCACCTCCCTTAAAAAATAGATTTTCATACATAGAGAAGCGCATCTCGGTGAGTGTTTCAAGTATGCTTTCGTGGATTTTATTACATTTCTCGCAGACTGCCATATCTTTCGTGCTATAACTGCCATGTCCGTGATTTTCAAGCGGAACTCTAATGTCGAATAGCGACTTACACTCAACCCCACATCTATCACAAAACTTTCGTATCATTCCCTATTTTTCAGCCTCCGTATTTTCATCGTATATTCGGGAGTCCAAAGAGCAACTATCTTTTTCTGTTTTTGGTCTACAAAGCCGATTTTTCCGTCATAGACAGTTAAATTGAGTCCGTATTTTATAGCAAGCTTCTCAATTCTTTTTTTCATTTTGATTACTTTTTCTTGTGTTGCCATTTTCTCCACCCTCCGTGTATTTCTTTTTGAGTTCGGCAAGAAGCTCAAGCAACAAATCAAATGCATGCTTACCGCCTGCGGCAACACCCGATTTTTCGGGGTTGAGTAATTCTAAAATCAAAAGCTGCTTAGAAGCAAAAGCTTCTATTTCACCTATCAAATTCCCCGCAACTCTGAGTTCCGCATTCCGAATTTCGCATTCCGCATTATCCGCAGGGGCATAAACCACCCCCGCGGCAATCAGCCTCTCCGCCAGCTCCTCAATACTCCCCGCCTCTCGCATACACTCCGAGAGTATCTCTTTTAATTCTTTCGGCATCACTCCGCCTCCGCGCTCTTGTAAAGCTCGCTTGTTCCCTCGATGAGCTCCCTCTCCTCGTCGCTCATCTCATAGCCAAGCGACTCAAGGAACTCATAGATCATCTCAAGATGAGCATCACTGTCATACCGGCAATACCAATCGTGGCAATTAAAACTGTCATCGTCGATAAGAATCCAAACAGCAACGAGCAGAGCCTTCGCCGCAACAGTCGGCTCTATTTCGGAACACATTTCCTCGTAGGAAGAGATAACTGTTTCATGGCCAAATACAAGCTTCTCAAGCTCCTCCTTCGGGATCTCGTCGTAAAAATCTCCGTTGATACCACATACAAGCATAAAGGACACAATCTTATCAAGGTTGATCGTAGCTTGTTTTAAGGAATAGTCATTTATAAAGTCGCGTCTGAGCTGATACAACCTTTTGAATGTGTTTTCAAGAAGGTTATATCTGTCTTTTCTTTCTTTTTCGCGCTCTTCAGCTTTAATTTGCTCCGGACTCTTTTTCTTAACAGCTTTTTTGTCGGTAAGCAAATAAAACGTCGTTAAATAACTACAATAGTAGGCGGTCACTCCCTTGCCAACAGCCTCGTCAAGTCTTGTCTCAAGATCATCAACGGTACCGTCTATAGCAGTATCATAATTGTAATTTTCTCTGTATTCGTCCCACGTTACTTCCTTGAGTCCCTTTGCGTTAAAAGCATCCCGAATCTCTTTGAGAATTTTTTCACGCTTCTGCTTATCAACGGCCGTTTTCAGCGAATTATTAAAATTCGCCGTTCCGATATCAGAGAGCACCTTATTTCTTGTCTCAATAGCTCCCATCCGTCCCCGAAATATTTGCTGTATTCAAGGTCAATTTCCTTCTTATCCTCGGTCAACTCGGAAAGCTCGCTTTTCATCTTTTCAAGACTTTCCCGTATCTCCGCATTTTCTCGTTGTGCCTCGGCGTTGGATTGCTCCAATGCCTCCGCCTGCTCGGTAAGTTCTTCGACCTCTCGGATGCGCTCCTGCTTCTTGTAATCAAGGACGGACAGATGCTCTCGCTTTTCTTCCTTGTCCTCGCTACGTGTAATGCCGTAACGCTCCATCACCTCGGCAAGATATTTCTTCTCGGCATTCGCCCATTGATTACCCTCGGTGTTCTCCCGACCTTCTCCCTCAAAGCCAAGTGCCTTTAACGCTTGTTTGAGTGACACCCTCGTTTCCAATCCTCTCTTACTGTTCTCGGCAAGGGGAATAAAGTCAATGTGCAGATGCGGAGTTGCCTCGTCCATATGCAAGTGCGCGGAGAACACGTGCAAGGTATGGTTGCGCTCCCGAAAGCCCCTAAAATATTCGTCCAAGATTTTCTTGGCAAGCTCGGCATTCTCGCCCGTGGCACTCATATCATCACAGTTGCCGACTTGGATGATGATTTCGTGGAACAGCTTTTCTTGCTTTCCCGTCCGTATCTTTTCGTAGTAGTCCGATATCTTGCGGTCGTTGCGGGTTTGCTTCGCGTTGTACTTTTCAAGAGCCTCGTCAAAGAGCTTGTGATAGACCTCCTTTATCGGCTCGTTGACATAGGCGATATTCAGATGCGTTCTGCTGCCGTCCACGTTGTCCGCTGTGAAGCTGCGGTCATTGTGGGTAAGACAGCCTTCTCCTAAAGTTGCGCTTACACTTCTTACTATAAAATCCACCTCCTGTGTTTTGCCTTGTTGGCGTAAATTCTTATTGCGAGTGAAACGAGCATACTTGCGGTTTTGTTACTTTTGTCAAAAGTAACGCAAAGGCACTTTTGACACTCCGCATCAAAAGTCCATTGCGCTCTGCCGAGGGCATACTTCGATGCGGGGCATCGAAGTGGCGAGTTTTCCTTGTCGGCTAAACGCCGCCATTTTGGACTTTCCAAGTCCAAAATTGTAAAACATCGCATCGTGTTCCTGCGCGCTCACTGCGGAACACAGCGTATTGCGCACGCTCGCAACACGCTTATATGTGGACAATATCCTCACTCGCTCGGATATTTCCCTATGCAACGACCAATGAATTTGCCGTTGCTACCGCCTCCGCGACCTCCTTTCTCTCGTCGGCGGTTATGTATTTGTGGGGGCAGTTATTATATATCCGACGATACTGCCGCCGTGTTTTTCGGGTGGTGATTTTTCACTTTGTGCCAAGATGGCACGAAGCGTGGGGAAAAACCAAAAAAGACCCGTACTTACACACACGGATCACGGGAAACACCAAAAAGCGAACGGCGCACGTTCGCTTAAAAATGTC
>JAGATD010000006.1 GCA_017621415.1 Clostridia bacterium
CAATACTAAGGAGGTTTGACATGAAACGAAACATACGAATATTCGCTGTTCTTCTTGTAATCTGTATGTTTATGACGAGCATAAACGTATATGCCTTGGATACTAACAAGGATGTTGTAGAAGAACGTATATTCACAAAGGCTGAGTTGGCTTGTATGACAGACGGAAGTTTTGGAACGGCTACAGGTCTGAGTGATGAATTTATTGAGGTCAAGAATATTGAAGGTAAATCTACCCGTGCGAGCACAACATACTATATTATCGAAACGACCGACGGTTATATGTTGACAAGCCCGACGAGTGGCACCTTCTCAAGAACAAGATATGCAAATAGCGGATCCAACAATGTCCGCAAATGGATATTTACGGAAGATAGTGACGGCGATTATATTGTGTATTCTTATACGGACAGCACTAAGTGTCTTACTATTAACCCGAGTACCAAAGCCGTTACTCTGAGTACATACACTGGATCCGAGTACCAAAAATGGAGAATGTACTATTCGGGCAACGGTAACACATTGAGATCTATGGCGAATGATAGCACTGTCAGTGGCTATAAACTTGTAATTAATGGTTCGAGCTGTTATGTCAGCAACACTACATATACTCCGGTGGGTTTCTTTGATGTGAGTTGGTATACTCCCGTTTCGACTCTTTCGTATTCCAACTTTTATCTTGCTCTTGAACAGAACAAAACGGTAACTCCGACAAAATCTCCAAGCGATGCGAATTGCTCAAACAATTGGATAAATTGGTCGAGCAGCAACACCTCTAAGTTTACAGTAAATGATAACGGTAAAGTTACGGGTGTATCTGCCGGAACAGCAACCTTAACTTTTAGAGACAAGATAACAAGAAAATACGGAACGTGTACGATTACTGTTATGCCCATTGCTAATGGTACATACTACTTAAAGAATAGAGAAAATTCTGATTACGCCAAAGTGAAAAATGCCACTATGTCGAACGGTAATAATGTTGTACAGTATGATTTTGGCGAGGGTAATGAATTTCGTTGGATCTTTACGCTCAATACATCCACAGGATACTTCTCCATAAAATCGGCCAATTCGAGTTCTGACAGTTATTACATGGTTGTTTCAGATGATTCTTCGGAACTTGACAAGCCAATTGTAATAAGGCGTGCAACCGAAACCTCGCTGACGGATGGTATGCAATGGAAAGTCGAAGCAACAACGAATGGTGCTTATAAGATCATCCCGAAAACCGGCGAAGCAACAAATTATGTATTGGCTACAAGTGTCTCTACGGGCACAAATAATAAGAATCTTCTTCAAGGTGATTACCTTGATAACAACAGTTATCGTGATGAGTGGCTTTTATTTGATGTGTCAAAAAAATACTCACAAGTGTCACTTGGCTACTCCGGTGCATCCTCTTTTAATGCGAAGGTGAAGCAGTATTATGAAACAAATGCCAGTGCATATGGTTCAACGTACACCTCTATTAATGAAAGCGATTTCATTTACGAAATGAAAAACGCAACATACTTTGGTGGTATGTTGCACGGTGGTGAATATGAAGATAAATTACAAATATCTTCAAGTGAAGTGTTGTATTTGTCTGAAATATCATCGTTGCCGAATGCCGATTTTAATTCAGTGAAGATTGTGATATTAACATCGTGCTATTCGGGAAGAATCAATGGATTTGTCGATACACTTCTTTCCAAAGGAGTTGATGTTGTAATAGGTTTTAGTGGTCAGATTGAACAGGAAACGAGTGCTTTTTGGACAGAGCGTCTTATCTATGCTCTGACTCAGGGAAATACAGTTCAGTATTCTATTGACTATTCTTGACCTCAATAAATTCATCACTCAGACCTGTAGCCGTTCCAAAACTTCCGTCTGTCATACAAGCCAACTCAGCCTTTGTGAATATACGTTCTTCTGCAACATCCTTGTTAGTATCCAAGGCATATACGTTTATGCTCGTCATAAACATACAGATTACAAGAAGAACAGCGAATATTCGTATGTTTCGTTTCATGTCAAACCTCCTTAGTATTTGATTGACCATGTGAATTTAAAAATTGCAAAACTTTAAATTATTGTCTAAAATCAAAGGGATCGATGGGCGGACACATCGAATATTTGGAGTTGCATATAGTAACAGTATACTATATGCACAAGTGAAGCAATAGCAGAGGGCATCTGCGGTTGGTGAATGGGGAAACATAGTGATTGCATTTTTTCATCATAAGGCAATCCCTCCTTTAATAAAATGTATCAATTAAAACAGCGCATAAGAAGAACGGGACATCAATCCCTAACTCTTATGCGCTGTGATTTTTTATGTTATGCCTAATAATTCCCGTACAGATTTCTCGCTTCTCTACGAGAACAACTCGGCAACAATAATTTCCTTCGCACATTGTTGTCGGGTTTTGTGTTTGATTTCCTACGGCTATTAAATTGTAAACTTATTATATCATATTTTGGAATAATTTTCAAGTAGGTTTGAAGTAAAAAATGAAAATTTTTTTGAACAGATTGTGGAAATGTGTCGGCGTAGCTCTTATTATAAGGAACACATAGGTTTTTGTTAAGATTTTGTAAACATACACACTTTGCCCTTGACAAAAGTGGTTTCATACGCATTTTATTATGAACTCTGTAAACTTCCAAACCGGCAAAAAGTTTCATCAAACAGAAAAGGAAATGGAAAACCGAAAGAGATTTTCTAACCGCATCTGTAACGAATACGGGTTCTCACAAACCGAGACAAAATCAAGCTACGAGGGAATACCTAAATGGAAATTAGATTTGCGTAGACTTGCCCTTGAGGCAATGAAAAATTCGCATACAAAGGAAGAGTTTATCGAGTATATGGAATATCACGGATACAAGGTTAAGTGGGAAGACGGACTGAAATACATTACCTTTACCACACCTGACGGTCATAAATGCAGAGACAATAAGCTCTTCTGTGATCAGCTTCTCAAAATAAATCTGGAGATATATTTCCGTCTCGGCGGGCGCGGTTCACCGATTTCGGAGCACTATCATTCCCACAAAACGTATATCTATGCAGAACGCGGATATACCCCGGGAACAAGGCTCTTTGAGCTTCTTGGAAACCTGTTATCCATAGTTCCCGATGATGGATATTATTACACACCAAGGGCATTAACCTCCCTTGACATAGAAGATATTGAGGCTCTGGAGGAACTGCTCGGAAAGCGAATCGAACCCAATCTATTTCTCCATTATTCAACTCGTGAGGAATACGAAGAGAGCGAAGGTTTAAGCTGGTCGTGGTAAATAAGTCTGAATTGATAACAATTCGGATTTCAGCTGGACTTCCGAATTTTTCTGTGGTATTGTGTGAGTACACAGAGGATACGCAACAACAAAAAGAAAGTAATGAAACAAGAAAGGAAATACATGAAGAGAGGAAACAAAATAGAAATAGAATCGGTAACCTATGAGTACGTTGGAACAGATAAGGAGTTCAACGCATTCTTAAAAAACGTCATCAGAGAGTATATAGACGATGATAAGACAAGCGCAGAGCTTGTGTTGGAAAGAAATAGCAACCAGGCAAATATAGCTTGATTTGACTATAATACTTTACGGAAAGGAGAAAAACAATGAAAGTTTGGTTATACTACCGACTTTCACGCGACGATGACCGAGAGATGAACTCGCTCACAAATCAGCGTAAAATATTAGTTGAATACGCTGAAAGCAACGGACACACGATAGTGGGCGAGTCCTACGACGACAACATCAGCGGCATGACCTTCGACAGAGAAGGCATTGAACAAATCTATGAGGAGGTGGATAAGAAAAGCATAGACGCGGTAATCGTAAAAGACCTATCCCGTCTTGGAAGACACAAAACGCAAACAGCCGTGTTTATCGACTTCTTAAGACAGAACGAGGTGCGTGTTCTATCGGTAACCGAGAACATAGACACAAGCAACGAGGATGACGAGCTTATGATAGGCTTCAAGGGCATATTTAACGATATGTACTGCCGAGATATCTCACGCAAAATTCGCGCGGGATATAAGCAGAAGCAAAAGGAAGGAATAGTCATCATTCCTCCGATGGGTTACTTCAAGGACAAGAATACGAGAGAGGTTGTAGTCGTTGAAGAACAAGCAGCCATCGTCCGTAGAATATTCGAGATGTACACCTCGGGCTACGGACTAAAGGCTATTGCAAAAACCCTCAATGACGAGGATATAAAAACACCGAGCTACTATCAGAAGCAAGTGCTCGGCAAAAGGCTCGGCTACAACAAACCCGAGATAGCTCACCGCTACCTTTGGATAAACACAACGGTTAAGCGTGTGCTCCAAAACGAGTTCTATACAGGAACTCTCGTATGCCACCAGTCATACACGAATAAAATAAACGGTGTGCGTAAAATGCTTCCGCCTGAGGAACATTTCCGCCACGAAAACTATGTGCCTGCAATCGTATCGCGTGAGATATGGGAACAGGCACAATTTTTATTAAAGGACAAGGTGGACAAGAACGTGAGAGCTTCAAAGGACGCACCCTGCCACAGATATGCAGGACTTATAGAGTGCGGAAACTGCGGTTCGAGATTCGTCTGCCGCAAGAGGAAATCCGGTGATGAAATATTTTTTCAATACAACTGCAACGGATACCACCGCTACGGCAAAGGACAGTGCACACCGCACACGATAGGCGAGACCGACCTCGACAAGCTCATATACAAGGAAATAATGAGCATCAAGAGCGAAGCTGAGAAAAATTACAACAGCATAGAGGGCGAGGTAAAGAGATGGCTCGCAAAGCGCAACACCGCAGAAAAGAAAATAGCCGAGCTTACGGCAAAGCTCGACCAAAGGAGAAAAGACCAGCAGCTAATCCTCCTCGAGCGAATCCGTGACCGCGAGCACGCAGAGGTTTACGACGAGATGCTGAAATCCTGCGAAGATGATATAAAGAGCTTCACGGAGCAGACCCGGGATATACGCAACTATGATGAAACCATCAAAAAGCGTAAGGCTGAAATCAAAGAAGGCATAGATATGCTCGACGAGATAATCCGAAACGGTGCGATAAGCGACACGAGCCTGCGAATGCTCGTAAAAAAGATTATCATCACCGAGCGAAAGGGTAAGCTGAAAATCAAAATCCAGCTGAATGCCGACTTCTCCACGCACATAGACTTCCTGCACGACGAAGACGATCCAATGTATAAGAGTCATGGAGATATACTGGTCGGCATAAATAGAAATAGCACACATTCAAACAAGTAATGTTAGACTTCAAACATTTGTAATGGATTCCTGCAAAGGAAAAAAGGTGGGCAGGTAAAGTAAAGCAACTTTGCCTGCCCTTTAATATTTAGTTTTCAAGGTCATTCCATGCTTCATATACTTTTAATATCGCCTTATATGCAGAAGTTGTAGAATCAAAATACTTTTTGTGATTTTCGCTTTCTACCAGCTGCCGTATTTCGATATGATAGTTCTTCTTAAATCGCTCTTTGTCTACTTTACCATCAAGATATTTTGCACAAGCTTCTTCATAGGCATTTAATGTTCTCTCTATTGCAGTATTAAGCGCGCTAAAAATTATTGTTTTCATTTCACTACTATCGTTGGAACATTTTTCTGCAATTAAAATAGAAATTTCCATTTCATCTTTTTTTGCTTGAGTCAATAATTGATGAATATTTAATTCGATTTGCCCTTGTGCAATTTTATGTGCGCTTCGAGCCTTTACTATTGACCAAATACTCAAGCCTAAACCTAATAGAGATATAACAACAGCAATGATCTCATATATAGTCATTATTTTTTGCCTCCCAAGGTAGCAATTGCTTTATTCAATAATTCTAAATGTTCTTTATTATCGTGAGCAAAACAAATTTGTGACTCTAAAAGCGCTTCTTTCCTTAATTCGATTAAAATTCGTTTCTTATTTTCATCGCTTATAGGCTTTTTTGATTCAGCATCTATAAGACTGTTAACTCTTTTAACAATTTCGCTTACGGTAGCTTTTTTGTTTTGAGAAATTCTCAATTCCGATTGATATTTTTTGACAAGTTCTTCGATAGTCATTTTTACAAAATCCTTTCTTTTTTCCTACATTATACTACAAATAATCTATTAAATCAATAAAATCTGAAAATAAAATTGATTCTGTTAGATAAATTTATTAAATCTCTCTCAAAATAAAATAGCCTAAACTTCTTGCTAACAGTAAAAGAAGTTTAAGCTATTTAAAATGGTGCAGGTGACGGGATTTGAACCCACACGAATCTCTTCACTGGAACCTGAAACCAGCGCGTCTGCCGTTCCGCCACACCTGCAAAATGGTATTAAATTTTGAGTTTTGCGCTTTACACAGAGGTAGCGTCACCTGAAACCAGCGCGTCTGCCGTTCCGCCACATCCGCATTTTTTAGTTTTCGTTCTCTATTTTTACACGGGGAGAACACCCGAGGCGGGCATAATGCTGATCCGCAAAGCCTTAAATTTTACACGGTGGCAAGCCGAGGCGGGGCTACATTCAGTTAAAAACTTACTATCACCAAGTCCGCTAGAGTATTATATCATACAAAACCTCAAAAGTCAATCCAAAAATTCAATATTAATAAAAAATTAAAAACATTATGCATTAATCCGACGGAGCAGGGGCTGAGAAACTCTTTTTGCAAGCTGAGCTTATTTATTCGCAAAGTTTTGTTGTAAAAATGTTTAAGCGCTGAATGAAAGGGATAGCTTTAAGAAAATATCCGTTCTTACTGTCTTCCTGATTAACCGTTCCTTTGTTCTTGAAAAATCGAAAGGGGTATGGTATAATAAACTCAAGGACAAATAAGATTTTTATGGATATTGTGCATTTAAGTTTATTGAAAATTGTAAAAGGAGAACCTATGAAAATCATCATTATCGGTGGAGTTGCAGGCGGAGCAACTGCTGCGGCAAGAATAAGAAGATTAGACGAGAACGCGGAGATTATCATTTTTGAGCGCTCGGGTTATATTTCATATGCAAACTGTGGCTTGCCATATTATATCGGCGGTATTATCGAAGATAAAGAGGAACTGACGTTGCAAACTCCCGAAGGCTTTTATCGGCGTTTTCAAATCAAAGCCAAAGTAAACCACGAGGTAACCGATATTGACGCAAAAAACAAAACCGTTTCGGTAACCGACCTAAAAACGGGAACGCGCTTTACGGAAAGCTATGATAAGCTGATTTTATCCCCCGGAGCAAAGCCTCTTTTGCCCGATTTCTATATTGAAAACGAAAGAACTTTCACCCTTAGAACGGTAGAGGATACGCTGAAGATCCGTGAATTTATAGAGCAAAAGCAGCCTAAAACAGCGATTGTGATCGGCGGTGGATTTATCGGTCTTGAAATGGCGGAAAACCTTACTGAGCTTGGGATCAAAACAACTATCGTTCAGCGTGGTAATCATCTTTTGCCGACTGTTGACTGTGATATGGCATCGTTCATCCACGCAAGCTTTCGTTACCGCGGGGTGCAATTGTTACTGAATTGCAGCACTGAAAAAATGAGCGTGACTGGCGATAAGGTCCTGCTTGAGCTTACCGAAGGACAGCAGATTAGCGCGGATATGGTCGTGCTTGCGGTTGGTGTTGTTCCTGAAAATACCCTTGCGAAAAAGGCAAGCCTTGAGCTTGGCTTAAAGGGCGCAATCAAGGTGAACGGCAAAATGGAGACCTCTGTTCCCGACATATATGCTGTGGGAGACGCCGTGCAGGTAAAGCACTTTATCACCGAGCAGGATGCGGTCATTTCGCTAGCAGGACCTGCGAATAAGCAGGGGCGCATCGCCGCCGATAATATTTGTGGGCTTGACAGCGAATATAAGGGCTCGCAAGGTTCGTCTGTTATAAAGCTCTTTGATATGACGGTGGCAACGACGGGCATTAACGAACAGCAAGCTAAGGCAAGCGGCTACGAATATGAAAAGGTTATTTTAACGCAAAATTCGCATGCAGGATATTACCCGAACGCAACGGCAATGACGTTGAAGCTGATTTTTGAAAAGGAAAGCTTTAAGATCTTAGGCGCACAGATTGTCGGCTATGATGGTGTTGATAAACGCATTGACGTGATTGCAACGGCAATTCGCGCGAGTCTTGGGGCTGACGAGCTAAAGGATCTGGATCTGGCGTACGCTCCTCCTTATTCTTCCGCCAAGGACCCCGTGAATATGGCAGGCTTCGTTGCCGAAAACATCAAAAACGGTGTGGTAAAGCAATTTTATTATGAAGATATTTCATCTTTGCGTGAAAGAGAGGATGTAATTTTGCTTGACACTCGTACTCCTTTTGAATATATGCGAGGTCGTGCCGACGGCTTTATCAATATCCCGCTTGACGATTTAAGGGAGCGCATAGGTGAGCTTGATAGAACCAAAAAAATCTATGTTATGTGCCAAAGCGGACTTCGCAGTTATTTGGCGACACGGATCTTAATGCAAAACGGCTTTGAAGCGTATAACTTTGCAGGTGGCTTCAGATTATATAGCACCATTAAAAACGAAGAATTGTTATCTAACAGGTGCTACTCTTGCGGCATGGAAAAATAAAAAATAAAAAGGATTTTGCAAGGAAATGAAAAAGGCATTTGTGTGTAGCTTTATATGCCGAGGCGGCATATTAGGCGGCGCTTTATATATTGATGAAGTTTCTGTTACTTACAAAACAAACAAGCTTACAGTAGATAAAGCTTACAGAAATCTTGTACTGCCACGTGATGAGATTGCAGAGCTTGCATGGAAGTGGATTGTATTTCCCGTAGCAAGCTTCCGGATGAAAGACGGAGGGGAGCACAGGTTTATAATCTTTAATAAGCGCCGTTTTAATAAATATTATAGTTACAACTAAAAGAAATATTTTATAATGCAACCGATAGTTGCCGTATAGTTGGTAGAAACCAGCGGAAAAATGTGCTACAATAATGGCAGGAGGTGATAATATGACACTTGGTGAAAGACTTAAAATGTACCGTAGACAAAAAGGGCTGTCCCAAGAACAATCCGATCTTGCAAAACAACTTTATCATAATAGCAATAATTATGCAGGCATCATGTTTGAATATCGCAATTCAGCCGCTATATACCGAAGGAACTCCGTATCATATCCTCTTTCTTCTTTTTAAGTATCTGCCCTTGCTTGCGGCATCGGCTTGGATGGCAATATACAGACGGCAGAGCAAAGAAAATCATTGAATATATCAAATACGCCCTGTTGAAATCTGATAGCATTGAATTTTGGCTTGTGTGGTTAACGGATTACTATGAATTTGAGGACAGACCATTCGTTCACAAAAAGACTGTTTCCATAGATAAGCTTAGCATTGAGCATATCAAGGAGATTAACAGTGCTGAAATATGGAACAAACCCGATAAAATGTATCCAAACAGACCGTCTTTCTATTGTTTAAGAATAATACGTTAGAAACAGATTTGTTTTTGATTTCGGAGAGTCTATTGACGTAAAAACGAAGACTGAAAAAAGTACGCTTGTTACATACAGAAAAATCAATACATCAAAAGCAGATGCTAAATTTTCAATAAATGACAATGAATATTTACAAAAATCCAGCCGACGAGTGCAAAACCCGTCGGCATTTTAATTTATATCCCGTAAAGCAAAACTCCAAGTGTTCCGGATATTACAATCAGAAGTATAGGGGAAAAGGATTTCTTTTTACATTTTGAATATAAAAATGATACTGCGCATATAACCGCAAAAATTACAAGTGCTCGATAGTCAATGTCAGGTGAGGTGTATATGTTTTCTATACCGAAGCCAAGACTTAAAAACATAGTAAATGCGGTTCCTAAAATCAAAGCGATAATTGCCGGGCGAATACCGTTAAGTACAGCTTTTACCCCCGCATATTTTAAAAGCTTAGTGAATACCGACGAAATCAGCAGAATGATAATAAATGACGGAAGCACTACACCGAGCGTAGCAACAAACGCGCCGAGAATACCACCCTGCGACGAGCCTACAAAGGTTGCCATGTTCACCGCAATCGGTCCTGGAGTTGATTCCGAGACGGCAATAAAATTAAGCAGCTCCGCCTCTGTAAGCCAACCGTTCGCAAGGCAGTCGTCTCTTATCAGAGAAATCATTCCGTATCCACCGCCGAATGATACCGCGCCAATTTTAAGGAATGTCAAAAACAACTTTAATAAAATCATTTTTTATCCTCCCTGCTTCTCAAAAATCCCACCGTGTAAATCAAAATACTTATAAGACCAAATATGAGAATATAGAATATTGAGGAGAAGCTTACCGAAAACAGAGAAAACAGCGTCATTGCCGTAAATGTAATTAGTATTACCGTAACATTAAACACGGTTTTCTTTATTTTTTTCAGCATTTTAAGTCCTGCCGAAAGGATAAGAAATATTACGCACACCTGTATTCCCTTGAAAGCAGATGCAATCGCAGAAACCGCAAGAAACTGCTCAAAGAAAAGAGATATGAGATAGATAATTACAAATGACGGAACACACATTCCGATTGTTGAAAAAAGAGCGCCTAAAAACCCTGCTTTTTTATATCCTATGTAGGTAGAGCAGTTAATTGCAATTGGACCCGGAGTTGATTCGGCAATTGTAACGAAATTCATAAATTCTTCACTGCCCAGCCACTTTTTGCGTTCGACAAATTCGTTGTCAAGGAGATTTATCATTGCATATCCGCCGCCGAACGTAAACATTCCTATCTTCATCATTGATAAAAAGATATCACACAATGACTTTAACTTTTTCAATGTAATTCTCCTTTCATTTACGTTTGATTTTGCTTTTGGTTAAGTCGTAGCTGATGCCGAGAAGCCAGGAAACTGTATCCTTGTCACACTCATTAAGTGAGGCGGTTAACCAATGGGTTTTGTTCATATGGTACGCGCGGTAGATGCCAGGCTCAATCCCTGCAATAGATTCAATTATCTCGGGAGCGCATTTAAGATTAACTACATCAATCTGTTCATCACTGTCGTGACCTAATTTTCTTTCTCCGATGTTCATTGCCAGCGCAAACCACTTGCCGCTCTCATGGCGGAAAACTCCCGTCACAAAATCCTCCTCAAAAGGATAGTCCGCCCGTACACTGTATGTGTCAAAAACAAGCTCTTCAAATTCTTTGCGAGTCATAAAAATAGCTCCTAAATGTTTTGTAAAACAATTATAACACAAAATGCGATAGTCTTCAACAACAAATTGCTTAACCGCTTACAAAGGCTAAAATTTCTATACAATTTGGACCTGAAACTGTGGGGAGCGACATTTCCATACAGTCCGTTAGAATGAAACACAAATTTTGCAAGGCTTCTGTTTATTCATCCAATATAAGCTCCTTAATTCCGAAAAAGGTGTAAAAGAGTATAGTAACAGGGAGTATAAGCGCAAGAATTCGCAGGGCGGGGTAGGGATAAAGCAGGGGAGATGCGACTGTAACGGCGGCAGTGGTGGCAAGGGATTTTAAAAATGCCCTTTCGGAGACAATTTTATCCAGCTTCACTCGCTTGAGAAATATATAATTTACAAAAAGGGTCACAAGGCTTGATAATAGAAGCGAGAGAGCAGCGCCTATATATTTTAATCTCGGGATGAAGAGAGTGTTGAGCAAAGCGCTTGCCGCAACCGAAGCAAAAGCAGAGACCGAGGTGTATCCGCTGCGCTCAGCGTGTACAATTCCGAGAGTAATAAAGGAAGAGGCAAAGCTTGGAATGGTGCTTATAAGCAGGGGAATGGTCGCAAGCTGGGCATCAGCATACTCCGACGGAGCAAGAAATTTAAATGTTTCGGGCACAAAAAGCGCTATTACCATTGCCAAAGCGCCTAAGGAAGTCAGTATTGCTGAGGAAATCGGTTCAACCGCCTCGGTCTTTCCCGATGACAGCTTGCGTATTACCCAGGGGTAGAGGGCTGATGCAAGAGCGCTGACAGCAAAGCCTATGCCGAGCCCCAGGGTGTGAGAAACCGAGTATTTTGCCAATGCCTCTGCACCGAGAAATGCGGTAATCATAAGCTTGTCTATCTCGGCACCCACTGCAACCGACACCGCGTGGGGCAATAGGGGAAGCGAGCGCCTTGAAATATAGAGTGCGATTTTTTTGTCGAATTTTTTCTTTCCGTTTTTCAAAACACGGGCAACGTGAGGCGATGCAATCATAAGACTGACTGTAAGAAGCGCAAAAATTCTGCCTCTGTATCCGATTTTTGCCCCGAAAATCAAAAGGGCTGAAAGCAGAGGTGTAGCCACAACCGACAGAGCATTTATCGCAGAAAGAGCTTTGTAGCTGTATTCATACCGTCTTACCGTTTGGTAAACCGCTATTGCGATATCGCAAAAAAGCTGGATTGAAAGAAATAGAATTAATCTTCTATCCAGATTAAAAATGTCGGAAAATATAAACAATAGTAGGCAAAAAGCGCTTGTAAATCCAATTCCCAGAACGAACGAGGAGAAAATAAACTTTTCCTTTTCAGATTTGAATTTTTCAAGCCCTCTGTAAATTACGGCTTGGGAAATGACCGATGTGCAAACTGTTGTGCAAAGCCCAAGCCAGCTCATATAAAAGGTGTATTTTCCGTAATCCTCGCCCGAAAGAATTCTTGTAAAAATAGGAGTTGTTAAAATTCCTACAGCCTTTGCTAGGGCTGCGGAGAGAGTGTAATATATTGTAGCCTTTGCGGGAAGCCTGAGAGTATTCAACCTGCCGCCCTTTTGTATTGAGTTGTCCAAGAAAAAATTCCGCCTTTGAGTTTTGCGTTATTACAAGATTGTTTACGTGCAAAAAAAGAACAAATTGATAAATATTTAACACTTTTTAGCCCTTTTTTGCAAGAAAAAATAAAAAAATTGCAAAAAAATCTAAAAAAATATTTTATACTCTATTGATTTTCTCTTTCATTTGTGCTATATTAAAGTGTAAATATTTTTATTTAGGAGAAAAGTTATGTTTAAGCTTCAGTATCTTAACGATTTAATGGAAACCGTCGTTAGAAGAAACCCCGGTGAGTCTGAGTTCCACCAGACTGTAAAAGAGGTTCTTGAGTCTATCGAGCCCGTTCTCGAGCAGAGCCCCGAGTATATCACCAGCGGTGTTATCGAGCGTATGGTCGAGCCCGAGAGAATTATCAAGTTCCGTGTTCCGTGGGTTGATGACAGCGGTAAGGTTCAGGTTAACCGCGGCTTCCGTATTCAGTTTAATTCCGCTATAGGTCCTTACAAGGGCGGTCTCAGATTCCACCCCTCTGTAAACGAGTCTATAATCAAGTTCCTTGGCTTTGAGCAGACCTTCAAGAACTCCCTCACCTCTCTCCCTATGGGCGGCGGTAAGGGCGGTGCTGACTTTGACCCCCAGGGCAAGTCTGACGCAGAGGTTATGCGCTTCTGCCAGAGCTTCATGACCGAGCTTCAGAAGTACATCGGCGCGGATACCGACGTTCCCGCAGGCGATATCGGTGTTGGCGCAAGAGAGATCGGATATCTCTTCGGTCAGTATAAGCGCCTCCGTGACGAGTTCACCGGCGTTCTTACCGGTAAGGGACTTACCTACGGCGGTTCTCTTATCCGTCCCGAGGCTACCGGCTACGGCGCAGTTTACTACACCTG
>JAGATD010000052.1 GCA_017621415.1 Clostridia bacterium
AAATTTAATTTTTTTTGAATTTTTTTGAAAAAACTATTGCAATTTACAAAACTGTGTATTATAATATAGGCAAGTGGGGCAAAGTGGTTTAAAGTGTACTATAATCCCTGTTTATGGCACAAAAATCCCACAAAAATGCCGTTTTATCCCACAAAATTGAAGTAAAGGAGTAGCAAACGTGTCATTTGTAGGTTCGTATTCGCATTCCCTTGATGCAAAAAACCGTGTTTTCATCCCTGCTAAATACCGTGATGAGCTCGGTGAAGTTTTTTACATAACGCGCAAATTCGACACATATCTCTCCATTTACACAGAAGATGACTGGAACGCTTATCTCGAAAAGATAGAAAAGCTGCCCGAATCTGTAGCCTCCGAAATCCAGGATATAATCCTTGGCGGAGCGCAAAAATGCACTCTTGACGGAAGCGGCAGAGTGATTATCGAAGACCGACTTCTTAAGCATGCTAAAATAAACAAGAATGTTGTTTTTGTCGGTGTCGGCAAGCAGATAAGAGTTTGGGCTGAGGAGCTTTGGGCTGAGCGCGAAGAAAAGCGTGACTTTGCTAAAATGCGCGAAATACTCGCTGAATACGGTCTTTGATCCCCTACGGAGGCAAGAAGACTATGACAAAGGAATTTTCACACGTCTCCGTTCTTTTATACGAATGTATAGAGGCGCTTAATATAAGAGACGGCTACACATATGTTGACTGCACCGCAGGCGGCGGCGGTCATTCTCTTGAGATAGCAAAAAGAATGGGTAAAAATTCCCGACTTATCTGCTTTGACAGAGACAAGAACGCAATAGAGGCTGCAACAAAACGGCTTTCTGACTATCTTGACAGAGTAACATTTATAAACGACAACTTCAGGTCAATAGACAAGGTGATAAAAGACCTGGGAATAACCAATCTCGGCGGTGTTCTTGCCGACCTTGGCTGTAGCTCCCATCAGTTTGACACACCCGAGCGCGGATTCAGCTATATGCATGACGCTCCGCTGGATATGCGAATGGATACCGATTCCCCGCTCTCCGCATACGAGGTAGTAAACAATTACTCAGAATATGATTTAAAGAGAATAATCTTTGAATACGGAGAAGAAAGATTTGCTCCGAGAATTGCTCAGGCGATTTGCAAAAAAAGAGAAATCTCTCCCATAAAAACAACCTTTGAATTAACAGACATCATCAAGGGGGCCATTCCTGCAGCGGCGAGAGCCGATGGCCCCCATCCCTCAAAAAGAACCTTTCAGGCAATCAGAATAGAGGTTAACGGAGAGCTTGATGCAATATCCCCACTTATAACCGATGCTGCAAACAATATGGCAGAGGGCGGAAGAATAGCAATTATTTCTTTCCACTCGCTTGAAGACAGGATTGTAAAGCAGAGCTTCAAATCTCTCGCTCAGGGCTGCACCTGCCCCAAGGACTTCCCTATCTGCATTTGCGGAAACAAACCAAAAATCAAAGAACTTACAAAAAAGCCTATTCTTCCCTCCGAGGGCGAGCTTGAAGCAAATCCTCGCTCGAGAAGCGCGAAGTTAAGAATAGCTGAAAAAGTATAAAGGAGAACGCAAAAATGGCACATACAACCAATAACTACGATAAACTCTATATGAGCATGAAAGAAAATCTTACCGTTGCAAACAGTGATTGTACCCTTGGTGAGTATATGCTTATGAAGGCGGCTAAAAAGAAGGAGGAGGCAGCGCTCCCTGTTGCTCTTCGTCCCTCTGCTACTCGCGGTGAGCGCACAGCCGCTCTTGTTTGCACCTATATTGAGGACAAGCTCACGGTAAAGGCAGAGCCGGAAAAGGATACCGTTATCCGTTCATTCCCTCTTCGCACAGCTGCGGCTGCGTTTCTTTGCGCTGTTGTAGCATCTACCTTTATTCTCTCTATCGGACTTCTCGGCACAAATATTGCTCCTAAGAGGATAAGCAACATTCAAACTCTTAACGCTTCTGAGACCGAGGTTGTTGAGACCGAGGACGCAACCGCAAATATTGCAGAATAAAACTCGGTATATTCTCATATTTTGTATTTTTCCCGAATATTATATAGCGATGGATTATGCTCCGTCGCTATATTTTTTTGTTTTAAGGAAATTACCGTGAAAAATCATGCTGAAAAATCAACCGAAAAAAGAATAATCGCTGTTTTACTTTTGTTTTTCCTCTTTGCGTCTTACATTTTATTTAATATACTTAAGCTTGATTTTTTCAATTACGAGTATTATAAAGATAAAACCTTTGACCAGGTTACAACAACCTCTCCCCTGCCTGCAAAGCGCGGCAGTATATACGATTCAAATATGAACCTTTTGGCAGCAAGTCAGACAAAGTGGCGAATTTTTGTTTCTCCGAAGGAAATTAAAAATGCCGAAAAAGCCGACAAAGCCGATTACACAAAAATTATAGCTGACGGTATCTCAGCAGCAATCGGAGAGAATGCGGATTCTTTGTATAACAAAATAAAAAAATCAAATGTCCTAGACCTTACTTTAAAAAAGAACGCATCCGAAAGTCAGTATACCTCTGCCCTTTCATTTGCGCAAAAAAGCGGACTCGAGCGCTTTATTTCCTTTGAGGCATCAAGCACAAGATATTACCCGGAGGACACCCTGGCGGCCCATCTTCTCGGTTTTGTCGGCAGCGACAACCAGGGGCTATACGGCCTTGAATATTATTATGACAAAACACTTTCAGGTACAAACGGCTACTACGTTTACGCAAAGGACGCAAACGGAAACGAGCTTAATACAGAATACTCAGACTATGTTGCGGCAGAGGACGGTTACAGTCTTGTCACAACCCTTGACAGCTATCTGCAAACCGAGCTTGAAGCAATACTCGAAACCGCAAGGATAAACCACAAGGTAGAAAACCGTCTTTGCGGAGTTGTTATGGATACAAAAACAGGCGCAATACTTGCTATGGCAACCTCCTCGCCATTTAACCCCAATACTCCTTTTATTTTAGACGAGCAATCGGCAGAGAAGCTTAATTCTTCAGGGCTTACATATGGTAGCGATGAATATAAAAAATACAAAAATGAGCTTCTCCAGGTTATGTGGTCAAACAAGGCGATAAGCGAAACATACGAGCCAGGCTCAACATTTAAAATCGTTACGGTATCAGCAGCTTTAGACAGCGGCGCGGTTCATCTCACAGACAGCTTCAGCTGTTCAGGCTCGGCAAAGGTCGGGGGCTGGAATATCAGATGCCACAAGCGCACAGGCCACGGCTCGGGCTTTAGCCTTGCATACGGGCTGCAAATGTCCTGCAACCCCTGTATGATTTCAATTTCCGAAAAACTTGGAGCCGACAAATTTTATTCCTATGTTGAAAAATTCGGCTATCTTGACAAGACAGGAATAGACCTGCCAAGCGAAGCATCGACTATATTCCACAAGCCGGAAAGCATCGGACCCACAGAGCTTGCAACCGCTTCATTCGGGCAAAGGTTTAAGGTATCTGTCATCAATCAGATAACCGCCATAGCCTCGATTGCAAACGGAGGTAAGCTTGTTACCCCATATGTTGTTGAAAAAATAATTGATAACCAAAAAAATATCATATTCGACCACGAGCCGCAAATCAAAGGAACAGTTGTCAGCGAAGAGGTAGCAAAAGAGGTTTCAAAAATACTTATAGAGGGTGTAAGCGGAGACGGAGGAGCAAAAAACGCTGCCGTTTCAGGCTATGATGTAGCGGCAAAGACAGGAACCTCAGAAAAATTTGATGTACTTGACGAAAACGGAAATTCATATCTTCGAATAGGCTCTACCGTAGCATTTTCTACCGACGGCGACAGCGGAATTGCCGTAATAATAGTTGCTGATGAGCCTACGTCAAGCGTAAAATACGGCAGTGTGGTTGCTGCTCCGTATGTTTCGATGCTTCTTGAGAAGGCACTGCCCTATCTTGAATTCAAAGCCCAAACAGAAGAAAACTTTACGGTAGAAAACTATGTGGGAATGAGTGTAGAGACCGCAAAGAAGGCTCTGACCGAAAAGAAAATCGCCTACGAAATTGTAGGAGGTGGAAAGGTGGTATTATCTCAGACTCCCACCCAATCGTCATGCTTTAACTCTGCAATTTCCAAGGTAATATTATATACCGAAAAGGCTTTGCCGACAACCGTTACCGTTCCCGACTTTTCGGGAATGGCAATTAAAGATGCGGTAAAAACAGCAATAAACACAGGATTAAACATCCGATTTAGCGGAAGCTATAACTCCGAAAGCAGAGTGTCTATGCAATCTCTCACCCCGGGAAGCACTGTTAAACGAGGAAGTGTTATAACCCTGCGCACTATTTCCACCGATTTTGAAGATTAAAGGCGGTAAACAAAATGAAACTTAACGAAATAATATATGAAAACGAATACATAACCTCGGATATTGACCTTTCATTTGAGATTAATAGTATTGCCACATCTCCCGATGAGGTGGGCGAAAGGTGCCTGTTTATTTTAGAAAATCCAAATAAAATGCCGAGTATAAAGGACTTTAGTCAGCCTCCCTTAGCTATCCTTTCTGCAGATACAGCAGATTTTCCTAACTGTATTCCTGCGGTAAGGGTAAAAAACTCAAGGCTTATGTCTGCATTGATACACTCGCGCTTTTTCGGTATTGATTTTGATGAAATATCGGTAATAGGTGTTACCGGTACAAACGGAAAGACCACAACCGCCTATATGATATACACAGTACTTAACGAAAATAATGTTAAAGCAGGATTTATAGGTACGGGAAGAATAGAAATAAAAGGCAAAAAAATAAGCGATTCATACTATTCAATGACCACCCCTGACCCGTGTAAGCTATATAGGGTGCTGAAAAAAATGCAGGACGAGGGCTGCACTAAAATTGTTATGGAGGTTTCAAGCCACGCGTTAGCTCTAGATAAGGTTGCCCCCATCCCCTTTGAATACGGAGTTTTTACAAATCTTTCACCCGAGCACACCGATTTTCACAGCAGTATGAACGACTATTTTAACACAAAGCTGAAGCTTTTAAACCAATCCAAAAATAAGGTTATCAACCTGGATGACACCTACGGAAGAGCTGCCGCAAAAATGTTTGATAAAGGCAAAATTACTGTAGGCGCCGTATGGCAGGGCGACTATTACGCAACGAACATTGAATACACCGAAAAAGGCATAACATATTTTACTCATTCAAATAAAATATGCTATAAGACAATGCTGAATTTCCACGGTATTTATAATGTTTATAATTCACTTTTAGCATCGGCGGTCTGCATTGATATGGGAATAGCCCCCTGCCTTGTCAAAAAAAGTCTGTCAGGCTTTAATGGCGCAGAGGGTCGTTTTGAGGTAATAAAAGGCGAAATAAAGGCAATAATAGATTATGCACATACCGAAGAGGCATATAACAATGTTTTAAATGAATTAAAAAGACTTAAGGGAAACAGGATTTTAACCGTTGTGTTTGGCTGCGGCGGAGAGCGTGACAAAACAAAGAGAGCAAAAATCGCATCTCTTGTTGAAAAATATGCCGAAAGGATAATTGTCACCGAAGATAATTCCAGAAACGAGGACCCTGAGGAGATTTTCTCAGACATACAAAAAGGATTTTCTCAAAGCCGCCACCGCATAATCAAGGACCGAAAAGAAGCTATAAAAGAAGCGATTTTCAGCTCCTGCCCCGGTGATTTCGTTGCAGTTATAGGAAAGGGTGCGGAGGAATACAACCTTGACAAAAACGGTTATACCCATTTTAACGACAAGGAAATAGTTTTAAGCGCTTTAAAAGAATATGAGAATAAGACTTGATATTCCGTTATATACAGAAGAAATTATAAATGCTGTATCTTCGGCAAAAGCAGAAAAAAATGCTAAAAAAATAGAATATATTACAACCGATTCAAGAGAGGTGGAAAGAGGCGACCTTTTTGTAGCCCTCAATGGACCTTATGAAAGCGGCGAAAGATACGTAAGCGAAGCAAAAAGCAGAGGAGCTGTATGCTTAAGCCGACAGGCAGGATCGGGTATAATTACCGTATCCGACACACTTTTGTCTTTGCAAAACATAGCAAATTATTACAAGAAAAAGCTTCCGAAATTAAAGTACACGGCAGGAGTAACAGGCAGTGTAGGAAAAACTACAACCAAGGATTTTTTAAAAACAATAGCATCAGGCCAATACAACACCCACGCAACCTACAAGAATTTTAACAACCATATAGGCGTTCCGTTAACTATACTCTCAGCAGACAAGGATACAGAGCTTCTTATTCTTGAAATGGGAATGAACCACAGAGGAGAAATCTCCGCTTTATCTAAATGCGCCTGCCCTGACATTGGAATTATTACCAATATAGGCACAGCCCACATAGGAAACCTCGGCTCAAGAGAAAGGATAGCAGAGGCAAAGCTTGAAATCAAAGACGGTATGAGCTCTCCTCATTTAATAATTCCATACGGAGAGCCGCTCTTAAGCTGTGTCACTCATAAAACCACCTTTGCGGTCAATAATTCTCTAGCGGATATATATATAATATATAATGAAGAAAAAATAATTTTAAAATCCGGTACAGAGTCATACGAGTTAAGCTTCGGACCCAGGGGACAACACATGGCTGAATGTCTGTGCGCAGCCACTGCGGCAGCCACAAGACTAGGCATAAATCTTTGCGACATTGTTAGACAAATTTCTTCAATTCAAGATGAAATACCGAGGCAGACTATAAATTCGGTCAAGCATTTTTACATTCTGCCCGATTATTATAACGCTTCATTCGAATCGGTATCAGCCGCATTAAAGCTGCTCTCGTCAATGAAAAAATACAAAAGACGCAGCGCTCTTTTGGGAACGGTCAAGGAGCTCGGAGAAAAGGGCGAAGAAATACATAAAAAAATAGGAAGATGCGCTGCCACATCAGGCATACAAAGCCTATTTTTATTTGGCGAATTTTCCGATTATATGTGCGAGGGCGCTCTGGAGGCAGGAATGACCCCCGATAGAATTTTTATAAATTCAAACGAATCCGACCCCGAAAAAACAGCAAATCAAATTATTAAATTCAGCCTGCCCGGCGAACTGATTCTGTTTAAAGCATCAAATGCTACGGGCCTTTGCAGAATTGTTGATTTACTGCGGCACAAATAACAATACAAATTAGCAAGTCACATACAAAGGAGAAAAAACTTGTTTTTAGATAAATACTTCCCCCTATATCTTTTTGTGTTTCTGCTTTCTCTAATTGTAACCGCGGTTATCGAAAAGCGGCTTATTCCTGCGCTCAGGGCTAAAGCTGCCCAACCGATATATTCCGAGGGCCCCGCATGGCATCTAAAAAAAAGCGGAACACCGACTATGGGAGGTGTGGCATTTATTATAGCGGTGGGAATTTCCCTCCTCGCATCTGCTGCCTTTCTTTATTTTGCAAAAGAGTATGAGGAGGCGCTCTCAATTGTCATATGCGCGCTTTTCGCTACCGCAAATGCCCTTGTGGGACTTGCCGATGACCTTACAAAATTAAAGCGCAAGCAAAACGCAGGGCTCACCCCCGTACAAAAGCTTGTATTTCAGGCACTTATCGCTCTTATGTTTATTCTTGCAAGAAGAATTTTTTTATCAGATACAACGGTTCTTTCCTTTTCATTCGGCAAAATAGATATAGGAGGCTTTTATCTTCCTATATCAATAATTGCAATACTCGGAACAGTCAACTGCGCAAATCTTACAGACGGTATTGACGGTCTTGCCTCCGGGGTTGCCTTTTCAATAGGTACGGTCCTCTTTTACATTTCGGCAGCTCTGTTTTCGGATGTTGCTATTGTCGCATCCTGTATGATGGGAGCTGCTATCGGATTTTTAATATTCAATATTCATCCCGCAAAAATTTTTATGGGTGACACAGGCTCACTCTTTTTCGGGGCGCTTGCCGTCTCCTGTGTATTTTCTCTTGGCAATCCGTTAATTATGCTCTTTGTGGGCGGCGTTTATCTTATTGAGGGGGCTTCTGTTATACTCCAAGTAATCTGCTTTAAGCTGACAAAAAAGAGAATTTTTAAAATGGCGCCTTTGCACCACCACCTTGAGAAGAGCGGAATGAGCGAGACAAAAATATGCATGCTTGCTATTATTTTTACTTTTCTTTTGTCCATTCCTGCATTTATTCTTTATTTACCGTGATTTGATATGAAAAAAATATTTTCTAAAAAGAATGTTATCCAAGCCAAGACGTCAAAGATAGACAGCTTGTTTTTGGTAATAGTAACAGCCATCTCACTGTTCGGAACAGTAATGGTCTTCAGCGCAGGCGCTCCCTATGCCGCCGCAAGATATTCAGATGCTTATTACTTTATAAAGCGTCAGGTGATATGGCTTGCTCTCGGCTATCTTCTTATGCTGGTTTCATCAAGGGTAGATACCTCTCTGTATAAAAAGTATTCCCCTCATATGTACCTTGTCACAATTGCGCTCCTTTTGCTTGTATTGATTATCGGTATGGTGGGCAACGGAGCAAAGCGCTGGATCTCGATAGGACCTCTTACAATCCAGCCCTCCGAAATCGCAAAGCTGACAATGATACTCTTTTTATCAAGATATTTTGCCGATTACCAGCAAAAGGCAACCGACTACATCCATAACAAAAACATTTTTATTTACGGTACGGTTATCCCCTTTACCATAATGCTTATTCCCATAGTTCTGGTCATGCTGCAAAAGCATCTTTCCTGCATTGTAATTCTCGGTACAATAGGACTGTTGCTTATTTTTCTCGCTGGAGTAAATCCAAAATACATATCTGTATTTTGCATGATAGGAGTCGCCGCCGTATTGTTTATCGCCCTTTTTACAGATTACACAAAGGAGCGTATTGTTGTCTGGCAAAACCCCGAAGCCTATAAGCTGACAGGCGGATGGCAGACGCTGCAGGGGCTTATGGCAATAGGCTCGGGCGGTGTATGGGGACTCGGTCTTGGAAACAGTATACTAAAGCACTGCTACGTATCCGAGCCCGCAAACGATATGATATTCGCAATTCTCTGCGAGGAGCTTGGACTTATAGGAGCGGCTTTTACCCTCTTCTTATTCGGCGCATTAATTGTAAGAGGCACGCAAATTGCGCTGAGAGCCGAAAACACATTCTCGAAGCTTATTTGTCTTGGCATATGTGTAAAAATGGCTGTACAGGTTTTGCTTAACGTGGCGGTAGTTACCAATACTGTTCCGAACACGGGTATATCTCTTCCCTTTTTCAGCTACGGCGGTTCATCGCTTATAATGCTCTTTTTTGAAATGGGAATAATCTTATCGGTATCAAAAAAATCAAAAATCACAAAATAAGAAGGTACATTTTATGAAAATACTGCTTTGCGGCGGTGGCAGCGCAGGACACATAAGTCCGGCAATTGCAATTGCCGAAGCAATAAAATCAAAAAACAAGGATACGGAGCTTTTGTTTGTAGGACGCGAGGGCGGATTTGAAAACAGTGCGGTAGTAAAAGCCGGCATTAAATTAAAAACTGTAAAAATCGAGGGGTTAAAAAGAAAATTAACTCTTGAAAATTTTAAAAAAATCATGTTAACTCTTAAGGCAACAAGGTCTGCCTCAAAAATAATTAACGATTTTTCTCCCGATGCAGTTGTTGCTACCGGAGGATATGTCAGTTGGCCTGTGCTGAGGGCTGCGCAAAAGATGAAAATCCCAACTGTGATACATGAATCTAATGTATACCCTGGACTTGTTACAAGGCTGATTTCAAAAAAATGCTCCTTAGTTCTTTTAAATCACAAGGAAAGCCGCGAATACCTGAGACAAACAGGCAACACTGTGGTTGTGGGAAATCCCCTGAGAGCCGATTTTTCAAAGCTCTCAAGGCGGGATGCGAGAAAGGAAATGAAGCTGAAGGAAAGCGATATACTTATAGTTTCATTCGGCGGAAGCGGAGGCGCAGGCAAGCTTAATGAGATAATAACAGAAGTTATGAATCATACCTCATCCCACACCCCCGGAGTTCATCACATTCACGCAACGGGTAAAAAATACTACACCAGAAGCTTAAGTGACGAATTAAAAAAACATGGCAACGGCTGCACTTTACTACCCTATATCGATGATATGCCTCAAAAACTGAGAGCCGCCGACATAGTGATTTGCAGAAGCGGAGCAATGACCCTTTCTGAAATAGCGCTTGTCGGTGTAGCATCAATACTGATACCGTCACCGAATGTTACCGACAACCACCAATACAAAAACGCAAAGCTGCTGGCAGACAACAATGCCTGTGTTTTAATTGAAGAAAAAAACTTAACAGAAGAGCTGCTGACAGGAAAGCTTGAGCTTCTGATAAAAGATGCCGATGCAAGAAAAATAATGTCTGAAAGAGTAAAAAATTTTGCGACAAAAGACGCCGAAAAGCTGGCTGCAAAAGAAATTTTAAATCTAATTAGCAAAAAGTAATTCTGCCCTGTTTTTTCTATCATTTATAAAAGTGAGCTCGCTTTGCAGTCTACAAAATACGGCACATTTTGCAATTCTGCCTTGTATTATCTTGTTATATTTAATATAAATTGTAAAATAATATAAATTATATTTTAAAGTATTGAAATTCGCGTGCGCATATGATAAAATATATACGTAAATATGTATTTTGCAAGCGGGAGTGCCATAGGCCACTCCCCTCATCATAAAAACACGGAGGATTTTTTACAATGGAATTCGATTTCGAGCAGGAATTTGACAGTGGTGTTAGCATTAAAGTAATCGGTGTAGGCGGCGGCGGAAACAACGCTGTTAACCGTATGATTTCCACAAATATTCGCGGTGTTGAATTTATCGCGGTAAATACAGACAGCATGGCTCTTGATACATCTTGCGCAGCCAAGAAGCTTGTTATAGGCGACAAGATAACCAGAGGTAAGGGCGCAGGCGCAAACCCTGAGGTTGGTAAGCGCAGCGCTGAGGAGTCTATCGAGACCGTAAAAGAAGCTCTTGCTGACACCGATATGGTATTTATTACAGCAGGTATGGGCGGCGGAACCGGTACAGGCGCAGCTCCTGTTATTGCTAAGGCAGCTAAAGAAATGGGCATTCTCACCGTTGGTATCGTAACCAAGCCCTTCTCCTTTGAGGGTCACAGAAGATATGCTCAGGCTGAGGCGGGTATTGCCGAGCTTGCTAAGTTTGTTGACTCGCTTATCGTTATTCCTAACGAGCGCCTTAAGCAGGTTGAGGATACTCACATCACTCTTGCTAACGCGTTTGAGATTGCTGACGACGTTCTTCGTCGCGGTGTTCAGTCTGTTTCCGAGCTTATTAATGTTCCCGGATTCATTAACCTTGACTTTGCTGACGTTACCTCTATCATGAAGAACGCAGGCTATGCTCACATGGGTGTTGGCTCTGCTAAGGGCGCTGACAAGGCTCAGGTTGCCGCTATGGAAGCAATTTCCTCTCCCCTTCTTGAGACAAGCATTACCGGCGCTACCGGTGTTCTTGTAAGCATCACCGCTTCTGAGGACATTCAGCTTGACGAAATTGATATCGCTTCCCGTATGATTCACGACGAGGCACATCCCGAGGCAAACATCATTTGGGGTGCTACATTCGATCCTTCTCTTCAGGATGAGATGCGTGTAACTATTATCGCAACCGGATTTGATAAGGATAACAACAAGCACGCTATGGCGAAGGCAGAGGCTGCCGAGGCTGAAAGCGCAAATGTTGAAGAAGCTATTAAGGCATTTGATGCTGCTGAGGCTGCTGAGGTTAAGCCTGTTGAGCCCGCTCCCGCATCTTTTGCAAATGTTAACGATGCGTACGAGAGCAGCTACGGTTCAGCTTTCAAGGTAATTACAAGAAGAAGATAATTATATCTTAATTAAAGCTAAATAATACATAAAGCAATACACATCTCGGACAAGCCGATTTGTGTATTGCTTTTTATTTTTATAACAAGCAGTCGGCAGCAAATAAAAACAAACCCTTTTCTAAACTCGAGTCATTTGTTTTTCAGCTACGCAACGCCAAGCACCAAGAAAAGTATTAAAGCAACTCTCAAAAATCTATAAGATTTTTACCGATAAAAGCACAAGATAAATGTCAGCTTTAACCGACAACCGTCTTATAACGATAATCACAACGCAAAAGCATTTTTAGGTATTATCTTTTTCCGTTATCTTGCTTTGGGAATGTTGAATACTGTGGAAAAGTCGATTTACACATTTTTCCACTGTGGATTTCTTTTAGCTCAAAAAGTATATTATTCCGTTATTTGACATAAATGCACTTCCTTTTATGCAGAATATTATCTACTTGCACACAACAAATGACATATTTTTATATCAATATTGTTAGTTCGTTTTTTTATAATAAATCAATTTAACATCAAAAAATGCGCTTCGGAATTGTATACTTATCGTTTTTACTCTGAGTAAAAAAACACTTAAATCCAAAAAGTATACAACAAAAAAAAGCCGCTTAACCGCAAAGCAGCCAGCAGCTTTTTTTGTTCAATTATGTTATCACCGATGTCGAAAAAATTATCACTGAGACAAAAGCACAACAAGCACTGTCGCAACAACACTGAATACCATAAGTCCCGCCAGAATTCCGGCAATAACCTTTACATATGTAGGTGTCTTCTTTTCGTACTGTTTCATTTTATAATTCCTCGCCTTCAATTTAAGCTTTTTGATTCCTCATAATATTTGGATACCTGGGATGTAATATCCTTTGAAGCTGCCCTGCCCTTTGTGGGAATGATGTTATTGATTCGAGCAAGTCCCTTGGCAACAGAGTCTATTGCGCAGCCCGGTTGCATTACCGGTATATCAAGAACCTTATTCATCATCATATCAAGTCCGTACAGAAGAGCGCCTCCGCCGGTAAGCACAATACCGTTCTCAAACGTCTTTTCTACATGGTCGAGCGGTATCTTCTTAATAACCTCGGCAACCCCGCGTAAAAGGTCGTAGAGCGGTTTTTCAAACACACCGACAATGTCCTCCGACGAAACGGTCATTCTCACCTTGTTTCCTGTAAGCGAAAGCACACCCTCAATCTCGACGCTCTCGTCAGGCTTGCCCTGCCACACAGAGCCAAGCTTTTCTTTTATAGCCCTGGCAACAGAGAGTGAAACATTCACATCGCCTTGATCAAAGATATACTGCTTTACCACCTTGTCAAAGTCCTCGCCTCCGACAGGAAGACTTACAGCCTGGGTAACAACACCGTCGTTAAACACGGCAATCTCTGTTCGAGAAGCGCCTACGTTAACCGATATTACACTGATAGAGGGAGAATAACCTGCTCCGACCAAGGCAGCAACCGCACGGTTGACAGCAAAGCACTCGGATATCCCCGCGGTATTAAGCATTGCAAACAGCTCTTTTTCTTCCTTTGGCTGAAAATCAGCCGAAACACCCACCGTGCAACGTATTTTTTCCTTTGAGCCAAGAGAACGAACCGCGTTTGAAATAACACTCTGGGTTATCTTGTGGTCGAACAAAAGACCGTTTTTAAAAGGGCGAACCAGAACCGTTTTTTCACCACCGTCGCTAAGGCTCATAGCATCATCGCCAACAGCAACAATACGGCGGGTCTCTTTATCAACCAAAGCAATAGACGGCTCGCGGTATACCGTAGCAGTACTGTCGCTCAGGGTAATATTAGCATAGCCAAGATCCAAACCGATTTTGGTCACCATATCACGCTTCCGGTCCTTTCATTAAAATAGTTAATCCGAAATATACATTCGAATACAAAATACATTATACTACATTTAAAATAAAATTTCAAGGGCTTTTTTAATTAAAATCAGTAATATTTTATTATTTTATCTGTTAATGCAGTATATCTCTTTATTTCGCTGTTATTTGATGCCATTTTTGCGGGAATATCACTTCTTCCGACAAGAATTACCATTCGCTTTGCCCTTGTAACAGCCGTATACAAAAGATTTCGTGTCATAAGCATCGGCGGGCAATAATACATAGGAATTACAACCACCGGATATTCGCTCCCCTGACTTTTATGAACGGTTATGGCATAAGCAAGCTCCAGCTCCTCTAAGCTCTCAAAGGGGTATTCAACAATTCGGTCTTCAAAGCATATAGTCATACAATCTTCATTAGGCTTTATCCTTTCGATAACACCGATATCACCGTTAAAGAGACCTACTCCCACATAGCTGCCTCGCTCCCATTCTATATCATAGTTATTTACCGTCTGCATAACCCTATCCCCCTCCCTGAAGAGAGTGCCGTGAGAAAGCTTTTCCTTTTTGAATTTAGCAGGGGGATTTATGCAGCCTTGAAGCGCAGTGTTCAGATTTTCAACACCGCCAACTCCTTTACGGGAAGGAGTGATTATCTGTATTTCATTCCTTATGCTTTTACCATATGCCCTCGGCAATCTTTGTGTTACAAGAGAGGCAATTGCATCGGCAATATCGCGCTCGTCCTCGCGCCTGACAAAGAAGAAGTCCTTGTCGGTAACAGTCAGCACAGGAGGCTCACCCGCATTTATCTTATGGGCATTGGTTACAATAAGACTTTCTTTAGACTGTCTGAATATTTCGGTAAGCCTAACGGTTTTTATCATCTCGGATGCGATAAGGTCGGCAAAAACATTTCCCGCACCAACGCTTGGCAGCTGGTCGGCATCTCCTATCAGAATAAGTCTCGAGCCTCTCTTAAGCGCTCTGATAAGAGCTGCCATAAGCGAAAGGTCTATCATCGATGCCTCGTCAATTATAATCACATGCTCTGATATAGGAGCTCTTGCGTTTCTGCCAAAGCGGACAGCTCCCTCCGCCGTACGCTCCATTTCCAGCATTCTGTGAATTGTTTTGGCCTCCCTTGACGTCGCCTCGCTCATCCGCTTTGCCGCACGCCCCGTAGGAGCTGCTAAAACCACCTTAAGCCCGAGAGCATCAAATATAGATATCATGGCCTTAATGACAGTCGTTTTACCTGTGCCGGGACCGCCCGTAAGTATCATAGCTCCGTACTTTAACGCAGAAAACAGAGCCTCTCTTTGCATAGGAGCAAATGTAAGGTTGTATCCGCATTCCTCTTTTTCGATAAGAGCATTTATATCATCTATCGCAAATGCCCCCGCCTCATCAGAAATACGCGAGAGTCTTGAAGCGATAAGGTCCTCGTCCTCCGCCGTTGTATTGGTCATAACATAATAGCTCTCCCCATGCTTCCAGGAAGAAAGCTCACCGTCATCTATCAGCGACCGAAGTGTACGTGTAACGCACTCCGAATCCAACCCCAGAACACGCGATGCTTCGCTTGCGAGAATATCATAAGGAAGACAGGTATGCCCTGCGGTCTGCGCATTATTTGCCAACACATGCTTTACACCGTATAAAACTCGTGTTTCGGAATCAAGCGAGTGCCCCAGCGACCTGGCAATAGCATCCGCCTTGTCAAAGGGTATTCCCGGCTCTTCATCGCATAGAATATACGGGTTTGATTGCAAAAGCCCAACTGCTCCGGCTCCGAATTTTTTATATACCCTGACGGCTTCGCCCGTACCCATATATTCACGGCAAAACATCATAACTCCGCGCATTCCCGCCGCCTCACGGAAGGACTCGGATATTGCGGCTGCCTTTTTGAGAGTAATTCCCGGTATATCAGCAAGCCACTCGGGGTGATTCTCGATAACATCGAAGCTCTCTTTACCGTATCTGTTTACTATTTTTAAAGCGGTAACAGGACCTATCCCTTTTACCGTACGCGAGGAAAGATAGCGCAAAATATCCTCTGTATCCTCGGGGAGCATCTTTTCAAATGAGGAAAAGGCAAATTGGCGACCGAATTCCTTATGGTAGGTGTACTCCCCCCTAAGAATGACCCGCTCGCCCTCATAAGCCATGGGAATGATTCCCACAGCAGTAATAAGATTATTTTCACCGTCAGCTATCTCCATCACTGTATAGTCGTTACCCTCGTTTCGGTATACAACATTTTCGATAGTGCCGCTTATTTCTTCGATTTTATCATAAATGCCCATTGTGTTCCTCAGCAATATTTTCTGCTATTATTATAACATTTTTATACGGATATTTCAAGACCTAATCGGATTGACTTTCAAATATGCGTGTGGTATAATACATCAAAAGGATGTGAAAAAATGGAAAACAAAATTACAGAGCTTCTTCTCAACAACAAAGACGAAAAGTACCGTGTCTTTCATTCAAAGCTTATGCCAACAGTCTCCCCCGACGTCATCATAGGCGTCAGGATCCCGATTTTGCGAAAGCTGGCAAAAGAGCTATACGGCACAACCGAGGCCTCTGATTTTTTAAAGCAGCTGCCCCACAGATACTATGAGGAAAACAATCTTCACGCATTTTTGATTGAGCAAATAAAGGATTTTGATTTATGCCTCGAAGCCGTCAACCGCTTTTTGCCTTATATCGACAATTGGGCTACCTGCGATTCCTTTTCTCCCGCCGTATTTAAGAAGCACCCCGACAAGGTTTTAACCGAAGCCTACAAGTGGATGAATTCAGAAAAGCTTTATACAAAAAGATACGGCATCGGAATTATGATGAAATATTTTCTTGACGAAGGCTTCTCAAAAGACCATTTGTCATTTATATCAAAAATCGACAGCGACGAATACTATGTAAACATGATGATTTCATGGTATTTTGCAACCGCGCTCGCAAAGAGATATAACGAAACTGTTCCGTATTTTGAAAACAGAATTCTGAAGGAATGGATACACAAAAAATCAATACAAAAGGCTGTGGAAAGCTACCGTATATCTCCCGAAACAAAGAAATATTTAAGAAGCCTGAAATAGAAAAAGCGCGTCAAGCAAAACGCGCTTTTTCTTATTATCTAAAGAAAATCAAAGGCAGAGTGCTTTGAGCTCATCTGCGATATCACAATTCTCCCACTTAACCGAAAGCTCCTCACGGCCCATATGTCCGTAAGCCGCAAGCTCCTTGTAAATAGGCTTTCTGAGGTCAAATTTCTTAATGATCGCTGCGGGTCTGAGATCAACAAGCTTGTCTATCGCCGCAGAAATTTTCTCCTCATCAACCACCGCTGTACCAAAGGTATCAACCATAACGGAAACAGGGCGTGCAACACCGATAGCATAGGCTATCTGCACCTCGCATTTTTTGGCAAGTCCCGCCTTAACAACATTCTTTGCGATATATCTTGCGGCATAAGAAGCGCTACGGTCAACCTTTGTGGGGTCCTTACCCGAGAATGCGCCGCCGCCGTGACGCGAATATCCGCCATATGTATCTACAATAATCTTTCTTCCCGTAAGACCTGTATCACCCTGAGGACCGCCTATAACAAATCTGCCGGTAGGGTTAACGTAAATATTAAGCTTTCCGTCAATAAGCTCTTTGGGAACTATGGGGAGAATAACCTTATCTATAATGTCCTTACGCATAGTCTGCATATCTATCTCCGGGCTGTGCTGAGACGAAACAACTATAGTATCTATCCGCGCAGGAACACCGTCAATATATTCAACAGTTACCTGGGTTTTACCGTCAGGACGAAGGTAAGAGAGAGTTCCGTTCTTACGCACCTCAGTAAGCCTTCTCGCAAGCTTGTGAGCAAGAGATATCGGAAGAGGCATAAGCTCTGGAGTTTCGTCACAGGCGTAACCAAACATAAGTCCCTGGTCGCCGGCTCCCGTATCAAGCTCGTCTGCGATCTCGCCCTCCTTTGCTTCAAGGCACTTGTCAACACCGAGAGCAATATCCGCGCTCTGCTCGTGAATGGAGCTGATAACAGCACATGTAGAGGAATCAAAGCCGTACTTTGCCCTGTCGTACCCTATTTCAGCTACGGTATCGCGGACGATCTGCTGTATATCCACCTTAGCCTTTGTTGTGATCTCTCCCATAACGGTTACAATACCTGTTGTAGCAAAGGTCTCGCAAGCAACACGGCTCTCGGGGTCCTCCTTAAGCATAGCATCGAGAATTGCATCCGAAATTTTATCACACATTTTGTCGGGATGTCCCTCAGTCACCGACTCTGATGTAAAAAGAATTTTTTTCATTAAACATTCCTCTCAATCATAAAAATTCATACAAAAAGAGCAGCGCCCGGGCAGACTACCCGAGCGCCAAGCACAAGCTCATCTCTCGGGAATTAGCACCTTATAAAACACAGGTTGCCGGGCTTCACAGGGCCAGTCCCTCCGCCACTCTTGATAAGCATTTTCAATTTGTATTATATTATATCATATCGCAATAAAAAAATCAAGCTATTTTACAAAATTCTTCATCATTTTTTGCTGTTTGATTTTCTTTTGTTTTTTTCTGTAAATTTTTCCAATATTTTTTATTTAATCTAAAATTAAATCATTGACAAAGTACTCGCGTTAATATATAATATAATAGCAAAGTAATAGCAAAATTAATATTTCGAGGTTTCGGATGAACTGCATTGCTTATAGATTAATCATCTTGCTTGTTTCTGCCCTGTTTGGCGTTACAGCATATATTTTTAAGAGAAAAAACATCCCGTTTGATTTAATCGGCAAATTAACCGGCGCAGCATTGTTTATTCTCACGTTCGTATTTTCCGCTGTGCACAAAGAGGCGATATCCATAGTTATCGGCTTAAACAGAGGCCCTTCCCCTTTCGGAACGGATATGCCGCGTACGGCCTTTGCAACCGTGCTTATTTGGCTTACCTACACGGCGGTTCTTTTAATCGCTTTTTCCCGCTTTACAAAAAAGCCGGCGCTTCATTACACTACAAAGCTTTTTGCTTTACCCGTTCTTGTTCTTGATACTCTTTTTCTTGACACATATTCAATAGCAAATATCGGCAACAACCCGTCCTCTGACGACCTCATTTATCTTCCGTTCATTGTTGCGATTATCGCAATAGGACTTTCCCTTTCGGTTACCGATTATATCTTAGTCAGCCAGCCTCGCCCGTCTCTTTCGGATACGGCTTTGTCCGTCGGTATATTTGCGGCTGCGGCGCTTGTTGCAATTCCTCCGTTTGTTCTGCAGGTCCTTTTAGGCTTCAGGCGCTATGAGGGAGTTATCTTCTCGAATTTTACGCAGGAACACCGAATAATGCTGTATCTTGCTTTCATCATTCCCATTATTGCTTTCCACATTCTCAAAAATTTAAAAGAGGACAACAAGCGTCTCTGTGTGCTGTTTTATTCCCTTGCAATATCTTGCTCGTATTTTTCGTATTACAGCTTATCAGACTGGACAAGTCCCGCCAATCTCCCTCTCGGCATATGCTCTGTTGTGATTATCCTTATGCCATTTGCTTTAATGACTAAAAACGAATGGATATTTAACTGTTGCCTATTCCTCGGAGTTTTAACATCGTTTACCGATATGCTTTTCCCCATGGTAGGCCAGCTTAATGTGACAGCAACCGAGAGCATACGCTTCTGGGCTTCGTCTTACTTTGTATTCTTTGTTCCTGTTTTGTGCGTTGCGCTCAAAATCTTTAAGCGGCCCAGTGTTACAGGACTTTTACGCGCGCTCTTTGCTTTCAGCGTGTACTTCCTCTTCACCCTGTGCTTTAATGCTGTTATCAACAATTTCGCAACAGCCTCCGATTATCTTAATTTTGAAAACAATTATATTCTCTCCGCATTCCCTGAATTTGCAAAAGCTACAAAAGAGGTTTCTTTCAGCTTTAGCATTGGCGAAACGAACCTTGAATTTTTCCCATTGTATGACTTGGTAGTATATGTTTCTTACGTGCTGCTTATCGTCATAATGTGGTTTATGTACAAAGCGCTGTTTAAGAGCTGGGACAAAGCGGAAAACAGACGACTGAGAGAAAGAGATTACAACAAAATGAAAAAAGAGCTTAAGAGTTTTCTTGGAACAAGGTCACAGGATGCGCCTATGTACGGTGATAATTCACCAAAGCTTGTGCTGAGAAAGTTTTCTAAAAAATACGGCAACAACAAGCATTATTCTGTAGATCACGTTTCCTTTGCTGTTAAGGGCGGCGAAATATTCGGCTTCCTCGGTCCTAACGGAGCAGGCAAATCCACTATTATAAAGAGTATAGTGGGAATACAGCCTATAACCTCCGGCAGTATTGAGGTTTGCGGTTATGATGTATCACGTCAGTCCATACAGGCGAAGCTTAATACAGGCTTTGTTCCCGACCATTACGCCCTGTATGAGAACCTTACCGGAAGAGAATACATCAATTACATTGCCGATCTTTATGATGTAGACAAAAAATCACGTGATGAAGCGATAGAAAAATATGTAACCAGATTCCAGCTTCATAATTCGTTCGACAACCCCATGAAGACCTATTCTCATGGAATGAAGCAAAAAATAGCCATAATGGCAGCGCTTGTGCACAACCCCAAGGTGTGGATTCTCGACGAGCCTCTCACAGGACTCGACCCCAATAGCATCTACGAGGTTAAGGAGTGCATGAAGGAGCATGCCGCAAAGGGCAATATTGTATTCTTCTCCTCTCATATTATCGACGTGGTTGAAAAAATCTGCGATAAAATTGCGATCATAAAGCATGGCCGTATACGTGCCGTTGCATCAATGGCAAAAATAGAGGAACACGAAATAGATCTTGAAGAGCTTTATCTACACGTTATTACAGCGGATGAGGATGAGGAAATAATCAATATCGGTGGAAACGATATCCTCAATGTTACAGATTACGAGGCTCTCTCCTCGACAGGTGCGAAGACGTTATGAATAATATAGCAACGCTTGCAAAAATGCAGCTTAAGGAGAAGCTTGTTTCGCAAAAAGCAGGGGCTCGTACCAAGGCTGTTTCAGGAACGCTTCTTACAGTACTAACCACACTTCTTAAGTTTGTTTTGTCCTCCGCTATATGCTTTGGACTTTATACTGTGGCAATGGTGTTCTCGGTTTTCGGAACAATGGCATATGTACCTGATACGTTTATGACATTTTTGTTCACGGTTTTACTTATGCTGTCTATCGCCTCCTGTACGGTGCGGTTGACAAAGGCGCTCTACTTTTCACGCGACAATGTTATACTTCTTACCCTGCCGGCAACTCCTACGCAGGTATTCTTATCGAAAATCGTTGTATTCTTTATCTTTGAATTGAAAAAGAATGCATCATTTATTATTCCCGTGTTTGTTGGATATTTCCTCGCCCACGGACATTCATTCGGATTTTACCCCTGGCTTATTATCTGTTTTATCTTTATTTCTGTTTTCACTATCGCCGTTGCCTCATTGCTTTCTATCCCGGCAGCAATTATCACCAATTTCGTCAGGCAGAGAAAATCCTTGCAAATCCTTATTACCGCTCTTTCGGTTATCGCGGTTGTTGTGGGGTTATTCTTATTTGTTTCGGTTATTCCCGGTGAGCTTGACCTCAGAGTTGGCTGGCATACTTTGGGGCTTCAGATACAGGAGTTCTTAATGCTGTTTGCCGAAAAAATTTCGGTTATTCACGATTTAACACGTATGATGATAGGCGAAATAATTATAGGCGAGCTGTCCGTAACCGCAGTCTTCCCCGCTGATGTTATGCTGCTGCGCTTCGGCGCTCTGCTAATTACATCGCTTGCGCTGTTTATGCTCAGCATACTTGTTGTAAAGCCCATCTTTTACTCAATGGCAAGCAAGCCATTTGAGTATCTTAAATTGTTGGTTAAGCCAAAAACCAACATTGTCAGGAGTTCAAAATTCACCGCAATACATTCAGAATTTCTAAAATCGGCAAAAGATTCGGCAAGAACAGCGACAAACATAGCAATAGCCGTCTCCATTCCTATGCTTTCCTTTGTCTCAAACCTCATATTCTCAGCTATGCCGACCACTGAATTCGGAAACAAGCTTATCTTTGCGTGTAACCTTTTGCTCATTCTTTTGATTTCTCTCAATTCAAACTCATATGCGGCAAGTATTTTCTCACGAGACGGCAGAAGCGCTTATCTTATTAAAATTCAGCCCAAAGACCCAACGCTTCTTTTGGTTGCCAAGCTTATGCCGACCACGGTGTTCTGCTTTTTCTCCTTTGTGCTGACAGGAACTCTGTTGGTCTCCTTCTCTAAGCTTATTATCACCGACGTTGTATTCCTTATGCTCGGTATCACCTTCGTTTACCTCGCTCACCTGCTTTACAGCGCGGAGCTTGACATTCTCAACCCTCACACAGAGATATATGCGGCAGTCGGCGAATATGAAAGCGACCCTAATGAAATAAAGTCATCGTCTTGCGCCTTTATTCTCTCATTTGCTGTCGCGGCTCTTTTATTCCTGCTTTTGTTTAAAGAGGATATAGGCTCTGTTTGTATTAAATTTGCCGGTATTGCTCTATTGGCTTTTGCTTACCGTGCTTACCTGTTTATCTCAAATATCAAGCTGTTTTACAAGGAAAAATAAATGAAAAAATCTGTTATATTTATGATCGGAATAATATATGCAGCATCTATAATGTTGGTCACCTTTTACGGTTTGGTAACAGAAGATGCTCCCACAGACTCAATACCTGTTAAGAGCATTGAAATTGTCGGAGAAAATGTAGGTGAAAGCTCCGGTGAAAAGTTTGTATGGCTTGATTCCCCGCTTTTAAGCGGCGGCAGTCTTACATATCAGATACAGTGCAAGCTGACACCTGATAACACAACCAACACGGCGGTTATTTATGAAACCGATGACCCCTATGCTTCTGTTGACGAAAACGGTCTTGTGACCATAACGGGATTTAGCGAAGCCGGCGGAGTAAATGTTATAACAGTAAAGGTCTATGCCACTGATGACGAAGGAAACAAAAGCACAGCTATCACCGATGTATTAAACATCTGGTACGCCTCCGAATAGTATTTTTCGTTTCATTTTTTGTTCTTAAAAAATTCGTTCTTCACAAGGAGATATTATGAAAAAAAGAATTCCCATAATATTACTTTTGTTATCAATGATACTTCTGTCGTTTACCTGTTGTATCGGTGACAGAGCTGTTAAGGACCTTGTTATAAACGAGGGGCTGAAGCTTGAATACGAGCTTGGAGAAACGCCTGATTTTTCAGCTGTTACCGCCACGGTTATTTATAACGACGACACCACCGAGGTTGTCGGATACGAGAGTCTTGTTTTCGGAGAGCTTGATACAAGCACCCCCGGCAAAAAAACTCTGACAATAAGCTATGACGATTTTATTGCCTACAAATCGGTAACCGTAAAAGGAGCGGGCTACGACTCCTCCGCGCTTTCAATCGTTAAGGTGTCGCTCCCTGACTCTCTTGCCGATTTTGAAGCCTCAAGAAACGGATTTACCAACAAAAGTCACGGTTATGTTGTCGGTGATGATAACAGCTTCTATCTAAGCTTAAAAATTCTTGCAATTTCTGCCGATAATATTCCTCAGGTTATTACATCCTACGTCAGCGAGTCGCAGGTATATATCCAAGGGTCCGAAGAGCCTCTTGAGGGAGCCGAGCTCGCCTTGTACGTTTCGATAGACGAAGAAAAAAATTCATTCGACTTTACAGAGGTAGCTATTGGCAAAACCTTTACTATCTCCACACGTCCCCGCGATATTGCCGAGGATAAAATTTCGTCATTTACCAAGAGCTTTACCGTTACCGTTGTTGACGGATACAACATATATGAAGCATACGAGCTTAATTATATAACCAACATCCCTGACGAAGATCAATTCAAAGATATTTACGAGGGTGAAACAAGAACTCAGCTTGAAATAGTTGAGGATTATCTCCGTAACGAAAAGAATTCCGAAAGGCCGAAAAACCTTTCTGCTATCGTTATACACAATCATCTGACAATAGAAACCACCGATTTACCGAAGGAATATTTCCTTGATAAAAACAGAGCCAACGGGCTTTTGGATAATATATCTATATATAGCGCTGTAACCACAGAGACAACACCTCGTTTTACTATTCACGGAAATTATTTCTCGATATACACATACAACCTGCCCACAGTTATAGCAGAGGGGGGAAATCAGGATGACGGAATATCAACCGCACAGCTTTTCAGATTTGATTACGCTTCGGATTTTGACATAAATCACAACCACAAACTATTTTCCGTAACCATCAGCAATCTTCATCTTGCTGATGACAATTCTACCTCATCCGACGAGAATAAAACAGCAGAGTCCATGCTCGGTCTCACCGCTTTTAAAACCTTAGCTCAGGTAATAAATCTTAACAATGTTAAGGTTGAAGCCTTTCTCTGCACTCTTATTGCGGAAAGGGATTATCAAACCGTAAATGTAACCGAATGCAAATTCACAAATTCCTGGCACAACCATATTTCACTTATTTCAAAAAATCCTGTGCAAGAGGATGACGAAGAGCCGCTGGATAAGTCAAAATACCCTCGTTTAACCCTAAACATAAAAAACTCTGTTATCAGTAAAAGCGGCGGTCCCGCTATCATTTGCCAGACAAGTGATCCCGAATATAACAAAAATAAGCATAGCGGTCCCGATGTTTATATCTCAGATGACTCTGTTGTAGAAAGCTGGGTTACCGGTAACGAAGCTTGGTTTACATCCATTGATGTAGGTATCAAAATGGATACGGTGCTGCAATCACTTCTCTACCCCTTGGATGAATCGCTTAGAAAACAAGGCTCTAGCTTCATAACAGAAAAAACAATAACAGGCGAAGCAGCTCCTCGCCGCTATTTCAACCTGGTTATGGTAAATCTATTTATTCCCGATCTATCAAACGGTTTTGGAGATATATTCCAGCAGCTGAATGGTAAAGTTGATATAGATGGCCGTCTTACAGTCGGAAACAAAACAATTCTGGATATAGACGACAGCGTTCATGACGGAAAAACTTATAACTACAAGAATAAAACACTTTCGGAGGTTAAGGAGAACTCAACTGCGTCAAACCTTGTATTAAATACCCCCTCAGGCGGTGTTGGCCATACAACCTTCTCTAACGAGCTTAAAGTAGATACAGGTTCAATAGCTGCAGACGAAACAAACAACTACATTAACGTACTGTATTTATCACTTCATATAGTATTTGGTAATTATTACTCAATAAAGTAAAAAAACGGGCAAGATCAGAAGACAAATCATCTTCTTTTCTTGCTCATTTTTTCATTAATAAATATATTATAAAAGTAAGCTTACACGCAGGTTCTGTAATTGGACAAAAAAGCTCTAAGCAGGGGCGCTGCGTATGAAGCTAGAGAATATTCACCCGAGCACAGGCACCAATCATACATAAAGGCTCGCTCGCACAAGGCATATGCCTTAACAATCTCATTTGCCGAAACATCTGTCCTGATTTCTCCCCTGCTTTGCCCCTCCTTAACGATTTTTAAAAGAAGCTTAAAGTAGGTTCTGCTGCGGTCAAGCAGATGCCTTTCTCCCTTAGCAAAAAGTTGGGTTGAAAGCAGTCTTGAAAGCAACTCAATAGAAATACTGTTTTCAATCATAAGGAACAGCTCTCGGTTTAAATACATCAAAATCTCAAAGCTGTCGGTGTTCTCCTCAATTAAAGGAATAAGCTCCTCATACTTTTCGTCAAAAAGGGTTGAAAGAGTTCCTAACAGCGAATCCTTTCCTTCAAAATAATGATAAAAAGAGCCCTTAGATGTTTTTGAAAGAGCTACTATATCTTCAATTGTCGTGTTATCAAACCCCCGGTCATAAAAAAGTTTCCAGGCGGCGGATATAATTTTGCTTTTTGTATTTTGATTGTTTTTTCTCATTGCTCTGCTCCTTTTTATACATTTTAACACAAAATTAAACGAAATGCAACTTGTTAACAAATTGTTTACATTTAAAGTATAATCTAAGTTCTATTAAAATCTCTTTATTTTTCAATGTATTTCAGCTTTTTGCTCTAATTTAGTATAGAATGTATTCTAGATTGACAATATATTAATAATATGTTAAAATAATTTATATTTTTTGTTTTGAAAGGTATTATGACAATGAAAACTACGATGATAATTTTAGCTATCATTTTATATCTTGGTTATATGATTTACCTAGGTGTCAAGATGGCTAAAAAGAACAAATCCTCAGACGACTTTTATCTTGGAGGAAGAAAGCTCGGTCCCTTTGTTACCGCGATGAGCGCCGAGGCATCCGATATGTCATCTTGGCTTCTTATGGGATTGCCCGGAGTTGCTTTGCTCAACGGTTTGTCCGGCAATACCACAGGCTTTGCCGAGGCTGTCTGGACCGCTGTGGGACTTGCTATAGGTACATACATAAATTGGCTTATAGTTGCAAAAAGAATTCGAATTTATTCCGAAAAAACCAGCTCTACAACCATTCCCTCGTTATTCTCCGACAGATTTGGAGACAAAGGCGGTATGCTCACCGCTATTGCTGCTTTGGTAATAATTGTATTCTTTATTCCCTACACCGCTTCGGGATTTTCCGCTATCGGTAAGCTCGCTTCCAGTCTTTTCGGCATTGAATATCACACAGCAATGATTGTCGGAGCGATAATCATTGTCGTATACACGGTTCTCGGCGGATTTCTCGCAGCCTCAACAACAGATCTTATTCAGTCTGTTATTATGACCGTGGCGCTCTTTGTTGTCGTGTGCTTCGGCATAGAAAATGCCGGTGGATTCGAGAATGTTAAAAATATGATTCTCGGAATTGACGGAATTGACAGTCTCGGACAGTATTTCAACATTTTCGGCACAGACGGAGAAAGTTACGGTTTTCTTCCCATAGTATCCACTTTGGCATGGGGTCTTGGTTATTTTGGTATGCCTCACATTCTGCTCAGATTTATGGCTATTGAGAATGAGAAAAAGCTTCCTCTTGCGAGAAGAGTAGCTTCCGTTTGGGTAACAATCTCTATGGCTGTGGCTATATTTATCGGAGTACTCGGCTTTGCGTTCGCTACAACCAACAACCTCTTTACCGATGGGTTCGACTCTGAAAACATTATTATTATGATTGCGAATAAAATAGCCGAGCTTGACACCTTTGCCGCTTTGCTCGCCGGATTTATTATCGCAGGAATACTCGCCTCCATTATGTCAACCGCCGACTCTCAGCTTCTTGCGGCATCTTCTTCTGTTTCCGAGAACATTATAAAGCGTTTTGTTTGGAAAAATATGAAAGAAAAAGTTCAGATGTGGTTTGCGCGCGGAACAATGCTCATCATTGCGCTTATCGCTGTATTTCTCGCTTGGGATTCCGATAGCTCTGTATTCCGCATTGTTTCCTTTGCGTGGGCGGGCTTCGGCGCAGCCTTTGGTCCGACCGTTCTCTTTGCCCTCTTCTGGAGGAGAACGACAAAATGGGGCGCGCTCGCCGGTATTGTATCCGGTGGTGTAATGGTCTTTGTTTGGAAATATCTTGTGCGTCCTCTCGGCGGCGCTTGGGACCTGTATGAGCTTCTTCCCGCATTTATCATCAGCTCCATCGCGATTATTGCCGTATCTCTTATCACTAAAGCTCCCGATAAGGAAGTGACAGATACGTTCGATGAGGTAGAGCTCTATTGCAAGGCTAAGTAATCAGACCGACTCCGCAAGTGCTTGGTCATTATAATTCAGCAAAAACAATGTATTCTAATTCTTAGCGCAAAGCAGCTTTTGGCGCTGCTTCATCAAAGCAATGACAAAAAAAGCAAAGATGTCATCACAGGCACCTTTGCTTTTTTATATTTTGTATTAAGAATCATTTTTCGGACAGCTGCGTAATTCTTAAACGCAGCCCGTAAATTTTCAGCTTCAAGAATTTTACTTCAATTTTCCTAGCTTTGCCGTATTTGCAATAACAATCAGCGAGCTTTCGGCATCAAGCGCCTGCTCGGGATTGATGTTTACGTCGACATCCTCGCCCTTCTTAACGGCAACTATATTAAAGCCGTATTTCTTACGAAGATTTAATTCAATAAGATTTTTTCCGCACCACTCTTCTCTAACGTCAATCTCAACCATAGAAACATCCTTTGACAGAGAGATCATATCGATAAAGCCTGAGCTTAAGAGATTCTTAGCGAGGCGTATGCCCGACTCATTCTCGGGAAAGACTACCTGATCCGCCCCAACTCGGAGCAATATTTTTTGCTGCATCTCGTTTGAGCACTTTGCAATAACGGTACGAACACCCGCCTCCTTGCATAGTGTGATAGCCATTACACTTGCCTCAAGATTTCCTGCCATACAAACAATGACGGTGTCAATATTTCCAATGCCGAGACGGGAAATGACTTCCATATCGGTAACATCCGCACACTTGCACACCGGCAGGTATGATGCCGCATCATTGACAATTCTTTCATCGGTATCGACGGCGATAACCTCAATACCGTTATCTACAAGCTCTCTTGCAACTGCTGTGCCGTATCTTCCAAGTCCGAAGACTGCGTAGGTTTTCTTTGATTTCATTGTTTTTCTCCTTATCCTATACTGATATCTTCCGTTGGCTCGGAAATTACGTTCTGACTTTGGTTTTTGCTGCCGAGAGCCACCGCCAGCGAGATGGGACCGACTCTGCCTAAGTACATTGTTACTATGATGATCATCTTTCCGAATGTGTTAAGCGATGATGTTAAATTTCTTGAAAGACCGACAGTTGCCGTTGCGCTGACCGTTTCATAAACAGCATCAAGGGCAGACGAGTTGCTTGTTGCCATCAGAAGTATCGTTGACACTAAGAATATTGTGATAAATGCTACCGCCACGGCAACCGCTTTTTTTACCGACCCCTCGGAAATGCGGCGACCGAACAAGGTTGCACTGTTCTTATTACGGAATGTAGCAAATGCCGAGCATATAAGTACTGCGACGGTTACCGTTTTCATACCGCCGGCAGTTCCAACGGGTGAGCCTCCGATGAGCATCAAAATAATAGATACAGCGGCAGATGCGTTGGTTAAATTCTCCTGCGGAACAGAGGCAAAGCCCGCCGTTCTTGTAGTAACCGATTGGAATAATGACACCTGAATTTTATCAAAGAGGGACATTTCTCCTATGGTCAAGGGGTTCGAATATTCAAAAATAAAAATAAACAGCGCGCCTACAAGAATTAACACCAAGGTAACGGTAATTGCAATCTTTGAGTGTAAGGTCAAGTGTCTGAATATCCTGCGGTTCTTTGGCGAGCGGCTCCGAGCGACACGAAGCACATCCCACCATACAATGTAGCCGAGACCGCCGAGAATTATCAGCGCGGAGGTTACAAGGTTAATTAACGGATTTGCTGCATAGTTACAAAGACTGTTTTCAGCAATAATATCAATGCCCGCGTTACAAAACGCGGAAACAGAATTAAACACCGATATCCATATACCCCTTGCGCCAAATTCGGGGACAAATACTATCATATACAGAATAGCTCCTATCCCCTCGATGACCAAGGTGCCAAGCAACACATTTTTGACAAATTTAGCAAGACCGGACATCGTATTGAGATTAAAGGCATCCTGGATAAGCAATCGGTCGCCGATACCCATTTTTTTATTCAAAAGAAGCATCAGCCCTGACATAATTGTTATAATCCCAAGACCGCCAATCTGTATCAGAATCAATATGACAATATGCCCAAACGTGCTCCAAGCGGTTACGGTAGGAAGAGTAACCAGTCCTGTCACACAGGTGGAGGTTGTTGCCGTAAAGAGCGCATCGAGATATGGAACAGCTTCACCGTTGGCGGCGCTTATCGGCAATGCCAACAATAGACTTCCCGAAAGGATGGTCACAAGAAAGCTGAGCAATATGATCTGCGTGGTTGAAAGTGTAAACTTCTTTTTTCTAACCATAAGTTCTTCCTTAAAAAGCATAAAAGGAACCAACATCATCTACAATCAGCCGGTTCCGTTTATGGTTGTTTGTTATTTAATTATATCACATTATGCTGCTTCTGTCAACACAAAACTTGAAAAGCAAAATGCGAAATGCAGCAGAATTGCGAAATTGCCCCGGCCTATTATACTCAAAGAACTATGTGAGCGGGCATACCGTTGTCGTAGATAACATCGCATTCGCCCATAATAAGAGGCTTAAGATAATTGATACCCGCCTCTGTTATTCCGTCTGAGGTTTCGTTGATGTATTCATCTGGAACACCTCTTACGGCATTCGCAATCTCGGCAATATTCGCAGCGCCGAAGGTTACCGAATACTCGTCTCCCTCTGCCCTGTCGATTGTAGCCATAATTCCTGTCTTACCCTCTACGGCATATGCCACGGCAGCCTTACCAACACCGACAGACTCGGTAATATCGGTAAGCGAAGCTATATGAGCCGCGCATCTCTGAGGCAGATTAAGCTCAATAGAGCGAACCTTGCAGCCCACCTTTTCCTTAACAAGGTCCTCAAGCACCTTTCCTGCGCCTGAGAGAGCAACGTGACCAAAGGCATCAACCTTTCTGCCGCCAAGTCCCTCGCCAACATATCTGCCATCGGGGAACTTAATTCCCTCGGAGACAGCAACGATAAGCGCCGGATGGTCCTTTTGAAGCTCGTTTATAGACTCGATAAACTTATCAGGGTCAAAGGTACGCTCGGGAAGATAAACAAGGTCGGGTCCCTTTCCACCCGAGATTACAGGAAGCGCCGCAGCGGTTGTAAGCCAGCCTGCGTCTCTACCCATTATTTCAACAATAGTAACAGCCTTCATAGAGTAAACAGAGATATCTCTGATAAGCTCTTTCATAGTAACGGCAACAAATTTTGCGGCAGAACCAAATCCGGGGGTGTGATCGGTTGCGGCAAGGTCATTGTCAACAGTCTTAGGCACACCTACAACACGCATTTCGTAGTCATGGTCTGCGGCAAACTTAGAAAGCTTAGAAACGGTGTCCATAGAGTCGTTTCCGCCTATGTAGAAGAAATATCTGATGTTATACTTCTTGAATATTTCGATAAGCCGCTCATAGGTCTCGGGGTCAACCTCAGGAGATTTCATCTTTTTGCGGCAGGAGCCGAGCGCCGCGGAGGGAGTCTGCTCAAGAATTTTTATCTTTGACTCGTCTGAAAAAATATCAGTAAGATTAATCAGCCTTTCATCAAGGAAGCCCTCAATGCCGTTACGCATACCGTAAAGCGTATCAATAACACCGTCAGCCTTTGCTGAAAGCGCGCCTCTTATAACACCTGCAAGTGTTGCGTTAATTGCAGCTGTGGGTCCGCCAGACTGACCGACAACAGCATTACCGTGTAAAATATTCATTTCAAAATCCTTTCGAATTTATTATTTTCCCTTTTCGGCAGGGTTTTATATAATTGTACTATAAAATAAGATTTATGTCAAGAGCTTTCGGGAATAAAGAGCTTCGATATATCAAGTCTTGATACAGCCCGTCTTATATACTCATCTTTATTATATCCGTAATCGGCAAAGTAGGCATGCTCGCACAAATCAAGGGCCAAAATCGGTGTATATGAAATGTACAAAAGCGGCACATCTCTCGTGTGGGCAATAACGGGTGATCCCTTTCTACCCTTTAATATATACAAAAAACCGCCATCCTCCACCCTAGCACGCTCCACTGCTCGGTAACAAAAATCGTTTTCTGATGAGTAAAACCTTTTAATCTCCTTACATGGCTTGTCATTTTTTGAGAAAGAGTTAAAATATGTTTTGTGGGAATAGTATTCCTTAAGAAGAGCAACAATTTTCTCCTTATCAGATTTATCAAGCCTCATTTTAACGATTTGAGAGAGTGTTTTTCCTTTCAACTCGTGAATACTTTTTTCGTATATCATATAGCGTGAAAAAACAGTATTCATATACTCGATATGACCTTTTATGCTGTCCTCGGTCAAAAAATAAAGCATATTTTCGGGTATCATATATTCCTCGCAAACAAAAAACTTCGTGAACAGTTTATGCTCACGAAGTAAATAAAGTTATTTTAAAAGCTCTTTTTCAGAATAGGTGTACTCGGTATTACAGAAACGGCATATCGCGGTAAGAGCTCTTTCCTTACCCTCCGCCTCCTGCTCATCAAGCATAGTAAGAATTTCCTTTTTGCCAAGACTTTGAATCTTCTTTTTCATTCTGTCATGACCGCAGTCGCACTTATATTCAACCTCGAGTGTGTCAAAGATGTCATAGGGAATGTCACGCATTGCTATATCGGCGATAGCTTTATTGTCAAGTCCTGCATTAAAATGGCGGGAAATATTTACAAGATCCGCTGCGTTGCGCTCGATAAGGTCTACCGTACTTTCATCAGGGAAAGGCATAAGCTGAATAAGCACACCGCCTGCCGCAAGACAGGAATAATCGGTATCAACAAGCACTCCGAGAGAAAGAACGGTGGGAATCTGCTCGCTTTTTGCAAAATATGTGGCTATGTCCTCTGCAATCTCACCGCTGACAAGCTCTATTGTTCCTATCTGAGGCTCGCCATCACCGACAGATTTAACAAAAGAAATAGTTCCCTGCCCAATAGCCGCTCCTACATCAAGCTTTCCGTTAGGCTTCTTCGGAGGATTTGCAAGCGGGTTCTGGATATACCCCTTAACATTACCGTAATAATCGCCAACGGCAATAAGCTTACCTGCCTCGCCGTCACCCGAGATAGAAATTGTTACGCTGTCCCCCTCCTCGGGAAGCATTGTACCTATCATTGAAGAAGCGGTAACCATTCTGCCAAGAGCCGCCGTCGCAGTCGGGCTTGTACGGTGAAAGCCTATCATATCATTTACTATTTTTCTCGAATTGATTACAAGAATTCTGGCAGAACCGTCGTGGGTCATGCCTCTTAAAATTGTTGCTTTTTCTGTATTTGCCATTTTCTTTTTTCCTTACAGTTATTTTTTGCACCTTGCGGCGATATATATTCGCTCGGAATTATCCGTAGCCTCGCTAAAATCGAAATCCGAATACGCACCGATAAAGTCGAATCCCGAGGCTAAGAGCATTTTTCGCATCTCTGAGACTGTATACATTCTCTCTCTTTGCTCATCGTCATACCTCTCATATCTACCGTCAGAGCATTCCTCAAAGAGGGTGATATAAAAATCGCAAAGCTTTGTTTTTTTATCATAATAGTTCTGCCAAATGCAGACTCCTCCGTCCTCTTCCATAACATAAGAGCGGTCGGCATATATATTTTCAAACTTGGCTTTACCGTTAATGTCAAAAACAAAAATTCCGTCAGGAATCAGATAGTTATGCATACGCTCAAAAGTTTTTTTTACATCAGAGGGCTTAGTCAGGTGATTTATGCAATCAAGGCAGGAAACGGCCGAATCAACCGTACCGTAAAGCTCAAACTCACGCATATCCTGAGATAGCCAAAGAATGTCATACCCACCAATTTCCGCCTGCTCTCTGGCAATATCAAGCATTTCGGCAGAAATATCTATTCCTGTCATATCGTAACCGCGGGATGCAAGCTCAAGTGTCATTTTTCCCGTTCCGCAGCCAAGGTCAAGCACAAGCTCCGGTCGGCTTTTACATTCTTTATTAAATATTTTCTCAATAAAATCAGCCCAATCCGAATAGCTTATATCGGCATTTATCGCGTCATAAAACGGGGCAAGCAGATCGTAGATCATATTTTCTCCTGTTAAACGGTTATATCGGAAACTGTGGCAGATTCGGCATAAGATGACACAAAACCACAGGCTAAAAGCTTTTTGACAGCAGCCAGAGCCTCCTCCTCGGTTTTAAATATTCCAAACACAGCAGGGCCGCTTCCGCTCATCAATGTGCATTCTGCCCCGCTTTTTTTCATTATTTCTTTAATTTCTTTAATACTAGCAATTTCGGTTATTTCTTCAAAGATATTATATACAAAATCAGAAACAGTATCTCCGTTTTCAAGTGCCAAGGCCATTTCACGGCACACATCCGACTTTTTCGGATAAGAGATATACCTGTTATCAAGCTCGGCAAAGGCTCTTGGTGTGGAAACGCGCTCTTCTCCGATAGCCAATGCGAAATAACGCTTTTCTTTTACAGAAAGAGGCTCTATTATCTCCCCCCTGCCATGGCAGATGGCTGTTCCTCCCACAATGCAAAAAGGCACATCGCTTCCAATATCTGATGCCAGCCGAAGAAGCTCTTCTCCACCGCATTTACCGTATATTCTATTAAGCGCTCTGAGAGTTGCCGCAGCATCGGTTGAGCCACCGCCAAGTCCCGCACCGATAGGAATGTTTTTTTCAAGCGAAATTATAATTTCATCGGTTATCGAATATTTTGCAATATACTTCTCTGCCGCTATGTATACAAGATTGCTTTTTTCATCGCTTAACTCGTGAATGTCCGTTTTTACTGTTATTTTTGCTTTATCAGACTTTTTTACTTCGATAGAAACAACATCATGGAGGTCTACCGAGTGCATTATAGACTCGATGTTATGATAGCCATCTGTACGACGCTCTGTTACTGTTAAAAAAAGGTTAATTTTGGCATTAGCCTTTTCGGTAATCACAAGCTATTCACCTCCGAAATTACAGCAATGTATATATTATACTATAATGTGAACAAAAAATCAATCATAAATTTATTATAATAAAAAAATCGCAAATGTCAAGTGCTAACTTAAAAAAATATTGAATTCTTTTCTATGCCGAGGTTTTGAAGCTCGTTTTCAAAGAGCGTAGCGGAATTTTGGTAGTTAAATATTCCTCTTGGGTAGTGGTTGATGAAGTCTTGTACCTGTTTTATCTCTTGGGGTGTGTACTTGCTTATAGGTGTACCTTTGGGGATGAATCTGCGGATAAAGCCATTTTGGTTTTCGTTGCTTCCACGTTCAGAAGAACAGTAGGGGTGACAGTAATAAACTGTAGTACGTTGTTTGCCGGAGGGCGAATACTCCATTCCCTCTGTGTTTGCAAATTCACAACCGTTGTCACAAGTAAATGACTTGAAGATTTTACGGAAATTACGTGTACCTATTTTACGTTCTATATGGTTTAATGCGTTTACCGTACTTGCTGATGATTTATCTTTTGAAATAATAATCAGTTGCATTCTTGTTTTACGTTCTGTAAGTGAAAGAATAGTTTTACCTTTGGTTTGTGTACCGATTACGCTATCCAATTCCCAGTGACCGAAAGATGTTCTATCTTGAATGTCTTTCGGTCTTTTTTCTATTGAGTGGTCTATATGGGGGAGCTTCTTTGTACGTTTTACGGTTTTGTATTTTCTTTTCTTAGATTTACGGAGAAGATTTTTATTCGTTATGTTGCGGAACACTCCTTTGTCTATGTAGCTATACAGGGTTACACGGCATACCTTTGTTTTGAACTGTAAATCGTTATCCTTGATGAAGCCTAACAGAGCTTCGGGGGAATAGCCTGCAAGTATCATTGTTTCAACGAATTTTGCAAAAGCATGATCGTTACCTATTTTTAGTTGTGCTCCTTTGGCGGTTGCGTTATAGTCTGCGTTACGTTGTGCTTTATATGCACTATATTTTGTTGTTTCGGTCCAATCGGTATTACGGTGCTGATATGCTCCACGTTTCAATTCTGCATATATTGTTACCTTTGAGAAGCCTAATTCCTCGGCTATCTTCCATACAGGCACTTTTGCATTGTACAGAGCTTCTATTTTGTGTCTGTCAGATTCCTTAACTCTTCGATATGCTCTTGTTTTCTGTTCTTTCATGGATATACTCCTTTCAAGGCTATATGCCGTTGTTTTCGTGCTTGTTTATACTTTGCGGTATAGACAGGCTTTTTCTTTTGTTGTTGAGTACGGAGTGGGTGGGAGGGCTTGAGGTGCACAGCTACTCGCTTTTGTTCCCCTCAAGGCCTGACTCCCTCCCACTCTCTTTACTCTGCCGTATTTGAAGAATAAGGGGGCTTTTTTGTTTTGTCCCTTGTTTCTTCTCGCCTCACGGCGAATTTGTGTTTATTGGTTTATGCACGTTACCTTGGCATACCGCCTACAAAACATAAAAAGGTGGGGTATATGAATTTTTTACAAACTTTTTCTAACACCCCGGGAAAAACTTTATAAAAATTTCATATCTTCCTCGGCTAAAGCCGACTTTTGATATTTTGTATTCGATATGCACCTCTGCAGATACAGAGGTACTCGCGCACCTCTCTCTCGATAGAGAGCGACCTTTTATCGTGGGGGGGCGTGAGGGGTGAAATCTTAACTGTGCTATCGGTATCGGGCAGAAAGGAGTAAATACACCGCACAAGCGGAGAAAGGAGTTTTTCGGTTATGCAGTTGTTCGTAAATAAGAAAGAAGCTCCAACGCTTATTTCTGCACTTGAGGACTATATCGCAAAACACCCTCAATGCAGAGAAGCGCAAGAACTTCTCTCTCGTATCTATGAGTGCCTTGAAAAACAAGGCAATACCAAGAAGAAAGTAACCGACTAAAGCCTTTTATTCTTGGTCGGGGGAGCTTCACCCACTCCCCTTTGACACTACTATTATATACCATAAAACACCGAATTTCAAGAGGTTTTTACATTTTCGGAACTTCGCACAATTTCGGTGGTTGACTAATCAAAATTAAAATTATGCACTATGCACAAAGGAGTAAAATACTATGGCACTTAGATGGGATTGGAACGAGAAAATAGGCGAACTGCTTATCAAGCAAAGAGAAGAAGAATTTACTATCAACATATATCAGGGCAATGCTCTTGCAATATTCATAAGCGAATGGACTAATGACAACGGAGTTGAACAGTATAGCTTATACAACTTCTTTCACGATAAAGAGCATTTCAAAAACTGTACCAAAGACAAGACTTGGAATTATGCGGAAGAGTGGGTTAAGCTCACACTTTGGGAAGTCCCTAACGATTTTTGGGTTATCCTTAAAGACCTCGCAAAACGTGGTGTTACTATTGAGATAAGGAGCAAGGGCAATGAATAGACCGAAGCTAACCGACAAAGACCTTTTTGAGTTTGTATATAGAGCCGACACGGCACAGAAAATTGCAACGGCTGAAAGGTGGCTGAACGAGCATAAACACATCACTTGCCGAAGCACCTTTGACGAGCTTATTACCATTCTTAACAGAACGGCTAAAAGGCTTTTTCAAGAGAAGCTGACCGAGTACGAAACAAACATATACAAGCAAGGCTATGCAATAAATACAAGAACAGGCGAGGTTATCGCCTGTTCAGAGGGAGCGAGATTATGAAATTAAAAGAATTGAAGCAAGGCGAATATTTTATACTCAAAGATATATCAGAGCCGAAAGAAAGTCAAGTATATATCAGAGGAGAATATGACAGAAGCAGTAAAAAATACGTCTGCGGAAAATTCGTAGATATTTCCTATTCAAGACTTCTGAAGGGTGATACCGAAGTTTATACCGATTTTACATTTTAAGAAAAAGCCGAGGGCGGTTATCCGTCCTCGGTTTTTTCGTGCCTGGAGCAGAGCTTCAAAAGCAAGATGCTTGTTGTTACTCGTTTAGCTCCTTCATTCTCTTTATGTCATTTTGGAAATAACTGTTCTGTAGCTCGTTTTCTTCCTGTGTGCCGACTTCTCCTGCGTACATTATAAAATCATCAATGTGCATTGTGTTTGGCTCGTAGCTATCGAATACGGCTTCAAGACAGGCTGTTCTGTATCTTCGGGAACGGTCTTTTTTCATTATCAACCGCCATTTTTCCTTTTTTACTTCTCCGTCAAGTCTTCCGCTTTGTAGCTCTAGAGATAATGTCTGTGTGCCGAAGAGTCCGTTTACTTTGTCATAGTGGTTATTCATTTTTGCGGTTAAGTTTTTCGCAAGATATGTAAATAGTGTACTGTCGCACCTATTTTCTATATACTCACTATAAAAACTTTCCCATTTTCCTTTTATCCACTCAAAGACACCTTGACACAGCCAATACGATGAGAAGAAAGGAAGTGCCGGGGCGAGATCGCTTTTATCGGATATGTAAATGACTTCTCCTAGCTCTCTTCCGCCAGCTCCCCAGGCTTCCGGGCGTTGCAAGTCCGCTATGATACGAATAAAGACTCTGTTTGACACAACTGCTGCATGTCTACACATCATCAGGCATGCGTCATGAAGGTCATTCTTTTGGTTCGTTTCGTCTGTATTCATTTTCATTTCTTTAAGAACTTGCATATTCTTAAACTCTTTATCTATTTCCGTTATTACGAAAGTACCAAAAGACAGCCTTCTTGCCTTTGGATTGCCTTTGATGATCTTCTTGCCGAGACGGAGCATATCTATATCTATTATGTGTGCGTGGTGCGAATATGCTTCTTGCATTTCGGGTTCTCTGTCGAAGAAATCATTATTACGTGAGGGCATATTTCCAAGGTCCCGGAGAATAGAGTCTACACGAATTGAATAGTTTGAGAAAAGAAGTGTTGTTTTTACTGTAAAAATAAGATATGCACAGGCGTAGTCTTCAAGTGCTTCAAATAGGTGGGTTATCTTTAACTCGTCATTATACGTTGTTCTGTAGTGGGTGTAGTCGTAGCCGAAAGTATAATCTTCTTTTAGAAGTCTATACTTTTTCCGCTTCTCCCGGTATTCCTCTGACGTGTATATTGCCGTTATTCTGTCAAAGAAACCCCTACAATACTGTACCCATTCTCTGCACGTTGGTAAATCTACTATCGTGCGGTTATCTATCTTTTTACGTAATTCATCACGAAAAGTCTGCCAAGGGAAATTAGGGAACTGCAAATCCTTTTCAAGAAGTATCTCGAAAGCCATGTCGAATTGGTCTATCTCAGAGGACAGAGCCATTGAGGTAATGAGCTGTGTTTTTCCTATTCCCATTTCGCCATATACTGTTGTTACAACTCCCCTGTCAGAGAGGAAAGAACGGTTGCAACGTTCAGCATAGTAAAGACGAGTGAAAGCCATTGACCGACAGATGTAATTATATATCCATAGTCCGAGCAAAGCCCATACTATGCCGGGAAGAAATCTTATCATCGGGGCAAGGTCTACAAGGAGCTTTAATATCTGCGGGTATATTCTTCCGAACTCCCAAGAAGCAGAGAAATAGAAGTAGAACGCAAAGAAAGCTATTACTATACTTATTACGTTGAAGTGTAAGAGCCAAAGGACAGCCCAAGTCTTTACATATCCGCTGTTATCTCTGCAAAAGGATATAAAGTCCTTTACCCAAGCTACCGCAGGGTATATTATCTTAAAGACGAATTTTTCATAGATCCTTAAAGCCGTAGAGCGTTTATTTCGGTCTGTACACTGCTTGTTTTTATAAGAGCTTAATCTCATTATAAGCAGAACTACAAACGGAATAACAAGGAGCGAGAAGCGGGAAAAATAATACATGAAATCCGCTATTGCATACCAATATCCGAGAAAGTTGTCTTCCGTAAAGAATACTGCCCAAAATTTACCCCATAAAACTTGAAATTCTTCCCACGTGTATGGGAACAACTGCAACGGCTCCCATATATCCTCTGTGAACTGCCATTCAGGCATACCGAGTACGGTAGGTCTGATAGGATTTCCGCCCGGGCGAAGAAGCTCACAGAAGTAAAAGGCTACCGAAGTGAATAGATCTCGCACCGTTTCGGCAAGACGTGCGAGGGAGTTTGGAAAGAGAAAGCCGAAGGCTATGCATACAAGCGTTATACCTACACAGATAAAGTGCCTGTAATCTCGTTTCCATTGGTTGAAGCACTTGACTATAAAGAACTTTTGAAAGAAGGTGTTTTTCATTCGGGCAAGTTACCCCCTGTATAGATGATGTAACCGACTACAAAGGCTATTACAAGGGTTATGCCGATAAATAGTAATCTTTTCCAAAGAGCTATGTTGTTTTTCATTTTTCTTTTTTCTCCTGTCTATGTGACGTTTTGCGTTACCGCTATTGACTTTTTATTTTGTTTGTGATATACTAATAACAGAAAGTGAGCTTATTCCTTTATGGATGGTATGCGTAGTTTTTCTATGCTTCGCTCACTTTCTTTTTTTATGCTTGTTTTGTCTTTTTTTATAAGACTTTGTAATATGACGAATTATAGGCATATCGGACTTATCAAAGCTCCACCCTTGCTGACGTTTTCCGTATTCCTTTTTCTTGTTTCGGAAGATCTTACGCTGAACATAATTTTTATCCTTGCTGTTCGGGTTCGGACTCTTATTCAACGTATAATAAGGATGCTCTTTTTTCGGGTGCGTGGTAATACCGAGGGAATAATACTTTCCGTTCTTTTCACCAAATATGTAATGAGGATGTCCCGAAGCTTCTTTACTGTTGTTATACCTAAATTCATTTCGTGTATTATATTTGCGAGTAGTTTTTTTCTTTCGTGCTATTTTAATCAGCTCCTTTATATCATAATCGCCCGGTGAAACAATTACCTTTTCTACGTTCACAACATTTTCATACTTTCATGTTATAATATAAAAATACTCAAAACGGGGGTATAATAGTTTTGTAGTAGAAAGTAAGGTTCTATTGTGCATCGGTCATACACCACTATGACAATCTGCGCAAATAACCAAAAGAAAGGTGGTGACATCGTGAGAAAAACTTTACATAAAACAGCAGATATTATTTGCATTTTGCTTGAACTTGCTTTCGCTATAATATCATTGCCATTTAAGTTAATTAAAGCAGTTTTTGATATTGCTGCAATTGTTAAAAGAAAGACTATATAAAGTCATGAGTAACCGTTCTTCCCGGGCGGTTACTTCTTTTATTTTCTGCGTTTCCTCTTGCCCTTCAAGATGTCAAAGAGATATACAAGTATCTTTTCGACTATGAAGACAAGGACTGTTGTAAATACCATGGTTAATACTGTATTCATTTTGCGTTATCTCCTTTTTCGTTTTCGGTGAGGTTTATCTTTTGAAAATGCTTGTTGTATTAGCTGAATTGGTAGAGTGATGATAGCACATAGCATACTGAATATGAATTTAATTCCTTCCCAAATTACCTTTAATACTGCCTTAATAGGTGAGAAGAAGAAAGATAGGATTATGAGGAAAACTATCAAGCATAAAAGAGCGTACAGCTTTTCCCATATTTCCATGTTTTCGATATTGTCTAACAGATCAACTGTTAATTCAGGAATACTGTCTGTGCCTACAAGATCACTAACGCAACCGAGGTTATAAAATTGCCCATCAGACAAAAAATGAAGTCTTAAAACGCCTATGTTTACTGCTTCACTATAATAAGAAACAGAAGCATTAGGACTTGAAACAAGTCTGTACTCCGTTTCGGCAAAGCGGAATACAAATTGTGATTTAGCAAGTCCGTCTAACTCCTCTTGACTAAAAGTATCGTTACTGTCTTCTTCGACTTGCTTTTTGAACGTGGTAACGTCTGTTATTCTATACCAAGAATATTTCTTGCCTAACCAACCGTCACCGTCATTACTGCCTACTTCTTTTGCAGATAAATACTCGGAGTCCTTTTTTTCACTTGATGTCAATTTTGTTGTAGTACCACCGCCAACAGTATATACAGTTGATTTTTCATAGTTGTTTATTGTGTAGGTTATATCCGCATCGTAAATCTGTTCAACATTGTAATTCTTTATAGAAAAGGCTACGTAGTGGCTATCACAAGAGTCAACATAAAGCTTGAAACCCTCTGTATATCTAACTGTACCTGTTGCCTGTATCTCTATATCGACAACATCAATGTGTTTTGCTTCGTAGAATAGAACGTTGTTATAATAATAAGCTTTCCAATACTGTCCCACCGCAAAGCCTTTGCATTGAATATTGTCTATAGCCTCGGAAGATGTATCTACTGTCTTATCATAAGGTCTATAAACTGTTGCAATATTGTAATACCTCTCGGCAGAGCTTGTAACAGTAAAATCATTGACTATGTATTTATCAAAAACTCCGTTACTATTAAGCCAAGTGAGAGAATAGAGCTTATATTGAAGATTTTTTTCTACAGGGTTTTGTAAGCTCATATTTATAAACTTTGCCTTATAGTCCTTTTTGGCATCGCAGGGCTGATATACGTATATAAATAGCTCACCGTTTTCACCCTCGGCTATGTGTATTACTTGTACCGAAGTATCGTCTTCTTTTGCAGGGTAATTATCCGGGTTAAAGCTACTATCTTTTTGTAAGTCTGTAAGTACGTTTGTATATCCTGTACTTTCCGCACTTGCTGTAATAGAAAAGGCGGAGAGTATCATCTCTCCGCCCATAACTATTAGCAAAGCCAAGCACAGAAATATCTGTGTTATTCGCTTTGTTTTCATTATTTTACCTCTTATTACTATAGTTTTGTCTTATAAATGCTTCTATTTGTGGTGCTGTGTATGTGTTAGTAAATTCCTGTGAGGGATGTAAGCCGTCACTGCCGTAATTGTACATTTCAAGCTCAAATTTACCCTCGTTGAACATATCCAATACAGGAATATCGTAAAACGCTGCAACCTCTTTTACGGCATTCGCTACGTCTTCAAGATTATATCCTACGTTATTATCATCTTTATAAATCATTGTACCGAATTTGCACTTGTACGGAGTCATAAAGAATATAAACGCATCATTCTGTGTAGACGTAAGATGTTCAGCAATCAGATATAAACTGCCGTAAATTGTATCGTGGGTTGTATCTCCAAATGTGCCGAGCGGAAGATCGACTAAATAATCATTAACACCAAGCATAAGGCTGATTATGTCTGCCTGTTCTGTATATGCTAAGATCCTATCTGTCATACAAATACGGTTAAGAGTGTTTGTGCAGAAAGTTGCACCCGATACAGCCTTATTTGTAAACGAAGCCAACCCCAAAGCGTTTGAAATCAAAGTAGGATAAGGTGTTGTTATACCTGAGCCGTAAGTTATACTATCTCCAAAAGCAACGTAAGACAAGGTAGAGAAATCTATAACCTCAGGTGTAGGTGTTGTATCCTCTGTCGGTGTATCATCTACAGGCGGTTCTTCATCCTCTGAAGGTGTGCTATCGGGATTTTCGGCAGTGTTATCATCCGGTAAAGGTTCATCAATAGGAACATCTGTAATATCGCTTCCGGTGTCTTCATCTGCCGGAGGACTGCTAAAGCGAAGCAAACATACAACTAAAGAAAACAAAAGGATAATTTCAAGAAAAACTATAGTATATTTTACGTATTGATTATTCATCTCTTAATCACCGTTTTTTTCTTCAATTATATCACGAAATTAAAGACAAATCAATAGTAATTACTGAAGATAAATTTCAAGTACGTCAGCGGAAACGCTATCTACAGCAAAGACGATAGAGTTATATGCGGAAACATCGTAGGAGATATATGAAAACTCACCGATAGTTTTTTCAACCTTGTAAGTATGTTCAAGCTTACCGCCCGATACCCAAGTATCATCAGCATCATATAATATAGGCATTGCGTAGCTAGAATCACCAAGCACAACCTTTTTATTTAATGTTTCGGTTTTAAGCTTAACAATTATTTTAGTAGCAGAAGAAGTATCTATTTTATTTGTGAAATAAAATCCGGTATCATCTACTTCAAAGGAGTCTGTGGTAGTATTATACCTACCCTCGCCCCAAATGCTTGCTACATTGTCTGCTGATGTAAATTCATCAACACGAATAGAAAAGTTCTGCTTCTTGTTTACAGTAATCTTGTAATCGTCGGCATAGCCTGCTACTTCCCAGAAGTGAATCTTCCATTCATCTACGGGGCGATTATCTTCGTCGACAGGCGCATCGGGAGAAATTACAATACGGCAATACTTTGCAAATTTAAAATTATTACCCTTTTCATAAACACCGTCAAGATGTGCGTCAAGAAGTTCGGAAGCGCCTATAAAGGATTTGTTTGAGCTATAATAGAACACCTGATATTTGCCTGTAGCTTCAAAGTCAGGTTCAATTACAAGTCCCTGACATTCGATAAGGTCTTTTGTGTAAATGGAAGTGTCGCTCTTTATGTAATAGCCTGCGGAATCAAGAGCGCCCTTCTTGAATTCGAAGTCTGATACATCGGTTGTTTTTGAACCGAATATCGCTGCAAGCCCGGCTACACAACCGACAAGAAGCACTACTACAACTACAGCGGAAATTATCTTATCCCACTTGACTTTGTTAAATCTGAAACGTTTCATTTGTGTTTATCCTCTCTTTTTTCTTGTTTTTTTCGGGAGTTGTCCGTATTTTAAGGGATTCCTTTTCATCATCTGCAAACCTTTGTTATATCCTCTTGCAAACGAGGCTTTAAGGTTTGCAAACTTGAAGTTAATACCTCTCTTTTTGTGTGCTACGGCATAGCCCTTGCCGGAGTGGTAGGCTTGCCGTTCAGCACGTGTGAATTTGCTTTTGAATTTTGCCATAGGTTGTTGCTCCTATTTATTGTTTTGTATATTCTTTGTGTCTTCAAAGAATATAATTTCAATCTGGGTGAATTATACTATTAAGTGCAACACTTTTAGAAAAAAAGAACACTCATATTGAATCCTGTGTTATAATGAAGTTACCACACAACAAATAACAAAAGGAGATTCAATATGAGCTATACCCATTTTACCATAGAAGAACGC